>CAYJSI010000009.1:0-63383 GCA_964373045.1 uncultured bacterium
AAACACAGTATACCAATTCTTATTCACGAGACGGTTCCCTGCTGGTATTAATAAGTCCTAATTGGACTTAATTGGTCTGGTTTGGTATACTTTATAACAAAGGGGGACGATCCCATGCGATTTACAACGAAGACGGAATACGGCCTGATTTGCCTTATTTATATGGCGAATCATGCAGAGCTCCATCCCGTTACGATCCGGGAGATCGTCAAAAAGGAGCGCTATTCTCAGACCTTTACGGAGAAGATTCTGCAGCGGCTTCGCGGGGCAAAAATCGTTTCAGCTCAGCATGGGAACCAAGGCGGATACATGCTGGCGCGGCCTGCGGCTGAAATTACGCTTCGAGAAATTGTGGAAGCGCTTGAAGGGCACACGTTCGACGTCTTTTGTGAGCCCGATATTCGGAGTCATATTGTGTGTAATCATTACTCGGCATGCGGGGTCATGCCGGTTTGGAACCGCACGAAAGAACTTTTGGATGATTTTTACGGGTCGGTGACGCTCGAGATGCTGGCGAAGAATTCGATGAAGTTTCCGCCGCTTACGCAAACCGTAGCGGTCAAATAATTTTTTTTGAAATGAATCTGGACTGATTAAGTCTAGTTAGCGAGGCTGAAAATGACTGAAAAAAACATCACCATTGAAGAACTGGTCAACCGGGATTATCAATACGGCTTTAAGACGCCCATTGAAGCCGGCGTGACGGTGAAAGGTCTTACGGAAGACACGATCCGCCTCATTTCGCATCACAAAAAAGAGCCGGCGTGGATGCTCGAATTCCGCCTGAATGCCTTCAAGCAGTGGCAGAAGATGAAGGAGCCCAAATGGGCCAATGTGCGTTACCCCGCCATCAATTACCAGGATGTGATTTATTATTCGGAGCCCAAGCAGGCAACGGGTAAGAAAAAAAGTCTCGACGAAGTCGATCCGGAGCTCCGCCGAACCTTTGAGAAACTCGGCATTCCCCTCAATGAACAAAAGCGGCTTTCGGGGGTTGCGGTCGACGCTATCTTTGACAGCATTTCGGTGGCGACCACGTTTAAAGAAAAACTGAAAGAAGCCGGGGTTATTTTTTGTTCATTTTCAGAGGCCGTGCGTGAACACCCCGAGCTGGTTAAAAAATACATGTGCTCTGTGGTGCCGGTTGCGGACAATTTTTTTGCGGCCTTGAACACGGCGGTCTTTACCGATGGGTCGTTTGTTTTCATTCCGAAGAACACGCGCTGCCCGATGGAGTTATCGACCTATTTTCGCATCAACACGGAAAACTCCGGTCAGTTTGAGCGCACACTCATCATTGCAGAAGAAGGCAGCTACGTCAGCTACCTCGAAGGCTGCACGGCGCCTAAGTTTGACACGAACCAGCTTCATGCGGCCGTAGTGGAGCTCATTACCTTCGACCATGCCGAGATCAAATATTCTACCGTGCAAAATTGGTACGCGGGGGATCCCAAAACGGGAAAAGGCGGCATTTATAACTTTGTGACCAAGCGGGGCAAGTGCCAGGGGAAAAATTCCAAGATCTCCTGGACGCAGGTGGAAACCGGTGCGGCCATTACCTGGAAATACCCGAGCTGTATTTTGATCGGAGATAACTCGGTGGGCGAATTTTATTCCGTGGCCCTTACGACCGGGTATCAACAGGCGGACACAGGTTCGAAGATGCTCCATATCGGGAAAAACACCCGGAGCACGATCATCTCGAAGGGGATCTCGGCCGGCCGCGCCGTCAATAATTACCGCGGGCTTGTGCAGGTGCAGAAAAATGCGGCGCAGGCGCGCAATTACACCCAGTGCGACTCGCTTTTGATCGGCCCGAAATGCCAGGCCAATACCTTTCCCTACGTGGATGTGCAGAACGCAACGGCCCGCCTTGAGCACGAGGCCACGACTTCCAAAGTCAGCGAAGATCAGCTTTTTTATTTTCTGCAGCGCGGGATTTCGGGCGAAGATGCCATGAGTTCCATTATCAGCGGATTTTGTAAAGATGTTTTTCGCGAGCTTCCCGGTGAGTTTGCCGTGGAGGCGACGCAGCTTCTCGGTCTTAAGCTCGAAGGCGCCACCGGATAAAACCAATTGGGGTCTGACCCAATTGGGTCAGACCCAAATTGCAAATGGCAGATGGGGTCATCCCGCCTTTGGCGGGATGACCCCGTTGGTTTTGCGTAATGAAAGGATGAACGATGTTATTGATTCGGAATTTGCATGCGAAGGTCGCGGGAAAAGAGATCTTAAAGGGCCTCAACCTGGAAGTGAAGGCAGGCGAGATCCACGCCATTATGGGGCCGAACGGTTCGGGGAAGAGCACACTCGCCAAGGTTGTGGCGGGGGATCCCTTGATCAAAGTGACGCAGGGCGAAATTCTCTATCAGGGGAAAAATTTGCTCGAGCTCGCCCCGGATGTGCGCGCCCTTGCCGGAATCTTTATGGCCTTTCAGTATCCCGTCGAGATCCCCGGTGTCAATAACGCCGCCTTTCTTCGCATGGCCTACAACGCCAAACGAAAAGCCGCAAAACTTGAAGAGGCGGATCCGATCGAATTCGATGCTATCTTGCATGAGAAAATGAAAATCGTGGAAATCCCGGAGACCTTTCTTGATCGCGCCGTGAATCACGGCTTTTCAGGCGGTGAAAAAAAGCGCAATGAAATCCTTCAAATGGCGGTGCTTGATCCTACGCTTGCCGTCTTGGATGAAACGGATTCGGGCCTCGATATCGATGCGCTTCGAATCGTGGCGCGCGGCGTGAGCCGCCTGAGGCGGCCGGATAACGCCATCGTCCTTGTCACCCACTATCAGCGTCTGCTCGATTATATCGAACCTCGTTACGTCCACATTCTTCAAGACGGCCGGATTGCGCGTTCGGGCGACAAAACGCTTGCCCTTGAAGTCGAGAAAAAAGGTTACCAGCCTACGGCTACGGCCAAGGTTTGAGGACTTTTTATGCCCGCCACGGAAGAAGTTCGAAAACTTGCGGCCTACCGAGACTCCTTCGTCGATTATCGTGGCCTTCGGCATGAAGCCGACTGGCTTCAAGCACGTCGGGTGAAGGCCTATGAACGCTTCTGCCAAATCGGTTTTCCTACGCGCCGCTCTGAGGCCTGGAAATACCTTGCTCTTGAACCTATTTTGAATGCCTCCTTTTACCCGTCGCCGGCTCAGAGGACGGACAAAACGAGTTTTAATCTCGATCAGTTCTCCATCGTGGCCGACCAGGGGAGCCGCGCCGTGCTCGTGAATGGCCATTATTCCCAGGCGCTTTCATCTGCGGAGGCGCTTCCCGAAGGAGTTTTCCTGAAAGATCTGGCCTCGGTGATCCGATTCGAAGAAAAGCGCGTACAACCGTTTCTTTCCCTTGATCTCGAAGAAGAAGAAAATCCCTTTGCGGCCATCAATGCTTTTCAATTCAGGGATGGTATTTTTCTTTCGATTGCGGATGGCTGCGAGGTGTCGGTGCCGATCCACCTTTTATTTGCGGGACTGGGAAGCGAATCAGCTCCGCCTGTTTTTTACCCCCGCGTGGTCATCAGCTTGGGGGTAGGAGCTCGGGCCACGGTTCTTTTTGATCACGTGAGCTTAAACGCGGAGCGTTACTGGATGAATAGCGTCCTTCAAATTCACCTGGCCAAGGAGGCTCACTTTTACGGGGTCGCTATTCACCGCGAATCAAAATCCTCCCTTCATTTCCTGAGTCCCCGAGTGCATCTTGCGGAGAAGAGCTGCTTTCAAATGACCTCCTGCGTGCAGGGAGATCTTACGGTCCGAAACGATGCTCAAATTTTTATCGAGGGCACCGGAACTTACAGTGAATGGAGGGGGGTTTCGGCACTTTCGGGGCGAGGTCAGCTTTTTGATCACCTTACCATGAATCACCAAAGCGCCAACGGAACAAGCCGGCAGTTTTTCAAAAATATCCTGGCGGACGCGGCGCAAGCCGAGTTCAATAGCCTGGTTCATATTTCACCCGGCGCTGTGCAGTCGGATTCGAGACAACTCAACCGCAACCTCCTTTTATCCGAGGAGGCGCGCTCCTACTCGCGTCCGCAGCTTAAGATTGATGCCGATGATGTGCAATGTTCGCACGGCTCGGCCACCGGACCCCTCGAACGCGAGGAACTTTTTTATCTCCAGAGCCGGGGTTTAAGCGAAGAGCTGGCGCATTTTGTCATGATCTACGGTTTTGGAGAGGAAATCTTAGAAGGGGTGGAACCCATCTCGCTTCGCCGTCACTTGGAAGCCATGTACCGCCGCCAAATTGAAAAAATGATGATTAGAAAATAGAAATGATGACGATGCCGACACTTGATGTAAAAAAAATCCGTAAGGACTTTCCGGTGCTGGAGCATCGAATGAATGGGCACCTTCTTGCCTATTTGGATAACGCCGCCACGACCCAAAAGCCGCTCCCTGTGATTGAGCGCATGAACCGTTTTTACCGGGAGGAATACGCCACGGTTCACCGCGGCGTTTACACCTTAAGCCAAAATTCTACCTGGGAGTGCGACCTTGTGCGCGAAAAAGTTCGCCTGTTTCTGAATGCCAAAAAAACAGCGGAGATTATTTTTACACGGGGCGCCACCGAGGCCGTCAATCTTGTGGCCGCGGGCTACGGCAGGAAGTTCATCAAAAAGGGAGACGAGATCATTATTTCCGCCATTGAGCATCACGCCAACCTTGTCCCCTGGCAGCAGCTTTGTTTTGAAAAGGGGGCACTCCTCAAAGTCATCCCCGTGAACGACCGGGGCGAGCTCATCATGGACGAATACAAAAAACTTTTAAACGAGCACACCAAGATCGTGGCCGTGGGCCATGTCTCAAACGCCCTCGGCACGATTCATCCCATTCGAGAAGTCATCCAGCTTGCGCACAAGGCAGGGGCGGTGGTCTTGATCGACGGCGCCCAGGGCGCCCCGCATCAAAGGGTGGATGTGGAAGCGCTCGATTGTGACTTTTACTGCTTCTCAGGCCATAAAATTTACGGGCCGACCGGAATCGGCGTCCTTTATGGAAAACTGACACACCTTGAGACCATGGATCCCTATCAATCGGGCGGAGAGATGATTGAAACGGTACGCTTTGAAAAGACGACCTTTGCCAAGCCGCCGCTTAAATTTGAAGCCGGGACGCCCGCCATTGCCGAGATCGTAGGGCTTGGGCCGGCGCTTGATTATGTGAAAAATCTTGGCGCGGAGCAGATCGAAACCTATGAAGAAAGCCTTCTTAAGGAGGCGACGGAGAAACTCTCGGCCGTGAAGGGGCTTAAGATCATCGGGACGGCAGCTAAAAAAGCGGCCGTGGTCTCTTTTGTTCTGGAAAACATTCACCCCCACGATATTGGAACCATCCTCGATCAAGAGGGGATTGCCATTCGCACCGGGCACCACTGTGCTCAAACCACGATGCAGCGCTTTGGGGTGCCGGCCACGGCGCGCGCCTCTTTTTCCTTTTATAATAGAAGCGAGGAAATCGATCGACTGGTTCAAGCGCTTGAAAAAGTGAAAGAGGTTTTTAAGTGATCCCCGAGCCAAGGTTAAGTCACCTTTATCAGGAAGTAATCCTTGACCACAACAGCCGCCCGCGCAATTTCAAGGAAATCGAGAAGCCGACGCATCACTCCCACGGCCTGAACCCGCTTTGCGGCGATGATTACCACCTCTATCTTACCGTGGATCGCGAAGGGGTGATTCAGGATATCGGATTTAAGGGGGCGGGCTGCGCTATTTCAAAATCAAGCGCTTCCATTCTTACGACGCTTGTCAAAGGCAAATCCGCGAAGGAGGCAGAAAACTTAAAACAGCACTTCATTCATTTTTTGACCAACAAAGAAGTAGCCGAGGCCGCACGCAAGGCCATAGGCAAGATGTCGATTTTTGAAGGCGTGCGCGAATTTCCCGTGCGCGTCAAATGCGCAACACTCATCTGGCACACCTTAGCCGACGCCCTCCAAGGCACCCCCCTCCACCAAGAAATATAACCCACATAGGTAGGGGCCGACCCACGTGTCGGCCCGTGTTCGATCGGCGGGCGGACACACGGGTCCGCCCCCTACAACAAAAGGGGTGGGTCCAGTTGAAAAATACCCCTTTGGCGGGTAAGCTTTGATTAGGATGAAAATGAGTGTTTTAAAGGGGGCGGACAATGGGCCGCTGGTTGATCGTTTTAGTAAGTCTGGTACTCTGGGCGGGCTGCGCCAGGCCGTCCCGGAAGGGTGTTCTTAGTCCGGAGCTGCCTCTCACCTTATCGGATCTCGCCGAGATCAGGGACGGCGAGAAAAATCACGAAACCATTCTCCTCGAAAATATCGTTCTTCGCAGTCCCAAGCTCGAAAATTATCTGAATGCCATGGCAGCCTCTCTGTCGGAAGTCTCGACCCGCCCCCACCTGCCTTACAAAGTGGTGATTCTGGAAGGCGATGAGGTCATGCTGTTTGGCGGACCGGGCGGCTACATTTATATGACTCGTGGGCTCTTGGAATTTGTTGGCTCGGAGGCGGAGCTTGCCGGTATCGTGGCTCACGAAATCGGTCACATTTCGCATTATGACTATGCCAACATTCCCAAGGCCTCTAAAATGAAGACCCTTTACGATAAATTGCTGCAGGGCTCCGAGCTGGCGAGCGAAGCCGTCGGAAGCTATGGGACGGCAGCCAACCGGGGGTTGAAAGGTGTGGGGAGGGTGACCCCCATCATTGCCAACCGGTTCCGCGTGGATCAGGAAATCGGGTCGGATGAGCGCGCCATCGATTACCTCATGAAGGCGGGTTATGATCCGCGTGGGCTTTATGATTTTCTCGAACGGCTATCGCGGGTGGAGATTTCCGAGATTCCTCGTTTTGTGGGTATCTTGAATACCCACCCGCCCTTTCAGGATCGGCGCGAGGTCCTGCGCGAATATTTAAATCACCTTAATCTCGACACCCAATTGAAACAAGGCAAGATTGAATTCAAGAAAGATCTTCTGAATGATGTCCGCCAAGCAGCCTTCAACGTTCCCAACTCCATTCTCTTTGAGCCTGAAAGCGGTTTGAGGCGCACGCTTTCCAGTGAAACAGGCAATGCCCCCCATGCCAAAGAAAACAAACTTGTTCCTGCCGGCCAGCGGGGGGAGTGGTTTTAGCGAACTAGATGTTGAAGTATTTGGCTTTGGGGTGATGGACGACAATGGCGGAAGTGGATTGCTCGGGAACGAGCTGGAATTCCTCAGTGAGGCTCACACCGATTTTCTCGGCGGGGACAAGCTGGAATAACTGCACCTGATCTTCCAGGTGGGGACAGGCTGGGTAGCCAAAGCTGTAGCGCGAGCCCTGATAACCTTGTCTAAAAATTTCGTTCCGATCTTTGCTATCTGCCACGCCGACCCCGAGGTCGCGTCGAATCATCCAGTGGACATATTCCGCAAGTCCCTCGGCCGATTCAACCGAGAGCCCGTGCAAATAGAGGTAATCCGTGTATTGATTCGATTCAAAGAGTTTTTTCGTGACCTCACTCGCGTGGGCGCCGACCGTCACGACTTGGAATCCCGCGATGTCGAGCTCTCCTGAATCTTTCGAGCGGAAAAAATCCGAAAGACAGAGATAAGGTTCCTTCTTCTGCCGGGGAAAGGTAAAGCGCACTTTTTCTTTTTTTACGGTTTCATCGAGCACCACGAGATCATTTCCTTCCGAATAACACGGGTAAAATCCGTAGATCATCTTCGGCTGCAGGATTTTTTCGCGCAGGCACCTGGCTGTCAGCTCCTTAAAAATCGGTTCGATCGTTTCGCGGGTCATTTTTTCGTACTCGTCATGTTTCAAATCGCCTCGCTTAAACTGCCACTGAGCGCGGTAGAGGGCAATTTTATTGATCCATCCAAAGACCTCTTCCATGCGGATATTGGTGAGGATCCGGTAGCCCAAGAAGGGGGCTTTCGGAATCGACTTAGCCGGTTCGACCGCGGAACGCGTCACCACTCCGACCGCAGATCTTTGGTCGATCGCGGCCTCCATTTTGGCCCCGCGCGCCTTGATGGTTTTGGTCACGCGCTCGGCGCGTTCCGGATTCTTAAGTTCATTCATAATCCGAAGTCCCGCAAAGGCATCCTGCCCGTAATAGACCTCGCCCTTGTAAAGACCGGCCAGGTCTTCTTCGACATATTTGCGGGTGAGTGCCGCGCCGCCACAGATGACAGGCATCGTGATATCACGCTGGTTCATTTCCTCCAGGTCTTCTTTCATGATGAGGGTCGATTTTACAAGCAGCCCCGAAAGCCCGATGGCATCGGCCTTGTGTTCATGCGCAGCCTTGAGGATGTTATCGATCGGCTGCTTGATTCCGAGATTGATCACCTTGTAGCCGTTATTCGTGAGGATGATGTCGACTAAGTTTTTACCAATGTCGTGGACGTCGCCTTTTACGGTGGCAAGCACAATGATCCCTTTTTCCTGGCCCTCGACTTTTTCCATGAAAGGTTCGAGATAGGCGACTGCGCGTTTCATGACTTCGGCTGATTGAAGCACAAAGGGGAGCTGCATCTTGCCGGCTCCGAAAAGGTCGCCCACCACTTTCATGCCGTCCAGGAGCACGGTGTTGATAATCTCAAGCGGTTTATATTTTTTCATGGCGCGGTCGAGTTCGCTTTCCAGATTTTCCTTATCACCGTCAATGATCTTGTTTTTAAGCGATTCCTCGACCGTGGCGGAGGCGGTTTTCCTAACCTCTTTCGGGGCCGCCCCTTTCTTCTTATCAAAGTAGGCCATAAACACATGAATAGGTTCAGAGCCATTTTCACTTTTGTTGTAAATCAAATTTTTACAGAGCTCGATCTCCTCAGCCGGGATTTTAAAAATGGGCATGATCTTTTTGGCGTGCACGATTGCGGCATCAAGCCCGGCCGCGATGGCCTCGTGGAGGAAGACACTGTTCAAAACGTGGCGGGCCACCGGGTCAAGGCCAAAGGAGATGTTACTTACTCCCAGAATGGTGCGCACCTGGGGCAGATTCTTTTTAATGAGCCGGATGGCTTCGATGGTTTCGACGCCCGCATTGCGGAATTCTTTGTCACCGCTTCCGATGGTAAACGTGAGTGTGTCAAAAAAGAGGTCTTCGCCCCGGATGCCGTATTTCTGAGTCGCAAGGTCATAAATGCGTTTTGCGATGGCGAGCTTTTCGTCCCGCGTTTTGGCCATGCCCTTTTCGTCGATGGTGAGTGCCACAAGGGCGGCCCCGTATTTTTTGGCGAGGGGACAGACTCTTTTCATCCGCTCTTCGCCGTCTTCGAGATTGATCGAATTGATGATGGATTTTCCGCCGATGCGTTTTAGGGCTTCTTCAATCACCGGCCACTCTGTCGAGTCGATCACGATGGGAAGTGTGACCTGCTGGTTAAAGCGCGTGATCGCTTCGATCATGTCGCGCGTTTCGTCACGCCCCACATAAGCGACACAAAGATCGATGGCGTGGGCGCCTTCTTTGGTGGCCTCGCGGGCCATGCCGACTAAGCCGTCGTAGTCTTCCCGTTCAAGCAGGCCCTTAAACTTGCGGCTGCCGTTAGCGTTGGTTTGTTCGCCCACTAAAAGCGGAGGCGGATCCTGGCCGTAGGTCACAGCCGAATAAAGACTCGAGCACGCCGCTTCGTGTTTTGGCGCGCGCTCTTTTGGTTTTACGCCTCGAAGCCGGTTCACCACGGCCTTTAAATGTTCAGGCGTGGTGCCGCAACAGCCTCCGACGATCGAAACGCCGAACCCTTTCACAAAGCGTTCATGGAAATCGGCAAGCTCCTGAGGAGTCAACCGGTAATGGGCAACGCCGCCGACATTTTCGGGAAGCCCCGCATTGGGAAGTGCTGAGATCGGTTTCGTGGAATAGTCACAAAGGTGGCGCAGGTGATCGGCCATTTCGACCGGCCCTGTGGCGCAGTTCATGCCGATCACATCGATGGGAAGCATTTCAAGGGCGGCAATCACGGCCCCCATTTCAGATCCGAGCAGCATCGTGCCGGTTCGTTCAAAGGTGACCTGACACATGATGGGAAGACGCTTGCCGGACTCCTGAAAAAATTCATCGGCCGCAATCACCGCGATTTTGGCCTGCAGCAGGTCCTGGCAGGTTTCAATCAAAAGGATATCCACGCCCCCCGCGACAAGACCTTCGACCTGTTCTCTGAAAACAGATTTGAGCTCGTCAAAGCTTACGTGGCCGAGTGAGGGGAGTTTTGTGCCGGGGCCGATCGAACCTGCAACAAAACGGGGATGATCGGGGGTGGAATACTTATCCGCTGCTTCGCGGGCCAGGTGCGCGGCTTTTTCGTTCAGCTCTTTGGCAAGATGGGCAATGTCGTATTCGCCGAGCACGATGCGGTTCGAGCCGAAGCTGTCGGTCTCGATGGCGTCGCAGCCGACTTCAAGGAAGTTTTCATGGATCTTGCGGATCGCTTCCGGCTTGGTGAGGACAAGGTATTCGTTACAGCCGTCCTTGCCGCCAAAATCCTTGGGTGTAAGGTTGAGGACCTGGATATTTGTACCCATCGCGCCGTCAAAGATGAGCACTTTCTTTTTCAGGAGGTCTAAAAAGGAGGTCGTGGCCATAGGTTAAAGAACGGGTATTCTAGCATAACCCTTGAATCCTCCCAAGGTTCGCTTCAGAGCCCGATCTTCTCTCCTCCGTCCTTTTGGGTGTAACATCGGGGCGCTTTCGCTTAAACCCCTAACCGTCAGATTCTCAAAATTCAGCTTGATTATTAGAATTAACAGGTTATTGTATTTAATAACATGTGGCGTATTCAAGAGCACCGGGATCTCAGCAGGATCTGCCGCAGGCTTCCGGTTCAGGTGGTTAAAAAATACGAACTCTGGAAAGGGATTGTTTTCCGGCACGGCCCTGAGAAACTAAAAGAGTTTCCGGGATTTCACGATGAAAGTCTGAAAGGAAGACGAGCGCGGCAAAGATCTTCACGTTTGAATTTGCAATACCGTGTGATCTGTTCCGTCGCGAGGGAAGTGGTCACGGTTTACGTTCTTGCGATTACGCCCCTCCAGTATTAGGAGGAAGTTTATGAGTAAATACAAGCCCGATGATTTTCTTCCAGCCCGGTCGCAGGCAACGCTTTCGACCGGGGAAGTGATCCGTATGCTTCGTGATTTAAAGGGCTGGACCCAGAAAGAACTGGCCAAACGCTCCGGGATCAACGAAACGAATCTCAGCCTTCTGGAAAACGAAAAAATTGAGATTGGAAAACGCCGTGCCAAACAGCTGGCGGAGGCCTTCTCCGTTCATCCCGCTCTTATCATGTTTCCCGATTACGAAAGCGAAGAGATCCGGAAAGCCGCGTAAACGATCCCCCCCCACTCTCTTTCAATCCTTTTGGGTGTAGAATCGGAGCGCTTTCGCCGGGTGAGGGGAAA
The DNA here is from genome assembly GCA_964373045.1 of uncultured bacterium. GTDB lineage: Bacteria > Omnitrophota > Omnitrophia > Omnitrophales > Aquincolibacteriaceae > CAYJSI01. The sequence goes on from CAYJSI010000009.1 coordinate 11,377, forward strand.
GCCTAATTACGACGCTGGCGTCGTAATTGAAAAACAGACGCCGAGAGACCTTAAAAATCCGCGACGTCGCGGAAATTGGACCCTAACCCAAAACGCTTGGCTTGAGCGTTTTGGAAAAAACAATTAAATAGGTCCCTTTTGGGTCAGCTCACGTTACCGTAAGAACCGGCACTGATTGAATAACCGTCGAAATGAAAAAGTCTCAAAAAATACAAAAAATCGCTGAGTTGCTGAGGGATTGCAAAAGCATTCTGTTCATCACCGGGGCTGGGATCTCTGCCGATTCGGGACTGCCGACCTACCGGGGGGAGGGGGGACTCTATGAAAACGAAGTCACGGAAGAAGGGATCCCCATCGAGATGGCTCTTGCGGGCGAAATGCTTCGAACCAAGCCTGAAATCACCTGGAAATATCTTTCACGGATCGAGCAAGGGTGTCGATCGGCACGGCACAACCGGGCCCATGAGATTTTATCTGAGATGGAGCGGCATTTTGAACGGGTCTGGATTTTGACTCAGAATATAGACGGCTTTCATCATTCGGCAGGCTCGAAAAATGTGATTGATATTCATGGAGATATGCACCGTATCTCCTGCACGCGATGCGGCTGGAAAACAAGGGTTGCCGATTATAGTGCTCTCGACATCCCTCCCAAATGTCCTCAATGTCGTTCCATTGCGAGGCCCGATGTGGTTTTCTTTGGGGAATTGCTTCCTGTCGATAAAGTGGATCTCATGGAACGAGAACTCAGTCAGATGTTTGATATTTATTTTTCCGTGGGGACAACAAGCGTTTTCCCGTATATCAGTCAACCGATGCTGTTGGCGTCTCGTCTTGGAAAACCTACCATCGAAATCAATCCCCATAAAACTGAAATTTCAAATTCGGTTGGCATCAAAATATCGTTGGGTGCCGCAGAAGCCCTTGAAGCTATTTGGAAAGAATACAGAAAATTAACTGGTAAAACGGTACCTGGTACCGAGCAAAAACGGTCCCCTGTACCATTGAACCTCAAGTGACAGGAAACTCCTCCGAGAAATTCAGGCAGGGGATTTTGCATTTCAATCAAAAAGAATTTTTTGAAGCCCACGAAGTGTGGGAAGCCATTTGGTTGAAGGCCCCCGATGGCCTCCGGGATCTTTACAAAGGCCTGATTCAGTCCGCGGTGGCGCTTCACCATGCGGTGCGCGGGAACCTTCGAGGCGCGCTCAAGGTGTACCGCACCTCGATGGCTTATCTCGAAAATTATCCGCCCGACGCCCTGGGCCTTGACCTTGAAAAATTCAGAAGGGAATTGATCGATTACTTTGCGGCCTTCGAGCGCTCCCGCGATGCCGCAGGGCTTGAAATTCCTTTCCTGAAAGTGAAACCGTGAGCATCTACAACAGTCCCCAAAGGGGCAGGATGAAAGGATGATCCGAGTCGAACACTGGGACGCAAAAAAAGACGGGGCGTTTTCGGAAAAGGCGCTTCGCAAGAAATTGGAAAAGCTGGGCTACGCGGTCTCGCGTTATATTTACCCGCCCAGAACTTTTTTTCCGGATCACACGCACCCAATCGATAAAATGGATGCCGTGGTCTCGGGCCGTTTCCGCATGACGACAAAAGAAGGCTTTGTTATTTTGGAAGCGGGGGACCTGCTCGCCGTACCGCGCGGCACCGTCCACAGTGCGGAAGTCGTGGGCGATGAATCCGTTCTCAGCCTTGACGCCACGAAGCGCTAAAAACACTGCCGTTTTTTCCTCGAGTTTGGTATCATCTCTCACTCCATGAAAATAAAAGATTACTACGCCAATCAGAAACACACCTTTTCCTTTGAATTTTTTCCGCCAAAATCAGACGAAGGGGAAGCGAAGCTTTTTGATACCCTCCGCGAGCTTAAAAAGCTCAACCCTTCTTTCGTGACCTGCACCTACGGGGCGATGGGGACCACCCGCGCCAATACGATCCGCATTGTCACACGCATCAAAAAGGAAATCGGCCTTGAGGCTGCGGCACACCTCACGTGCGTCGGGCATACTCGGGATGAAATCGAAAACGTTTTAAGCGAGATTAAAAAAAACGGCGTGGAAAATATCGTGGCCCTGCGCGGCGATCCGCCCAAGGGTGAAACCGAATTCAAACCCGTCGCCAATGGTTTTCGCTATGCCTCAGAGCTAGTGGCCTTTATCCGCCAGCACCCGGAGTTTGCCAAAAGTTTTTCGCTTGCGGTGGCCGGTTATCCCGAAACTCATATCGAATGCCGCGACAAAAAGAAGGACCTGGAACACTTAAAACACAAAGTAGACCAGGGGGCGGATGTCGTGATCACCCAGCTTTTTTTTGGGGTCACCGACTATTTTCGTTTCGTGGAAGCAGCCAGAAAAATTGGGATCGGCCTTCCCATTGTGCCCGGCATTATGCCCGTGACGCACGGGCCTCAGATTCAGAAGTTTGCTGCCATGTGCGGCGCCGCCATTCCGCGCGAAATGGAGGAAGCGATTAAACGATTCGGAGAGGATCAGGCGTCGATCGAAGCTTACGGAATTGAATATGCGACGCGCCAGTGCGATGAACTTTTAAAAAACGGAGCGCCCGGCCTTCATTTTTACACCCTCAATAAATCCCAAGCCACCCGCCAGATTTACCTTCATTTAGGATTGGTGAAGACCTTGAATGGATCGTCCTTCTGATCCCGCCTTTGGCGAGAGAGGAATCTCAAAAGACCGGCTGGACCCTGTCTCATAGTATTCCTCAATGGCCTCGCGAATGTCAGTGGGAAGGCAAAGGACGGTTCGGATATCCTTCAATTTCGTAAGCGACTTCAACTCCGTTTCCGGCCAGACGTTTAAGGGGTCCGCGATACCGATAATGAGCACATCCTGGCGTGTTTCAATCGGCATGAGTTCATATTTTTCAGCAATGCTGCGGGGGATGAGTTCAACGGCCGCTGGATTCACCCTGATCCGTTTTAATTCGACAAAGCGCATACCGGACTGCTCGGCGAGTGCGCGGTAAAGAATGCCGGGGGTGAGGAGCCCCTTTCGAATCAAGATTTGACCCACGAGTTCGCGTGTTTGTTCCTGTTCCGCGAGTGCGGCCTTAAGATCGTCCCAGGTGATAAATTTCTTCTGAATTAAAAGCTCACCGATGTGCCATGTCATAACGCCCAACCCCTTGACTAAAAATCCCCTCGTAAGGAGGTATCGTTGACACCCCGAGGGGGGTGTCATATAATTCGTCATTTATCGCTAACTCTTTAAATTTCAAGGTGTAAGGAAAAAAGATGACATCCCCATCCAGCTACGGAAGCCGCTTTTTGCCCGTGGAGTCGATTGGCTCCATTCTCGAGAACTTTATCGCGGAGAGATCGGTCCGGGCAGCCGGGCGGCTCATGGCCCGGCGCGTCATGGGCAAAAGCACGTTTGGGGACCTCAAGGATGAGTCAGAGCGCATCCAAGTGTATGCCAAAAAAGATCTCTTGGGCGATGAGCCTTATCAGGCCTTTGAATCGCTTTCACTCGGAGACATTGTCGGCATCGAGGGGACACTTTTCGTTTCCAAGACAGGTGAAAAAAGTATCCGAGTCGAACGATATACCGTCCTTGCAAAAATTGTCCGGACACTTCCTGAAAAATGGCACGGTTTAAAAGACGTGGAGGCGCGTTATCGCCACCGCTATGTGGATTTGATCGTCAACGACGATGTGCGCGAAACCTTCAAGAAACGCAGTCAAATGGTGCGGGAGATCCGGAAATTTCTGGACGACCGCGGGTTTATGGAAGTCGAAACACCGATGATGCAGCCCATCCCGGGCGGGGCACGGGCCAAGCCTTTTATGACGCACCACAACACCCTTCATACTGATCTCTATCTTCGTGTAGCGCCCGAACTTTATCTGAAGCGTCTTTTGGTCGGGGGTTTTGAAAAAGTTTACGAGATCAACCGCAGCTTCCGAAACGAGGGCATCTCGGTGAGGCATAATCCCGAGTTTACTATGCTTGAACTTTACCAGGCCTACGCCGATTACACGGATATGATGCAGATCACGGAAGACTTGATTTCGGATCTCGTGTTCAAACTTTACGGCAAAGAGGAGATTCCGTACGGCGAGAAGACGCTCAATTTTAAGCGCCCCTGGCGCCGCGTCTCCTTTTACGGAGCGCTTCAGGAGAAAACCGGCCTTGATTTCCGAAAGGCCAATCTTCGGGAGGCGGCGAAGAAGCTTCATCTGGAAGTTACACCTCAGACGGAAGATGTCGATATTTTAAATGAAATTTTTGGGCTCAAGGTGGAAGAGGATCTCTGGCAGCCCACCTTTGTGGTGGATTATCCGACGGTGATGACACCCCTGGCCAAGGCCAAGGAAGACGACCCGAGCCTGACGTATCGATTTGAACTTTTTATCGCCAAAATGGAAATCGCAAACGCTTTTTCGGAGTTAAATGACCCCGCCCTCCAGCGCGAGAGGCTTGTGGCGCAAAAAGAAATGATGGGAGAGCACAAAGTGCTCGATGAAGATTTTCTTCAGGCGCTCGAATACGGCATGCCCCCGGCGGGAGGACTTGGAATCGGGATCGACCGGCTCGTGATGCTATTGACCAATCATCATTCGATCCGGGAAGTGATTTTATTTCCACAGTTAAAACCGGAACCGCAGGCTTAATTTATGGGATTTGAGACTTTTATCGCCAAAAAGCATCTCACGCACCGAAGAAAGACGGGATTTATTTCCCTGATCTCGATCATTTCAATCGGGGGCGTGGCCGTGGGTGTGATGGCCTTGATCGTGGTGCTGGCCGTGATGAGCGGTTTTGATCGCGAGCTTAAAAACAAAATCGTGAATGTGCAGCCTCACCTTCGCATCGAAAAAAGTGGCGGCGTGGAAAACCCCCATGCCGACATCGGGTTCATTCAAAACTTAGGCGTTCCCGGCATTCGAAGTATTGCCTCTTTCGTGGAAGGACAGGCCATTTTGCGTTCCGAGGAAAACGCCACGGGCGTGATCGTCAAGGGGCTTGATTCAGCGCGCGAGGATTTATCCATTTACGCGAGCCACGTGATTGAAGGGGAGCTTGATTTTAGGGATATCGTCACGACGAAAAAAAAGCGTTGGCTCTTATTCTTCACGAAGACCGTCGAGACGCGGATGGGCAGCCTTTTTATCGGAGAGGAACTTGCCAGCCGCCTTCATGTGAGGGTGGGCGATACGACTTCTCTTATTTCTCCCTTTCAGGATCCAAAGAGGCCGAATCTCTTAGCGCGGGCGGAGGCGCGGAGTTTCATCGTCCGGGGTATTTTTCGTATTGGCATGAATGATTTTGATACGGCGCTCGCCTTGATCGATGTCAAGCAGGCGCAGGCTATGTATCATTTAGGATCTTCCGTGACGGGCCTCAGCCTGCGATTTGAACATGTGGACGATGCGGAAAAGTGGAAACTAAGATTTCGGAGCGAGTTTTCGGCCGATTACTACATTCGCTCCTGGTATGACATGAATCACAATTTCTTCCAGGCCTTGAAGGTGGAAAAGTCCGTCATGACCATTCTGCTGGCCTTGATCATCCTCGTGGCCATTTTCAATATTGTCTCGACCCTGATTATGGTGGTCATGGAAAAGACAAAGGATATCGGTATCTTAAGGGCCCTTGGCGCCACCCGCGCCAGCATCCGGAAGATTTTTGTGCTGGAAGGATTCAGCATCGGTCTTTTGGGGGTGGTGAGCGGAGCGATGATCGGAGTTCTCCTGGCCCTCAACCTCAACCCTGTTTCTGACTTTATCAAAAAGACCACAGGCCTTGAGGTCTTTCCAAGCGATATTTATTATTTTGACCGCATCCCGGCCGAGATCCATCCCGAGGATGTGATCCTTACCATCGGATTTGCCATGCTGGCTTCCATGTTAGCGGGCCTTTACCCGGCGCATCGGGCCGCCTGCCTGAATCCCGTGGAGGCGCTCCGCTATGAATAAAGCGAATGCGCCTTTGATCGAGACCTACGATCTCAGAAAAGATTACGATTCGCCGGCGGGCAGGCTAGCGGTCTTAAAGGGAATTCATTTTACGGTGCGTGCGGGTGAAATGAATTTCATCATCGGCCGTTCAGGTTCCGGGAAATCATCTTTTCTACATCTCTTAGGAGGTCTTGATCAGCCCACTGCGGGCAAGATCATGTTTGAGGGAGAAGAGATGACGGCGATGAGCGAACGAGCCCTTGCCCGCATCCGGAACAGGCGGCTTGCCTTTGTGTTTCAGTTTTATCATCTCCTGCCCGAGCTCACGCTTCTTGAGAATGTCCTTTTGCCGACCATGATTGCCGGCAAGCGCGATGAAAAGTGGGCGAAGGAATTGCTGCGGCGCGTGAAACTTCTGAGCCGCCAGGATCATTACCCCTCGGAACTTTCGGGCGGCGAGCAGCAGCGCGCCGCCATTGCCCGCGCGCTTGCCAATCACCCTTCCGTGGTCTTATGCGATGAGCCGACGGGTAATTTGGACCAAGAGACCGCGGAGTCAGTTCTTTCGCTTTTAACCGATTTAAATCGCGAAGAAAGTCAGGCCTTTGTTGTGGTGACCCACGATGAAGCCCTTGCCTGGCGTTACGAAAGGGTTTTTCGTTTGGTCGACGGCGTTCTCCTTCCGGAGGATCGCGGCAGGGTGTCCGTCGAACACGCGCAGTAAAATTTTTAAGGAGAAAACGCATGGAGCTTCAGGTTTATTTGGATGGAAAATGGTTTCCTAAAAGCAAAGCCAAGATATCTGTCTTTGATCACGGACTTCTTTACGGGGATGGTGTTTTTGAGGGGATCCGTTCTTACGGAGGGCTTGTTTTTAAATTAAGAGAGCACCTTCGCCGGCTTTGGGAGTCTGCCCACACGCTCATGCTTGAGATTCCGATGTCGGAAAAGGAGATGGAGCGCGTGATCGTTCATACCCTTCGTCGAAACAGGCTTTTGGATGCCTATATTCGCGTGGTGGTGACGCGCGGCGTGGGAGATTTGGGCCTTGATCCGGACAAATGTAAAAAAGCGAGTATCTTTGTGATCACGGACAAGATCGTGCTTTATCCAGAGGCGCTCTATAAAAAGGGTCTTGAGATTATTACCGTTCCGACAGTGCGGAACCTGCCCGAGGCCATCAATCCCTCCATCAAAAGCCTTAACTACCTCAATAACATTCTGGCGAAAATCGAGGCGAAAAATTCTGGGTGCATGGAGGCCTTGATGCTGAATCATCAGGGGTATGTGGCCGAGTGCACGGGGGACAACGTTTTTATGGTGAAATCCGACAAGGGAGGGACAAGGTCTGCCTCACCCCTCCTCCTTACGCCCCCTACCTACCTCGGGGCCTTAAAGGGGATTACACGTCAGGCGATCATCGAGATTGCCGCGGAGAAGAAAATCGTTTTTCGAGAGAAGGTGCTTACACGCCATGATCTTTTTAATGCCGATGAGGTATTTTTAACGGGGACGGCGGCTGAGGTGATTCCTGTGGTCAAGATTGATGGCCGGGTGATCGGGCCGGGAAAACCCGGAGCTGTTACCCAGACGTTACTTCATGCCTTCCATACACTTACAAAAAAAGATGGGGTCCGATACAAGCTTTAAATTGGGCCTGAGGTCACCCGCCCTGATGTGATATAATAGTCGCACTATGGTTTGCAATCTTTGCGGGACTCAGGAAGCCTCCATCCATTTGACGGAAATCGTGAATCAGCAAATGGTTGAGGTCCATCTGTGCGAAACCTGTGCCCAGGAAAAGGGCACTGATTTTAAGACTCATTTTAACTTAAACGACCTTCTCGCAGGGCTGATGGAGGGCGAGAAGGGTTCTTTGAAGGGAGAGGAGAAGCGCTCCTCCGTGAAGTGTCCCGAATGCGGGATAACGTATGAAGAATTCGGTAAAACCGGAAGGTTGGGATGTTCGTTTTGTTATGATGCCTTCTCTAAGATGCTCCTTCCCCTCATTAAGCGGGTTCAGCGGTCGACCCACCACATGGGAAAAAAACCTGCCAAGGTAGGTCCGCGGACGAGGACCCTGCAGGATTTGCGGCTGCTTCAGGAGCGATTACGAAAAACCGTCCAATCGGAGGCCTTTGAGGAAGCCGCCAAGATTCGCGATGAAATTCGTCAGCTTGAAGAAAAAAGTAAGAAAGAGAAACGAACTAAAAATGAATGAGCTGGATGCCTTTGCCAAGCAGCCCGTCGAATGGCTGCGCGCGACGGGGCCGGAGAGCGATATCGTGGTGAGCTCCCGCTTGCGCCTTGCCCGCAATCTTTCGGGATTCCCCTTTGTTGAAAAACTGAGCGTCGAACAGCAGGAAGATGTGATTGATTCGGTGGAGGCGGCCATCCGCAAAAGCCATTACCTTAAAAATGCTCATTATCTTCATTACAACAAACTGACCGACCTTGACCGCCAGTTTCTCTTGGAGCGCCACTTGATCAGCCGCGAGCATGCCGGTGAAAAAGGTGAGAAGGCGGTGGCCATTACTGCGAATGAAGTCGTGAGCCTCATGGTCTTGGAAGAAGATCACTTGCGGCTGCAGGCCTTTCAATCGGGCTTTAGCCTTCTTGAGGCCTGGAGAATCGTGAATCAAATTGACGATGAGATTGAAAAATCGATCGAATACTCCTTTAGCCCGGAACTGGGTTATTACACGGCGTGCCCCACGAACATTGGAACCGGACTTCGAGCTTCCTGTATGCTGCACCTTCCAAGCCTTGTGCTTACGAAGCAGGTGCAGAAGGTGCTGCAGGCGCTCTCCAAGCTCAATCTCGCGGCCCGCGGCCTTTATGGAGAAGGGACGCAGGCCATGGGCAACTTTTTTCAGATCTCAAATCAGATGACCCTCGGTCAGCGGGAAGAAGAGATTATCGATAATTTGATGACCGTGATCCGTCAGGTGATTGAGCATGAAAAAGAAGCGCGTCAGTTTTTGCGGGAGAAGCGCAAATCTAAATTCGAAGATCAAATCTGGCGCTCTCTGGGGGTGCTGCGATCTGCGCGTGTGATTTCATCGGCCGAGGCCACGCAGCTTCTATCGCTCCTCGAGCTTGGGATCCACATGGGTTTAATCGATACGAAACTGACTCTGCAAGACATTAACTGTTTGTTTTTATGGATTCAGCCCGCGCACATTCAAAAAATGGCGGGCCGAACGCTGAATTCTTCCGACCGCGATATTCATCGTGCGGATTTGATCCGCGAAAAACTCGCGGGCGTCACCCTGTAGCTTTTTTAACGTGGAGGTTTTTGATGTTTGATCGTTTTACGGAAAGGGCTCGTAAGGTTATCATTCTTGCCAAAGAGGAAGCCAAGCGCTTCAATCATGACTACATCGGAACCGAGCACATCCTCCTGGGTTTAATTAAAGAGGGGGAAAGCGTGGCCGCGGCCGTGCTGCAGAATCTTGGTCTCTCGCTCGATACCATCCGCCTTGAAGTCGAAAAACTCGTGCAATTCGGCCCGAGCACCATCGTCTCAGGCGACATTCCTTTTACCCCCAAGGCCAAGAAAGTGATTGAGCTCGCCATGGATGAGGCCCGCCGGCTCGGCCACAATTACATCGGCACAGAACATCTTCTGCTTGGACTCATTAAAGAAGGGGAGGGCGTGGCCAGTCACGTGCTGATGAATGTGGGGCTTGATCTCAACAAGGTTCGGGCGGAAGTGATTAAACTTTTAGGTTCTTCGACGCCGGGAGGCAGCGGAGGCGGCGTCGGGGGTGGACAACAGGGGCAGGGAGGCGGGGGAGGGTCCGCGGTCGGGACCGCGCGCGGAAAGACCAAGACCCCGGCCTTGGATGCCTTCGGCCGTGATCTTTCTCAGCTTGCCCGCGAGGGAAAGCTGGATCCCGTGGTGAATCGCCAGGATGAAATTGAACGCGTCGTACAAATTCTCGCCCGCCGCACCAAGAATAACCCCGTGCTTTTGGGAGAGGCCGGGGTGGGAAAGACCGCCATCGTTGAGGGGCTTGCGCAGAGAATCGTAACGGGTGACGCGCCCGAAATCCTTTTAGACAAGCGGATCGTGGTGCTGGATCTTGCGCTCATGGTGGCCGGCACAAAATACCGCGGTCAATTCGAAGAACGCATCAAGGCTGTTATGGATGAAATCCGCCGCTCGGACAATGTCATGATCTTTATTGATGAGCTGCATACCCTTGTGGGCGCCGGGGGTGCTGAAGGGGCGATCGATGCCTCGAATATTTTAAAGCCTGCGCTTTCGCGCGGTGAAATTCAATGCATTGGCGCGACCACACTCGACGAATATCGCAAGTATATTGAAAAAGATGCCGCCCTGGCCCGCCGATTTCAAACGGTGGTCGTGGATCCGCCCTCCGTGGATGAAACGGTTCAGATCCTGAAGGGCCTTCGCGATAGATACGAGGCCCATCACCGCGTGAAGATCCTCGATGAAGCGCTCGTGGCGGCCTCAAAACTGTCGGACCGTTACATCAGCGGGCGATTTCTTCCGGACAAGGCGATTGACTTGATTGACGAGGCGGCCTCGCGGGCCCGGTTGTCCGTCACCACGCTTCCCAAGGAGCTGAAAAAGCTGGAAGGGGATATCGAATCTTTCAAGCGGGAAAAAGAGGGCGCGATCAAGGCCCAGGACTTTGAAAAGGCGGCCAAGCTGCGGGATGATGAACGCCGCTCCAAAGAAGAACTCGCCCGGGTCAAGAAAAGCTGGAAGGAATCAAAGTCAGAAGTTGAAATTCAAGTGACGGCAGAAGATATTGCCACCATTGTGTCGAAATGGACGGGCGTGCCTTTGGCTCGGCTGGAAGAAAAAGAGACCGCCCGGCTTCTGCGTATGGAAGAGGAGCTTCACAAGCGGGTGATTGGTCAGGATGAAGCCATTTCGGCCGTTTCACATGCGGTGCGCCGCTCCCGTTCGGGTTTAAGAAATCCGCGGCGGCCGATCGGGGCTTTTATCTTTCTCGGTCCTACGGGCGTTGGTAAAACGCTCCTGGCCCGCGCCCTGGCGGAGTACATGTTCGGGGATGGGGATGCCATGGTGACGGTGGATTGTTCCGAGTACAGCGAGAAATTCAATGTCTCACGCCTCGTTGGGGCGCCTCCGGGGTATGTGGGATATGAAGAAGGGGGGCAGTTGACGGAAAAAGTCCGCCGGCGGCCCTATTCAGTGGTCCTTTTTGATGAAATCGAAAAGGCCCATCCGGATGTGTTCAATATTTTGTTGCAGCTTATGGAAGAAGGCCGTTTGACGGATTCGTTCGGCCGCAAGGTGGATTTCCGCAACACGATCGTGATCATGACCTCGAACGTGGGCGCGGATTTAATCAAGCGGCAGACCGAAATGGGATTCAAGCCGCAAATGGAAGAAATGCATTACGACTCCCTCAAGCGTAAGCTTTTGGACGAAACCAAGAAGGTTTTTCGACCTGAATTCCTGAACCGCGTTGATGATTCCATTGTCTTCCATCCGCTCGTTCGCCGCGATCTTGAGCAGATCATTGAGTTTGAACTTCGCGAGATCAAGGACCGGCTTAAAGATAAAAAGATCGAGCTGATCCTGTCGGAGGAAGTCCTCAAGTTTTTGATCGATAAGGGCTATGATCCGGTCTTTGGAGCCCGTCCGCTTAAACGGACGATTCAGCGCTACATCGAAAACGTGCTCGCCGAAGAAATCCTTTCAGGAAAATTTCACGAGGATGACGCGATCCAGGCAGTTCTGCGCGGAGAGTTGATCCAATTCGAAAAGGCATCTTAGGACTCTCAGGAGCTGGCATGCAGATAAGTTTCTGGTGGATAGTAAAGCGCTTCATCCTTGTGGGTCTTCTTGCGGCGTGTGCTCTTCACCTCTTCCTGCAGTATCAAGTCGGGACCTCTGAATTTAAATCCTTCGCGGAAGCTAAGGTGGGCGATTTTTTGAAGGCCCGCGTGCACGTACAAAACATTGAAGTGGGTTTTTTAAATCGCGTCGCCTTAAAGGGGCTTGAAATCAGAGCGGACGAAAAGGACGCCGCGCCCTACAATGTCCGCGTCAGGCAAATCGTTTTTCGCTACAACCTTATTCACCTTATCACGCGGAATTTCAAGGCGCCTTCCACCATCATTCTGCAGGATCCGGATCTCCGTTTACAGGATTCGGGTTTTCCCTACGCCCTGTTTGGCGCCTTTCACCCCCGATTGTCGGGAGACGCTGGTGCGAAGGGGCTCATGCCGTTTCAGCTCGAGCTGAACGGTGGCGAGTTAAAGTACAATCTCCGAACCTTGCAATCGGAGTTACGCCTGAAGGGTATCCGAGGCTCCTTCCGGTCGGTTGAAGAGGGAAAAATTTTTGCTGATTTCTCAGCCGAGCTGGACGGTTTTGCGGCAGGGCAGATTCATGTTCGGGGGGAAATTGATCCCGAGCGGGGGACCCACCGACTCGAGCTCCGTCTGAAGTCGGTTACCTTAAGCGAGAAAAGCCCGTTTCCCCTTGAGTCGATTCAGGGAAATGTTCGGTGGGAAGGAGACAATCTCTATTTCGAGGACCTGCGCGCTCATCTTCACGGGTGGGAAACGAGTATCGGGGGGCAATTTTTAAATCTTGGCTCGAAGCCATCCTTTGATCTTGACTGGCTCGCGGGGAAAAAGGAAATGGGCGTGCGCCTTGCCCTTTCTTGTGACTTGAGTCGTGAAGAGGTGCACGGGACATTGAAAATCGCCGGGGAGCCCGAGAAAAATTTTAAGGGGAAAATCAAATTCAAGGATTTAACTTTAGTCTTTGATCGGCTGCTGATCAATGATTATTACCATGGCAAAGGGCAATTCGATTTGCAATCCGGGGATTCCCGGTTCGACCTGGAAGAGGGGATTCAACGATTTTCAGTTCAAACTAATCTGCGGGACTTGGATTTCGATTTGGGTTTCGATCTGAACCATTTTAAGATGGCGGGATTGGATGTGGTGACCGGGGCCAGGGTGCGGCTTCGGCCCGAATCCACTTTTAAGGACGAGCGGGGCTGGCGGTTTCAGGCGGATCTTTCAACCGATTATCTGATCTTGGAATATATTCCTTTTGAAGATTTCCAGGCCCGCTTTCAAGTCGATTCCTACGGAATTAAAAACTTTATCGGTTCCTGGGGCGGGGCCTTTGAGATCTACGGGGGAATTTTATTCAAGGGGAAAACCCCTGAAATGAAATTTCAAATTAAAGTTCATGATTTTGATTTGACGCGAGCCCGTGAGATCGGGATCAAGCCGCTGCCGAGGCGGCTCGAAGGCCTTTTGGAAGGAAAACTTAAACTGGAGGGCCCCCTCAGAAAACCGGAAGTGACGGGCAACTTTGCCATCAAATCCGGAATCCTGAATCGGCTCAGTTTTGACCGGGCCATGTTTCGCTTTCGGGGATTTCCGCCCCACCTGCCGCTTGAGGATTCGCGGGTCTTAAAGGGCCGCACCACGCTTTATATCGTGGGAGCGCTCGATCTCTCTCTTTCCAATATGTTTCACGGGGTACGAATTCAAACGGCGGATAATTTTGTGATTTGGAAGGGATGGGCCATTGACGGCAATGAGGCAACGGGTGATTTTGAAATTCAAAAAGCCATCGGAAATTTGCCGGTGTCGATGGCCTTGAAACCGGGCTCGACCCCTCCCGGCGCTGGAGAGACCAACAATCCCCAGGAAGATTCTTACGTGACCTTGGGTCCCAAGATTAAATTTTAGGTGAGAATTTTATGAGTGCTGCTGCGACTTCAAAAATAGATTCCTTTAGACGCCTCGTTTCGATCCGCGGCTGGCTCCGCAATTTCGGGACTCAGTTTATGGATCTTTCGCAGGATGCCGGCGGACTTTCTTTTCTTTTAAAGGATACAATCCAGGCCCTTTTTTCGACCAAGCTCAGGTGGAATGCGACGCTGGATCAAATGAATCGGATCGGCGTTACCTCTCTACCGCTTGTTTTTCTTACCGCTCTTTTTACGGGGATGGTTTTATCGCTTCAATCGGCCTATCAGCTGCGCCTTTTTGCGGCACAGCAGTTTACCTCGGATCTGGTGGCGCTTTCCATGACGCGCGAACTCGGGCCTGTTTTAACTGCCATGGTGGTTGCAGGCCGCGTCGGGGCCTCCATCGCTGCGGAACTTGGCACGATGAAGGTGACAGAGCAGATCGATGCCCTGCGCGCCCTCGCGGTCGATCCGGTGCGCTACCTTGTGGTGCCACGCTTCGTGGCCGCTTTTTTTATGCTTTTTTTCCTGACGATTTATGCGGATTGCATCGGGATGCTGGGAGGTTATGTGGTTGCGGTGTTTAAACTCGGGATCAGTTCTTATCAATATATTCACCGCAGCGTGAATATCCTGATGCTGAAGGATGTTTTTACGGGGCTGATCAAGGCCTTTTTCTTCGGCGGCATCATTTCCATCGTTGGCTGTTACTATGGTTTTAAAGCCGAGGGCGGGGCCGAGGGGGTCGGACGCGCAACCACAATTGCCGTCGTATCGGCCCTAGTCATGATCATTGCCTCGGACGCTTTGTTTACGGCCATTTTTTATTTCTTTTAGAGGACCCCGTTAGACCCTATGAAATTGAGGGCAGGAAAATGAATAGAATTAAAGATAGGCAAAATGATTATAGCTTACCTTCGGATAGGGAGGTCTAACGGGGTGATCGAGATTCAGGGTCTTTATAAAAGTTTCGGTGGAAATGATGTTTTGAAGGGTCTCGATCTAACGATTAAGGATGGGGAGACCCTGGTGATCATCGGCCGCTCCGGCTGCGGGAAAAGCATACTCTTAAAGCATATTATGGCTATTATGGAGCCCGACGAGGGGCGGATCTTAATCGATGGGACGGACATCTTGTCGCTCAATTCACGCGAACAGGAACAATTTCGCCTAAGGCTCGGGATGCTCTTTCAGGGGTCGGCCCTGTTTGATTCGCTTACCGTGGAGCAGAATGTGGGTTTTTCTTTGTGCGAACATACTCGGTTATCTCGATCGGTTGTGATGGAAAAAGTGACGGAAAAATTAAGGCTTGTGGGTCTTCCCGGAATTGAGGATTTAATGCCCTCTGAACTTTCGGGAGGGATGAAAAAAAGGGTGGGTCTTGCGCGTGCTATTTGCAATGAGCCCAAAATTATTCTTTATGATGAGCCGACAACGGGATTGGACCCCATCAATGCCGACGTCATCAATGATCTTATCCTGCGGATGCAGGAGCATTTAAAGGTGACGTCTATTGTGGTGACCCATGATATGACGAGCGCCTACAAAGTGGGAAATCGCATTGCCATGCTTTACGGGGGAAAAATTATCGGTTCGGGGACCCCGCAGGATATTCAGAATACCTCGGACCCTATTATTCGGCAATTCATCACGGGATCGGCCCGCGGGCCGATCACCGAACAATTATAGGTGGAAAGAATATGACGACGAAAAAAGCACGAAACGAAGCCCTGGTCGGACTGTTCGTGATCCTGGGTTTTATTTTACTGTCCCTCGTGGTGTTTTTTATCAGCGGGGTTTATGTGTTCCGCCCCGGCTATGCCCTGAGTGTGATGTATGACTACGTGAGTATTTTAGATAAGGGGGCCCCGATTCGGATGGCCGGGGTTCGTGTTGGGGAGGTGAGTAAGGTGGGGCTCACTTACGACGAAGCCGTTCAGAGGGTGCGGGTCAAGGTGAAACTTTTCATTGAAAAGGGGGTTGAGATACGCGAAAATTATGAGTTTAAGATTCAAGGGACGCATATCCTGAGCGAACCCCATATTGAAATTGTCCCGATGCCAGGAAGCGAGCCGCTAGTCACGGGAAGTAAGGTGATTGAGGGAGTCAGTCCTGTCGCCATGGAGGATATGATTGAGCGGGGACAGGAGATCGCCGAAAATGTGGCGGATCTTACCGGTTCTTTTGAGGAAATTCTCGAGAGAACCGAAAAGGGCCAAGGGACGATCGGGAAGCTTTTAACCGAGGATTCGCTGCATCAGGATATGCGGGATTTGATCGCGGAGATCAAGGCACATCCCTGGAGGCTTTTAAAGCGTGACAACGAAAAAGGAAAGAAACTTATTTTCTTTTAAGAAATGATCATTCATTCTCTTCCATTTCATTTTCATTCAAGACAGCGAAGGAGCCAATACTATGATTCTATTCATTCGTATTCTTTTTGTTCTGGGAACTGCATTTTTGGGTTACATTCTGGATATCCCCTGGCTGCAGGCCGCCAATCTTCCTCACATGGAGTGGATACGAGCAGGCGTCGGCCTTCTGGCCGGTGTGCTGGTCATCTCGCTTGACGTTTTCTTCAGGCAATTTACAGTTCGAAACATCCTCGCCGTTTTAGTCGGGGTTGCCCTCGGTCTTTTGGTGCATCGGCTTTTTATGGCCGTGATCGGCTACGCCCATTTTGTTGATGAAGTCGTGCGTCAACTCGGAGTGGCCTCGGCGATTATCTTCAGCTATCTCGGCGCCATCACAGTCCTGCGGGGCCAGGATGAGTTCAGCCTGATGATTCCCTTTGTGACGCTGGATACCAAGGGGCCGGGTGAGGAGCTGATTTTGCTGGATACGAGCGTCATTATTGACGGACGCATTACAGACATCGTCAAGACTCACTTTCTCTCCGGAAAACTTATCTTACCGCGCTTTGTTCTAAAAGAACTCCAACTCATTGCGGACTCTTCAGATCCCCTGAAGCGAAATCGCGGCCGCCGCGGTTTGGATGTTTTAAATAAAATCAAGACCAACCCCAATATTCAGGTCAAAATCAACGAAATGGACTTTCCAGAACTTTCAGGGGTGGATGCCAAGCTTGTTAAAATGGGGCAGGTCCTGAATGCGAAGGTCTTCACCAATGATTTTAACTTGAACAAGGTGGCCGAGATTCAAGGCGTGAAAGTGCTCAATATTAACGAACTTGCCAACGCCCTGAAGCCCATTGTGATGCCGGGCGAGCTCATGCAGGTGAAGATTCTCAAGGAGGGTAAAGAACATGACCAGGGGGTGGCCTATCTCGATGACGGCACCATGGTGGTGGTCGATAACGCGCGCCGGCGAATCGGGCAAACGCATTATGTCACGATCACAAGCGTGCTGCAGACACAGGCGGGCCGCATGATCTTTGCAAAATTATCTGAGGAATCAAATCGTGGCGATCGAGGGGACCGCGGCCGGCGGCAGGACCGTCCCGATCGGGATCGCAATCGGCAAGATCGAGGCCGGGAACATTTCAACCCTCATCCGAATCCCAGCCCGATACCCAACCCCAGTCAAGACGAGCAGCCGTTTACTCCCAATCCCAACCCGAACATTGGGGGCGGGAGGTAATGTGTCTTGGCGCCGTGAGTCGCTCATGCGGGCAAGCCTTATTGTTGCGGCCGGCGGATCAGGAAGCCGGTTCGAGAAAAGTATGCCTCGCAAAGGCGGGGCCGGTCCCTCCAAGCTTTTTTGGCCGCTCAACGGAAAGCCGCTTTTAGTCCGAACCCTTTCAGCCTTCCAGAATTTGCCTGAAATCGGGGAGACGATCGTGGCCGTGCCGCCTGCCGAGGAATCCCAAATTGCTCTCCTTCTTGATCAACACGGTCTCAAAAAGATCAAGCTGGTTCCCGGCGGGAAAACCCGCGCCGAATCTGTCTGGAACGCTCTTAAGAAATCAAACTCCAAAAATTCCTGGGTGATGGTGCACGACGGCGCCCGGCCTTTTGTCTCCCGCGAGGCCCTGCAGCATCTTTTTCGTAAGGCGCGAGGGGCTGAGGGCGCGATCCTGGCCAAAAAAGTGGTTCCCACCCTTAAAGAGGGGGATGCGAAAGAGCGCATTCTTCGCACCGTGAATCGAAGCGCCCTCTATGAGGCCGAGACCCCTCAGCTTGTCCGGCGCCAAGCACTCCTCAAGGCTTATCGGGAAAATGCCGAGGCGCTTCAGGCGACAGATGAATCCTCTCTTCTTGAACCGTTCAAGACAGATATCAAATTGGTCACGCACAGCGGATGGAATCCAAAGATTACCACCTTCAAAGATTGGGAACTTGCCGAGGCCTATCTCAGAAAAGAAGAGGCGCCGAGACTCCGCATGGGTTGGGGACGGGATACGCATCGTTTGGTTCCGGGAAGAAAGTTTTGGCTGGGCGGTGTCAGAATTCCGTTTGATAAAGGCCCCCTCGGCCACTCGGATGGAGATGCCCTGCTTCATGCCGTGATCGACGCCCTTTTGGGCGCTGCCGGTCTTGGCGACATCGGCGAATGGTTTTCCGATCGGAATCCCAAATTTAAAAATATGAAAAGCGAGAAAATGCTCGGCATCGTTCTGGCGGAAATGAAAGGGCATCATTTAAGGGTCCGCCAGGTGGACAGCGTGATTACACTCGAAAAACCAAAGCTTGGACCTTTGAAACAAAGGATTCGAGAAAAGATGGCGGGGTTGCTCGGGCTTCGCAAGGAGTGGGTCTCGGTGAAGGCGAAGACCCTGGAGGGTTTGGGCCCGGAAGGTGAGGGACGCGCGATTACCTGTGAGGCCCTTGCAGTTTTGGAGAAGGGCGCATGAGCGTTCGAGTTCGATTTGCCCCCTCGCCGACGGGGTTTCTCCATCTAGGCAATATCCGCACGGCACTTTTTAATTATCTTTTTGCCAAACGCCACGACGGTCAATTTATCCTCCGCATCGAAGACACGGACTTGGAAAGGTCGAAGCCGGAATATCGCGAGGCCCTGCAGGAAGACTTGCTCTGGATGGGTATTCGATGGGATGAGGGCCCCGAAGTTGGGGGTCCTTACGACCCTTATGAACAGTCCAAGCGCCTCGCTTCATTTCAGAAATATATTGATCAGCTTCTCACGGAAGGCAAGGCCTATCCCTGTTATGTGACCGAGGAAGAAACGCAGGAAATGAAGCGCCTTGCGAGGTTAGAAAGACAGCCGCCCCGTTTTGATAACCGTGGCCGTTTTTTTACAAAAGAAGACATCAATAAAAGAAAAGCGAAGGGCATTAAGCCTACCGTGCGCTTCAAAATCGAAAACCCCATCCTCGAGATGGAGGACTTGATCCGCGGCCATGTGAAATTTAATCTCGATGAAATGGTGGGGGATTTTGTCATTCAGCGCGCGGACGGAATCCCGACCTTTCACCTGGCGGTGTGTGTGGATGACGCCTTGATGAAGGTGACGCATGTCATCCGCGGCGAAGATCATCTTTCGAACACCCCCAAGCATATTTTACTTCTGCGGGCGATGGGGTTTGAGCCCCCGAAGTACGGTCACCTTTCTTTGATTCACGGTCCGGGCGGGGAGCCGCTATCGAAACGCCTTGAATCCGTTTCTGTGCGCGAATTCCGCAAAAAAGGTTATCTGCCGCACGGACTTGCCAATTACATCGCGCTTCTTGGCTGGTCCAGTAAAGACAACCGCGAAATATTCAGCTGGGAAGAACTGCAAAAGCTTTTTGACCTTACGGGCGTCAATAAATCAGCCTCAGCCTTTGATCCCGCAAAGCTCGATTGGGTAAACGGGCAGCACCTTCGGTTGCTTTCCGATGAAGCCTTCTCTCGCCAGGCGATGGCTTATTTAAAGGAACAGAAACAGCTGAAATATAACGAGACGGCGACTCATAAAATCCTCCCGGTTTTTAAAGACAATATCGAACGCTTTAACCAGCTTCCCGAAAAGCTCGACATCCTGGCAGAGGATTTTTCTTTTGAGAATGCCGAAATAATTCGGAGCGCCGAAGGCCGGGAAGTGCTCTCGGCGGGTCTTGCTGCGCTCCCGTCTTTAAAAGGGAATGACCCGGCATTTTATGATCATTTTATCAATGCGGTTAAGCCCAAAGTAAAAGCCAAAGGTAAAAATTTGTTCATGCCGATCCGTATCGCGCTCACAGGGAAAGAACATGGGCCCGAACTTAAGCGCATTTTTCCCATTTTTGGCACCGAGGGCGTCCAACGCCGCCTTGAACGTGCCCTAAAATCCTGATCCCATGATCCAATTTTTTAATACACTTACGGGCAAACTCGAAGAATTTAAGCCGCTTGATCCTGCGGGCAAAGAAGTCAAGATGTATACCTGCGGGCCCACCGTCTATGACGACGCCCACATCGGCAATTTCCGCACCTTTGTCTTTGAAGACCTCCTGCGCCGCTTCCTCGAATTTAAGAAATATCGCGTTAAACACGTGATGAATATTACGGATGTGGATGACAAGACCATTGCCGGCGCAAATACGGATGCAGGGGCGAGGCACGCCTCGCCCCTGCAACGTTTAAATGAATACACCGCGCCCTATATTCAGGCCTTTAAGGAAGACTGCCAAAAATTGAATATTTTACCGCCCCTCGTTCAGCCCCGCGCAACCGAACACATCGAAGACATAAAGAACTTAATCAAGACATTGATCCAAAAAGGTTACGCATATGAAAGCGGCGGTTCGGTTTACTACCGTGTTTCAAAATTCCCGAACTACGGAAAGCTTTCCAAAAAGAAACTCGATAAAAATATCACCGGGGCGCGTGTGGATGTGGATGAATACGATAAAGAAGAAGGCGCGGACTTTGTGCTCTGGAAGAAATCAAAAGAAGGGGAGCCCTCCTGGGATTCGCCGTGGGGCAAGGGGCGCCCGGGCTGGCATATCGAGTGCTCTGTGATGAGTATGAAAGAACTCGGTGAAACCTTTGATATTCACGCAGGCGGGGAAGACCTTATCTTTCCGCACCACGAAAACGAGATCGCCCAGTCGGAGGCCGCCACCGGAAAGCCTTTTGTGAAATACTGGCTTCACTCCAGACACCTGCTTGTGAACGGCGAAAAAATGTCTAAATCCAAAGGAAATTTTTACACCCTGCGCGATCTTTTAGCAAAAGGCTATGACCCTATGGCGATTCGATATGCGCTTTTATCCGTTCACTACCGCCAGCCGATGAATTTTACGTTGGACAGTCTCGACGAGGTCAAGCAAATCGTTGAAAAATTAAAAGACTGTTACTTTCAATGCTTAAGTTTTTCACAGCAAATAGATGCTGGAGCTAGGTGGTTCGCAAAACAAACCGATGCAGATACATATCCGTTGCAAGATAAACTCAAACAGTCTCTAGTCGATATGGAGAGCTTTTTGGAAAATGATTTAAATATATCCGGGGCTTTATCCATTCTTTCGCTTGCTATTAACGAAATCAATGCCGCGCTAGCACATTTCATAATAGGAAAAAATAATATGGCTGCTGCGCTGGGGTTTTTTGGACAGATAGACAACTTGTATGGGTTTAGAATTTCAGAAGAAAAGAAAATTCCTTCCGAGGTTGTGTCGATTCTGACAAAATATGTTGAGGTGCGAAAAGCTAAAGAGTTCTCAAAATCAGATGCGCTTCGCAAGGACATCGAAAATCTTGGTTGGTCGGTGAAAGACGGCAAGCCGGGGGAGCCGTCGACGGTAAGAAAAAAACGCGGGGTGTGGGACAAATGAAAACACGGAAATCAATTCGGTTAAAAACATATGATTATTCATCGTCCGGATATTATTTTGTGACGATATGCGTCAAGGATCGTGAATGTTTATTTGGGGAAATTAAAAACGCCGAAATGCGTTTAAATAATTACGGGGGAATTGTGCGCGACACATGGTTGAAATTACCCGATCGTTATACCAATGTAACGTTGGGCCAATTCGTTGTCATGCCGAATCATTTTCATGGAATTATCGCAATAATGTCAGATGTAGGGGCGCCCCTTGCGGGCGCCCTGGATTCGGTCGAAATGGATCATCGCGTATCCCGTATTCGAAAATCAACACGGGCGGGCACAAGGCCCGCCCCTACATTGGGTCAAATAATGGGGGCCTATAAATCGATAACGACCAACGAAATCATGACTCATTTCACGGCGCGAAATCGGACGTCATTCGCGGATCATATCTGGCAACGGGGTTATTACGATCGAATTATTCGCAATGAAAATGAATTGCGCAACACGCGTGAATACGTTCTCGATAACCCCAAACAATGGCACCTCGATCCCGAAAATCCGGAACGTCTGGCGGCAGCATCATGAAGAAAGTCCTATTCATTACATTCGAAGGCGCGGAGGGGAGCGGGAAGAGTACGCAGATCAGGCGTGCGGCGGCTTATCTGCGAAGGCGTGTAGGGGCACGGCGCGCCGTGCCCGTGCTCGTGTTGCGTGAACCGGGTGGAACGCGTGTGAGTGAAGCGATCCGCAAGATCATTTTAAATAAAGATTTTAAAGAAATGGTGGGCGAGACCGAGCTTCTGCTTTATCTTGCGGCCCGGGCCCAGATTGTGCGGGAGAAAATTCTGCCGGCCCTAAAGAAGGGAATGGTTGTCATCTGCGACCGATTTGAAGATTCAACCCTCGCTTATCAGGGTTTTGGACGCGGATTTCCGCTCGCCATGATTCGGGGATTCAGCAACATTTTTGTGCGCGGAAAACTTCAGCCGGATTTAACGTTTATTCTGGATATTGATCCGCGCCAAGGTCTCAAGCGGGGCGGTCGGCATGACCGGGTTGAACGCGAATCTTTAAAATTTCACGTGAAGGTTCGTAACGGTTTTCTGAAACTCGCGAAGCAAAATCCGAAACGCTATCGAGTCATTGATTCACGCCAGTCCAAAGTCGAAGTGGCTCGGCAAATCCGGGAGGTCTTAACCCGTGTTAACTGATCGGATCGAAACGCAGTCCTTTGCCGTGAGGGTTTTAAAAACACATCTCGCCAAAAAGCGGCTTGCCCACACCTATCTTTTTACGGGAAAAGACGGGGCGGGACATGAAGGGCTTGCCCTTGCTTTTGCCTGCGCCTTAAACTGCCCCAAAGAAAACTTTTTCCGTGATTGCGGCTGCCCAAGCTGTTACAAGACCGAAAACCGAAATCACCCGGATGTGATTTGGCTGGGTGAAGATCCTAAGGCTCGCTCAATTAAGATTGAAGAAGCGCGCCAGTCCATCGAGAAGGCGTTCCTTAAACCCTTTGAAGGTTTATGGAAGGTTTTTATTCTGGTGCGATCTGAGCGGCTCACGACCGAGGCAGCGAATGCTCTTTTAAAGACCTTAGAAGAACCGCCCGCACACACCATCTTTGTTTTGCTTGCCGAAACAAAAGCCCATCTCCTCGAAACCATTCAATCGCGTGGGTTTGAAATCAAATTACGGCCACTTGAAATGGGATCCGCTGGCGGGGCGATTCATGAATCGCTCGTACGATCCGGCCAGAATTGGTTGGAATATTTTGAACCCTATCATGGAGCAAGCCGTGAGGAAATTAAAGAATTGTGCGATCTTTTGATGATGCATTTTCGGAATCGGATCGAAAGTAACGCGAATGTGGGGGCGAGACATGTCGCCATTGACCCGCCGGCGACCCAATGGCGGGCCTCGCCCCTACTTGCGGCTATTGATCGCGTTATCGAAACAAAAGATGCCGTAGACGCCAACGCGAACACCAAACTGGCTCTGACACGGCTTACGACGCAGCTTGAAAAGATTCTTCCCTCGGCGAGAGTTTAAATGTCCAAAACGTTTTATCTTACGACCCCGCTTTA
Source organism: uncultured bacterium (assembly GCA_964373045.1). Lineage (GTDB taxonomy): Bacteria > Omnitrophota > Omnitrophia > Omnitrophales > Aquincolibacteriaceae > CAYJSI01. Next base: position 34,839 of record CAYJSI010000009.1, read on the forward strand.
TTATGTGAATGCCAAGCCCCACATCGGGCATGCCTACACGAATATCCTCTGCGATACGTTCGCTCGGTATCGGAAGCTTTGCGGCGAAAAAGTTTTTTTTCTCACCGGAACGGACGAACACGGAACCAAAATCGAGAAGGCGGCGCGTGAGCAGAAAAAGGAGCCCCGTCAGTATGTGGACGAAATGGCGCCTCAGTTTAATGAGCTCTGGAAGCTTCTCGGGATCGAATACGATTATTTTATCCGTACCACGGACGGCGATCACAAAGAAGTGGTTCGTAATGTCTTGGTTGATCTTGAAAAAAGGGGAGAGATTTATAAGGCCAATTATAAGGGCTGGTACTGCACCCCCTGCGAATCATTCTGGACCGAACTTCAGCTAGTGGAAGGTAAATGTCGGGATTGTCACCGGGAGGTGCAGGAACTTGCCGAGGAAAATTATTTCTTTCGTCTTTCTAAATATCAGGATTGGCTCATCAAATATATTCAAGAACACCCTGATTTTATCCGTCCCGAAATCCGCAAAAATGAAATTTTAGGATTCCTGCGTGCGCCCCTTGAGGATCTTTGCATTTCCCGACCGCGTTCGCGCCTTGCGTGGGGGATCGATTACCCGACCTCCAAAGATCACGTAGTTTATGTTTGGTTTGATGCGCTTGTCAATTATGTGACCGCAGCCGGCCTGACCCATGACGATAAAAAATTCAAAACGCTTTGGCCCGCGGATCTTCATCTGGTGGGAAAAGATATCTTAAGGCAGCACGCGGTTTATTGGCCGATTATGCTGAAGGCGATGGGAGTCGACATGCCGAAAACCGTGTTGGCCCACGGCTGGTGGACGATGTCGGGAGCGAAGGTCTCAAAGTCACGCGGCAACGCTGTGGACCCAATCACGCTCGAAAAAAAATACGGAGTGGATGCCTTCCGTTATTTTTTGCTGCATGAGGTGACGCTCGGCCTCGATGGCGCTTTTTCGGAAGATTTACTTGCCGAGCGCTACACGACAGATCTCGCCAACGATTTTGGGAACCTTTGGTTTAGATTTGCCTCGATGCTGGAGAAATATTTTGAAGGCGTTCTACCAAGAGTTGATTTTCTGAGTTTAAATAAAGAGTTGATGACGCTTTCCATCGGTTTGTTTGATAAAGTTTGGGGGATGATGGAAAAATATGATCCTAAAGAGGCGCTGAATTTTGTGTTGCAAGCTATACGGCGCGCCAATCAGTTTGTGGAAGAAAAAAAGCCTTGGGTCTTGGTCAAAGATCCGGCAAAAAAAAGCGAATTGGAGAGTGTGATGGTTGCGCTAGCAGAAGTGATCTTTAGGATAGCCATTGTTTTAACTGCCTTCATGCCGACGACAGCACATAAAATTCTTCAGTGGTTGGGTCAGCCTACCCAATGGAAGATCACTCCAAACAGCGGAGAGTTTAGTGATCTTCGACTCATCCCAGGTGCGCGCATTCAAAAAGGCGAGATTCTATTCCCCAAGTTAGAGGAGAAAATTTAGCAATTTTCCTCCTTTGATAAGAGGATAAGGGGCACACGATTATGGGTTTTGTTGATACGCACGTTCATCTTCATTTTCCTGATTTTGATTCGGACCGCGCTGAAGTCATGAAGCGGGCTCAATCAGCCGGCGCCGACTGTTTTATCAATGTTGGAACGGACCTCGAAAGCTCCAAGGCCTCCATCCAATTAGCCGAGGCTCATTCCAATGTCTATGCGACGGTGGGAGTGCATCCCCACGATGCCAAGGATGCGACGCCTCAGTCGCTTAAGGCCATCACCGAACTCGCCCGCCATCCCCGCGTGGTGGCGATCGGGGAGGTGGGACTTGATTATTTCAGGGATCACTCGCCGCGTGAAACGCAAAAGGAGATCTTCCGATTTTTTCTCAAGCTCCACCGCGAAGTTGGAAAGGCGCTTGTCATTCATTGCCGCGATGCCTATCAGGATTTGGCCGATTTTCTGATTACCGAAATGAAGCCGCCCTTTCGGGGAGTCATGCACTGTTTTTCTTCCGATACAGACACCATGAAGCGTTTCCTCGATCTTGGGTTTTACATTTCCTTTGCCGGGCCTCTAACTTACAAAAAAAATGACGGCTTGCGAGACGCCTGCCGGACCTGCCCCTTAGACCGGCTTTTACTTGAAACAGACGCCCCCTTTCTTCCGCCTCAGTCCTTGAGAGGAAAGCGCAACGAATCCGCCTTTCTTCTTGAAACTGCAAAAGTGGCGAGCGATCTTTTGGGTATCACGCTCAAAACGCTGGGGGAGAGGACCCGCGCGAATGCGGAAACGCTTTTCCGTTTATGCTAAAAGACATCGTTGCATTTTTTAAAAGGGAAAAATTTTACACGTTCCTTTTTTTTGTCTTCGTCCTGGCCGTGGGCTTCTCGCATTTTCGGCCGGAACCCAACCCCCTTGCTCAAAAAAACTCCGAGGTTCTTCAGAAATTCAAGCGGGCGGAGACACGATTGCAGGAGCGGATTCGGGAAGCGGGTTCCATGCAAAAATATTTAGAGGACCATCCCGAGGCGGCGGGGCTGCTGAGCGCTCTGACATTCTTTGCCCTGGGAGGATTGACCCTGGGTCTTGCGCTGGATTTTCTTTTCCTGTTTAGCCGGGGTTTTCGCAAGCGCTTTACGCGGGTCATCCCACCTCGCGCCTCTCCCTGGTGCGCTTCCATGATAACGAAGGTGATTTTACTTTTTACGGCGGGCAGTTTGATCACGGGATTTTTCATGTCCGTGGCGGGGCGCTTTTTATCCGGAGAAGCGATCCCAAGTAACCTTCTTATTCTGCTCCATACGACATTGATGGATATCCTGTGTTTTCTTTTCATTCTTTACGTGATCAAGCCGGCGGGGATGGGGCTTAAGGATTTGGGATTTCAAATTCCAGAGACGGGCCTTCTGCGGGAAATGTTTCTTGGCTGGGTCGGTTACCTTGCGATTTTACCTTGTTTTATCATCCTGCTTGTCTTGCTGGTTTTTTTATCGGAGTTGATGCAGTACGAGCCGCCGGCGCATCCCCTCGTGGGAGTTTTCCTCGAAGAAGGGAAGCGCTCGCCTTACTTGATCGCCTACTCCATTTTTCTTGGGACCGTGATCGGCCCTTTTTTCGAAGAGGTTTTTTTCCGGGGTTTGTGCTACTCCGCCTTGAAAGCGCGGTGGGGGACGCTCACGGCAACGCTTGTGAGCGCCGGTTTTTTTGCCCTCATCCATGAAAATAGCTTTGCCTTTTGGCCGATTTTTGTGCTTGGCTGCGTGCTCGCCCTCCTTTATGAAAAAAGAGGATCTCTCATTGCGCCGATCACGCTTCATATCACGCACAATGCTGTTTTTATCACCTACTTTTTCCTGGCCAAGAAATGGGTGGGGCTGGAAGCGAACTTTTAAAGATGAAGCGAAGCGAATTTGAATGGATCCACTGGCTCACGCAAAGGATTCCGAAGCGGCTTCAGGGCCGCCCCGGGATTGGGGACGATGCCGCCGTGTTGCCCGACGGGGGTAGCGAATCCCTTCTTTTTACGACGGATACCTTGGTGGAGGGTGTGGACTTCAGGCTGCGTGATGCCCGGCCCGAGCTTGTGGGCCGAAAGGCTCTTGCCGTCAACTTAAGCGATATCGCCGCCATGGGAGGGAGGCCGCTTGCCTTTGTCATGGCGCTTGGAATTCCGAGGAATTTTAATAACGCGTGGGTTGAAAAATTTTATCAAGGAGCGATCCGGATGGCGAAGGAATATAAAACGCTGTGGGTGGGAGGGGACCTCAGCCGCTCCCGTCAATTTTTTGTAACGATTGCCCTCCTCGGATGCGCCAAGAGACGCGAGATTATTTTCCGCCGAGGGGCGAAGCCGGGTGACTGGATCGGCGTGACGGGCTCGCTCGGAGGATCCATTTTAGGAAAACACTTTAGATTTCATCCCAAGATCCGTGAGGGCTGCTTTCTTGCAAGCCGTTTTCATCCCACAGCCATGATGGATTCCTCCGACGGTCTTTTGCAGGACCTCGGCCATATCCTCAAGGCCTCGGGCGTTGGGGCCGACATTGATTTAGATAAAATCCCTGTTTCAGCTGCGGCGAGGCAGCTTGCAAAAAAAGATCCTCAACGGGCTTTGAAGCATGCCTTAACGGACGGAGAGGATTTTGAACTCCTTTTTACCATGCCGCCCGGCAAAGCAAAAAGATGTAAAAAAGTATGGCAACGGTCTTTCTCAGGTTCTAAACTCACATGGATCGGACGCATCAGGACTCGGAAGGGCGCTTCGATCGCTTATTTTAACCGCTCGAGGTCCGTTTCGGCCCCTGCATTCAAGCGTTATGGATTCAGTCATTTCTAAGATGAAAAAAGTAAAATCACGGGAAGAAATCTTTCTGAGCGCCTCGCCCAATCAGACCCTTCAATTGGCGCGAAGATTCGCGAAGACAATCAAGCCCGGGACGGTGCTCGCACTCATCGGAAATTTAGGGAGCGGGAAAACCACCTTTATTAAAGGAATCGCCCTGGGGCTTGGGTTGAAGGATGTCTCCGAGGTGAAAAGCCCAACGTTTGTTCTGATGCACATTTATCCCACGCCGATCCCGCTTTACCACTTTGACCTTTATCGCCTCGAGGGCTTGAAGGAAATCCGCGATATCGGTTTCGAGGAGTTTGCGAATGATCCCAAGGCCGTTACCTGTGTTGAGTGGGGAGAAAAGGCGAAAGGGTTACTCCCCGCTAGGGCGCGCTCGATTTTCTTTGAGATGACGGGTGAGCATGAAAGAGTCATTCGTCTTGAGCGGGGGGAAAAATGAAGACTAGTTCCATTGATTTTGAGATTTCATTTTACGAGGGAATTATTAAGGGGAGCCCCAATTATATCGATGCCCTTATCCTGCTTGCCGAGGCTTACACCCGAAAAGGACTTTATGCCAAAGGTCTTCAGGCGGATCAGCGCCTTGCAGAGCTATGTCAGAAGGATTCCATTGTTTATTACAATCTCGCCTGCAGCTATGCCTTGGTGGGTGAAAAAGCCGCTTCACTTAAAACGCTCCGTCAGGCCATTCAACTTGGCTATCGGGATTTCGCCCATCTTAGGAAAGATCCCGACTTGAAATGCCTGCACGAAGAGGCTGATTTTAAAAGTCTGCTCAAAAGTTTGATTAAGACGAATCGGGACTAATCGTCGCACAGAAAGGAATATAGCTTCATGCCAACTTATGAATACAAATGTAAGGCCTGCGCGCATCGATTTGAGAAATTTCAATCCATGACTGAAAAGGCCATCCGGAAGTGCCCCAAGTGCGGCAAGTTAAAGGTAGAACGCCTGATCAGCGGCGGAGGCGGGATTATTTTTAAAGGGAGCGGGTTTTATCAGACGGATTACCGGTCAAAGGGTTATCAGGAGGCCGCGAAAAAGGAAGCCGACTCAAAACCAAAACCTAAGGAGATCTCGGGCGAAAAAAAGGCGACGCCCGCCCCGCAAAGTACGGCTCAGAAGAAAAGCGATGAAAAAAAGTAATCCACTCATAATTTTTATTTGCGGTATTTTCATTTTCGTTCCCCCGGGTTTAACTCAGGAAACGGGTGAAAGGGTTGATAACGCCGATGCCGCAGGGAAAATGACGCTTACAAGCCCGGCCTTTCAAGCGGGAGAGATGATTCCCCCTCTTTACACCTGCGATGATAAGGATATTTCTCCTCCGCTTCGATGGAGTCAGGCTCCCAAGGGGACTCAAAGCTTTGCGCTTATTATGGATGACCCCGATGCTCCGATGGGGACGTGGGTGCACTGGGTGCTCTACAACCTCCCCCCGACCGTGGACATGCTGCCCGAGGCCCTGCCCGGTATTCGAAAACTGGCTAATGCCGAGAAGCAGGGCCATAACAGTTCCGGTGAAATCGGTTACGCGGGTCCCTGCCCGCCGAGCGGCACGCACCGCTATTACTTTAAAATGTATGCCCTGGATACTGCGCTTCTTCTCGAAGGTGATGTGACAAAGCAGGATCTTCTCAAGGCCATGGAAGGTCACATCCTCGCCGAAGCTGAACTGATGGCCCGCTATGAAAGATAAATTTTTCTGATCTATGTGCGGAATCTGCGGCATCGCCGCGAGTGATCCTAAGGAAACGCCTGAGCTTTCAACCCTGAAGGCCATGGCCCGTGTGCTGAGGCACCGGGGTCCGGATCAGGAGAATTTCTACGCAAGCGAGGGGATCGGCTTGGGGCATGAGCGCTTAAGCGTGATTGACCTTAGCACCGGCAGCCAGCCGATGACGAACGAAACCGGAAAGCTCTGGATTGTCTTTAACGGCGAAATCTATAACTTCAAAGAATTAAAAGACCTGCTCCAAAAGAAGGGCCACCCTTTTAAAACGCAGTCCGATACGGAAGTGATTCTTCATCTCTATGAAGAAAAGGGCGCCGATTGCGTGCGTGATTTGCGCGGCATGTTTGCCTTTGCGATTTGGGACAGCGATCAGAAATCCCTTTTTCTCGCTCGCGACCGGGTTGGAAAAAAACCACTTTTTTACTCTTTCTGGCAGGAAAGGTTCTATTTTGCCTCCGAGATCAAGGCCATCCTGCAGGTCCCCGGTTTTCCGCGGGAAGTGGATCCGGATGCCGTGAACTCTTATTTTGCCCACACCTACGTCCCTTATCCCGCCACCGCCTTTCGGCATGTCGTCGAACTTCCGCCGGCACACACCCTAACGCTTAGGCAGGGAAAATGGAATACAACGTCTTATTGGAAGCCGTCCTTTGAAAACAAAATCCAGGTAAGTGTTAACGAAGCCAGTGAACGGCTTGAACATCTTTTAGAGGAAAGTGTCCGGCTTCGGATGATAAGCGATGTCCCACTTGGGGCCTTCTTAAGCGGCGGCATTGACTCGAGCGCCGTCGTAGCCACCATGGCGAAACTTTCTTCAAGGCCGATCAAGACCTTTTCCATCGGCTTTGAAGAGCAGGGTTTTAACGAGCTTCCCTATGCCCGCATGGTGGCCGAGCGTTACGGCACCGATCACGAGGAGTTTGTGGTGCGTCCCAATGCCATGGAGATCATTCCCAAAATCATCTGGCATTACGACCAGCCTTTTTCGGATTCCTCCGCGCTCCCGACCTTTTATGTGTCCCAGATGGCGCGATCCAAAGTGACGGTGGCCTTGAACGGTGACGGGGGAGATGAGAATTTTTGCGGTTATACCCGGTATCTCGGTCTTAAGGCCTGGAAAATGCTTTCGCGTATTCCCTGGCCGATGCGAAAGGCGATCGCGTCCCTTAGCCTTATTCTGGGACGGCCGGAGCACCCCACTCATTTTTTTTCGCGGGCGCATCGATTTCTGAAATATCTTAAAGAGCCCTCTCTGGAAAATATTTATTTGAGGTTAATGATTCAGTATTCCAAGGAAAAAAGAGGAGAATTATTCAGCCGCGAATTTCAAGGCAGGCTCCAAAAAGGGGAGCCGGAAGATTTTATCCTTGGTATTTTGCGGGCGAATCCCTTAAAAGATCCGCTCGATCGATTTTGCCTTGCGGAGCTGCTTACCTATTTGCCCTGCGATCTCTTGGTTAAAATGGACCGCGCCTCGATGGCCTACGGCCTGGAGACGCGTTCCCCTTTGCTGGACCATCATTTAATCGAGTTTGCCGCCTCGTTACCGATTTCCATGAAAATTCGTGGACTGTCCCTTAAATATCTGCTTAAACGGATGATGCGCGGCAGGCTTCCCGAGGCCATCTTGCGGCGCCCCAAGTGGGGTTTTAGTATTCCCATCTCGCGTTGGTTCCGGCACGAACTTAAAGATTATCTGTGCTCCATCCTTCTTGATGCCAAGACGCTTTCCCGTTCTTACTGGAATCCGGCGGTTTTGAAACAATACGTGGAAGATCACCAGAGCGGCCGCTCTGAACACGGATTCCGGCTGTGGACCCTTCTCATGTTCGAGCTCTGGCATCGCCATTTCATTGATCAATGTCCAAAAGATCCGCTTTAAACGCGCCCTCAAAAAATAGGATAGCTCGCGTTCTTCTAGGGGCGGCCACCGCGCTCGTTTTCTCTCCCCTTGTTTTAGCGCTTGAGGTGAGGGAGCCGCAAATGGCCGGCTCGTTTTATCCGGCCAACCCGTCTCAACTGAGTTCTGAAATCGATCTTCTTCTTGCCGGCGTCTCAATCGATCCGCCTCAAGGCGATCTTTTTGCACTGATCGCGCCGCACGCGGGGATCGTTTACTCCGGCCGAGTCGCCGCCCATGGCTATAAGCTCCTTAAGGACAAAGAAATTGAAACGGTTGTTTTAATCGGGCCGAGCCACCGGATCCCATTTCGAGGAGCCTCGGTCTGGCAGGGCGGATCATGGAAAACGCCCTTAGGAGAAATTCCCATCGATGAGGGGCTCGCTCAGGCGATTGCGGGAGAAAGCCCGGACCTTCAATATTCGTCTGAGGTCCATATCCCGGAGCATTCCCTTGAAGTCCAGCTTCCCTTTCTTCAGAGGGTCCTCGAAAATTTTAAAATCGTACCTATTTTGGTAGGAGACCTATCGCTTACAACCTCGAATACCCTGGCGCGCGCTCTCGATCAACACGTCAGGGGAAAAAAGGTATTGATCGTTGCCTCAACCGATATGAGTCATTATCACGCCTCAAAGGAGGCGGAAACAATGGATCAGCATACCCTCGATTTGATCAAGTCGCTGGATTCCGTGAGCCTTTTCTCCGAACTTCAGGCGGGGAGAAGCGAGCTTTGCGGCGCCGCGGCCGTTTTAACTCTTCTCGATCTTCTGAAACTTCGTGGCATAAAAGACATTCAAGGCTTAAAATATGCCCACAGCGGGCATGCCACAGGAGATGTGTCGCGGGTTGTAGGTTATAGCGCTTTTGCCATCTATCATCCCTCGGCGGGGAATGCCACTCGCTCCGGAGAAGCGGAGAAGGAAATGCAAGATCAACTCAATTCTGAACAGAAAACTTGGCTTTTAAAATTGGCCCGTAACACCCTTACGACTTTTGTGACTCAGGGGAAAACCGTGACTCCTGAGGCCGCAGACTCTCGTTTAAAAGAAACCCAGGCGGCCTTTGTGACCCTGCATAAGGAAGGAGAGCTCCGCGGTTGCATTGGCCACATCCTTCCCGTAGAACCCCTTTACTTATCCATTCGAAATAATGCTATTTCGGCCGCGACCCAAGACCCCCGCTTTCCACCCGTCACCTCCGATGAGCTTCAGGACCTCGAAATCGAGATCTCTGTCCTCGAGGTACCGCGCCGTATCTTTGATGTGGGAGAAATTGTCATGGGTGAGCATGGAGTTATCCTAAAGCGCGAAGGCCGATCGGGGGTTTTTCTTCCCAAGGTGGCCACGGAGACGGGTTGGACGAAAGAGCGATTCTTAAGCGAACTTTGTTCCCAAAAAGCCGGGCTCAGGGGGGATTGCTGGAAGGATCCGGCGACAGAGGTCTACATTTTTGGCACCCAGGACTTCGGCGAAAAATAGAATTCAGCAAGAGTTTCTCCACAGATTTTCTGCCCGTTTGCGGAAATTATCGCGTCAACTTTCTCTGACCCATCCCGATACATCTAAGATAGATTCCATCCCGTAGAGCAGTTTTGCGCTGGATGAGATAAAAGGAGGCTCTTCTTTGGGTTCAAAGAGGGTTTTTATTGTAATCCTCCTCGCCATTTTGGTTGCCATCTGGATAGGGAAAAGCATCGCTACCGGGCAAGCCGAAGTAAGTCTTATGATCCTCGGGGGGGTTGTGCTAGGGGGTCTTGCTTTCTTTCGACCTGATACGGGGCTTCTCATTGTTTTCTTCTCAGCCCTGATACTTCCGGGATTCGAGGCGGGGGTGCTATCGGATGAAAGTGCTTACGCCACGGGCGGGCGAAAAATTGTTCTGAGACCTGAGGATATCCTTATTGTCATCATTTCTATCGGCTGGCTGGCTCACTCCGCCATTCAAAAAATTTTGGGTAACGAAAATCGAATCCTCCGTTCCCCCATTACCATGGCCGTCACGATTTTCATGATTTTAGCCGCCATTTCCACGGTGATCGGCATCGCGCAGGGGACAACGTCCTTTTCAAGGGGCTCCTTATTTTTGATCAAAAGATTTGAATACTTTTTCATTTTTTTTATGACTTATTACACCGTGCGGCGTCCCGAACAGGCTGAGTTTCTCATGAAATTTTTTTTGTGGGGGAGCGCGCTTGTCATTTTAATGGGAGTGATTCAAAGGCTCCAGGGCGTGAAGCTTGTAACCTCCACTTTTACGGAAAGCGGTGCTAATCCGCTGGCGAGCTTTTGTTTGATCATCATTCCTTTACTCGTTAATCTGATCATCGAAAACCGTAACGGTCTATTTCGAATTTTAATGGCATTTTATTTAGCATGTACGATTTATGTTTTTCTTTATACCCTCTCACGAGGCGGATATGTGGGTTTTATTTTCGCAGTCCTGGTATTCCTGTTGCTGCGCAGAAAGTTGCACCTCATTATTCCGTTGGTCCTTATGGGGATTCTTGCTTATAGTCAACTTCCCAAGGCGTTAACCCGCGAAATCTCGAGTATTGAAGGAGTGCTTCCCAGCCATCAAAAGTCATTTCAGAAAATGGCGAGTCGACTTAATGGGATGGATCAAAGACAACTTGACATGGCCTTCCATACCGCCGGCATTGATCCCTCTTGGGCTGCGCGCCTAAAGGCGGGGATCTTGGTGTCAGAACTTGTGAGCAAATACCCCCTCCTGGGCGGCGGGCTCGGAAGCGTTGAACTATCTTATGTCGATAATCAGTATGCCATGGATCTCGCAAGTCTCGGTTTCGTAGGTTTAGCCTTGTTTTTATTTATGCTTTATAAGATTATTCGCTTCCTTTATGTCCTTTGGGTTAAATCTAAAGGGCTTGATTTTTGGACGAATAATTTCGCATTCGCTATGCTTTGCGGGACCCTGGGTATGATGGTGCATGCCTTGACCGTGACCAATTTTTATACGATTCGAACCATGGTGCCCTTTTGGTTCCTCATGGGTGTTCTTGCGGCGGCGAACCGAATCCATTTCGAGGAAACCGAACCGGTCGAGGCCTGATCGGATTTTCATATGCTCAATACGTCTCAGATTGCCTTTTTGCTCATGGGGCTCGGGATCACAAAGAGCTTTTTATCCCTCGTGGCCCAGGCGGTGGTGGCGCATCAGTTCGGCGCCGAACCCTATACGGATGCCTATTTTGTCGCTCTGTCGGTTCCGCAAGTTCTTGGGGATTTTATGATCGGCGGCGCGGTTGTATTTTCACTGGTTCCGGTCAGTCTCGAGCTCCGTGAAAAAAAGGGGATGAGGCATCAGGCCAACTTTCATCTTCAGGCCTTGGGGTTGGTCGCCGTCCTGAGTCTCGCATTATGTCTCCTCTATCGGGCTGTGGCATCGGAGGTGATCCGCCGGCTGGCCCCCGGTTTCTCGGAGGATCTTCATTACACAGCGGTTAATCTCGCGCGGACATTTTCCCCTTTAATTCTTTTCTACAGTCTTTCCTATTTTGCCTCGGCGCTTTTTCTCATCCGGAAGAAGTATTTTTATTCCGTGATCGCAAGCTGTCTTTATCCCATAGCGCTGATCGCCTTCTGCTTAGGGGGGGAGGGAGGGTGGGGAGACCATCGGCTCGTTGTCGGCACCTTGTGGGGCGCAGGTCTTCAGATGCTGACGGGCCTTGTACTGCTTATTGTTACGGGGAGCTTCTCATTTCAATTTGTCCGGGTCGGGCAGGCATTATGGAAATTTTTGCAACTGATGATCCCCATCGTGGCTGGGGTTGCGCTGAACGCCTGCTTGTATCTCCAGCAGCGGTATCTTGCCTCAATGATCGACGCAGGGTCCATCAGCCGTTTTTCCTATGCCATGACCCTTTATGCCGTCCCCGGGGTTTTTGTGTTTGGAGCCATCCAGAATGTACTTTACCCCAAGTTTTCCGAACAGGCAGCCAAGTTTGAGCATGCTAAAAATGAAGAGCTGCTTTCGCGGACACTTCGCTTTATCCTTTTTTTAGCCGTGCCCCTTTCCGTCTTTTTGATTCTTTTTAGCGAACCTTTTACGTTTCTTTTATTTCAACGCGGTGTCTTTGAGCCCCGAGACACCCGCCTGGCGGCCTCCGCCTTAAAGTGTCTTATGATCGGGTTTACCTTTCAGGCGGTGAATGAAATTTTATATCGGATATTTTATGCGCGTCAAAAATCAGGGGTGTACCTTAAATCCATTGTGGCGGGCGTTCTGGCTGGTTTTACCGCAAACCTTTTTCTGGTTCGACCCATGGGAATCGCCGGGATTGCCCTTGGTAATACGGTAGGGGTGGTCGTGAGTTTCCTTGTGCTTTTTAGAACGCTTCTTCGGGAGCAGGGAGGATTTAAGGCGGCTGATCTTTTTCGCTACACCTTAAGAGTTCTTCTCATGATCACGATCCCCGCGGGCATGATTTTTACCCTGCTGATTTATCGTCCCATCGCTTTGGTAACGGGCGCCTTCTGGAGTGTTCTCTCGCAAGTAGGCGCTTATTTGCTGACGAGTTTCCTCCTTTATTGGGGCATGGCTAAACTATTGAATCAGCCCGAGGCCCATCTTATGGGAGAACTTGTCAAACCGAAACATTGGCTCCCCAAAAGCAAAGCGTCAAACTAGGTCAACCCAAGGAAAACGTGAATCTGAAATTCATCTGCCCGGCTTGTAAGGGAGAGTTAAAAAGTTTGACGAGTCGAGAGGGTCTCACCTGTCCGCAGTGTCAAAAAACCTTCCGCCGAAAAGGAGAACTGATCGATTTCCGGGATCTTCCTGCCGAGCAAGGACGAGGTTGGGATCTTCAAGCTATCGAGAAGGCTTATCACGAAATGGGGGATTACGAGGATAATTTTGCCTGGGCAGCCAAAGACGGCTGGCCGAGGGAGGTGGAGGAATATCGTCACGAACGCTTGAAGGGGAGGGTGCTTGAGTGGCTCAAGGGGAGAAATTTCCCCAGCATCCTGGAAGTGGGATGCGGCAGCGGTTACTTCCTTTTTAAAATCAACCAGGTCCTAACGAGGTCTGCTGAAATTTTGGCTGGACTCGAGGTCTCCTACGAACAGGCCGTTAAATTTGCTGCCCGGGCGAAACGTCAGGGGAACCAAAACTGCGTAGCCATTCTTGCCGCAGGAGAATCGATTCCCGTTCAGGATCAAAGTTTCGATCTTGTGGTCTCAAGCGAAGTCATCGAACACATCCTTCACCCCGATCTTGCCTTGAAGGAAATCCATCGCATCCTCAAGCCGGAAGGGGTTGTGTGCATTACCACGCCTTCGAAGGTCCCTACGGAACTGGGACGTCTCCTTTTTTTATTTCCGCGTCTGGTACGGCGAATCCTCCAGGGCCGCAAGATTAAGGATATGGATAAATTGGATGTTTATGATCAGCCGCTTTCAGCCGGCCGGCTGAAGCGCTACCTTCGGCAGGCAGGCTTCAGGATTGTCCGCTTTGAGCACAATATCTTTCTGCCGCATGAGTCCTACTTTCCGGCCTTTCCCCTCCGGCTCTCTCATTTTTTTTTACGGCTTGGAGGATTCCTGGAACGATACGCCCCTTTCCTCGCCCCGGTTTTAGGGCTTCACTTTGTCCTTTGGGCTGAGAAGCTAAGGACCTAATCTTGCCCACGCTGCAAATTCAGCATCTTGCTTGTCCTGAGTGCCGGGGCGACTTATCCGAAGAAGGAGATTTGCGCTGCCTTTGTTGCTTAAAATCCTTTCCTGTGGTTCGGGGGATCCCCCGGTTTACCTCAGATGCCTATGCTGCCAATTTTGGACTGCAATGGAATTTATTTTCAAAAACTCAAATCGATTTATTCAACAACACCCGTACTTCAGAGGCGCGGTTTTTCCGTCAATCCCAGTGGGATTCGGAACAGTTGAAGGGTAAACTGGTTCTTGATGCGGGGTGCGGGTCGGGGCGTTTCAGCCAAATTGCTTTAGATCAAGGGGCGCTTGTTTATGCCTGTGATCGCAGTATGGCCGTGGATACCTGCCGAGAAAATCTTCAAAATTATTCCTCATTGCAGCTTTTCCAAGCCGATTTACTTGCCCTGCCTTTTAAGGAAAAATTGTTCGATTTCATTTACTGTTTCGGTGTCTTGCAGCATACCCCGGAGCCGGGAAAGACCTTTCAGGCCCTGGCGCGGCTCTTGAAACCAGGAGGCTTAATGGCGGTGGATGTGTACCCGCGCACCTGGGGCTCACTTTTACAATGGAAGTATATTCTGCGGCCGTTGACTCGAAAGCTTGCTTCCGAGAAACTCTTTGCGGGGTGCCGCCAATGGGTGCCGGCGCTGCTGCGACTTGGAAGCAAGATCAAGAGAATTCCCGGGGTAGGCCCCATTCTGCGAAAAGGAATTCCGGTGGCGGATTTTTCGAACAACAAGGAATTGACCGATCAACAGGTGGAGGAGTGGTCCGTTTTAGAAACCTTCGATGCCCTGGGCGCCTATTATGATCATCCGCAAAGCGGTAGAACGGTTCGCCGGTGGTTTGAAGAAAACGGCTTTTCAAATATCGAAGTCGAGCGGATGGGTTCTTGGGTGGGGCGGGGAAGATTACGCCGAGTCTGATTTTGAGGAAACGGCGGGTCTTAAGCGTCCTGCGAGGTAGCCGAACGCATAACAAGTTCGGCTGGCGATAAAAAGGGTATGCCCCTTAAGGGCCGCAAGAAAAAATTGCAGGCATGAGCGCAGAATCCTCAATCCCAAATTGGCAGGTGAAGAAACCTTGCCTTCAAGCTGCGTCGATGAATCAAAAACTAAGCCGGGATAAACGCGTTGAGTCAGGGCTGAAGCACAGCCCGTTGTGAATGCCTTGCGGCAAAGCTCATTAAAATTTTTATAAGTCGGCATATAAACAAAGGTATTTGGAGCTAACACCACTTTATATCCCTGCTCCCGAATGCGCGCCTTAAAGTCGGGGTCGGTCCCGCTTATAAGTTCTCGATCCTCACCTCCCACCTCCCGATAAACGGAAGCTGGTACCGCGAGGCAGGCGTGGCAGACCATATCAGACTCCGTTATCTTGTCGACCGTCGGGCATTCAACGCGGGGAATTTGTCGCGCTACTTTTTTTTGAAAGTCCGAGGCCTCAGGAGGGAGACGGTAAGAGGCGCCTGTCATACCGATGCGCTCGGCCGGATTTGAAAAGGGAGCGATTAAGGCATCCATAAGGTTCGACGTCCCAATAGCGACGTCATCGTCCATAAAGACGTAATATTTTCCGCGAGCCGCTTTCACTCCTTCATCACGGGCGCGACCATTCGGTCGAATGCCCTTGACGATGAGAAGCTCAAGATTTTTAAAGGAGAGGTCCCGGATGGCTTGAACCAGCCGCGGGACATTGCCCTCCCGGTAACCGTCCAGGGAAGGAATAATCACCGAGACAAGGGGGAAAGAATGGGGGATGAGACAGACGACCTTTTCTTCTTCCCAAGTGGGCATGAATGGGCTAATCCTTGTCTTGCCAATAGCCGATAATATATCAAATTACTTCGATCTGTTCTAACCATTATCGACAAAAAGGTTTATTTTTAAATAAGGAGCGAAGGAGCTGAAAAAAGAGGTCCTCTCCGGGAGAACATGGCATGGAGGCTTTGGCAAACTGCCGGGCGCAGGTTTGGCTCATTCCCAAAGGAGGCCGCCCCTTCGATAACCTTAGTACCAAGCAGCCGTGGTCGAGCATTTTTGATGTCCCGTTTCGAAAGGCATTTTTACAATCCTATGAGCACAAACTGGATTCAAAATTTTTTGAGCTCTGGTTTTGCAAAAAAAGAGGCGGTTCGATCATGAACCCCGTCCATTCTCCGTGCCTGATTTGCTCGGGCTCGCATGTGACGTCTCGGCCGCTCAACGATGCGCGTGCCCTGATTTTTTGCCGCGATTGTCGGAATAGTTTCACCCTTCCCCCTCCTGACCCAGGCCAATTTCGCCTTCCTTATGAAAATGAGAAAATTCGCGGCCAGTTTTTCTATGAAATTCTGGTAAAATTTTTTATGAGGCTTAGGGTTGCGAGGATCTGCAATCTCACGGGCCGAAGGCGGGGTTTAAAGCTTCTGGATGTCGGCGCGGGGGCGTGCCGCTTTGCCAACGAATGCCTCCAGGCGGGCTTCGAGACCTGGGCGCTTGAGCCGAACGAAGGTAATCGGATCTTTGCGCAGGAGGGCGTGCATTATCTGGCCCATCCTTTTACGCGGGAGTTCTTGGATAAGAGAATTCTAAAAGCGAAAAGTTTCGATGTTATTACGATGTGGCATTCCCTTGAGCACTTTCCTGATACCAAGCAGGCCGCAAGCCTGGCAAAAGATCTCCTGAAGCCGGGAGGCGTGCTGTGGATCTCCGTGCCCAATATCGAGAGCCTTCAATTTCAGGTCAGTGGGTCGCGGTGGACTTATTTGGACGTTGATCATCACTACACGCATTTTAGTATCCGGGGGCTGAAGAAGTTTCTTGGGCGTTACTCTTTTGAGATCGTCCGCGGTTATGTCTTCTCCGCCGAATATGAAATATTCGGCTGGGTGCAAACCCTTCTCAATCTTGCCACGGGGTCGACCAATTATCTCTACGAAAAATATAAATACGGCAAGCACAGGCAAGAACAAGGGCTGCGTAAGGCATGGATCCAAATCGTATCCCTCCTTTGGCCCCTCCTCGGGATCCCCGCCATTATGTTATCTTTCCTGGCGGCAGGGATCGGGAAACCGAGCTGCGCTGAAGTTGCTTTTCGAAAGTCTGAAAGCTAACGACTATGCGGATCTTCATAACGGGTGCTTCAGGATTTATCAGAGATCATTTTCTGTGTTTTCTCCTCCGGGAAGAGAAGCTAAGCAAAGATCAAATTCACGCCTCGTACGCACGTCCTCGTGCCTAGTGGGGAATCACGCCTTGCGGGCGACAGTCCATCAGGGCGATGAAGCCAGTCTTGAAAAATATGAAGGGATGATTCAAAAGTGCTCACTTATTTTTCACCTGAGCAGCGATGCCAAATTTGAGAACCCCCTAATAAGCGTCCGGTCGAATGTCGATAAGATATTGTATAATTCTGTAACCCGTAGTATCGACAGAAGGACGATTATTTTTAAATAAGAGACAACGGAGTATCAAAATTGCAAACAAATACGCAGCAAACTCTTCTATTTTTTATATATCAGAATTTTTACTGGCTTGTTCTGATTTTTAAGCACCCTTTATTATTTTTCTTTATAACGCTTTCACTCTCTGCTGGATTTTTTTCGAATAAGATTCCTTCTCAATTATTTGGCCGGTGGGGCGGTTCGCTGCTCTTATGGTTTTCCGTTGTTGTCCTCCTAATCTATACTGCTTTGATTATTTGGTACATTTCATTTAACCACTTTTCTGATCATATCGAAGCGAGCATTACCTCGGTTTCCTGGATGTTTTACGCTCATCAAATGCCGCTTTATCATTCGATCGATTCTGCGGAGCGCTACAGCATGATGTATGGTCCAATGCTTTATCTTGTGTACACCGCTGCTCTCGCTGTATTTGGCGCGTCTTTAATCACCATAAAGGCATTGCCAGGTGTATGTGCTCTGCTAAGCCTGGTTATTTTATTTCTTGCTTTAAAGCGATTAACGACTTCAAAAGTAGCCCTCCTTGCAACAGGTTTAACCGGGCTTGGGTATCTTCTTTTTGGGACAATATCGTTTTGTGCGAGAGGAGATGCGATGATGCTTCTCTTAGAGTCGCTACTTCTTTATGGTCTGGTTTGCTTAAGCGGAATACCCTGTTTCATTTTGATGTTTCTTGTAGCTGGGCTTTTCATTAATTTTAAGATCCACGCGTGGATTTATTTATTACCTTTTTTCGCGCTATTTTGTAAACGTTTTAACTTTTGGCGTTTGTTGCTGGCACTATGCTTTGCGGCGGCGGTCGCAGCTCTTCCGTTTTGCCTGTCGTCCAAGATTTCATTTAACAATTATTTGCTCTGGATTTATTGGACCGGTCTTAATAATGGTTTTTCATGGTATGGACTGCTGATTAATCTTCAATATGCGCTCCTTATCTCGATTCCTGTCATTTTGCTGATTCAATATCAAAAAGGTAAATGGCAGAGGCCTTTTCATGATTTCGACATTTCATGGTATGCATTGCTGGGAGCGGGCTATGCAACTCTAACTGGTGCAATAGGAGGTGGCGGACCTTATCACTTGCTACACTGTTTGATGCCCTTGACTTATATAAGTGTGGTCAGCTATGAGATAATTCTAAAAACGAAGCGAAATGAAGGAAGGGGATTGCCAGCGATCATACGCGTGGTATTTTTGGCTTTCGTATTAACTCTTTTTGCTGTGACCTGTGGCCGACAATATGCAATATGGAGTTTGACCGCGCAGTATAGAAATTATGAAGTAAAAGAAGACATCGAAAAAATTCTTAAAAAACACCCAGGCAAGACCCTCGCAATAGGCTATGGGGGCGATTACCAGCTGACATTTTATCATCCACTTTTGATCTTTGCGGGGAATACCTTTCTAATTGATGCGGTTGTTTTGTATGACATGGGGGCTGCCGGAATTTCACGAATTACAGAAAAAACTTTAAAGAGGTTGAAATCCTGCGATGTTCAAATTTGGATGATACCACAGGGCGGAAATCCTTTTGAACGACAAAGCATGAAATTACCATACGACAATGTATTTAGTGATGAGTTCATTAAGATTTTTTTTGAAAAATATGCCTTTAAAGAGCGAACGGAGTTCTATGATCTTTGGTTTTGTGAAGAATAGGACGGCGAATTCGGCTCTCTGATGATGTGCTCCCTGTTTGGCCTCAGAATGGACATCGCATTAGACGGAAGCTATTAGAAAAATGAAATCCCAGATTACGATGCCATAATCCTATATCCTTTCTTGGGACATATTCCTGATACTGAACAAGTTGCCAAGCTGGCCGGGGATCTTCCTCAAACTCGGAGGCGTGTTTTTATCCTAATCTCAAATATTGAAAACGGCCATCAAAAATTGAACTGACGACTATGCGGATTTTTATGACGGGCGCGACGGGTTTTATCGGAGGGCATTTCCTGCGCTTTCTTCTCCGGGAGGAGAAGTTAAGCAAAGATCAAATTCACTGCCTGGTGCGAACGCCCTCGCGCCTGGCAGGGGATCTCGCTTCGCGGGTGACAGTCCATCAGGGCAATGAAACCAGTCTTGAAAAATATCAAGACGTGATCCAAAGCTGCTCCCTTATTTTTCACCTTGGCGGCAACGCCAAATTTGGAAATCGGGGCGATTATGAAACAAGCAATGTCGAGTTCACGCGACTTCTGATTGCCGCGGCATCAAAATCAAATCAGCTTAAGCGCTTCGTTTTCACGAGCTCAATCGGTGCGGTGGATCGGGTCCCGGGCGACTCCTGCCAAAATCCCTTGACGGAGGCATCAACACCTTATCCGACATCGGCCTACGGAAAGTCCAAGCTGGCCTGCGAAAAGATGCTTACCACCTCCTCGCTTCCTTATGTAATCCTGCGTCCCACCTGGGTTTATGGGCCCGGCATGCGTTCTGATAGCCACATCCGTGTCTTCCTAGATGCGGTTTCAAAAAATAAGCCTTCCACCTGGTTTAATTTTCCGGGCAAGGTTTCGCTCGTCTCTATCGAAGATATGGTTCGTGCGCTGTGGTTTGTGGCCGCTCATCCCGGAGCCGTGCGCCAGACCTATTTTGCGGCCGACAATCAGCCGCTTTCCCTGGGGAATCTTTTTCGGATATTAGGAGAAATCCTCGGCAGCAAAAAATCAGGCCGCCTCGGAATTAATTTTGGGATTCCCTGGATCATGCGATGGTTGCGTCCTTGGCTCCCCGTCAAGATGCAAAATATTTTCAGCGATGTTCTTTACGCTTCCTCCGCTAAGCTCCAGGCCTTAGGTTTCCGATTTACTTGTGACCTTCGTCGGGGGCTGCGTGAAACAGCTCATGCCCATTTTGCCGAACAAAAGACCGGCATAGACGGCCGCGAGGATGCGGCTCCTCTTGCCGTCGTGACCGGAGGCGCAGGTGGGATTGGAAAGGCCCTCGCAGAAAAATTATATGCGCATGGTTACGAAATGGCCCTTGTGGATTGTGACGCGGCTGTTCGAGAAGTTGCGGCGTCGATCGGAGCCGATTACTTAATCGCCGATCTCTCTCAGGAGGTTGGGGTGCAAAGCGCGATTGAGTCCATGAATCGGCGCGGCTCGAAAATTGCTCTGTGGGTCAACAATGCGGGGGTGGGGCTTCGCGGTCCCTTGCTCGAAAACGATCCCCTCCGGCTCAGCCAAATGCTGGATCTTAACTGCAAGGCCCTTGCGGTACTTTCCCGGGCCGTGCTTGAGAAATTCAAAGAAAAGAAAAACGGCATTTTGATTAATATTGCCTCCTCTGCAGGCTTTCAGCCCCTTCCTTACATGGCGGCTTATGCAGCCAGTAAACGTTTTGTGACAGAGTTTACGGAGGCCTTGATCGGTGAGTTTAAGGATGACTCCAAGATAAAAATTTTGTGTATCTCTCCCTCCGGTACCCAAACCAATTTTCAAGCGGCGGCGGGTGTCAAATCCGATGAAAAAGAAAAACTGCTTCAGCCTGAAGAAGTTGCCGCCGGGATTCTTTCATGTTTGCGTAAAAAAAGCGGGCACTATGTGATCGGGGAAAGGGGCAAGCGCATGGCCCTCCTGGCTCAAATCCTGCCTGGCCCGTTAAAAATCCGGTTGTGGGAGTATTTGATGAGAAAATCGAGATAGGCAGGGCGGGGGGGCATGTTTTGCAAATGAGGATGAATTCAGCTAATATTAGTTCAGTGTTGATGGTTGCTAACAGAGAAGCGGTAGGTTTTTCATGACCAAGAAAAAAAAGGATGGCCGGATCTCAGCCTTTTTCCCCTGTTACAACGAGGAGGGAAATGTGGCGCGTTTGATCGAAAAATGCGACGAGGCCTTAAGCGAGCTCGTGTCAGACTATGAGATCATCATCGTCAATGACGGGAGCAAAGACCGCACACGGGAAATCGTGGAGGAAATCGCTAAGCAAAATCCGCATGTCCGCTGCGTGTCTCATGAGAAGAATCAAGGATACGGCGCGGCCTTGTACACGGGGTTTAAAAGCTGCCGCTATGAGTATGTTTTTTTCTCAGATGGAGACAATCAATTTGAGCTTTCTGAGATTTCGCGCCTGGTCAACAAAATCGACGAAGCGAATTTGGTGACGGGATACAGACACCGACGCGCTGATTCCACCATGCGCCTCATCAATGCCTGGGGCTGGCGGCTTTTAGTCCGGCTCGTTTTTGGGATTCGCATAACCGATATCGATTGCGCTTTTAAACTTTTCCGCCGGGAGACCTTGGACAAAATCGGCACGAAGAACATGATTTCGCGCGGCGCTCTTATTAATACGGAAATTTATGCCCGCATGAAACGCCTCAACATGACCGTGATCGAGGTGCCTGTGACGCATTACGAAAGAATCACGGGCAAGGCGACAGGCGCCAATCCCTTTGTGATCTTGCGGGCCTTTTACGAATTGGTGAAGCTTTGGCTTCGCCTCAGGAATGAAGGGTTGAATATCCGTACCGAACAGCCTCCTTCCGGAGGAGCCTCACGTGGTTAAAGGAGTTTTTTTTGAGAATCATCTCACGCTTCTGCGAAATTTAATCGCTTCCCGAAAAACACCCGTTTACGTTCAGTATTACGTCACCGCGAAGTGCAATCTGCGCTGTCAGCAGTGCAATATTATCTATTCCAACCCGGGTCACGCGGAAATGGACCTCGACCGCATCGAAAAGACGGCCCGGAATTTGGGGAAAATCGGAACGGCCATTGTCCTCTTGACGGGCGGGGAACCGTTTGCGCATAAAGAGCTGCCCGAGATCGTTAAAATTTTTGTCAGGAACAAGATTCACGTTCGCATTCAAACCAACGGCTACGCAAGTTACGAACGGATCAAGCAGTGTGTTGACAATGGAGCGCACGACATTTCCATTTCGCTCGATTCTTTAAATCCCGTGAAGCAGGAGTTTATTAACGGAGATAAAAAAGATTCCTGGCATGCAGCCTTGGAGGCCGCAGCGCATGTGACCCAGGCCTTCCCGAAGCGAAGGTCGTTTGCCTCCTTTGGCTGTGTCCTGACGCCCTTTAACATTGCAGACGTTTGTGATGTCGTTGAATTTGCAAAGCGAATCTCCTGGCACGTATCGCTCGTTCCGATTCATGTGATGCGGCCGCACGACGATCCTCATTTTGAGAAGCGTCTCTTTGCCCAAAAATTTAGTGATAGTCTGTTATTTAATCCGGAACAAATGAAGGAAATTGCCGCCCTGATTGAACGTCTTAAACAAATGAAAAAATCGGGCTACCCGCTTTATGATTCGGACGTGTTTCTGGATGACATCATTCCTTTCATCGAAGGAAAAACACTGGGATGGCGTTCGAAAAATAACGGGGTCTGCGATGCCCCCTCTATGTATTTCGCGGTTCGTCCTAATGGGGGCCTTGCGCCCTGCTGTGAGTACAATGTAAAGGAGCCGATCCCGGTTTATGACGATGATTTTCCCGCGATGTACCGTGATCGTCAAAAAATGAAACCTTATGAAGAGGTGGCTCAAGCCTGTTCGGGCTGTATGTACGGCAGTTATCCCGAGATTACGACCGCCATCCGTTTTTTACCCGTAGCCTTGGAGAGGGCGCGGATCTTTTTACATGCCGGACAGTTGAAAAAGAACTGGCCGCTTACCTATGAAAAGCTGTTGGCGACGGCCGAAGAGATTGTAAGAGAAAAGGAAAAGCCTTCCCTTGTCACGTCCTGAGTCAATTCGCGTCGAACGCGATTTTCACGATGAATGGGCCAAGACCATCACCGATGAAGACTTCCGCTACAAAGACTTTTTTGAGGCCGCAACCGCACCTGAAAATCGATACATCCTGACACGCATCGGAAACCTTCGCGGTAAGAAGATTCTTGATCTTGGGACAGGGCCGGGCGAGGCCTCGGTTTATTTCAAGGAAAAAGGGGCGGAGGTGATCTCCTTTGATTTATCCACGGGGATGCTCAAGCAGGCGACTTTACAAGCGGAAAAGATGAATTTAAGGTTAACCTGCGTGAGCGGCGACGCCTGTCTTCTTCCTTTTCGTGGGGGCGTCTTTGACATTGTCTACGGGGCGAACATCCTTCACCACGTGGATTACAAACGCTCGGTCCCGGAAATCGCCCGCGTGCTTAAACCCGGCGGCCAATCCTATTTTACCGAACCCTTGGCTTATAATCCCGCGATCAACGTTTATCGCAGGATGGCAAGCAATTTTAGGACCCCGGATGAAATTGCCTTCCGTTTTTCGGATTTAAAGGTTTTTGAAAATTATTTCGGCCGGGTGTGGTACAAAGAGTTCTGGCTTTTAACGCTCTGGCTTTTTGTGCAATTCTTTTTGATCGAACGCGTTTCTCCTGCCAAAGAGCGCTACTGGAAGAAAATTCTGAAGGATGCCAAGCGGCTCGAAAAAACCTATTATTTTCTGGAAGGCATCGAAAAAAAACTTTTGCGTTGGCTGCCCTTTCTCCGCTATGGTTGCTGGAATGTGGTCGTGATCGCGCACAAATAAGCATTGCCCAGAACTCTACTGCCCAACCCCATGAATGAAAAACTCTTTGACTATGCCTCCGAGTATGACGCCCTCCTCCAGAAGGGCCTTAAGTTTTCAGGCGAGAGTAAGGACTATTTCGCCCTGGGAAGGGTGCTGGATATGAAAAAAACGCTGCCGGAAGGATTTCATCCCAAGCGCATCTTGGACTTCGGCTGCGGCATCGGAAAAACGGTCGAGTATCTGTCCACCGAATACCCCGAGGCGGAAGTGACGGGTGTGGACTCCTCCCAAGAAGCCATTCAATATGCGGCAGGGCACTACGAAAACAGCAGACGATTATTTCATCATACGAGTCAGCTGCGCAAAAGCGGGGATTTCGATCTTTGTTACATGAACGGAGTTTTTCACCACCTTGAACCCCAGGATCGATTGCCGGCACTCAATTCCCTTTTAGGGGTTCTTCGGCCGGGAGGGTACTTAGCCCTCTTTGAAAATAATCCCTGGAATTTAGGGACAAGACTTGTGATGAAATCCATTCCCTTTGATCGAGATGTGCATCCCATCCCATCCTCAGTGCTTAAACGTTTGCTCGGCGCTGCCGGATTTGCGTGCTTATCGACCCGCTATCTATTTTACTTCCCGAGATTTCTTGCCTTCCTTCGGCCGCTCGAGATGCGTCTCGCTCGTTTTCCCCTTGGAGCCCAGTATTTCATCCTCGCCCGCAAAGCTAGTTGACTCCTCGTGCAAAACTAAAGGTGCCTGGCACCGGCCGGTGCCAGGCACCCTCTGCTTAATGCAGTTGGAGTCTGACCCAACGAGTCAGACTCCTTTGGTTTTTTGTCCTACAAGCGTAAGAAAAATGACTTTGCTAATGAGGATGCCGTTGGAGGGAACTGAGGTAACTTAGGCGGGCGGCGATCAGATCAAGCGCAATATCGATCAATTTGGTGACGGCCAGAATGATGGCGATGGAAAAGAGAAAGGACATCGTCATAAATCGTGACCAATGCGTGTGCACTTGCCCGGTTTCGAGGTAGCGAAGCAGGCTTGGGAAAATAAGGAGAGAGCCCAAGACGAGGAGGATGAAAGGGATGAACCAGAATAGGTTGTGATGAAAAAAAGCATTTAAGATGCCGCGATCCCGCTCTCTCCAAATGTGGCGTGAGATGGTTAAGGTCACAATTTTTGAACTAAGATGGCTGGCGCAAATCAGAAGACACGCTGCGATCCCCGCCAGACTCCCGACCGTGAATCGGTAAATCATCCATTCCGCCAATCGCAAGTGCCCAAGATAATAAAAAATGGGCATCAGCATGATGCCAACCCCTGCGGCGAGACTCGCCAGTCCCAAGAATCCGAGAATCCGGCCGGGGCGGTAAAGAAAGGCGGCTTCTGAAATGACGCGCAGGAACCGCAGCCCGTCCTTCCAAATGCTCAGCTTCGACCTTCCCTCTCTTTCTTGATAGGGCATGTTCACTTCCACGACTTTAATCTCTTTACTCAAAATGGCCTGAGCGCTCATGGCGGGAGTAAAGTGGAGGCCATCCGGCAGCGGCATTAGACGCGGCAGGCAGGAGCGCTTGACGATCCTCATCCCGCTTGCCGTATCGCGAATCCGCGTGGAAGAAAAGGTGGAAAGAAGCAGGGCGTAGAAAACGTTTCCTATTCTTCGAAGGAACGGCATCTTGCTTTTTGCATTCATCCGGCATCCTAAGACAATATCGGAGCGCTGCGCTTCCATTTCTTTGCAAAGTTCGGCAAAAAAACGCGGGTCGCAGGTTCCATCCGCGTCTAAAAACCCAAGAATGTCTGCATCGGAAGTCCGCCACGCCTCTTTGATGGCGGCGCCGTAACCGCGGTTTTTCTTGAAAATGATTAAACGAATTTGCGGTACATAGGTCTGTGCCAACTCAACCGTTTTGTCGGTAGATCCGTCGCTGACAACCGCAACCTCGACTTTTTTGATAAAAGACGATTGCTGAATGTGTTCACGGGCGGCGAGGGTGCGCTCAATGATACGGGCAATGCTTTTTTCTTCGTTGAGGGCCGGGATGGCAATCAGGAGCTTCATGAGGTGGCTGCGGGTGCGCCGGCAGCCTCGGTGCTGGAAGGGATGAAGTAAGCATAATAATCAGTTTGGCCTGCACGCTGCCAGCCCGGCTGCTCATAGACGCAGGATAATGAGTTTGTGACGAAAGCCTTTACGCCCAGCCTGGCCAATTTTTCGTTCAGCCCATGTCTGGCATTCTTTTCTAAACGGCAAAATTGATCGACAGAACGCTGGGGGACCTGCGCCACGATTTTAAATCGTCCCACACGGGCCCAGAGGGACATGCGGTTTCCGTCGCCCACGGCGGCGATCTTATCGCCTTCCCGCAATCCGAGGGCCTGGCATTCTTGGGCGATGACCCAGTAGGCATGACTGAAATTTCCCGAAGCCGGTCCAAAAAAATCCTTCAGGCTATTGGCAATGACCCAATAGGACCGTTTTCCTATGTTTTCGCGCACGGTGCGGCTCTCATCGACCACGGCAAAAGCGGTATTGATCAGCATAACCGTGAGGGTTCCCACGGCAAGAGATTTTACCAGCGTTTGATTTTCTCCTTCCAACGATCGCCATAGTGCCCGCCAGAAGGCAAGCCAAACCAAGACGACAAAGGGAGCCAAATAGCGTCCCTGGGAATGGACCAAGGCGTAAAGCACAAAGACTGCAAGGGAAGGGATAAGGAGTACCCATTGTCCCGCAAAGGCCTTCCACCAGGATTGTTTGCGGCGGAAAATAAGATAAAACAAAATGACGAGGAGCATCACCCCGGGAAAATTTTTCGAGAATAAGAGATGCACCGTGTAGCCGCTCCAAATAAAGAAAGTCTTCACTTGCTTATCGAAAATAAAGCGGGGTCTTAAGGCACCTTCCATCCAGTAAGTGGAATCGTACCAAACGGGATAAGTGGCCCGGAGAGGAGTGGCAAATTCATAGACGTCCGGCGCGGACATCATTTTCCGCGGGGGATGAAGAAAATCTTTTATGTTGGCCGGTTCGGCATCATCTTGAGTGGCCAAGAAGACATCGTTCACGGCATTGACATAACTCTCGGCGCCCACATCCCCCAGGGTGAACCGGCCTTTTGAGGTTGAAAGCCCGTAAACCCAGGGGGAGGCCGTGAGACCGAAAAAGATTAAACAGACCAAAAGAGAAGAAATCATTTTTGGGTCCCGGCGTTTTTCAAAACCTAGGACGGCTAAAAAAATGATTCCCACGGGAAGCATGGCTAATTTGGAAAGATAGGCCAATCCTAAAACGATGCCAAGCGCCATGGCCCGAGGCAGGGTAAAGCCTCGATTGTAAACCCTCATGATAATCCCTTGGGCAAGAAAGACAAAGGCGGCGACCGCCATGTCGGCGCCCGAGTAGCGGGCTAGGACCCAGGCAATGGAGGTAAAGATGGCGACAGGGTAGGCAAGGACATACCAGAACCAGGCCGGAAACGGCCGAGAGCCCGCCGTTTTCTCTTGATGGAGATTCGCGATAAATTCTTTTAGAAAAAATTCAAGGCAGGCCATGGCGGCTACATAGATCAAAAAATCGGCAAGGTGAAGCGTGGGATACTCCCAAAAGGCATTCGGACTCAGGAGCTTAAAAATAAGGGCAAGAAAGAAGGGGAAGAAGGGGCTCCAATGGCCGTTCGGGACCATGGCCCAGTCGCCCCTTACGATGGCATCGGCCATGTCAATCTGAGGCAGCGTGTCTCCGATCATCATAAAACGGAAAGTCCAGCAGGCAAGCGCCCCGAACAACAAGGCAGCCACCCGTAGGCTTATCTTTGTTAATCCGTCAATGTTGAGGCGGGTAAGGTTACTTCTCGTCGATAAACTTGGAGCGCTCATTTTTTTTAAAATTGGCTGAATAACCCTTAGGATATGTCGATCTATAGAGTGCGTAACACATAGCCGTCTATATATCGGCAAAAAACACTTATATTCACAGCCCTTATGATTTCAATCTCAAAATGTCCGGCATGTGTGGGAAAGTTAGAATTTGTGTTTGATGTGTGGGCAGGTCATCAAACCATGAAGGTATGGCGATGTAAACAGTGCCGCAATTACGTCAAATCGCCATTTTTTAGCTCTGAAGAACTTGCGGAAGTTTATCGGCACTATGACATCCATGAACAGCACTACGAACCCGCTCAAGGAGAGCTTGACAACATTGCCGCGAGGCTCGATCGAATCGAGCGGTTTGTGAAACGGAGGGGGGCGCTTCTTGAGATCGGCTGCGGTCGAGGCTTTTTTTTAAATGAAGCTCTAAAGCGAGGTTGGAGGGTTGAGGGCATTGAGTTTGAAGGAAGCGCGGCACGGCATTTGCTGAAGAGCGTCGAAGAAAAAGTCAAATTTATTCGAACTGAGAAAGATTTCCAAAACCTACCCGAACAAAGTTTTGAGGTGATAACCTCCTATCAAGTTTTTGAACATCTTACACAGCCTGTCGCATCGCTTAAAGCGTGGTCGAGGGCACTCAGATCTTCTGGCTTGATGGTTATTCAAACGCCCCATGCGGGAAGTCTTGGCGCGAAATTTAATGGCTCGAACTGGATTCATCATAAGAAGAAAGAACACTTTGTGATTTATTCAAAGAAGGCGCTTGAAATGCTTTATCGTCTGAACGGATTTAAAATCATCCATGAGTATTTTGGAGGACCACCATTTTTCATAACAGGCATGGAAAGTAAATTGGGGTTTCAGAAACCGCCTTCCGTTACCTCGATTTACCGTTTTCGATGGATGACAAACTTCGCCAGAAATTTGGTGTATCAATTGGGGGTAGGAGATAACATCGAAATATTTGGGAAGAAGAGCTTGTGAACGTTGCCAATCCAAAATTCATTTTAGTTCTTAAGCTGGGGGGGATTGGAGATGTCGTGACCATGACTCCGGCCGCACGGGCTTTAAAAAA
>CAYJSI010000010.1:0-12795 GCA_964373045.1 uncultured bacterium
TTACCGACAAACCCTCCTACACCTACGAAGCCGTGGTGGAACGCGTCATCGACGGTGACAGTGTGCCACGTAAAACTGCACGAGAGATGAGGGCAGACCCCTCGGAGCCAATTTGCGGGAATGGGCTTCAAACCACCTTAAGCGGCTTTGGTTAAAAGCCAAGGTCGTGAGCGTTAAGGAAAAGGCCCTGTTAAAGGGATGAGCTAAGAATCAAGGAGACGAACGAAAGCGAACCACTAGTGACGTGTCGAAATCGATGAGATGAGGTCAAAACTGGATCGTGTCTCCAATCCAGGAAGAAGGAAAAAAAGGAAGCCCAAAAGAAACCTGCTTACTGTTTGGGCGGCCTCCGGCAGAGAGGTGGCGTGACCTTGATTCAGGCTCTTGTGCGGAACGTGGGAAACTGTGCTTTGATGATAAGGGAAAAGCTTGAGCAGAGCGACTGTGAGAGCGTGAGGGTGAAATTCCCTCGCGCTACTCGACCCTTGAAGGCCGCCATTGACCTCGGACTCGGTGTCTGGACGGTGCAAAAGCTGCGCCTGCGGGGCATCGATGCCCCCAAGCTCGACACTTTGAAAGGCAAAGCGGCTAAGAAATTTGTGGAAGAAAAAATTAAGACGGCCGTCAGGATTAAGATTACCACCACCAAACCCGACAAATGGGACCGCTACCTTTCCGACATTTTTCTCCAAACAAAAGACGGCCGTGAGGTATTTCTTAATAATCTGCTGCTTGAAAAGGGCCTGGCCCGACGCTACGATGGCGTGACTCTCAACGATTGGGGGGAGTGAACCCCGGCACCTCCGACGCGGCATCCAACATCAATGACACTAACGATTTGGTTGATATTGCTTTTGATATCCTGGCTTGCGGCGACCCTTTCTGGAATCGCCGGATTCGGAGGCTCTCTTATTATCTTGCCGGTCTTTTCCTGCTTCATCGACGCGAAAAAGGCGATTCCCATTTTAACGGTCGCTTGGATGATGGGGAATTTTTCCCGGGCAGGTTTTGGATACCAAGAGATTCGATGGAAACCTGTGGGCTATTTTTGCCTTGGGGCGTTGCCCGCGGCCGTGTTAGGGGCGCGGGTGTTTGTTGAATTACCCACAGGAATCATTCTGAAATCCGTTGGAATTTTTCTGCTGGCGGTGGTCGTGATGCGCCACCTCAACATCCGATATTCATTACCAGAAAAATGGTTTATGCCTTGGGGGGCCTTGGTAGGTTTTCTCTCATCCGTCTTAGGCAGCGCCGGTCCGATAGGGGCGATCGCATTTTTAAGTCTTAATCTTGCTCCAGCGGCGTATGTCGCAAGCGAGGCCGTGACCGCCGTCCTGATGCATCTTACCAAGACTTTAGTTTATCGCCGTTACGCCCTTTTAACGATGCAGGACCTTATGACAGGAGTTATTTTAGGATTAGCGATGGTGCTGGGTTCATGGACTGCAAGACGGTTTATCAGGAATATTTCCGGCAAGGCATTCGGTTATTTTGTGGATACGTTGCTGACCGTATCCGCCTTTTCCTTATTTCTTAACTAACCCTGCCCAACCGGTGCGGCCGTTGCTGGAGGGCCCCCTTGACATTTACTCAGAATTGAGTAAACTCTTACTCAGAATTGAGTCAATACAATGCTGCAAACAGTCTACCTCACCAAATCGAAGATTCGAGGCGCTCTCCTCGGGATTCTTTTTTCAAAACCCGATGAAGCTTACTACCTTTCGGAACTAGCCCGCCTTGTCAAAGCTTCTATTGGTTCGGCCCAAAGAGAACTTGAGCGTTTTGCCGCCGACGGTCTCATTCAGCGCCGGAAAAAGGGGAACCTTGTTTTTTACAGCCTTAACCAGCATCATGCTCTCTACCCGGAACTTCGCTCTCTTGTCCTTAAAACCGTCGGAGTTGAAGGAGAGATCCGCGCCGTAGTGACCCGTTTTAAAGATATCCGGCTAGCGCTTATCTACGGATCTTTTGCAAGGGGAGACGAAAAAGGCGAGAGTGATATCGATTTATTGGTGGTCATGGACGGCAATTCGGAGCGCTTTTACGCAGCCCTCGCCAAATTAGAATTGCTGTTTCGGCGTGAAATAAATCCGACAGTTTACGCACGCAAAGAGTTCATAAAAAAAATAAAAGCGAAAGATTCTTTTCTGACACACGTTTTGAAACAGCCTTATCGTCTCTTAAAAGGAACGCCGCGTGAGTTCGAAACACCCCTTGCCTGAAAGCCTTCAGAGTCGGATAAAAATGTGCCCGATCGACTTCAAAAGGGTTGAAAACTTCATTCGAAGAGCAAAAAAGGATTTATCGTCCGCCCGGCTTCTTCAGACCTCCGATCTCGAAGCAGCCTATCAACTTCTCTATGAAGGCATGTTACATTCTGGGCTCGCGCTTATGTCAAGCGAAGGACTTCAGCCCGACATAAGGGGAAAGCATAAAACCGTGATGGAGTATGTCGCTTATGCCTTAGGTAAGTCCTACGCGTCTAAAATACAATTTTATGACCGCATGCGAAGGCGTCGCCATCAACTTATTTATGAGCCTAGTCCATTTGGATGCACGGAAAAGGAAATTACCGATGCTCAGAAAGTTTTAGAAGAATTTCATTCTCTCATTGCCGATGAAATCCAAAAAAGAAATCCTCAGAAACAATTTCACCTTGAATAACTTATGAAAATCGAGCGCGGTAAGAAAAGGCATAAGTTTTCCGAATTTCAGCCCTTGGTTGTCCATGCGTGAAATTAAATTCCGGGTCTGGCACCGCAAAGACAAGAAGATGTATTACTGCGGGTACCAAAAACTAACCCACATCCTCGTTTGCGAGGATGACCTCGGAAAAAAAGAGGGCAAGGGGATTCCTGTGAAGCGAGCCAGTTTCGATGATTGCGAGATGCTCGAGGGTACCGGAGTGCTCGATCTTCACGGGCGGGAAATTTTCGAAGGGGATGTGGTGAAGATTAAGGCCACAGACCGGAGCTTCGAGGGCGTGGTCGGGTCCGTTCCGGACATGTTTCGCTCCAGGCGGCTCCATCCGCTTCAGGGTCTTCTTGAGGAGCACGGTCTTTTGGGGCAGGTCGATGGTCTTACCTTTGAGGTGATCGGCAATCGTTTCGAATTTTCCCGTCTTTAGCCGTTCAAATTTGTCTTCCCTTCACAATTTTGTCCTATTTTCCCGGTGTTTCTTCCCCACTTTAAAAAAATTCCTCTCGTACTCAAGTTCAAACCAGGATCGGCCGTATTGATATGCGGTTGGCATGATTGATGCAACTCATTGCACTCATTAACAAGAATTAAACTGAGAGGTGAACATGCGAGTCATGACGCAAATCGAAACGCCCGTGAACCTTGGCCGGGTCATGAAATTAACCGCCCTCCTCCATCTCCGCAAAGCCGTCCTCGAAGAGCGCTATGAGGATTGCACCCATTTTATCGGCCGCGCCATCACCCTCGGCGCGACGCATTCCGAAATCCGAGCCATTTTAGAGTGCCCAAAACGAAGCCTGGAGGGGTTCTAAGCGATTCTTTATCTCGCCTCTCAGTCTCCCCGCCGCAGGGAAATTCTAAAGAAAGCCGGAATTCCGTTTACCGTTGTCCCTTCCTCTTATCGGGAAGGCCGCTCACGCCGCGTTTCGTCTCCCGTCCTCCTGACACTCCGGCATGCCATGGGAAAGGCCGTCCGGGCCCGCCTTCCTCGCAAGGCGCGATTCGTACTGGGAGCGGATACCGTGGTTTGGTGCCATCAAAAAGTTTTGGGAAAACCCCGCAATCTTCGCGGGGCACTCTCCATGCTAACGCTACTCTCCGGACGGGTCCATGAAGTTTATACGGCTCTCGCTCTTCGAGACCGCAAGAGAGGTGAGTGGGTCTTAGGGTACGCCAAAACCCGCGTTCATATGAAATCTTTCAATGCCGATCAAATCAAAAAATATTTTTCGCGCGTGAACCCGCTGGATAAAGCAGGCGCCTACGCGATTCAAGAAGGCCCGCGCATTGTGAAGCGTATCGAAGGCTCCCGCTCGAATGTCATCGGGCTTCCGCTCGCGCTCCTCAAAAAAATTCTCCGGGCTATTCCGGACTTCTTTTATCGTGAATAAAATTTCAACCTGTTGAAATTAAACAGGTTACGTAAAATATTCCGCAAAATTTGGACTCTTTCCTTGCAAAAATAAAAAAGAGCAGGTATCCTTTTAATCAGAGGCCCTTTGATTGCAAGATCGCTGGGGGCGGTCTTGCGAAGGTATCGGAAAGGAAGGGGGTTCCTATGTGGAGACGCTTCTCCTACTTCTTTCGATTTAAACCCAACCGCCGTCAATTTCCCCGCGCCCGCGCCCGGAATTTAATTAAAGAATTAAATGGGCCGGCCTCCTCAAACCCCTCAATTTACAATCTGGTGGATATTTCCGAGGGCGGGCTCAAAATGACTTCCGCCGAACCCGTGACCCGCGGCCGCACGGTCCGCCTTGCGATCAATTTAGCTCATAGCGACCGTCAGATCTTCACCTCGGGCGAGGTTGTTTGGTCGCGCCCGGTGCGCAGCAAAAGGGTTTTCTGCCAGGCCGGCGTGAACTTTCATTCGATGACAAACGACGACCGTGCCTTCATTAAAAATTACGTGGAGTGGCAAAACGATCTTCCCTGGAGCGCCACGCCGCTCCTTTGTTTTTAATTTCCCTCCTTTCCTTTGCCAAAGCCGTCATTGAATCGGGGCAAGAGGCGGTCTATAATCTTTTCCCGATCCCTAGCCGAAAATAAAGGTCGTCCGGAAAATATTTCGTCTCGAAACCGTATGGTTAAGATCAGAGTTCCTATTCTCTTCATAGTCTTCATCGCCCTCAGCGCTTCCGCTTGGAGTGCGGAGTCTGATGATCTGCCCCCTCTCCCGAAGGGCCCTTTGGTTTTGACCAGCGTGACTCAAGAACAGCTTTCCCCTGACTACTGGATCCATCAAATTGCGGATGGGGATATCCCTATCAAGACGCCCCAAGAGCTCGCTCATTTCAATGAAGAGATTCATCAAATGATTCCGGAGAGCAAGGATATTTTTAAACTCGATCCTGCTAGAGCGGGCGCCCCGATTCGAGACCAGATCTCACTCGAGTTTAACGCCGTCCGCGGCCGGAGTCTTTATACGGTGGAAGACACGGTGATCCCTAAGAGTTTTTTTGATCATGAGATCAAGCCGCTCCTTCAACTCGAGAAAATCCCTGCTGAGATTAAGATGAAATGGGGTGTGGCGACCCGCGCCACCTCGGTCCGGGCATTGCCGCATGACATCAAATTGCTGGAAAAACTGAAAGATTACGAGTTTGACATGCTGCAATTTACGCTCATCAAACTTTGGACGCCGGTGGGGATTTATCACACCTCAAGCGACGGCGAGTGGGTCTACCTCCAGGCCCCCTACGCCCGCGGGTGGGTGAAGGCGAGAGACATTGCCCTTTTTTCTACGCTGGGTGACATGAAAAATGTTGCGGCCTCTGAGCGCTTTCTCGCGGTCACAGGCGATAGCATTCCCATTTTTAAAGACGCGGCGCTTCAAACGCTCGATCAAAAGGCGAGCATGGGGACTCGCATCCCTCTCCTCGACCGGGGAATAGGATCTTACCGGGTCTGGCTGCCCAAACGAAATAGTGCGGGAAAAGTTATCCTGCAAAAAGCCTACATTGATTTAAAAAGCGATGTCTCGGTCGGATTTCCTCCCTTCACCCAGGCCAACGTGATTCGCCAGGCCTTTAAGCTGCTGGGGGCGCGTTACGGCTGGGGCGGGATGTACGACGGCCGCGATTGTTCCGGGTTTACGCACGATGTCTTCTTGAGTCTGGGTGTTGCCATGCCCCGCGACTCAAAGTACCAGGGATTTATCGGAACACCGCTCGGTCACTTCAAACCCTTCGAACAGGCCGATCTTAAAATCGATACCCTTAAAGCTGCAACGCCGGGCCTCACGCTTCTTCGCATGTCGAAGCACCAGATGCTCTACCTGGGGCAGGCCAACGGACACTTTTATGTCATCCACTCGACCTGGGCAGAACGCATCTCCCTGCTCTCGGATGAAAAAAACCGCATCAATCAAGTGGTGGTCTCGGATCTCACCTTAAACGGCAAGTCCTACCTCGGGTCCCTCTTTGACCGCACCCTCTCCATCAACGAAATCAACTGAAAAAACAGAAGGGGTCTGACCCGTTGGGATTTTATGGCTCCTTCTGGATTTTCCAATATTTGGGACACGATTGTGGTCGGCGCCGGCGCGGCGGGTTTGATGACTGCGATTACGGCGGCGCGCGAAGGCAGCCGCGTTCTCCTCCTTGACGGCAAAGAAAAAGTCGGCGCCAAGATTCTCATGTCCGGCGGGACCCGCTGCAATGTGACAAACCGCAATGTCAAAACGGAGGATTTTCAAACCGAGAATGCGCGTTTTTTGCGTGATGTTTTAAGCACTTTTTCTTCTAAGCACGCTGTAGATTTTTTTCAGGCGCTGGGTGTAAAAATCATCGAAGAAAAGGGCGGAAAGTATTTTCCACGGACGCATTCGGGGCGCACGATTCTGGAGGCGCTTTTGAAGGGTGCGTGCGAAGCAGGCGCGGTGCTTGAGGCAGGAAAAAAAGTGACGCAAGTTAATCGCACGCCGCATCTCTTTAATGTTTCAGGAGACAATTTTTCCCACCTTGCCAAAACCGTCGTTCTCACAACAGGCGGGCTCTCGTACCCCGCCTCGGGAAGCGACGGGGTGGGTTATGAGATGGCAAAATCTTTCGGACACAGCTTGATTCCAACCTCTCCCTCGCTGACGCCCCTTAAAACGGACGATGCCGATTGGAAAAGCCTTTCCGGCATCACGCTGCCCTGCCGTTTAACACTGTTTCTGGATCAAAAAAAATCCGCCTATTACGATGGCTCCTTTCTTTTTACCCATTTTGGTTTTAGCGGCCCCGCGGCCTTAAATATCAGCCGGCACTGGATTCGAAGCGCTCCGGCCGTGAAGGCGAGGCTCGAGGCCAATTTTATGCCGGGGGTCCGTGAAGACGAATTAAGAAAAGATCTCCTCCTTGCCGCCAAAAAATTTCCCGCGCAAACGCTCAAACGGCGCCTTGCCGAAAAATTTCCGGACCGGTTGGCGGTAGTTTTCTTACGAAAGGCAAACATTCACGAAGGCGTCACGATGAATCAGCTGACCCGCGAAATGAGGGAACGGATGATTCGAACGATATTTTACGCGTCTTTGCGTGTCACCGGGGCCCTGGGCTATGAAAAAGCGGAAGTGACCGCCGGCGGCATTCACCTTCAAGAGATTGATGCCAAAACGCTGGAATCGAAATTGCAGCCGGGACTATTCTTTGCCGGCGAGATGCTGGATGTGGATGGAAGGATCGGAGGGTTTAACTTTCAGTGGGCCTGGTCCAGCGGCTTTGTGGCCGGTAAAGGGATCGCGAAGAAAATATCATCGTCATTGCGAGCGTAAAAGCTGAAAGCAGAGGGGGTCTGACCCCCGCCTGCCAGCTGGCGGGCAGGCCTTTAGCTTTTGCCTGCGAAATTGACAAGTATTTCTCGCATGGCTTTCGGAGATTCCGACTCGTTGATTTGTTTCCTGAATTCGTTGACGCCGGGAATATTTTTTAGGTACCAGCAAAGAATACGCCTTGATTTCAGGTGTCCGACCTTTTCGCCCTCCGTTTGAAGCTCGAGTTCAAAGTGCTGCAGGGCCGTTTGCTTGATTTCATCCAGCGTCGGCGAGGCCGGGTTTTCTTTTCCGTTTAAAACAGCGTCAATCGATTTGTAAATCCAGGGATTTCCGAGGCCTCCGCGGCCGATCATCACCCCGTCGCAGCCGCTTGTTTCCATCAATTTTCTTGCGTCGTCGCCCGAGTTGACATCGCCATTACCGAAGACCGGAATCTTAACCGCTTTCTTAACCTTTCCGATCGCTTCCCAATCGGCAGGGCCGGCATAGCCTTGCGAACGGGTTCGACCGTGGATGGTGATGGCATCTACACCGGCTTCCTCCGCCATTTTAGCAAGGAGCACAGCCTCTTCGCCTGAGGGATCCGCGTAGCCCTTGCGCATTTTAACCGTCACAGGAATCCGTTTTATATTTTTAACCACCTGTTCAAAAATTTTCTTTGCATTCTTAGGCTCGCGGAGGAGGGCCGAGCCTCCGCCCGGGGCCGTGACCTTGGGGACCGGACAGCCGCAATTGATGTCCACCAAGTTAAAACCCATGTCTTCGATCATGGCCGCGGCCTCACCCATGATTTCGGGGTCGCAGCCGACGATTTGAGCTCCGAGCGGTTTGTCTTTTTCCGTGCTCTTCAAAAGCTCAAACGTCCTTGCGTTCTTTCTTACCAGGGCATCGGCTGAAACCATTTCAAGGAAAGCGAATTCCATTCCGTGCTCGCGCGCCAAAAGCCGAAAGGCCAGATCGGTGCATCCCGCCATAGGGGACTGGATGACGCAGGATTGAAGGGTAAAGGATTTTAGCTTGATCATAGAAGAAAGTGAAAGTGAGCCATTATAGCGAAGGAAATGCTACTTGATGACCAAAATCGGCGTCAGGCCGCCCCGGCGCGCGACATTGACGATTTTTAATTCCGACATCCGGCCGACGATTCCCAGGCCCTTGGGGGTAGAAAAAAATCCCGAAACCACATAGAGATCCCTGGCCTTGGGGTTCCTTTGATCAGGTCTGAAAAAGCGCTTACTGCGGCATTCCCCGATTTCCTGAATCACCCAGTCGCCCGGCTTGCCGAGGCAGGATTCTATTTTTTTCTTCCAGGCGGCCGGTTTCATATCGCCCCCGAACACAATGCCTTTGCCGCCGTAGAGGCGGTTTGGCTTCAAGACAAGCCGGGGGCGGAGTCTTAAAATAAATGGAATAAGGTCGATCGAACGGCCGCGTGGATCCGTCGTTTTAATTTCCCGAAGAAGCCTGGTCCACAAAATGAATCGTTTAAAAATATTTTTCTCGATTGGCGTGAAATATTTTTCGAATGCCGGGCTTGTGAAAACTTCAAAGGCGCTCTTGTGGTCAAATTCTCCCGCGAGCGATGAAACAACCTGTCCCCGGCGGAAGGCCTCGCGAAAAGCGGCCATGTCGCAGCCTTTTTCTTCCAGAGCGCATAATTCTGAAAGGGTTGTGTCCCGGTAGAGGATATCGATTTTTTTTCCGCGTGCGGCCACCTCGCCTTCTTTGAGATAAAAATCCGTCGGTTCCGTAACCAGAGTCGAATACCCTAATGTTCTAAATTGTTTTGCCAGGCACTCAAACTCAACAAAGTTAGAGCCGCTCGCTCTTTCCATGACAAGGGCGATTGCGTTTTGCGTGCGCCCGATTACTTTGCGCTGCCGCGTGAGAAGGCCGAGCAAAAGGAGGCGGCTATCGTGGCTCGCCGCGGGTCTGAATTGGCGGTCGATCTTTTGAAGTTCAGGGACTATTTCGGCAAGGGCCAAATCCGCGCAGGCGGGGCCGTACCACAAGCCGCCGACGCCCACACCGTTCACTTCAAAAAAAGAAGACCCGCCCTTCCAATCCTGGGTCCCGAAGGTGGTATTGGAATCCCAGCGGCTGGCGATCGCACCGGGACGATAATCGGGTTCTGTCATGATCGAAATCCATTCACTCTCACGGGGGGAAAAGGGGAAAAGTTCCGCAACCGAAGGGTCTTGGAAATAAAGCGGCGCGATTTTTTTGAAGGCCCCCTCCAGGATTTGGAGCACCCGCCAAAACTCATTCCGTTTTTTTCTGTGGATGAGCCTGGGGCGCAGCGTAAGGGTAATCACGGCCGTTTTGCCGGCGTCATTCGTATAAGTTAAGTGATAAGCCTGCGACCAGGCATCAATCCTCGCGCCAATTCGGCGGATCGTCTCAGGCGGCAGCTTTTCAAAGAGTTTTTGAAAGGAGTGAGGGGATAGGTAGTTTGGTTTCATGGCGTCTTCGGGATTTTTAAGAATGAACCGATATATAGTCTGGTTTCATTACTTCTATGGATCGACCAATCCGAAAAATTCTTTCCCGTCTTCAAGCCAAGATGGCGCATTTGGGCGCGGATTATGCCGATCTGCGCTATGTCGAGGGTGACCGCGAGCGCCTTCGCACCAAAGACGGAAAAATGGATGATCAAAGGCAAACTCATTCCCGGGGCGTCGGCATCCGCGTTTTGGCCGCAAACGCCTTCGGTTTTTCAGCCACTTCCGATCTCTCAGCCGCCTCCCTCGAAAGGCATTTGAAACAAGCGTATGAAATGGCCGTTCTTTTTTCCAAGAGCCGCCGGGCCGAGATTAAACTCGCGGCCCCTCAGAGCGTTCAAGATGAGTGGAGCACACCCGTCAAAAAAGATCCGTGGAAAATCACCCTTCAAGAGAAAATCCAACCCTCGATTCAGACGGAAAAAGAGCTTCTCTCTTACCCCCACATTGCTTCCACATCAAGCGTCCTTGATTTTACGCGCAAGCGCACCCTTTTTCTTTCGAGCGAGGGAAGCAGGATCGAGCAGACGCTTTATCGCACGGGCGGATGGCTTTCAGCCGAGAGCTGGATCGGCCGCGAAAAAATCCTGAGAACCTACCCCGGCCCAAGCGGCTACTACCGCGCCGGGGGATATGAAGTCATTTGTGGCATGCGATTCGAGAAAGAATTACCCCGGCTCACCCAAGAATTAAAAGAGCTTCGAAGGGCCCCGGAGGCACCGGCCGGCACCTTCGACCTCATTTTAAAGGGTTCGATCCTGGCCTTGCAGATCCACGAAACCTTTGGCCATGCCTCGGAGTCTGATCGCGTTTACGGCTATGAAGATAATTATGGGGGGAGGACTTTTTTAAATCCGGGCCTCTTGGGCGGCTTTCAGGTGGCCTCTCCTCAAGTGACGATTGTAAGCGATGCCTCTACACGTTCAGGACCAGGAACCGGCAGTTTTGCCTATGACGATGACGGGGTCAAGGCGCGGAGCGTTGAAATTATTGGAAAGGGTTTCTTTCAAGGGTATCTCACCAGCCGCGAGACCGCTTCCTTTTTGGATGAAAAAGTTTCGAGCGCAAACGCCGTGGCCCAAGATGCCTTTCATTATCCTTTGATCCGAATGACAAATTTGAATTTGATGCCGGGCGCGGGAACGCTGGAGGAGATGATCGCCGGCACCGAGGAAGGATTTCTCTTAGATAACGAACTTAGCTGGTCCATTGATCAGATGCGCCTCGATTTTCAAATCGGGGCGGAAGCGGGCGCTCACATTAAAAATGGGAAGATTCAAGGTTTCGTGCGGTTTCCCTATTACCGTGCCAACACGCTCGATTTCTGGCAAAGCTGTGACCTGATCGCAGGCAAAGACGATTGGATCTATTGGGGATTTTCCGATTGCGGGAAGGGTGGTCCCTATCAGGAGGCCTTTACGGGCCACGGCATCAGCCCCGCGCGCTTCAGGAAAATTAATTTCGGGAGAGCCTAGAGCGATGCAAAAAGAAATAAAAAACCTCGCGCGCCGCATTTTCGGCCAAGCGAAAGGCCTGCCCCTTCGCATCTTTATTCGTACGAAGCGCGGCCTCCTGGCGCGTTTTGCCAATAACGGTATTTATCAAAGTGGATTTCAAGATACGGTTTCCTACACCCTTCACCCGCTTGGGTTTAAAAATTCAATTTTTATTGAATCCTTTGACGCGAGCGATGAGGGAATACATTCAACCCTCAAGATGACGCGTCTGAGGATGGCTGATAATGCCGTCCTTCTGAAGCCCGCCTACCATCTGGCGGGCAGGCCGCCAAAGGCGGGAGAAGAATCTCAGGGGAGATCCCTGCCTGGCCGGCAGGCGGGACTCAGGATGACGAATAGGAACTATTTTCCCCTTCCCATTCCAAAGGCTCATGAATGGGCCGCCTCTGCCATTGAAGAAGGACTTGCCATCATTCGCCGGGAGCAGGCGAGCGCGAACGGTTACTGCTCGGCCTTTGAACGAATGTTTTATCTGGCGGATTCCCGGGGCTGCGAACGATTTCATCCCGCAACGGCTTTTCGTTACGGCATCACGGTCACGAAGGGAGAAGCTAAGGGGTACGCGAGTTTTTACCATCCCCGTCCAAAAAAACTGAAAGTTGAGCCCCTTGTCAGACAGGCCCTCTCCTTCGCCGAAGAAGGAGCGCGGGAAGAAGCGTCCCTGCGTCCCGGAGATTATGAGTGTCTTTTTTCACCGCGCGCTTTCCTCGAGTTGATCGATCCTTTAAGAAGACATTTTGATCAGGCGTTCTCAGAATCCAAAAAAAGTGTATTTTCGGGGCAGCTTGGAAAGCAGCTCTTCTCAAAACATTTTACACTCTCCGATAATGTCTGGCATCAAAGTCAATTCGGCGTTCCTTTTGATGATGAGGGCCATCTCAAAACAACCGCGCCGCTTGTCCTGAAAGGAATTTTGAAAGGTCTTCTAGCGAAAGGTCACAGCTCAAGCGCCCATCTTGAGCATCCCTATTATCCGGAAAATCTTGTGGTGGATCCCGGCGATTTATCCCTTGAGGCCATTATGCAGCGCGTCAAAAGGGGAGTTCTGCTCAATAAGATTTGGTATCACACGCTTATGCGCGAAAGCACCATGGAGGTGACCGGGCTTGCCGCGGCCGGCTGTCTTTACATTGAAAATGGAAAAATTCGGGGCCGCGTCCCGCACCTGCGCTACCACGACTCCCTTTTTTCCCTGCTGCGATCCGTGGCCGCCGCTTCCAAAGAACAGCTGCTTTTAAAGGATGGCGAATGGGGCGCCGCACTCCTGCCCTATGTTCACATCTCGCACCTGCGGGTTGTATAAAAATTCACAAAGGCAATT
>CAYJSI010000010.1:12895-61514 GCA_964373045.1 uncultured bacterium
GACCCCAACTGACACACAAAAGGGGCCTGGCCCCCGCCTGGCCCCGTTAGGTTGTAGTCTCAATCAAAAAGTGCATAGGGTCGATAATCAGGGTCTAAGGAAAGGACCCTTTTTTATTGGATAAAACCGCGCTTGTTTCTCTTTTACCCGGTCATAAACCCTTCTTGAGTATCGAGTCAAGGCGCCGCGAGCTTTTTCCCAATGTTGGCGAGGGTGAGTGGAATGACTGGCGGTGGCAGATGCGCCATGCCGTGACTTCTCTTGAAGAGGTGATGGCCTTCGGCCGCATTCCTGATTCTGAGCGCGAGGCCCTCGCCCGCGTGATGAAAAAATACCCCGTGATTATTTCGCCCTATTATTTGTGTCTGGTGGAGCTGGGAAATCTCGAAGACCCCATCGGGCTGCAATCTTTTCCCGCAACCTCTGAAGCGGAGTTTGAGGGCGCGGGTCTTCCGGATCCCCTTGAAGAAGAGGAAGACATGGTGGTGCCCGGGCTCGTTCACCGTTATCCGGATCGAGTTCTCATGCAAGTCACCAATCTTTGCCCCATGAATTGCCGCCATTGCACAAGAAAACGCGAGTGGGAAGAAGGGGCCTGGACTCGCACGGACTCCGAGATCGATCGCATGATGGATTATTTAAAGAAGACACCGGCGGTTCGGGATGTTCTCATCTCAGGCGGGGATCCGCTTGTGCTCTCCACCCCAAAACTCGAAAATATTCTGGCGAAACTCCGCGCTATTGAGACGATCGAGATCATTCGGCTCGGTACGAGGTTTCCTGTTGTCCTGCCCGAGCGAATCGATGAAGAATTGACAGCCATGCTTTCGAAGTACCGGCCGCTTTGGGTCAATACCCACTTCAATCATCCGCGCGAGATCACCCGCGAGGCGGCGGTGGCCTGTGATCAATTGCAGCGCTCAGGCGTTCCGATGAACAATCAAAGTGTTCTTTTGCGCGGCGTGAATGACAGCCTTCCTGTGATGAAAGAACTTTGTCACGCCCTCCTTCGCATCGGCGTGCGTCCTTACTATTTATATCAATGCGATCCCGTGAAGGGGACGGAGCATTTAAGGACCTCGATTTGGAAAGGGTTGGAGATCATGGAGGGCCTGCGCGGGCATACGACCGGATTTGCGGTTCCGCAGTTTGTGATCGATGCCCCAGGCGGCGGGGGAAAAATTCCGGTGGGTCCGAATTATCTTTTGGGAGAGACTGAGGACGGAGTGATCCTTCGTAATTACGAAGGGTTCGTTTTTGAATATAAAAATCCTGTGCGCGGCGAAAAGAGAGAAGAAGTTCTCATGAAGGATCGGTGGATTCATCCCTCGGCCAGGCTGAGGCGCCGCGAAAAGCATTCCCACGGCTCCGGCGGCTCTGAAAAATCTCCCGCCGAGAAGCATTACCACGGCCAGCGCGACTGGCGCTAGTTTTTTCCATGCGGATCCATTTGGGTTTTATCCTATGCGTATGGGCGTTACTTATAATTTGAAGAGAGACTTGCCGGT
This sequence comes from uncultured bacterium, assembly GCA_964373045.1. Classification (GTDB taxonomy): domain Bacteria; phylum Omnitrophota; class Omnitrophia; order Omnitrophales; family Aquincolibacteriaceae; genus CAYJSI01. The sequence continues at coordinate 14,404 of CAYJSI010000010.1, forward strand.
TTCCTCCTTTCATGAACCTCACGATGAGGCCTCGGAAGAATTTGATTCCCCCGAAACCATCGAAGCCATCCGCCGCGTTCTTGAGGACATGGGCCACGAAGTCTATCTTTTGGGCGGCGATCTTGGGGTCATTGAAAAAATTAAAGAACACAAAATCGAATTTGTTTTTAATCTGGCGGAAGGTTTCCAGGGAAGGAGCCGCGAGGCCCACATCCCGGCCGTTCTCGAGCTTCTAGGAATTCCTTATTCGGGATCGGACCCTTTAGCGCTTGCCCTCACCTTGGACAAGGCACTTACCAAACGGGTTGCCTTGTCTTGCTCTGTCCCCACCCCCGAGTTCTGGATTTTAGTTGAGCCTAATGACCTCAAGCTTGTTCCCGAGCGCTTCCCTTTATTTGTCAAACCCGCCTGGCAGGGATCCTCGAAGGGGATTCGATTCAGTTCAAAGGTTCAAAATCGAGCTGAACTCAAACAGGAGGCCGGGCGGCTCTTTCGCGATTATCCGAATGAGCCCGTTTTGGTGGAGGCCTATATCCCGGGAAGAGAATTCACCGTGGGGGTTTTGGGCGGTTCCCGTCCCGAAATATTAGGGATCATGGAAATCGCTTTTCGGGACAAAAACGCGCAGGACTTTTTTTACTCACTTGAAGTGAAACGTGATTGGAAACGCCTGGTGGAGTATCGATATCCCGTTTCCTTAGGAGCAGTGATCGAAAAAGGAATCGCAGATGCCTCCCTTCAGCTTTTCAAAGTCCTGGGTTTGAGGGATACGGCCCGTTTTGATTTTCGGGTGAGCCCTGAAGGGCTATTCACCTTTTTGGAAGTCAATCCTCTCCCCGGACTCTCTCCCGAGTCAGGAGACCTTGTCATCCTGGCGCTCAAGAGGGGGCTTTCCTACAGCGAGCTTATCAACCGTATCTTGCAATCGGCCTTGGAGCGGTCTTTCTCGAGAGCGGGAAAATCCTCCTAGCGAAAAATATCGTGGAAAATATCAATTGAGTATCCCAGGGGCTGTGGTAAATTGAAATCCGGTTTGGTCGAAGATCTTATTGTGAAAAAGAGGCACCCATGAACCGCACCCTACTCCTTTCAGCTCTCCTGTTTCTCTTGAATGCCTGCGCCACTCAGCCTTCTGCCAAGGATGCCGCGGTCGATGCAAAGCTGGGCCTGGTTCAGGATGAACATACCGAAGAAGCCGAGAAGTCACTCGATGAGATCAAAGACGCGGAGCGCCTTGAGCAAAAGCGCGAGCTTGAGCGTTATATCACCGATCCCCTGTCAAGATAATGAACACGACTCGGTTGTTCTATCTGAGGGTTTGCCAAATGACCGCTGCCCTTAGGGGACAGGCAATACTTCCCTGCCTGTCCCCTAAGGAAAATAAACCATCAATATTTCATTTTGCAAAGGTTCAGTTCTTAGTTCTTCTCTCCTTTCTCTTAATACTCCCCGTTGTTTTTGCTGAAGAGCCCACCCTCGAAGAAATTTTTAAGACCGAAGCCGCCAAGGCCTACGTTGCCAAGGATTTTCAAAAAGCCCTCGAGGAGTTTCAAAAATTAGAAGCCGAGCATCCTCAAAGCCCCCTGATCAAGCGTTATCTTGCAGCCACCTACAATTCGCTCAATCAAATGGATCCCGCCATTCATAAACTCGAGGAAGCCCTTTCGATCAATTCCAATGATCTCATTGCTCACCAAATGCTGGGAGGGTTTTACATCCGCCAGGTGGAACTTGATAAAGCAGCCGGACAATATGAAGCCATCCTGTCGCAGGATCCGGAAGGAGAGGCTGGAAAGGAGGCGAAAAAGAAACTAGAGGATATTAAGCAGCTTAAGACGAGCGGCCGCACGGAAAAGGGAAAACAGATGGCGCCGCAGGATTTTATGAAATCCGAACCCGCGAAGGAATTTTCCAAGGGAAATTATGAAAAGGCCCTTTCGGGTTTTGATCGGTTGCTCGTGGATTATCCGACAGACATGCTTATACGCCGATTCCGGGGTATTACGCTTACCAAGCTCAGGAAAACGGCCGAGGCCATTCGGGTTTTTGAGGAGGCCCTCAGGATGCAGCCGGATAATGTGGCCGCTCATTTTTATTTGGGGCAGGCTTATGTTGCCTTCGAAAAAATGGAGGAGGCCCGCAGGGAATTCCGCTGGGTGATGGAGCACGATGAAGCGAGCTATAAAATTCGCGCCGAACAGGCCATGTTTCAAACCCTTCGCGGCGCGCCGGCTCCCAAACCCTGGACCCTTAATCTCTCGGCCGGCACCGAATTTGATTCGAACGCGACCTTTAAATCGCAGGACGGGAGCTTCGCCACGGCGGGAGATCAGAATTCATGGCGTTATCTGACGACCCTTATCGGGACTTATCGCTTTTATCAAAAGGGGCGCTGGACGTTGACAGGGGACGCCCTTTATACCCAGACGGTTTATAATGATTTTCCCCGACTTAATACGTACACGAGCGGCACGGGCATCTCGGCTCTTTATGGATTCAGTCTCTTTGACAAACCCGCCTTTTTAAACATCCGCGAGGGTGCCACCCACACGATTCTTAAAAACAAACTCTATCTTTGGTCGAACAGCGTGTCGACCAGCCTGATTTCAATTCCGCATCCGAGACTTCGTACCACGGCCTCCTATCGTTGGACTTATAATGAGTACGAAAACAACGGAACCGACCCCGATCGCACCAGCCGGGATGGATTCGTAAGCGCCGCGTCTCTGACGAATGTTTTTTATTTTAATCAAGCGAGAACGCTTTATGTGACAACCGGCTATGAGTTTGAACGGCACGACACCTTAGGCCGCAACTTTGTGAAGAATATGCACGGGGCGCGCCTCGGCGTTCATTTTCCACTTCCACTTATCAAAAAAGTGGAAGGGGATTTTGATTTTCGCTTTAAAGATTCCAATTTTGTGCGTTCGTCGCTTCTACCGGAACGCCGCGATGATGTCTCGACCCTCGGTTGTTCACTCTCACGCCCTCTCAGTGAAAAATGGACCCTCACCGGAACCTACACCCTCGAAGATTCCAAGGCACGCAATAACACCTACGAATACACCCGCCAGGTTTTTGGTCTTCAGGCCAGCCTTAAGTATTAAAAACCAACTGGGTCAGACCCAAACTGCCCGTAAAATACTAACATTCCTACCAGTACATTTATATCAAAACATAGCAATTTATAACATTCGATTGTAATTAATAAATTTAACAAGTAACCTTAATTTTAGCAACGGCCAAAGTCTTATTGAACGGCTGATGACTTATCAATTAAGGAGATCACTCAAAATGAATAAATACTTTTCCGAAAAATTTATTTTTTTAGGAATGCTGTTCTTTTTTGCTTTGCCCATCGTTTCAAGTCAGGCGCAGGTGGATGGCCTCCACGAGCAACCGGGCAAGGCGGTCCCGCTTTCCATGGCTCAGGGTTCGGACCGACTCTTAGCTCAAGGTGACAAGGCCTCTCAGACGGATGAAATGAACGACCACAAGGCCGAGGTCTTTCGTGTGGAGGGAGATGTCAAGATCCTCAAGCACGCATCGGATGAATGGATCGCCGCTGAAAAAGGAATGATACTTGAAGTAGGAGATCAAGTCCTCACGGGAAAGGATAGTTTCCTCGAGGTTGTTTATGATTCTCACTTCCTTAATATTGCCCGCATTGAAGAAAAAACCAAGGCGGAGTTTAGGCATATTGAACCCACCGATCTTCATCTTTCAACGGATGGCGCTATTTTTAGCGCCCTCGACGGACTCAAACCCGGCAGCCAGTACCAGGTGTCGACGGCGACGGCGGTGGCCTCCGTTCGCGGAACCCATTTTGCGGTGGAGGTTCAGGGCGGCTCATTTTCGCAAATCGCCGTGATCCCGGATACCAAGTCTCACGAAAGCGCGGTTGAATTACTCTCGGATGACGGGAAATCAATGTCTGTTCCGGAAGGGCAGCAGCTCAATTTAAGGGGTGAGAGCCCCGAACTTGGGGCGATTGACGCCAGTGTTCTGGATCGAGCCGCTGAAACGGTTGCCCAGGTCGAGCAGGATTTTGGCGTGGTTCGTCAGGAAGGTTTGGAGCAGCTTGCGTTTCTTGAGACGAAGTCTGAGGAGGGCGCTCAGGAATCATCCGCGACAGAAAAATCTGAGGATTCTCAAGCGCCTCTTAAGGATTCGGGAGATGAAAAGGTTGGAGATAAACCCAACGATGGCGGTGACTCCTTAGGGGATGGATCGGGGCCGCAAGGCAATGAGGGAGGATTGAAGGAGGGCGCTTTGATGGATCCTTCCAGCGTTCCAAGTTCCCCAGAGAATGCCGGGGGCCCTCAGGAGAATCTTGCCTCGGAAGTCGATGCCATGATTGATTCTTCACTCACCCCTCCCGAAGGATTTTCCATTCCGGCGCCGGAAGGAGAGCGTCCCGGTCGAGGGGATCCCAAGCAGGAGGGGATGAAAAAAGATACCAAGGATGGCAGCGAGCATCGCTTGGAAGGTCCTCAAGGCAAGCGTTCTGATCAGCCTCAGGTTGATTTCGGAAAAATGATGGAATTTTTTGCCGTAGGAGGCATGAATCAGGGTGAGTTAAGCGGCACTGAAAATAGGGAGGGCATGAGCAATATGCTTTCGGGATTTTTTGAACACCTCGGCTTTAATCCCGAGATGAGCGGCCAGATGGCCGAGGGCATTGGCCAGCTCATGGGCAATGAAAATTTTAGGCCCGAGAATTTTTTATCGGGAACCGCCTTTGCCGCAGAACCGTTTAGTCAGATGCCCTTTCAGGAAATGGCGACTCAAATGGGCGGTTTCGCAGAGCGGATGAATATGGGCGGCGAGCACCAGGGTGGTTTTATGGCGAACGACCCCAACTTTATCTTCGGAGGAAACAACCCGTCTCAATTTTCTCTCCTTGACCAACAGCAAATTGCCAATACGGTGCGGGGAATCATAGCCAACCTTCCTCCCGAGGCCTTAAATACACTACTAGCCCTGAATAACAATTTCACGGTAGCGGATTTAATCTGGTTACAAAATAATCCCGGCCAAAATATCACGCGTGTGTTTCTTGCTGAAATTACGGAGCACTACCAGGGAGTAGCCTACCCGGGCCAGGAACATATCCATGTGATCTATACTCTGAATACTGCGCCGCAGCCAGGCGATGTACCCTTCCAACACGTGGATGGCAATGTGACAGCGATTCACAGAGGTGATCATACCCAAACCGCTCAGCTTCCTGCGGAGGCAGCCCATATCCCGGATATTCAGGCCTAAGAAAGCTGGCGGCTAGGTGGTTTTGATTTTGAGGAGATGACTCAAAATGATTAAACATTATTCCCTCAAATTTTCTTTTTTAGGAGCGTTCTTCCTTTTTGCTTTGCCGATTGTCTGGGCCCCTCCTGCCTCTGCTCAGAGCGAACATGCCCTCTCGCCTTTGAATGAATCCATCGTCGAGACTTACCCGGATGATCTTCTTGACCCTGCAACGGGACTCTCTTCGGATCAAACTTTGCTGCCCGTCAGTACGCCAGACGATCATCAAGCGGTCGTGGTTAGCATCAGCGGCACGGCGCGGATTTTAAAACGTGACTCAGAAGAATGGCAGCCGATTGAAAAGGGTATGCTGGTGGCTACCGGGGATCAAGTGGTAACAGAGCAGGGAAGCTTTGTCGATATTGCCTACGACGAAAAGTTTAAAAATATTGCCCGCATTGAGGAAAAAACCAAGGCGGAGTTTAGAAGCATTGAGCCAACGGATTTATACTTAGAAGACGGGACGATTTTTAACGCCTTAGACGGCCTTTCGCCGGGGAGCACTTATCAAGTTTCAACCGCCACCGCGGTGGCCGCTGTGCGCGGCACTCGTTTTGATGTGAGCTACATGGCCTCTACCCGAGAGTTCAATGTCACGACTCTTCCCGTGCCGGAGGACGGCCATGAAAGCCGTGTCGTGGTCCAATCGATTTTACCTGAAGGCAATTTAAGTTCTGAAGTGGAAGTCCAAGAAGGGTTTCAGCTTCATTTGAATCACCGGGAGAATCCAACCCCGGAACTCGTTCACGAAATTCTCCCTGAGAAGCTGGAGGAGTTAAAAGGTATGATGGGGCACATGGAAGAGGCCGTGGCCGGGCGTCACGCCACGGCGCAAGGCAATGATTTGGATTCCCTCGTTGATGATTCGCTCATGGCGCCTGATCTTAGCTTGCTTCCGGAGCCTGATCGACCGCAGGAACCCTCTCATGAGAAACGCGAATCTTTACACCGCCAACCTCATCGCGGGGAAGGGGGGCGGCCCGTCATGACCCCTGAGGCCTTTGAAAGAGATCGTCCTCTTTCCAGGGTTTTGCAACCCGAGGAGAAAATGCACCCGCCTCATTTCGATCGACCTTCCTTGCCACCGCCAACAGATCTTATGGCGATGGGCCACGGCATGCCAACTCCTCAGGAATTCCGCCAGGTGGAGGGCTTGCATCCGGCGCCGGGGATTCAGAAAAACGAACCGCGCCCGCCACCAGAAAGGGATCAGGACAAAATCGGTTATCCCCACGGAGGCGGCGGCGGCGGAAGCTCAGGTTAAGCCTTCACAAGATTACTCTCCAAAAGCGCCTTCAAACTGCCGATAAACCTCATCTATGGGGCTTCGTTTTCTTAAACCTTTTACCGACAGACGCAAGGCACTCGAGCTCATCGTGGGGATCGGGCTCCTCCTTGCGATGTCGGGTCTTGCCGCGACCCACTCGCTCGATCCCGTTGAGCATTTACTCCTCGACCTTCGCTTCAAAATTCGAGGCGAGAAACCCTTTCCGCCCGGTATTACCCTCATCGGAATTGATGAATCGAGCCTTGATCGACTGGGCCACTGGCCGTGGCCGCGCGATAAGCATGCTGTGATGGTCTCGCTCCTCGATCACCCCTCCTTCAGGCCCAAGGTTCTCGCTTACGATATCTTGTTTGAAGACCGCAACCCGCTTGCTGCCGCAGGGGATGACACGCTTGCCGACCGCATGAAAAACTTTAGCGGCAACCTTCTTTTACCCTACTTTTATGAGAAAGGACACATCTCGCCTTACGAAATTTTTCCGGAGCGCGAGGATCGCCTGGCGGATTCTGCCATCACCAAAATTGAGTCGGTGCCTGAAGGTCTCGATGAAGCGACGAAGGTCTCCTTGCCCTTTTTAGAGCTGACGGAAACAAATGACACGGCGTTTGTGACCATGCCCATTGATCCCGATGGGCGCACGCGCCGCACGCAGCTCTTGGTAAAATTTAACGGTAAAATTTATCCCTCGCTTGCTCTTCTTGTTTCACTTCAATATTTGGATTCCAATCTTGAAGATGTGACCTTGCAAAGCCGTGCTATTGTGATTCAGACCCAAGCAGGTAAAAAAATTATTCCCATTGATGAGAAAGGCGAACTTCTCATCAACTATTACGGCGGCATATCAGATGACCCAAATTTACTGGGCTATCCTTTTATTGTCGTTCTAGAGGCGGGAAAATCCTGGATGAGCGGGGGCAAGGTGCCGGAGATGCTCCGCGGCCTCAAAGACAAGATTGTGCTCTTAGGGGTCACGGCCCAGGGAGTCGAAGACCGCCGCGTGACACCCTTCAATCAATACGAATACGGCATCCGTCTTCACGCCCAGATCATTGCCAATATCCTGCAGGATGATTATTTGGTGAGGGCTAAACCTTCCGTCTCTTACGGGGCGCTTTTCCTTACGGGAATCCTCATGATTTTGATCACCATGTTTACCCGCATCACCCGATCCCTTCCTGCGCTCCTCGTTCTCGGCCTTTTGTATTTCGGCGTGTCCTATCTTTTTTTCTTAAGCGGCATTTGGGTCGATGTGGTCGTTCAAGAAATCGCCATGGTGGTGATTTTTATCGGCATCACTTCCTTTCGATACTTTACGGCTCTCGAGGAACTCAGACGCACCCAAGAGCAGCTGATTCAATCCACCAAGATGGCCTCCTTGGGGCAGCTCTCGGCCGGCATCTCCCACGAATTTCGCAATATTTTAAATGCCGTCAACCTTCACGTGGAGTACGTCAGCCGCCCGGGAACCGCGCCGGAAAAAGTCACGAAATATTTGGGCGTGATCAAAGACATCATGACCAATGCCAATCTCATTTTAAACGGTCTGCTGACCTTTGCGCGGAAAAGCGAATCGGTCAAAACTCCCGGGAACCTTAAAAAGACCGTAGAAGATACTCTTCTTCTGATTCAAAAGGAGATGCTTCGCCACGAGATTGCGGTCAAAACCGAACTCCAAGAGGTTCCGGAAATTGCCTACGACTCAGGTCAAGTTTCGCAGGTGATCATGAACCTCATGAACAATAGCCGCGACGCGCTGAAAGACCGGTCGGAAAAAGAAATCACGCTCGGTCTGCGAAGCGATGTCAAAGGGGTCTGGCTTGATATCGGTGACAATGGCTCAGGAATTCCTCCCCAGGTGCTCAAACGTTTATTCGAGCCCTTTGTCACAAGTAAGCCGGCGGGCAAGGGGACAGGTCTCGGGCTATCGGTCTGCCACGGCATCATCCGTAATCATGGCGGGGACATTACGGTCACGACCGCCCAGGGGAAAGGAACGACCTGGCATATTTTCTTTCCTAAACATTAAAAAAAAGTGAGACAATGACGCCATGAACGGGATTTTAGTGATCGATGATGATTTTTCCATTCGGGGATTCTTGAAAGATTTTTTCGAAGAACGGGATTTCAACGTGGTGGCGGCAGGGGACGGCTTAGAGGGGTTCGAACAATTCCAGAAAGGAACGTTTGACCTTGTCCTCTGCGATATGCTGATGCCCAGAATGATCGGGACTGAAGTTCTGCGCAGAATCCGGGAACTCAAACCGGATCAAAAGGTGATCATGATGACGGGCGTTAAAGAAGATTCGATGATGGAAAAATGCAAGGCCCTCGGCTGTCACTTATATCTCACCAAACCCGTTCAGCTTACGGAATTAGAAGCCCGTGTTGCGGAGTGCTTTCCCTCGTAAACCCCTGAAGGTGCCAGGCACGGTGCCAGGCACCGTGCCTGGCACCGTGCCTGGCACCATCCGTGTGTGTGCTACGGAAACCGGACAATTCATTAGCTTACGACATTTTGCTTTTTAATTTTTGACAATTGAATGTCTCGCCGTTAAGATAATCGCCCATCTATGCAACCTACCAGCGCCGCAACTCCTTCCTTCGGTTTAGGGATCGAGACTCGAAAACTCGGGATGTGGGTATTTCTTGCCTCTGAAGTGATGTTTTTTACGGGGCTGATCGGGGCTTATATTGTCCTTCGCCAGGCCACCCCCGATTGGCCGCAGCCCAGCACCATTTTAAATATCCCTCTTACGGCTCTTAACACCTTTATCCTCATTTGTTCAAGCGCGACACTTGTCATTGGCCTTGCCGCGGCCCAGGACGGGGATACGGAACGCATGCAGGTGGGGCTTTTTTTGACGGTCTTGCTCGGGGCGTTATTTTTAAGTATCCAGATGCATGAATACCATGAACTCATGCACGAAAAGCACTTTACGCCTTCTGCGAGCATCTTTGGCGCCTGTTTTTTTACCCTGACCGGTTTTCACGGCATGCACGTTTTTGTGGGAGTGCTCTGCATGCTATTCGTTTTTATTCGATCGCTTAAAGGCTCTTACACGCGCGAGGAATACCGGGGGATCGAGGTCGCGGGGCTTTACTGGCACTTTGTGGATCTCGTCTGGATCATCCTTTTTACCATCCTCTATCTTATTTGACATGAGCAGCCAAACGCATACCCGCCCGAATTACAACGCCATCTTTCTCACGCTTTTTGTTCTCACCATCGTTGAAATCTTTGTCGCGAACCTCTCGCTTTCCAAGGGTTATATCATCCTTATTCTTGTCAGCCTTGCACTTTTGAAGGCAGGTCTTGTGGGGGCCTTTTATATGCATCTGCGTTTCGAGAAAATTCTTCTCACGCTGGTCTTGGTGGGTCCTCTGGTTTTCAGCTTTATCCTTGCGCTCGCCGTGGGTTTTGATATCGGCCACCCGCGGCCCTGAGGCATAAGCCGCACCCTCTTCCTTTTTCTTTAACTCCTGGCTGGATTTTTTTCGAGGCGTTCTAAAACGGCTTTGACGATCAAGGGCCAGGCGATCGTAGCATCCGACATCACCTCCGCCCAGCGGCCGCCCTCCTCCTGAGGGACGAATTTACCCCACGAGACTCCTTCCGAATAGGTGCATCCCGAAAGGCCTCCCCAGTGGACAGGCTCGGGGCAGATGCGAACCGCGTAGTGAAAGCGTTTAAAATCGCCCCCAAAGCCGAGTCTTTGATCGATGATGTCAAGGTAAGGCCCCACCTGCTGGGCCCAGTTGCGGGGCACTCCGCCCCCGATCGTGAAAATGCCGAGCTTCTTTTGTTTTTTGACGAGTTCTGTGAAGCCCTCGAGATCGAGGAAAGGATTAAACGTAAAAGGTTTCTCTTTTTTGGAAACCGCCCGCCGATTGTAGACGCCGATATCAAGACCCAATTCAGAATCCGTGAAGGCAGGCACAAAGATGGGAATTTTTTTCTCGTAGGCGCTTTTTAAAACGCCGCGTCCTTGCACCTTTTTTGAAAGATACTCACCCAATTTTTCATTCACGATCCGGCTGGAGAGAATCGTATCTCGATGGATTGAATCCAGCACCTGGGTGACCATTTCTTCGGCGCCGTCTAGATTTTTTTCAAGTTCCAAGGTGTCATAAACACGATCGTAACCCGCCTTGTAAAGAGCGGTATCATCCATCCTTTCTTCATATTTAAAGTGCTGCATCCCGGCGGCCTCGACAAAGCCGTGCGCCATAAGCGCCCCGGTGCTGACAAGGGCCTGCGCCATGCCGCGCTCGATCATTTCACAGATGACAAGCCCCATCTTGGCCACGGTCATGGCGCCTGACAACGTAAGAATGACAAAACAATCGGGATCGCGCACCATGGCTTCGAGAATATCCGCGGCCTCACCGACACGCCTCCCGCCAAACGAGGTCTTGGACATGGCACACACGAGGTCATCGACGGAGTGAACACGGGTCAGATCCAGCGGTTCCAGCGGGACAAAACCATCGCGGTAACCGTCGTGATACTCTCTGGCGTGGCGTCGATTTTGTTGAGACGGGGCGCGATTTTTTTTGTGTTTCATGACGCGTTATCATAGTCATCTTTCACCTTTCCACCAAGAAAATTTTTGCAGCATGATATAATTCACTCCTAATGAAAAAAAGACGCGATCAAATCGTCTTCCTGGATGCCGCAACAGTTGATTGGGGTGATTTGTCACTCAGCGAATTAAAATCGCTAGGCCATCTCAAGACCTATCCTCAAACCTCCTATCGCGATATTGAAAAGAGAATAAAGTCTGCCGATATCGTGATCACCAATAAATGCCGCTTCGATCGCGCGCTCATGAACAAACTTAAAAGGGTGCGATCGATTCATGTGGCGGCAACGGGTATGAACAACGTAGATCTCGAAGCGGCGCGAGAAATTGGGATTGCGGTCACCAATGTCTCCGGTTATTCCACAGAAAGTGTCGTGCAATTCACCTTTGCCTCTCTCCTGGCCCTGGCGGGAAACCTCCTCCCTCATTATGAGGCGGCACATCACGGCGGCTGGAGTCGATCTCCTTCTTTCACTTTTACGGATTTTCCATTTCATGAAGTGGCAGGCAAGACGCTTGGCATCGTCGGCTACGGATCGATCGGAAAAAGGGTTGCGCAAGTGGCGAAAATATTTAAAATAAAGGTTCTCGTTGCGCGCATTCCGGGCCGTCGGTATCCGCCAAGAGAGTTTAAAAACAGGACCCCTTTTTTATCGGTCATTCGAAAAGCTGATTTTCTTACCCTTCATGTTCCTTTAACCCGATTGACACGGCGCTTGATCACAGCCGAGGTTATCCGTAAGATGAAGCCCGGCGCCTTCCTCCTCAATATGGCTCGGGGCGGGATCGTGGATGAAAAGGCCCTGCGGAAGGCCCTTGAGAGGGGGCATCTTGCCGGCGCCGCTTGTGATGTCTTAAGCGTGGAGCCTCCACCCAAGGATCACGTGTTCCTTAAGGCGCCCAATCTCCTTATGACGCCCCATGTGGCCTGGGCAAGCTGCGAGGCGCGCCGGCGCCTTCTCGACGAGATAGCGCTTAATATTCGGGCCTTTCAAAAAGGAAGAAAACGGAATCGGGTGGACTAAAATGACGACGACGCCGGAAGAGATTCAAGAACTGCTGACGCAAAGTTTCCCCGAAGCCGAAATCACGGTGGAGGATTTGACGGGAACGCAGGATCATTTTCAAGTGAGTGTGATGTGGTCCGGATTTAAAGGCAAGGGGCTGGTCGAACAGCATCAAATGATTAACAAGGCGCTCGATGAACCCCTTCACGACGGGCGGATTCATGCGTTAAAAATTAAAACCTATGCGGTGAATTAAGGAGGAACCCAATGGCAGGCGATGTGGTGGAGCGAATCAGAAAAGAAATCGAAAACAATAAAGTGGTCATTTTTATGAAGGGGACGCCCGAGTCTCCGCAGTGCGGGTTTTCGGCCGCCTCGGTTCAAATTTTGAAAGGATACCCTCATCCCTTTAAAGGAATCGATATCCTTGCCAATCCGGATATCCGGGAGACGCTGCCTCAATATTCCAGCTGGCCGACTTTCCCTCAAATCTTTATTGACGGGAAGCTCGTGGGCGGCTGCGATATTCTTCATGAGCTCAAGGATTCAGGGGAGCTCGACAACCTGATGAAGCAGGCCTTTCAAAAATAGTCGGACCGCGGCGATCAAGGGAGAAATCTTATGGACGCAAAAAGCTACATGGGGGCGTGCTTAGGCAAGGTCCTGGAGATGAAGGGTCAGGATCTCTTCTTTAAAGTGGGGTCGGTCCCTCGCACCAGGGTCGGTAATTCTGTGCTTCAACTCCCCTTTGAAGTGGTCAAAGGCGATGATACCAAGTCTCTGATCGAGGCCTTTTTGAACCCCCTTCAAAAGACGCTGCTGGAGAAGAACCGCAGTGTTGATTTTGCCTTTTCCCTGATCGGCGGGACCCAGCGGTTTCGCGGCAACGCCTTTTTTCAGCAGGGGACCTTTTCGCTTGTCATCCGCACGCTCTGGAAAACGATTCCGAGTTTCGAGGAGCTTCACATCCCTCCGGTCTTAAAAAAGGTGGCCCTCGAAAGGTCAGGCATGATCCTGATCGGGGGAACGGTTTCTTCCGGGAAGACGACGACCATTACGGCCATGGTGGACATGATGAATAACCACGTCGAGCGTCACATTATTACCATCGAAGATCCCGTGGAGTACATCCATGCCGATAAAAAGTGCGTCATCAATCAGCGCGAAATTGGTCAGGATGCGACGGATTTTACCTCAGCCTTGAAATATGTCGTGCGTCAGTCCCCGGATGTGGTGGTGATCGGCGAGATGCGCGATGCCGAGACCTTCAATTTTGCCATCACGGCAGCTGAAATCGGGCGGCTTGTCATTGCCACGGTTCACGCCAAATCCGTCGTCCAAATCTTTGACCGCGTCCTCGGGTTTTTCCCCCTTCATGAGCGTGATCATGTGCTGAGCCACTTTGCCTTTAATCTGACCTGCCTCGCCGTTCAAAAATTGCTGGTGGCCAAAGACGGCAAGACACTTGTCCCTGCCTTTGAAATTTTGATTGGAAACTACACCACTAGACAATTAGCGCGTGAGAAAAAATTCGATAAGCTGCCCCAGGCAATGAGGAATTCCGCCCAAGAAGGCATGCAGATCTTTGACGATTCGCTCTTTAAGCTTTGGCAGGAGGGTTCGATTAGCGCGGAGGAGGCCCTCTTTGCCAGCGAGCGCCCGCAGGAATTGGAAAATCAAATGAAGGGGATCAAGATCGACGGCCAGACGGGCAGGATCCTCGGCGGTTAAGAAAAGTGTTGTTCCTCGAGTTCGTTTTTTTTCTGGGTCTAGGGGTTTTGGGCTGGGCCGTTTTTGTTGAACCCAAACTTTTTCAAATCAACCGCTATCCCGTCAAGATCCGTAAGTCCCTTCCAAAACCCATCCGCATTCTCCATCTCTCCGATATCCATTTCTCCTCTCCCCAAAAGAGTCTGGCGCGGTTTTTTGACCGCCTCGCCAAGGAAGACGTTCATCTGGTGTTTGTGACCGGGGATATTATTGATTGTGAGGCGGGGATTCCCTTTTGCGTAGAAAATTTGAGGAAACTCCGGCCCCGCTATGGAACTTTTGCCGTCTTAGGGAATCACGATTATTATGATTATCGTTTTGAGGATGTGGTCATCCACAATTTCCCGGGTCAGGGGTTTCCGAAAAATTCCCAGAATACCGCTTTGCTTGAGCGTGCCCTAAAAGATATGGGCGTTTCGGTGCTGAAGAATGAAACGGTTGCGAAGGAAGTGGAAGGGGGCGTGCTCTTGATCCACGGCCTGGACGACCCTACGACCGGGCGCGCCAATGTGCGCAAGGCGATGGAGAATTTTGATCCGAAGTTTCCCAATCTCCTCTTAACGCATACCGTGGATGCCATGCTGGATGTGGGCGAGAATGAAATGGACCTTTGTTTTTCGGGGCACTCGCACGGGGGTCAGATCCGGCTCCCCTTTATCGGCCCCATTATCACGCACACCATGATCGGACGTCCCTATGCCTCTGGCATCAAGCCGCTCAAGGGGACGATTTGTTCGATTTCAAGGGGGGTCAGCGCCAGCCGGCATTTTTTCTTGAGACTTCTCTGTCCGCCGGAAGCGATTATTCTTACGGTTGTAGGGGCCGATCCATGTGCCGGCCCGTGAACCGACGGGCGAACCCATGGGTTCGCCCCTGCTAACAATATTTCTCCTGATAAATTTTGACCAGGGCAAAGAAGAGCGAGAGCACCACCGGCGCCAGAAAAATTCCCATGAGGCCGTAGAGTTTAATCCCACCCAAGATTCCGAAGAAGAGCATGAAATAGGGAAGTTTTGTCTTCTCTCCGATCAAGGCCGGCTTCATGATGTTATCGATCAAGCTGATCACTAAAACCCCCAAGACAAACAAAACGATGGCCTTCACGTGTTGATGACTGGCCGCAAGATAGACTGCAAGGGGAAACCATATGATCGAGGCCCCGGCCACAGGGATCAGGGCGGTCAGGAAGGTGGCAGCGGCAAAAAAGATGGGAAGTGGCAGTCCCAGGAACCAGAAAATACACCCCGCCACCGCGGCTTGAGTGAAACTGGTCAGGAGCTGCCCGCGGATGACGGCAGAAAAGGTGTCGTTGATCTGTCCAAAAATATATTTCTTATTTTTTTCCTCAAAGGGTGCAATTTGATAAATGAATCGATAAATATTCTCGCCGTCTTTTAAAAAAATAAAAATAAGTACGCTCATCAAAAGAAGATTGAGGGTGACGAACAAGAGATTTTTCGTGATGTGTCCCGCCTGAGTGGCGGCGAAATTTCCGAGTTCACGAGAAAAGGTTAAGATCCAATCCGCGGCTTTTTGTTTAAGGGGGCCCCACTCAAAAACTTTAGCTTCAAGATTCTGGATGAAACCGACGGAGCGGATTTGCTCGATCAATTGTTCCAGCTGTCCCTCCCGGATGTAGGTCGATGCCGATTGGTAAAACTCAATGGCCTGAGCCGTCATATTGATGACGATAAAAGCAAGAGGGGGAATCACGACAAGAAAGATGGCAATCGTAGTCAGGATGGCCGGCAGAAAAGCGTCCTTCTTGAATTTTTTCTTCACCCTTTCATAGACGGGATAAAAACCGAAGGCCAGGATGGCCGACCAAAAAATGGCCTTGGCAAACGGTGAGAAGATCATAAAAATTTGTCCCACCACGAAGGCAAGCAGGGCAATGAAAAAAAGGGAAATAAACTGATCGCGTGTCATACCTTCCTTTATCGGCCGCACTTGAATTTCGCTTTAAAAGGCTTTAGCATAGGGGCTTGAATGCCGATAAAAGCCTCATCGAAAAACGTCTCGGCGCTCTCAATTAATTGTCCGGCGGAGGAGCAGGGCATGGCGGGTGAAAAAATTTTAGTCATCGATGATGATCGTGATTTTGCGCAGCTCCTTGAATATGACCTGAAGAAAAAGGGCTATCAAACGGTCTATGCTGCGAACGGCGAAGAGGGGCTTGAGAAAACCAAGACTGAGAAACCTGCGCTCATTATTTTGGACATCAAGATGCCTAAGATGGATGGCTATACCTGTGTGCGGCGGCTTAAGAAAGATGCTGAAACGAAAAACATTCCGGTGATCGTGCTCACCTCCTATGAGCCGATGAAGGATATGTTTCAGATGGAAGGCGTGAACGATTACTTCGTCAAGTCGACCAGCGCCAAGGAGCTGTTTCCCATTATCGAAAAGAATCTGAAAGTCTCGCCTCCTCCCACCTCCCCGTAAAGAGATTGCCTTTTATGGGGCAAAGCGCACCTATCTACACTGGTTTTGTTAAGGCCGTTTCCTTCGCCATCAAACAGTTTCGTCTCTACTCCGAGAAACATCCCATCACTCAGCAGGCCCTCCAGACGCTCGCCCTCGAAATTCAAAAATTTTTCAAGCACGAAGCAGCCATATCCTTCGGGGCTATGAGTCACCACCTGGTGGTCAATGGCGAGGCGGCAGGCGACAAAGATACCTTTGCCAATGATCTCGCCAATGAGCTCGAGCGATTGGCCATTGACGGCGTTTCCCTTGAGCGGGGAATTGAAATTGACGAGATGAAGGCCTTTCTCATCCTCATGACCACACGCACCAAGACGCTCGAAGAAAAAGGCGGCTTTCGCAAACTCTTTGAGGAACACTCCTTTCCTCACGTCAGCCTCTCCACCGGCAAATTTCAGCTTGTCGAAGAGGGGCAAGCCATAACCACAGGGGCGGCCTCCGAGATTGCGAAGGAAGCAAAAAAATCCTCGCTCAGTATTGCGGATATCATTCACCGGATTCGAGAAGAGAAGACAGGCGCCGGTGTGAAGACACCTCTTTTGATCGATTCCGAGAAAGTGGTCCATCAGATCGAAAAAAATCCGGCGGAGATTGCCAGGGCTGCCTTGGAGGGGATCGGAGACCCCAAAAAAATAGAGTCGGTCTTGAGGAAAGTGATTCATTCCCTGGTTGAAAGTCTTGTGTCCTATTTGGTGGAGCAAGGCAAAGACATCACGAAGGCGCTTGAAAAACTGGCCAAGGAACTTGTCAAGTCCATCGAAAAAATGGGAGATGGCGACGAGATTAAAAAACTTAAGGAACGCGTCCCCGACATCTTTGAAGAAGTGAGCGATGAATTACGCATTCAGATGATGATGAAGACTCATCAAAAAAACCCCGAGGACGTGAAGGCCCTGCAAAAAATTGCTGAAAAAATTTTTAAGGATGAGTCCATCCGAAAACGCCTGGGCCCCTCTCTCAAAGAAGAAATGGTCAAATCCGGTCTCTCAGCAGTCCAAATTGAAGCCATTTTCGATAAAATCGAGGAAAAAGAGGAAAAGAAAAAAAGCAAATTAACCATTGACGCAGACGAGCTTGCGGAACTGCGCCGCAAGGCCGAGCAATTCGATGTTGAATTTGAGAAAAGGATTCAAAAAACATTGGAGAAATTCGAGCGGGAAAAAAAGGTACTTCTCGATGAAAAAGAACGCGTTGACAGCGTGATCCGTCATCTCGCGGAAGGCCTGCTCGTGGTCGACAAAAATGGAAAAGTGGTGCTGATGAATCCTGCCGCCGAACGCATGCTGGGAGTCAAACAGAGTGAAAAGATCGGGAAACCGGTTGCCGAGGGTTTGAAGGAGGAACACCTTGTGGCCATGACGGGGGGCGCTAATTTAAGGGATTCGGAAGGTCAGGTTGCCAAGCAGGTGGAGGTCGTGAGTCTTAATGATGAAACGAAGCGCGTTCTCCAGGCCAGCACGGCCGTGGTTGAAAATGAGGACGGTCAGACAGTCGGCATGGTCTCGGTTTTAAGCGATGTGACGAAGCAGAAGGAGCTCGAGGAACTTAAAACAAAATTTGTGGCCCATGTCTCTCATGAATTCAGGACCCCCCTTGTTTCGATTCAAAAGTCGATCTCTCTCATTATCGGAAAGGAGCTCGGGGAGGTGAGTCCGGAGCAGCAGAAATACCTCGAAATTGCCAACCGCAACATGGAGCGTCTCTCGCGCCTTGTGAATGATCTGCTTGATCTTTCCAAGCTCGAAGCGGGGAAAATGGAGCTTAGGATTAAGGAAATTTGGATTCAGGAATTGGTCAAACAGGTTTTCCTAACGGTGGAGACCCTTGCCCGAGGTAAGCAGATTAAGCTTGAAACACGTTTCACGAATAATTCAATGAGAATTGAGGGGGATTCCGATCGTCTCACTCAGGTTCTCACCAATCTGGTGGGGAATGCCGTTAAATATACGCCGGACGGGGGAACGATTACGGTCGACGGTCAATCGAACATTAAGGATTCCGCGATTCCATCAGGCCCTTGCATCGAAATCGGTGTGAGGGATACGGGGATTGGAATCAGTCCCGAGGATCAAAAAAAGATTTTCGATAAATTTGTTCAGGTGAGCCTTGCCCAGCCTGCCGGCTTTTCAAGTACAGGGCTGGGGCTTACGATTGCGAAGGAAATTGTGGACATGCACGGGGGAAGGATTTGGGTTGAAAGTGAAGCGCTCAAGGGGAGCCGCTTTGCTTTTAGGATTCCGGTGCAGCCGCCTCCCCGTAAAAAAGAAGAATGATTCCGGTTAAGAGGCCGCCGGCTGATTTTTTTCTGAAGTAGGAAGAAGATAATTTCGAACGTAGTCTAAAATACCTTGGCGGGTGGTGTGACGGGGTTGAAACCCAATCGCTCTTTGGGCGTGGCCCATATCGGCCTGGGTGAAATCCTGATAAAAGTCGTAAGGGTTGTCGAAGTAGTCCGGTTCGTAGCGCGTTGCCAGCCCCTCATTTAAGGCATCGATGACCTCATTGAACGAGGTCGCTTGACCCGTCCCCATATTTAGCACCGTATTCTGTTTGGCCTCTTTCGCGAGAAGGGTTCCCTCGATAACGTCTTTGACGTAAATAAAATCACGCCTCTGTTCCCCGAATTTAAAAATCCGCGGCCGTTTGCCGGCCTGCATCTGGCGAAAGAGCTGATAGATCATGCTGGCGGCGGGGCCTTTAAATTCTTCGCGGGGTCCAAAGACATTAAAGTAGCGAAGCCCCACGACCTTGATTTTACCTTCATAAGCACGGGCTAAAGTTTCCATCGTCCACTTGGAAAACCCGTAAATGTTGTTGGGGTGTCCGGCGTCTTCCTCTTTCATGGGGTGCCCCTGGCTTCCATAGACAGAGGCCGAGGAGGCATACACGACATCCGCTTTTTTTTGGCAGGCAAGATCAAGAACGTGACGGAAACCTTCCACATTATCAAACATCATCTTTTTTTCATCGAGGACGGTCGTATCTGTGATGGAGGCAAGGTGGAAGATAACATCAATAGGCCGATTTTCTAAAAGGGAGAGCCATGTCGTCTCAGCCACGTTGGCCGCCACCACGTCTCCTTTAAAGCCTAGCAGATTTTTAAAGCTGGACCCTCGGAAGTCGTCTACGACCGTGACCGAGGCCTTGGGGGTGCGCTCCTGAATTTCAAGCGCGAGATTCGAGCCGATAAATCCGGCGCCTCCTGTGACCACGACGTGCTTCACTGGATAACCTCCTTAGAAGATCGATTTGCTATCGTATCCAAAATCCCGCAAAGTGCAACTAAAAAAGGGGAGAACGGTCATCATTTTTTTAGACTTCCAGCCGATACACTGGGAGTGATGATAAAAAAAAATTCAGTACTTTCCGCCATCCTTTTTCTCCTTCTCATCTTAGGAAATGCCTCTCCCGCTTTAGCGGGGGGGAACCCTGGGCTTATCCTGAGGGGGGTGGCGCGGCTGGTAGTCTCCGTCTTCGAGGTGCCTAAAAGTATGGCTTCGCAGTCGGCTCGTGTTGCCTTTCCGTTTGGATTAGCGACAGGGGCGGTGGAAGGCGCGCTTCGCATGACGGCCGGGACCCTGGCGGGGACCTTTGATATTGCCAAGGGCAGCGCTCCTTACGCGAAGTATCTCTTATTCCTTTAGTCCTTGCGTTTTCTTTGAGTCTTTCGTTCTATCCTTTTGATGCCTTGCTTCGGCAAATCCTCCGCGATTTCTCCGTAAGTCCTTCCCGTTTTGGTGTCGCGATTCTGGCGAGCGATCTCGGCTAAGGGAATCATGATAAAGGCCTGCTTTTCATAATCGGCCTGAGGCAGGATATCGATATCAAGAGTTCGGGGCGCATATTTATGCTTGGCGTCACGGCGCCGCCCCAGCGCTTCTTCGATCGAGCGCAGTGCCTCGGCCAGGTGCTTCGGATCAAGATTGGCATCTATCACGGCTGCCAGATTCCAGAATTGAAAACTTCCCGCGGGGCCCACCGGATCGGTTTCATAAATGGATGAAAACCGAATGGAGGGAAATTTTCTTCTGAGGAGTTTAAGTGCGGCCGGAATGTTCTTTTCAGGTTCGATATTGGAGCCGATACTCAGGAAAAATGGTCCCACCCCGTTAAACCCTCCGATTGACTTTGACCATGATATTTTTCTGCATAAGAGGGTCTAACGGGGTCGAGCAGGCTTACGAAAGATTTTAACCCCCACATTGCGGGAGCCACGGAGGGCTCCCGGTTTTGAGACGCGGAGGCGGATCTCAGGCAGCTTAAATTCGCGAAGAAGTGCTTGGGCGAGGTGTTCGGCCAGAGTCTCAATGAGATAAAACCGGCTTTTGGCCACAAACGAGACGGCAAATTTTGCGATTCGCTTGTAATCGGTCGCGTCCTTGATGTTGTCGGTTCTGGCCGCCCGGCGGATATCAGCCGGAAATTCGAGGTCAATCATGATCTTTTGCAGGATCTTTCTTTCCCAATCAAAGATCCCGATCCTGCATTTGACCGTAAGCCCTTCCAGAAATATTTTGTCCCGCATGGAAGCGAGGATACCATTTTCCTTGACCCTTTGTCCAATTCTAGCCATATTAAACGTCTCAGATTCTCTCATGGAAACCCATTTACAAATTGCACCCGCTGCCCCTGCCGCCCAACCACTCTGCCCCGTCTTTGGGGTCTGCGGCGGTTGCGCTTATCAAGACCTGCCCTACGAAGAAGAACTTGAGCGCAAAAAGGAATACTTAGTGAATCTTTTTCGCAATCAGCTGCCTGCGTCCGCAGACCTCATCGAGGAGGTCGTCCCCTCCCCCGAGCCCTACCACTATCGCCACCGGTTGGATATCGCCGTCCGTAAAACAAAATCGGGAGAATTTCTTCTCGGATTTCAGGAGGCCGACCGGCATCGCATGGTGCCGATCGAATCCTGCGCCATTGCCCGCGAAGAGATTTCAGATTTTATTCCGGAGCTTAAAAAAGAGGCCCAAGCCCGATGGCCCGAAGGCTACCGCATTGCGAATCTCGTAGTAAAGACAGGCGCTGACGGCCGCGTTGTGTGGGGCGGGATCGGCCGAAGGTCGCTCGCCTTAAAAAAAGAAGATTACCTCTGGACCGAGATAAGAGGAAAAAATATTTTTTACTCCCTCGATACTTTTTTTCAGGCCAACTTGAGCATCCTTCCCGCCTTGATGGACCGGATCGATGCCCTCGCCGCCTTGGATGCCAAGACACTTTTTTTCGATCTCTATGCCGGGGTAGGGCTTTTTGGGATTGTCTTTGCCGATCGCGTGGGAAAGGTGGTCATGGTAGAAGAAGGCACTTCCTCGATCGAGCTTGCCCGGTACAACACGGCCTATCACGCACTCCCTTATGTTGAAATTCTTCCCGAAAAGGTGGAAAATGTTTTGCCCTTGTATCTTCATACCGCTCAATGGGAGCGGCGCGTTGCCCTTCTTGATCCGCCGCGCAAGGGCTTGAGCCCGGAGGCGCTTGAGTGTCTCATCCGCTCAAAAAATTTAACCTCGCTTTTTTATCTCTCTTGCAGCCCCGAATCCCTTTGCCGCGATCTTCGGGTCTTTCATGAAGGAGGTTGGAGTATTGAAACCATCGTTCCTTTTGATTTCTTCCCCAAAACCCGTCACCTTGAAACGCTGGTGTTATTGAAGCCATGAATAGTCAACAGGTTACAGTGCGTCGTCATCCTGAGCAAAGTCCGCCACAACTTTTGGCGGACGAAGCGAAGGACCCAAGGACATGGATCCTTCGTCGCCCCGCCTGCGGCGGATCTCCTCAGGATGACGGCATTTACACAGCCATCGACTTCCGTGAACTTTTCGGCAATGATCACCCGGTCGAAATTGAAATCGGATGCGGCAAAGGAAAATTTCTCATGGCCTCGGCTCAAGCATGCCCAGAAGTTAATTTTCTTGGGCTGGACCGGGTTTCCAAATGGATGAAGCGGCGTCTCGAACAGCTTAAAAAAGGGCACTGTCCCAACCTTCTTCTCATGAAGGCCGAGATCCGCCGGTGGCTCGAAGGGGTCCCGAGAGAAAGCGTTTCCGTCTTTCATATTTATTTTCCCGATCCCTGGCCAAAACGAAGGCACCGGAAAAGACGCCTGATCAATCCTATATTTCTGACTTTCCTATACGAGCGGCTTTGCCCGGAGGGTTTGGTTGAAATGGCGACCGATGATGCGGATTATTATATGCAGATGAAAGAATCTGCCGCAAAGACGGAGGACTTATGGAAATCGATGCGCGAAAGCCAGGGGGAACGTTTGCGGCGGCCTGAGATCAAAACTAACTACGAACTTAAATTTGAAAGTCAGGGAAAGAAAAATTATTATCTGGAATTGCAACGATGATTAGCCCCGTTAGACCCTTCTTTCGAATTCTTTTTAACGTGAAAGATGGTTGCAAGCGTGCAATATTTTTACACTCTTTTGATAAAAGGAGGGTCTAACGGGGTGCGCATATCTCGAGCTTTGGCATTGGCCGGTATTGATTCCCGAAGACAATGCGAAATTCATGTCCGAAACGGTGCGGTTTCGGTGAATGGGGAAGTGGTGCGCGATCTCGGCCGCCAGGTCGATCCCGAAAACGATGCCATCGCCTTCCGCGGCCGCGTCCTTCCTTTTGAGAAAAAGATTTATTTCATTCTCTACAAACCCGTGGGTTATACCACGACAGCCGATGATCCTCACGCCAAGAAAACAGTCTACGATCTGCTGCCGCGGACGCTCGTTTCAAAAACTCACCAGCCCAAAGAGTCACGCCGGCGTGTTTTTCCGGTCGGCCGACTCGATAAGGATTCTTCCGGCTTACTCTTTTTTACCAATGACGGCGATCTTGCCCATTGCCTCACGCATCCGCGCTACGAGGTGGGAAAGTGGTATGAAGTCAGGCTCGATCGGGCCTTCCGCCCTGAGGATGGGAGAAAATTGACGGCGGGTATCTCCCTCGAAGAAGGGCCCGCCAAGGCAGAAAAAATCCGGCCGCTTTCACGCCGCGTCCTGCAGCTCCTTATCCGCGAGGGAAAAAAAAGAGAAATCCGCCGCATGTTTGAAGCGTTGGATTACAAAGTGGTCCAACTCTGCCGCTTTGCCTTGGGTCCCTTAACCCTGGACAATCTTCTCCCGGGCCGCGGCCGGTTTCTCACTCCTTCTGAGATTACCGATCTCAAACGGATAATCCAAAAAACATTGTAGGGGTCGACCCATGTGTCGACCCGCTGACCCCTGTCTCACAGGCGGACACACGGGTCCGCCTCTACAGGCGAAACCAAAACCCCCTCTTGCATTCGATCCCTCCCTTGTATATTATTCAAATAGTTAATAGTTAACCTTTTTAACTAATTTACAGAGGAACCCATGAACGAGCGCCACGAATTTATCGCAAGGTTTAAGGAGCTCCAGCCAAAATTTCCAAGGCTTTGCGCCCGGCACCTCGGCCAGGCGCATCTTACCCTGCCTCAGTTTGTGGTATTGAACCTGCTGATCCAAAGCAAGGCTACCCCGATGACTGAAATCAGCACGAGGCTTCATATTACAAAGCCCGCTGTGACCAGCCTGGTGGACCGGCTTGAAAGGAACAAGTTCGTGAGACGCCTCGAGCACGCCAAGGACCGGCGCGTTATCCTGATTCAAATCCTGTCGAAAGGGGAGAAGGTTGTGCGCGAAATGCAGACTGCCATCCTTGGCCCGCTTCTTAAAACCCTTGAGCATTTTAATGCCTCGGAACGAAAAATCGTGAGCCGCTTTTACGCCGAGCTTTCTAAGATGATGGATCGGGAACTGTGCGAAGGAGAGGGAAGGAAAAAGTGAAGAGGGCTCGCAATGACGGCCAGAAGAGAGGCATCCTGATAGGACTCATCCTCGTTTGTCTCATGGGGCCAACTCATGATCTGTGGGCGATGGGAAGGAAACCCTCTTCGGAAATGCCGCCTTCTCAGCAGAGTTCACCTTTACAAACGCTGACCTTGGAAGGTTGTTATCAATTGGCCCTCAAAAGGAGCGAGACCGTTGCCATCAGCCGGGAGGAAATCAGTAAAGTTTATGCCAATTTTTTGAAGGCGACAGGAGAGGCGCTGGGGGACGTCAGTTTCTTAATCACGGATACGTTTCAGGAGCCGCAAAAGGGCGACACCTCAGGCGGCTCCTCCGTAGGCAGCACCTTCACCAAGGAAGAACGGCGCGAGCGAAAATGGACCATCAGCCAGCCTCTTTTTCAGGGGTTTAAGTCCGTGGGGGCGCTGACGGGTGCGGGAGGCTTGAGAGAGCAGCGCAAGCAGGAACATCTTCAAGCCAAGGACGAGCTTTATCTGGATGTTGCCTATGCCTTTTACAGTTTTCTCAAACAAAAAAAGGATGTGGAGGTCATCGAAGGCATCCACAATCTCTTTGACGAGAGAATCAGCGACTTGGAAGAGCGCGAAGAAATCGGGCGTTCGCGGGCGAGTGAAGTGGCCACGGCAAAAGCACGGATGAAAACCATCGAAGCTGAACTTGCCCAATCGAAAGGGGGCTTTGAGATCGCAAAGTACCTTCTTTCCTATTTCATCGGTCTTGATAAAGTCGAGCTCAGAGACGAAGACGTTCCGAAAGTTCCCGATGAAGGCGTGGAACATTTTTTGAAGGCGGTCAGCGGCCGGCCGGATGTCCTCGCCGCCAAGCAGGCGCTTAAGACAGCCAAGCGTGCCTTTATCGTGGCCCAAAGCGAACTCTGGCCTCAGATTTCTCTCGAACACAATCAGTATGAAAAGCGCGAAGGATTTCAATCGGGGATCGATTATGACCTTCTCTTGAAAGTGGACGTGCCGGTTTTTAAAGGCGGGGAGGCCTTAGGAAAGGTCAAAGAGGCGAGGAGCAATTGGAAGAAAGCAAAATTAAATGTCTCGCTTGTTCAAAAAAAAGCCGACCTTGATATCAAAGAGGCCTACCAATATTGGATTTCTTCCCTGGAGGAGACAAAGGCCTTCCATGAAGCTATGAAGGCCTCGGAGGAGAATTACCGGTTTCAACAAGATGAATATTCTAAAAACCTGGTGAGCAATCTCGATGTGCTGACAGCCTTGGAGGGCCTTTTCGAAACAAGCCGCGCGGCCAACCGGGCGAATTATGAAATGAAAATGAACCATTGGAAGCTCCAAATCGCGACCCATGAATCTTTCTGAAATCTCCATAAAAAATCCGGTCTTTGCCTGGATGCTCATGATCGGTCTTATGTTCTTTGGTTATTTAAGTTTTCGCGGCATGGGGGTCGGTCAAATGCCGGATGTGGATTTTCCCGTGCTGACGGTGGAGGTGACCTGGGAAGGCGCGGCGCCGGAAGTCATGGAATCCAACGTCGTGGACGTGATCGAGGATTCCGTCATGGGGGTCGAAGGGATCCGAGATATCAATTCCTCATCACGGCGTGGCGAGGCCTTGATCACGATCGAATTTGAGCTGGAACGAGATATTGATGTGGCGCTTCAGGAAGTACAAAGCAAGATTTCTGAAACCCAGCGCCGTCTCCCGCGTGAAATCGACCCGCCCATTATCACCAAGGCCAACCCCGAAGATCAGCCCATTATGTGGATCAGCGTGGGGCTCGCGGCGGATCGCCCCTTAAGGGATCTTATGGATTTTGTGGATCGGCGCTTGAAGGATCGCTTTAAAACGATTCCGGGTGTAGGCGAAGTCTTTCTCGGAGGGTTTCTCGAAAGAAATCTCCGTGTCTGGCTTGATCTAAAGAAACTCGAGGCCTTTCAATTAACGGTGGAGGATGTGATCAGCGCGATTCAAGAAGAGCACGTGGAAGCGCCGGCGGGCCAGCTTGAGACAAAAGAAAAGGAATCTACGGTGCGCGCCATGGGAGAGGCCCTTTCCATCGAGGAGTTCCAAAAAATTAAAATCAGCCGCCGCGGCGGCCAGCCGATTTATCGTCCTATCCGGCTCGATCAAGTGGCGACGATCGAAGACGGCCTGGCGGACCGCAGGAGAATCTCTCGCGTGCTTGGAAAGCCTGCCGTGGGCCTGGGGATTCGCAAACAACGCGGCGCCAACACGGTGGAGGTGGCGCGGCGCGTCAAGAAGCGTCTCGAAGAGGTTAAGCGCGACTTGCCGAAAGATTATGAAATTGGCATCAATTTTGACAGCACAAAATTTATCGAAGATTCTGTTCAGGAACTTGTCTTTACGCTGATCCTTTCCGCCCTTTTGACTTCGGTCGTCTGCTGGATTTTCTTAGGATCCTGGAGCAGTACCTTCAATATTTTGCTTGCCATCCCCACCTCGATCCTGGGGACGTTTATTTTGATGAAATTTTCCAATTTTACGCTAAACACCTTCACCCTCCTCGGGCTTTCGCTTGCCATCGGGATCGTGGTGGATGATGCCATCATGGTGCTGGAAAATATTGTCCGCCACCGCGAAAAAGGGGAGTCGCAGGAGGGCGCCGCCTTAGAAGGCGCCAAGGAAATCGGCTTTGCCGCGCTGGCCTCCACCATTGCCATTGCGGCCATCTTTCTTCCTGTAGCCTACATGAAAGGCATCATCGGTAAATTTTTCTTTCAATTCGGCGTGACGATTACGGCGGCAGTGATGCTCTCGCTTTTGGAGGCCCTGACGCTTGCCCCGATGCGCTGCTCGCAATTTCTCGAAGTGGGCGAA
Source organism: uncultured bacterium (assembly GCA_964373045.1). GTDB lineage: Bacteria > Omnitrophota > Omnitrophia > Omnitrophales > Aquincolibacteriaceae > CAYJSI01. The sequence goes on from CAYJSI010000010.1 coordinate 41,482, forward strand.
CGGAAAACAAAATTCGGGAAGGCCTTTGAAGAAGGATTTGCCCGCACAGTGGTAGTTTATCGAAAGTGGCTGGATCGCGCTCTCAAGCATCGCAAGCTTGTGCTTGCGCTCTCACTTGGTTTTTTTATCATTTCCTTATTTGTCGTGCCGCTTCTTCGCAAGGAATTTGTTCCGGCCCAGGATCAAAGCATGTTTCTCGCCCGCATCAAAACCCCCATCGGGTCCTCCATGGAATTTACCAATCAGCGCATGAAACAGGTGGAGGAGATGGTGATGAAGCATCCCATGGGGCGGCGTTACTACGCCGCCGTGGGAGGTTTTGGCGGCGGGGAATCGAATGCGGGGATGATTTTCATTACACTTAAGCAGCCGGGGGATCGGCCGCGCAATCCCAAAACCGGGAGGGCCTACACCCAGGAGGAAGTGATGACGGAATTGCGTCAGGCCTTTAATGCCATTCCTGATGTTCGGGCCGTCCTGCAGGATTTATCCATGCGGGGATTCGCCGCCCAGCGCGGTTTTCCCATTGAATTTAGCGTGCGCGGTCCCGACTGGGATCAGCTGGTCAGCCTTACGGAGTCAATCGAAGCCAAAATGAAGACAAGCGATCTTTTTCAGGATGTCGATACCGACTATCTTTCCGGGATGCCGGAGGTGCGTGTTTATCCGGATCGCGACAAGGCCTTTGACCGCGGGGTGAGTATCGGCGTCATTGCAAGCACGATCAATGCCGCCATCGGAGGCGAGCGCGTTGCCAAATACACCCAGGAGGGGCGGCGCTACGATGTGCGCTTAAGGCTCCTCGCCCATCAGCGCAGGAAGCCCGTGGATATCGAGCAGCTTACGGTTTGGAATAACCGCGGGGAAATGGTGCGCTTGGGGGACGTCATTCGAATCGAAGAAAAGCCGAGTCTGCTCACCATTACACGCCGCGGCCGGGAACGCGCCATCGGGGTCTTTGCCAATGTCAGCCGCGGAAAATCGCAGGCCACTGCCATCGAAAAAGCGGCCGTGATTGCGCGTGAAATCCTGCCCGAGGGTTACCGGATCGTTCTCAGCGGAACAAGCGAAACCTTCCGTGAATCGTTTCAGAGCCTTCTTTTTGCGCTTTGGCTCGGGATCCTGATTTCTTATATGGTCTTGGCCTCGCAATTTAATCACTTAATTCATCCCGTGACTGTTTTGCTCGCACTTCCCTTTAGCCTCTCGGGCGCCTTTTTTGCTCTTTGGCTTGGGAACTATTCGCTCAATATCTTCAGCCTGATCGGCCTTCTGCTTTTAATGGGAGTGGTGAAAAAAAATTCCATTATGCTTGTCGAATTCACGAATCAAATGCGCGAGCGCGGTTTGGCCCCACTCGAGGCCTTAAAAGAGGCCTGCCCCATTCGCTTGAGGCCGATTGTGATGACTTCCGTTTCGACCATTGCGGCGGCCATCCCTCCCGCCCTCGCCCTCGGGCCCGGTGCGGAGACCCGCATCCCTATGGCGGTGGTGGTGATTGGGGGCGTTGCCCTCTCTACACTGCTCACCTTGTTTGTCGTCCCCGCGGCCTACCTCTCGTTTGTCCCGTTTGAGAAAAAAGAGAGGCGCGCCGCCTGGTTGGGTGCCCTTCGGGACTGGTTGAGGAAAAAAATTATCCCGCCGATAATTAAAACCAAATGATTTTTTTAAAACGTCTCCTTATGACAGGGCTCATGCTGTCCTTTTTTGTGGCGGGATTTATGATCACAACCTCGCAGGCGCGGGAGAAGGCCGTGTCTCATCCCCCCAAAGATGAGGAAGTCAAACCGGTCAGGGCCCCCAAGCTTCCGGGCCGGGGCACTTGGCTTAACACAGAGACCCCGCCCGATGCCAAGGCCTTCGAAGGCAAACTCACCCTCCTTTATTTTTGGGATTATGCCTCCATAAACTGCCTGCGCGAAATTGGGATCCTGAAGGAATGGAGCCGGGTTTACGAGGCCTACGGTTTGCAGGTCATTTGGGTACATGCCCCTGAATTTCCCTTCGCCAAGGAAAAGGAAAATGCGGAAAAGGCCCTCACGCGTCTTCAAATTCTCGATCCCGTGCTGCTCGATAATGATTTTAAACTCTGGGAGGCCTTTAAGACTCATTCCTGGCCGACGCGTTACCTCGTCAATCAAGAAGGATTCATTCTCGCAAGTCAAACGGGGGAGGGCCGCTACTACGAAATGGAGGCTCAGATTCGCGAGGAATTAAAAATTTTGAATCCCGATATGGTTCTTCCCGCTCAAATGTCAAAGCCCGGGATGGATCGCTTAGGTCCGGAAGACTGCGAATCTATGACGGCCGAAACGCACCTCGGATATAAAAAGGCGGGGTGGTGGGGCGGGAGGATTTCCAACAAGCAGTATGTCGATGAAGATCAGACCCTTCTTTTTAAGGATCGCGGAGACCGGGTGGAGCGCGGATTTTTCGCGGAAGGCTTGTGGGCCAATCGCGAGGAGTATTTTGAACATGTGCGGCCGACCAGTCAATACACCGATTATATCGGCTTGATCTATCTCGCCTACGAAGCCTATGCGGTCTTAAACCGCATTGTGGGCTACGAGCCGATTCCTATTTATGTGACGCGCGATGATCTCCCGGTGCCGCCAGGACGCCGCGGCGCGGACATCAAAGAAGACGACAGCGGCGGGACGTATTTTCTCTTGAATCAACCGCGGCTCTATTATCTTGTGGCCAATGAGGACCAGGAGCCGCACGAACTCAAGCTTTGGATCGCCTCGGATGGTGTGGCGGTCCACTCCTTTGCCTTCGCCAATACCTGCCTGAGCGATTTTGAGCATTTGTAGTAGGGGCGATTCATGAATCGCCCCTACTACTTCTTCAGCTGGTACTTGTGGACCTTTCCCGAGCGCGTATCATAAAACCAGCATTCGCGCGGGGCTTCTCCCCGGGAGACTACGACAGCCGTTCCGTTGATGGAAAAGACAGGATGACTCTCAATGGATTCACTCGTCACTCTCTCTTCTCTTAGTTCATCCATCAAGGGTTCTCGTTCTCCATTCGAAAGAAGGCATCCGACCTCAAGAAAGTCTTCCACCAGGTCCTCCCAGACGCTTTTGATACTTAGCCTTACGGGTTGACTCATGATCTTCATGCTTCTCACCTCCGAAAAACAGTCTTATATGAAAAGATACCCGCCCTCGATTGAATCGGATAGGCCGTAAGCCGATTTTTAATTTGTGGAATCGTTATTTGATAGATTAAAGTCTATTCATAAGCGACTTTGCCCAGGGCCGCCGTGATTTCCTCTAACAATCCTGATCAGGTTGATTCAAGAGGAAGCAGGACAAGACCCCCGGCGGGCTTCATGTTATAATCCCGGCATGCCGACTCAGCCCTCAAAAAACCTCGAGGCTTTTCTGAATCCTTATCCTGACCGGGATTATGAAATCCGTTTTGAATGCCCTGAATTTACCTGCCTTTGCCCCAGGACAGGCCAGCCTGATTTTGCCACGCTTCGGATTTTTTATATCCCGGATAAACTCTGCGTTGAGCTCAAAAGTTTGAAGTTATACCTTTGGAGTTACCGCAACGAGGGCGCCTTTCATGAGGCGGTGTCCAACAAAATTTTGGACGATCTCGTCAAGGCGACGCAGCCGCGCTTCATGGAACTCGAAGCCGATTTCTTTGTGCGGGGCGGCATCCATACCGTCGTGAAAGTGGTTCACCCTTCCCCCAAAACTAACAAATCTAAAGGGGTCTTCTAAAGGGGCCAGGTACGTGCCTGGCCCCTTTAGGTTTTAAGCATGAAGATTATTGGAGATTTTCACATCCATTCCAAATATAGCCGCGCAACCTCCAAGGCAATGGAGGTCGAGACGCTCGCCCGCACTGCGGAAATGAAGGGGATTAACCTGCTTGCGACAGGGGATTTCACGCATCCCCAATATTTTGCCGAACTTCAAGGAGCCCTGGAACCTCTCGGAAACGGGCTCTTTAAACTTAAGCATAAAAAATCCCCGGTTCATTTTATTTTAACAGTTGAAGTCAGTAATATTTTTTCCGTTAAAGGGAAAGTGAAACGTGTCCACACCGTTATTTTTGCGCCCTCGTTTGAAGTGGCTTCCCAAATCAATCAGCTGCTTTCCCGTCACGGAAAATTAGGAAGCGACGGCCGGCCGATGTTTGGACTCCACGTGAAAGAACTTGTCCGCATCATCGCCGATATTTCGGAGGATTGTCTTTTTGTCCCGGCCCACGCCTGGACGCCCTGGTTTTCCGTCTTTGGTTCGGAATCAGGTTTTGATTCCCTGGAGGAATGTTTTGAGGAACAAACGAAGCATATTTATGCGATTGAAACGGGACTTTCCTCAGACCCGGCCATGAACTGGCGGCTGTCAAAGCTTGACCGCGTCACACTTCTTTCCAATTCCGATTCTCATTCGCCCTCGAGGATCGGCCGTGAAGCAAACGTCTTTGACTGCGCCCTGGATTATTTTGAAATTGTGGATGTGATCAAAAAAGGTGATCTGAAACGCTTTCTTTACACCATCGAATTTTTCCCGCCGGAAGGCAAGTATCACTGGGACGGCCACCGTGATTGCAAGGTTGTTTTTGATCCTAAGACCACGAAGGAACATGACTACCTTTGTCCGAAATGCCGGAAGAAACTCACCATCGGTGTGATGCACCGCATCGAAGACTTGGCCGACCGGCCCGAAGGTTTCAGGCCCGCGAACAAAGTCCCCTTTAAAAACATGGTGCCGCTCGATGAAATCATTGCGGATGCGGTCGGCAAACAAGTGGGCACCAAGACCGTGGATCAGGAATATGAGCGCATGATCCAAGGGCTGGGCCCCGAGCTTGAGATTTTGTTTGATCGCAGCGAAGAGGACATGAAATCTCATGCGAGAGCCCGCGTGATCGAGGGGATTTTGAAAGTAAGGAGGGGAGAGGTCGAAATCATCCCCGGCTACGACGGGGTTTACGGCAAGGTCAAACTTTTCACCTCCCCCGCTTCCGCGGTTTCTTCCTCGGCCGCGCCCTCTTCCGTTGCTCCTTCCTGCCAGCTGGAGCTTTTTTAACTACCTACCTCCGCTGACGTTGAGGTGGAACAAGTATCGACTAGCCAGCCCCAAAACCACTTGATTATTTATTTAAAATAACTATAATTTATAAATAAATCAAAATGGAAAGCATAACGCTTGACGTTATTAACGTGATGCGTTATGATCGGTGTCGAGTGATCCGATCCTTTGCTTGTGACGAAACAAGGCGGCTTTTTGAGCGCCAAGCGATTCAAAAAATCCCTGCGGATGCACAGCGAGCCGCGCTTAGGAAATTGAAGATTCTGGATGCGGCCGTGACCTTGGCGGATTTAAGGATCCCGCCGGGAAACCGCCTGGAGAAACTCAAGGGAAGAAGGGAAGTTTGAAGGGGTATTGCAGCATTCGCGTCAACGATCAGTGGAGAATTTGTTTCCGCTTTGAAAATACGGAGGCCTTTGAGGTTGAAATCAGTGACTATCATTCCTGAAAGGGAAATTAGACAATGAAAAAAGTCCATGCGCCGGTTCCTCCCGGAGAAATATTGAACGAAGAGTTTCTGAAACCGCTTGCCTTAAGCCAATATCGGCTCGCCAAAGAGATCCTTGTGCCGCCGCGCAGGATTAATGAAATTATTCTTGGCAAAAGGTCCATCTCGGCCGACACGGCTTTACGCCTCGCCCGCTATTTTGGGAACTCGGCCCGGTTCTGGATGAATCTTCAGGCCCAATATGATCTCGACTCGGAAGCCGAAAAAATTGGCAGTCGTCTTGAATCGGAAATTAAACCCTTTGAGCGCGCAGCCTAGGGAAACATGACGCGTTCCTTTTTTTTACTTTTTTTCATTTTCGCGGTTGTTTCAATAAGTGAACGTCCAGCCCGAGCGGAAGAAAAGGCGTACGACTTTTTGATTAAAGATGCGCTGATTTACGACGGCACCTCACCGCGCGGATTCAAAGGGGATGTGGCGATCCACGGCCCCTACATCGCGGCCGTAGACGATAATATCCCGGAGGCCGAGGCCCGTGAAGTGATTCAAGCCGAGGGCCGCGTACTCGCTCCCGGTTTCATCGATGCCCACACGCACTCCGATTTTAATCCCCTCATTTATCCCGGCCTGCGACATAAACTTCTGCAAGGGGTGACCACAGAGATCGTGGGAAACTGCGGTATGTCGGCCGCGCCCATTCTCGGTCCGCACGCCGAGCACATCCGCTCGGTCTGGGCAAGGGAGGGAGTGGTGCTGCCTCAGGAAATGAACTGGCGGACTTTTCAGGAATACCGCGAGGCCTTGGAATCCGCCGGTCTTGATAATCATATGGCGGCGCTTGTAGGCCACGGCAATATTCGATCGGCCGTGATGGGTTTTACTCCCGCTCCCGCCTCCCAAAGCCAAATCGAGGATATGAAAAAGTTAGTGGGCGAGGCCATGAAAGACGGTGCCTACGGGATTTCCTTCGGGCTCATTTATCTTCCCGGCACCTTTGCGAAGGAAGAGGAGATCACGGAGCTTTGCCGTGAGGCCGCCCGCCACCGCGGGGTTTGCGCCTTTCATATGCGAAGCGAAAGCTCGATGCTCCTTGAAGCGATTGGGGAAGCGGTTCGAATCGGCGAAAGAGCAGGCGCCCAGATTCAAATTTCTCATTTGAAGGCTGCCGGGAAAAAAAATTGGGACAAGATCGAGAAGGCATTTCATTTAATCGACGATGCGCGCACTCGAGGCCAACGCATCTTAGCCGACGCCTACCCTTACACGGCAAGCTTTGCCGAGCTTGGCGTGATCCTCCCGGAGGCCACTTTTGAAAGGGAAGATCGACTTTCGCTTTTTAAGGATCTTTTCAAGCGCGATCAGCTTTTAAAGGAGCTCAAAGATTATTATGAAAAACGCAAGATGAATTGGGAGGCTGTCATGATCGCCTCTGCGCGGGAAGATCGCTATTTATCCTACGAAGGAAAAACAATGAAGCAGCTTTCCAAGGAATTAAACAGGGCCCCCGAGCAAGTTTTGGTCGATCTCCTGGCCGACAACCAATTCGAAGTGAGTGCCTTTTCGTTTTCTCAAAGCCAGGAGGTGGTGGATCGCGTGATAGCGCAGCCTTATGTGGTGCTCGGTTCCGACAGCATTGCGGACGGCAGCCGAAAACCCCACCCGCGCGCCTTTGGGACCTTTCCCAGGGCGATCCGCCGTTACACCAAAGAAGAAAAAATCCTCAACCTTGGAGAGATGATCCGCAAGATGACGTCCATGGTGGCGAATCATTTCGGCCTTGAAGGGCGGGGTGTGATCGCGACAGGCTACTACGCCGATCTTGTTTTATTCGATCCTAACAAAATAAAAGACCGCGCCACTTATGAACTCCCCAGCGAACTAAGCGAAGGGATCGAGTGGGTTTTCTTAAATGGAGAAGCCGTCATCTATAATGGGGAACTCCTCGCCGCCAAAAAAGGCCACGTCCTCGTAAAAGAAAGTTAATCTGCTATTCGACAGATAAAGTTTTTTCTGCCGCAGGAATCCATCCGCCAGCGACGCCATGACTTGCCGATCCTGGCGGGCTTTGCTATACTACGCGCCCTTTCAACGCACTGATTTTCAATCCCAAACGGAGGTATTTATGGCAGAGATCGAAAGAAAAGCAATTACCTTTAAAGGGAATCCCCTGACCCTGATCGGGGCTGAACTCAAGGTGGGGGAGAAGGCCCCTGATTTTAAGCTCCTGGCGAACGACCTTTCGGAAGTGACGCTTGCGAGCTCAAAGGGCAAGACGCGTATCCTTAGCGTCGTGCCTTCCTTAGATACGCCGGTCTGCGACCTTCAGACCAAGCGCTTTAATGAAGAGGCATCCAAGTTTCCCTCGGATGTGATTGTGCTGACCGTGAGCATGGATCTTCCTTTTGCTCAGGCACGCTGGTGCGGGGCCGCGGGTGCGAAAAATGTGAAGACGCTCTCCGACCACCGCGAGGCCTCTTTCGGAAAGGCCTACGGGGTTTTGATCAAGGAGCTCCGGCTTTTGTCGCGCGCGATTTTCATCGTGGGCGCCAACGACAAGATCCAATATGTGGAGTACGTGAAGGAAATCACGGAACATCCGAATTACGAGAAAGCCCTCGGCGGTCTTAAAGCCGGTGCTAAAGCTTAACTTTCCACAAAAAGGGGACAGGCTACTTTTTTGGAAAAGTAGCCTGTCCCCTTTTTTACTTTTGATGCTGTTTGCTGGCTTCGAATCCTCCGAGGCCCCTCGCTATTTTGAAGAGGGTATTCAGCTTCGCGATAAGGGCTCCTTGGAAGATGCCGAGAATCGATTCAAAAAAGCCCTCGATCTTGAGCCCGCCAACACCCAATACCATTTTGAATTGGCCAATCTTTATGCCATGCGCTATGATTCCTTAAGCGCCTCCCAAAAAAGGGAAAGGTCCGAACACTTGCTTGGGGCCGCCGCCCGCGAGCTTGAGCAAGCCGCCATGCTAGAGCCCAATTTCATCGCTGCCCATTTTAACTTGGGTGTGATCTACAAAAGACTCAGCCGTTTTGAAGAGGCGCGAGTGAGCTTCAGGGAAATTTTAAGGCTGGATCCGCGCCACGTGCCTTCTCAGATGCAGATCGGATCCGTCTATGAAGAGCAGGGGTTTTATGACGAGGCCGAGGATGCCTACCGGCAGGCCAAAAAAATGGACTACCGCAATTCGGATATTGATTTGGCCATCGAAGATTTAAAAGAAAGGCGCGAAACAGAGCAGCGAAGGCCTCTCACCCATGGAATGCAGAGCGCTTCACAGCTTGATTCCTGGCTCCAACAGGAACTTTCGAAGGCCGAGCAAAATAAGGAATGAAGGAAGCATGATGATCGGAACGCTGATTAAGTTAGTTATTATCTTAGGCATCGCATGGTTGATTGCCCTTGCTGCGGGGGTAAGGTTTCAAGGGAAGAATATCCCAGCTTATTTCAGGGCCTTTCACCTTACGGGTACCTATCAAGTTGAGCTCACGAATGGAAGCACGATGGGCAGTTCTTCTGTCGAAGAAATTGCCAACACCGTGCGCATCAGCACGGAGGACGGATCGATTGTTTCCTTTTCGCAGTCAGAAGTCCTTCACATCAAGAAACAAGGGATCGCTCAAGCTGTGGGCTCCGGCTTTAAAAATTTGGCCGCGATTTATAAGATCCGCCCCCTTTTTACCGTTAAAAAGAAAGATAATCTTGTTGCGGCTTTCAACCATTGGATTATGGAACCCTCGCGGACGGCAGAGGGAATGAAAAAGAAAAATCCAAGCATTTTCAAATCGTTGTAATTTTTGTCCTTTCATGATTTCAAATTATCGCGCTATTTTCTTTGATGCCGGCGGCACCCTCCTTCATCCCTATCCTTCCGTAGGAAGCCTTTATCAAAAAGTAGCGGCCTGCCATGGTCTTCAAGTGAGCGCGGAAGCGATCGAAAAAAAATTCCGGGATATCTGGCGCCGCCGTGACGGGATCTCAGATTTAAGGAGCCATTCGAGTGAAAAAATCGAGCGCGAATGGTGGCGTGCCCTTGTGGGTGAAGTCTTTCACGAGTTTGGAATTATCGAGCGCTTCGAATCTTTTTTTGACGAGCTCTACGATCTCTTTGCCGAGCCTGTTTCCTGGCGTCTTTATCCGGGGATTATCCCCTTGCTTAAGGAACTGAAAAAGCGCAACAAACGGCTCGCGATTATTTCCAATTGGGATTCCCGCCTTTTTAAACTTTGCGAGGCGCTCGGGCTGAATCCTTATTTTGAATTCGTGCTGGCCTCCGCCGTCTTCGGGGCTTCAAAACCAGCGCCCGAAATTTTTCAGGAGGCCTTAAAGCGGATGAATCTTAAGCCGGGGGAGGCCGTGCATGTCGGCGACAGTCTTGAAGATGACGTTCAAGGCGCCGTCCAAGCCGGGATGGATGCCATCTTAATTGATCATGACCTCGATCAACACGACCCACGGCCGCATCCTTTTCGCAATCTTAAGGTCATCCGCCATCTGAGCGAACTGGTCGCTTGACAGGCACTTTGGCTTACGATAACCTTATTCTTCCGTTGCTTATGAAAAGGAGTTTTCATCCATGGAGACGAAAAGCGTGACCGAAAAAGCATCGTTCATCTCTGATCTTATGAAAGGAAAAAAAGGAATTGTCTTTGGCGTGGCCAATAAGCGCAGTATCGCCTGGGCCATTGCCCGTTCCTTGGCTGATAGCGGCGCGCAGCTCGCCTTTACTTATCAAGGGGATCGCTTGAAAGAAAGCGTGGAGGAACTTGCGGGAACCCTGCCCCTTAAATCGCCTCTTTACCCTTGCGATGTGACTAAAGACGAGGAAGTGAAGGCGACTTTTCAAAATCTCGAGCGCGATTTCGGAGCCATTCATTTCCTTGCGCACTGCATTGCCTTTGCCAAAAAAGAGGATCTCGACGGCCGGACGGTCGACACCTCGCGCGAAGGTTTTCAGCTGGCTCACGATGTGAGCGCTTATTCCTTGCTCGCCTTGGCAAAGGCGGCGGAATCTCTCCTTGAAAAAGAGGGAGGAAGCATTGTGGCCCTCACGTATCTTGGTTCTGAAAAAGTCATCCCTAATTACAATGTCATGGGGCTTGCCAAGGCCAGCCTGGAATCTTCGATCCGCTATCTTGCGAGCGACCTCGGAAAGAAAAATATTCGCGTGAATGGCGTCTCGGCAGGCCCGGTGAGCACGCTTGCAGCGCGCGGGATCTCGGGATTTACAACCATGCTGGAGAACCACCGCAACCGCGCCCCCTTGAAGCGCAATGTCGAAGTGGAAGAAGTGGGAAACGCCGCACTTTTTCTTCTCAGCCCGCTTGCGAGCGGCATTACGGGCGAGATTTTATACGTCGATTGCGGCTACCGGATTATGGGAGCGTAAACAAACGAAGTTGCAAGAAGTTTCAAGAGGTTGCCAGAGGTTGCAAGAAGTTACGGTCAATTAACCTCTAGAAACCTTTTGCAACCTCCTGCAACATTTTGCAACCTTTGACTTATGTCCTCTAAAAACATTATTGTTTTCGATCTCGAGACGCAGAAATCCTTTAAGGAAGTCGGTAAGGCGAAGTTAGAAAAGCTGCGCATTTCCGTGGCGGGCGTTTATGACTACGCGATCGATCAATTCCACACCTATGAAGAAAAGGAACTGATGCAGCTTGAAAAACGGCTCCAAGACATCGATCTCATGATCGGGTTCAACATCCGCCGCTTTGACCTTCCGGTACTGGCCCCTTATCTGTTTCTTTCCACCGAAAATCTCCCCATCCTGGATCTTTTAGAAGATGTTGAAAAGGCAAGAGGGCACCGTGCGAGCCTTGACAGCATTGCCGGTCCGACCCTAAAGCAGCATAAAATCGGAAATGGGTCAGACGCCCTTCGACTCTTCAAGGAAAACAAAATGGATGAGCTCAAGCGCTACTGCCTGGAAGATGTGCGCCTGACGAAAGAAATTTACGAATATGGCTGCCGAGAAGGCAAGATTCTTTTTACCTCCACGTGGGACTATAAGACCTATGAAGTGCCTGTGAATTGGAAGGAAACGACTCAGAAGATTTTAAGCCAGTCCTACCGAGAGAAAGCCTTTCCCGCCAGCCTCTTTGGCTGATTGCCCGCCGCATAATTTTTCCTAACATTTGAGATCATAAAGGGTTATAATCTTGCCTTCGGCTGGAGTGAAATTATTTGTCATAACCTATTTAATCAAATAGAGATACAATAAATTTAGACCCCTATGAAACTTCCCATTTACATGGACCATCATGCCACGACCCCGGTGGACCCTCGAGTCCTTCAGGCCATGATGCCCTATTGGACAACTGAATTTGGCAATGCGGCCAGTATCGGGCATCTTTACGGCCAGCGTGCCGCGGATGCGGCCGAGCGCTCCCGCGCCGAGATCGCCGCCTTCCTTCACGCCAAGACGCGCGAGGTTGTGATCACAAGCGGTGCCACGGAATCCAATAATATGGTTTTAAAGGGCATCGTCGCCTCTTATGCCAAAAAAGGCAACCACTTGATTACGCAGGTGACGGAGCACAAATCAATTCTCGATACCTGCCGCTTTCTCGAACAGCAGGGAATTCGGGTGACTTATTTACCGGTGGATTCCATGGGGCGCGTGAATCCTGAGGACGTCAAAAAAGCGATCACGGATAAAACGGTCCTCATTTCAATTATGGTTGCCAACAATGAAATCGGGACGATTCAACCCATTGGCGAAATCGGAAAGGCCGCAAGAGAGCACGGGGCTTTCTTTCATGTGGATGCCGCCCAGGCGGCCGGGAAGCTTAAGATCGATCTTCGCGAGCTTCCCATCGACCTCCTTTCTTTTTCAGCCCATAAAATGTACGGCCCTAAAGGGATCGGCGCCCTTTTTGTACGAAGCGAAAATCCGTATGTCCGGCTTCTTCCTCTCCTCCACGGAGGGGGTCAGGAGGCAGGGATGCGCTCCGGTACGCTGAACGTCCCGAGCCTTGTGGGGTTTGGGACGGCGTGTAAGATTGCGGAAGAGGAAATGGAATCCGAGGGTCAAAGACTCGGGCGGCTGCGTGACCGGCTTTGGAATGGGCTCGAGCGCGAGATCGATGGCGTGACGCTGAATGGACACCCTACCGAACGATTGCCGCATAATTTGAACGTCAGTTTTGCCTGTGTCGAAACCGGCTTTCTTTTGGGTGACGTTCATCGTGAGCTTGCCATTTCAAGCGGGTCGGCCTGTAATTCCGAAAATATGGATGCCTCTTATGTGCTGAAGACCCTTCACCTTCCGGGCGACCGCGCCTTTACGGCGGTGCGTTTTGGCCTCGGCCGATTCACCACAGAAGAAGAAGTGGATTTCGTGATTCAGCGGGTTTCCCAATCCGTTAAAAAAATCAGAGAACATTCCCCGCTCTATAAATCTTTAAAGGCTGAAAAAACGGCCCATTAGGTAAGGAGAAAATAAAAATGGACACGATTCGTTTAACATCAGAAGCAGCGTCAGAGGGAAAGCGTCTCCTCACGAAAGAAAAGGAGGCGGATCTCGGGCTTCGGCTGGGGGTAAAAGGGGGGGGCTGTTCGGGTCTTTCTTACTCCCTTCACTTTGACCGCAAGCGCGACAACGATCACGAATTCGAATTTGAAGGCCTCAAGGTCTTAATCGATCCCAAGAGCCTTCTTTATCTCAACGGGACGACCTTGGACTACGCTGACTCCCTCCAGGAAAAAGGATTCCGATTTATTAATCCCAATGCCTCGAAAACCTGCGGCTGCGGCGAATCCTTTAATGTGTAAGTAGAAAAAATTGTTTACTAAAAATAAGGGCGTCGACAAACGACTCAAACCGCTTCATAAAGACGTGCACTACCTCGGCCAGTGCCTCGGGAGGGTCCTGGTAACCCAGGAGGGCAGGCGCTTCTATGAGTTGGTGGAGTCTATTCGCAAGACTACGATTCAGCTTCGCCATCGATTCAACCCTGCCCTTGAGGCCAAGCTCCTCCGGAAAATCCGATCCCTCCGCTTGGAAGAAATCACAAAGCTGCTGCGCGCTTTCACGGTTTATTTTCAACTGGTGAATTTGTCGGAAGAAAATCACCGCGTCCGACGCAAAAGGGCCTATGAAAGTGAGCGGGTTCCGCAGCCGGGTTCCCTCGATCAAATCGTGGAACGGATGAAGCGTTCCAAGATTTCCTTTGCTAAGCTCGAGAAGATTCTCTCCAGTCTTTCGATCGAGCTTGTTTTGACGGCTCACCCGACAGAGGCCCAGCGGCGTTCTATCCTTGAAAAAATTTTTGTGATCGACCGCCTCCTCTTCGAAAAAGAATACCGCGTCTTGACTCCGCGCCAAGCCGCCGAGATCGACGAAAAAATTTATCAGGAGGTCACCCTCCTCTGGCAGACTGATGAGCTCCGCCGCCGGCGTCAGACGGTACTCGATGAAGTCGATAACGGTCTTTTTTATTTGGACGAAGTCATTTTCGACGTTCTCCCGAGCACACTCCTCCGGTTTCAAGGGCTTCTCGAGAAGGCTTATCAGAAGCCCATTACCTTTCGGCCTTTTCTCCGCTTCGGATCCTGGATCGGCGGAGACCGTGACGGCAATCCCTTTGTGACGCACGAAATTACCTGGGAGACGATTCGCCGCCAAAAGGACGTCCTGTTTCGAAAATACATCGATGTGCTGAACCAGCTCTTGGTGGATTTGAGTCAATCCATCCACCTGGTGGGCGCTTCGAACCGGCTGCTTCAGGCGGTCGAGGAGGACGCAAAAAAACTTCCTCTTTTTTCCGCGTCTCTCAAGGACAAGAGTCAGCAAGAACCTTACCGTAAAAAAATTTCCTTTATGCAGAGAAAATTGATCAATACCCTGCGTCTCAATTCGCTTGAAATTCAGCGCCGTACCGCACCTGATGAGACCATTGAAGTGCACTATCCCGACGCCGCTGCCTTTCGGGAAGACCTTACGGTTCTGATGGAATCGCTCAAGGAAAATAAGGGGAGGTTTCTTCTCGGGCGTATTGAGTGGATTCTTGCGGCGGTCGATCTGTTCGGCTTTTATTTTGTCAAAATGGACATTCGCGACAACGCCGAGGCGATCGAAACTGCGGTGACAGAAATCCTTCAAAAAACGAGTTTGAGTAAGCCATTATTCTCGGCGCTCTCCGAAGAGGAACGTGTTCGTCTCTTGACGCAGCTCATTCAGGATTCACCTCATCGTGAGCTCGAGGCGTCTCATCTTTCTCCTTCCACGCAGGAAATCCTCGCAACTTTCCGAACCGTTCAGGGGATCCGGGAGAAAGTCGATCCCAAGGCCGTCGACCGCTTCATCCTGAGTATGACCCGCGGCCGGGCGGATGTCCTCTCGGTTCTTTGGCTTGCCCTTGAAACACGCAATGTTGGCCTCATGGTGGTGCCTCTTTTTGAGACGATTGAAGATCTCAAAAATTGCGGCGAGGTGATGGCGGCGCTTTATCAAGATCTCGTTTATAAAAACTACTTGGCCTCCCAGGGTTTTCAGCAGGAGATTATGCTGGGGTATTCGGATTCCAATAAAGACGGCGGTTTCTTAAGCTCCAACTGGTATCTCTACATGGCTCAGAAAAATCTCACGGAAACGGCGAAGCGTTTTGGTGTCACACAAACCCTCTTTCACGGCCGCGGCGGCACGATCGGACGGGGCGGTGGGCCGACCAACCAGGCCATCCTGGCGCAACCGCGCGGCACCATTGATGGAAGATTGAAAGTGACCGAGCAGGGGGAAGTGGTTTCTTCGAAATATTCCAACCCGGTGATTGCGGAGCGCAACCTCGAGCTTGTTATTTCGGCCGTGATCGCAGCCAGCCTGCTCGATCAAGAATCCTCCTCCAAGTACCGCCGTTGGGAAGAGGTGATGGAGCAGCTTTCAAGCGCCGCCTTCCGGACTTATCGCCGTTTTGTTTACGAATCAGACGGGTTCCTTCAATATTACACGGAGTCCACTCTCATCGAGGAAATCTCGCGCCTTAATATCGGATCGCGTCCGCCAAAACGTCGCGCCACCGAGGGGATTCAGGATTTAAGGGCCATCCCGTGGGTTTTTAGTTGGATGCAATCGAGGCAAACCGTGCCGGGCTGGTTCGGGTTCGGCTCTGCCGTAGATCATTTTTTGAGCGCCGAATCCATGCAGGGACTCTCGACCTTGAGGGAGATGTATCAGGAGTGGCCCTTTTTCACGGCGCTTGTCGATTTCATGCAGATGAGCACACAGAAGGCCGACATGCATATTGCGCGCTATTACGCCGGCCTTGTGGGCGACGCCGATCTACGCGAGGAATTTTTCGGGATCATTATCAAGGAATTTGATTCCACGCTTCAGGCCATTCTTTCCATTACCCAGCAAAAACAGATCCTGGATAATAACTATGCGCTTCAGCACTCGATTCGGCTCCGGAATCCTTATGTGGATCCCTTAAGTTACGCTCAGGTGATTCTCCTCAAGCGACTCCGCCAGCCAAACCCGGAAAACCGCGAGGAACTCGAGCGCGCCGTGCTCCTTTCCATCAACGGGGTTGCGCAGGGATTGAGAAATACGGGATGAAACTACTACAACGTTACATTCTGCACGAGATTTGGCTGCCGTTTGTGCTCTGCCTTGTGATCCTCAATTTTATTTTTATGGGAGGCTATTTGGTGCGGGCCGCCAACTTCATCATCGGCCGCGGTGTGCCGCTTTTTGATACGCTTTATATTCTCCTCTTGGCCCTGCCTGAGATGATGAGCTACACCGTGCCGACCAGCCTTCTCACCGCCGTGCTCATTGTCTTCGGAACCCTTTCGCAAAATAACGAAATCCGCGCCATGAAGGCCTCGGGTGTTCATCCGATTTTTGTCATGGTCCCGGCGCTCATCGCCGGGCTCATGCTGAGCTTTGTCATGTTTGTCTTTAACGATCAGATCATGACGAACGCGGCCTTCCAGCTCAGGCGTACCACGAAGCAGCTTTTGATCAAACATCCCACGGCCGTGATTGAACCGGGCCGGTTTGTGAAATTAAGCGATACGGTGACCTTTCTTGCGAAGGAACTTAAGGGCAATCAGATCCGGGATGTGGTGGCCTACGAAAACGAGGGGTCCGATACGCCGATTCGCACCATTGTGGCGGAGCGCGGTGAGATCGTTACCAACCCCAACCATGCCGAGATGCAGGTAAGGCTCTATGACGGCAGCGTCTCAGATTCTGAAGACGCGGGGGTTCAATCCATTCAATTTAAATCCTACGAGTTTCCTACCGTGGGCCAGGAAGACATCCGGAAGATGAAAAAGAAAACGCGCGACCTTACGTTGGCTGAACTCATTGTCCAGCTGGCCGTGCCCGGCCTTTCGGAAAAGGACCGCATCAATGTATGGAGCTCTTTTCACCAGCGAATCTCTTTTTCCTTCGGGTGCTTCATCTTTGTTTTTGTGGGGATCCCGATCGCTATCCTCGTTCACCGGGGAGAAATCATCTTAAGCTTCGGGATTTCCATGGCGGCGGCAAGCCTTTATTACATTCTCTTTGTCGGGGCAAAAACCATCTCTCTTCAAGAGGTCTTGCCTCCCCTCATTGCCTTCTGGATCCCGAATTTCCTGCTCTTAGGCGGCGGGGCTTATCTTCTTAAGCGGGCGACTCTGAATTAACCGGGGCCCGGCTCCGGAGAATTTGGAAAAGTTCACTCGGGCGCTCTATCATAAAATCCGGCTTGAGCTTTTCTATCGCGGCGCGGGTTGCCTTAGGATCGTAGGTGTAAGAGGGAAAGGCGATCGAGGAAATGGGAATCGTGGCCTTGGCCCGGGTTGCGGCCAGCACATCATCGGGCAGGTCTCCGATATAGGCGCATCGCAGAGCGCTCCCCAAATTTTTTGCCGTCTCAAGGAGAGAAAAAGGATGGGGTTTTCGAAGCGACTGCATGGCCTCCCGCTCGGCCTTCTTCACTTCATTCATCGTCGTGACGGCATCAAAGAGCTCCAGAAGATCAAAGCGCTTCAAGGCGTAAATAGCCTCAAAGCGGGGGCGCCCGGTTGCGATACCCAGCTTCAGCCCGAGTGCCTTTAACTTTTCAAGCATCGTTTTTTTGAATATCAATTTCTCCCGCTCAATCAACCCGCGTTTTTTCCAGTAAAGACACTTTCGTTTTTCCGTCATGGGAAATAATTTTTCCCCCAGGTAGACCTCCTGAAAGATTCTTGAAATCCGCTCGATCGTGACGGACTTCATGGTGCCGAATTTTTGCACGATGCCTGAAACCCTCAAGGGGCGTTGCGAGAGTTCCCTGGCGAGGGTCTTGAGGTTGATGGCGCGTTTAAGGTTTTCAACCGTGCGTTTTTTGACGGAGCGGTTCAAGAGATAAATCAAAAGGCCATAGCAGCAATCCCAATCATCATTGAAGCCGCCGAGGAGCTTAAATTGGCTGATATCTCGAGCGCTCAAAATTTGAGGTTCGGCCGATTTACGTGTCGCTCTGAAGAAAGGGATATTGCTGTGTGTGAGATAAATATCAACCGTCCATCGGATGGCCTCAAGGTAGGAGCGGCGAGTGTCAATCAAGACATTGTCGATATCAAAGATAATCGAATCAAAAGCAAGAGATTTCAAACGTGAACGGGTCACCGGTACAGTCTACGGAGTGTCGGCGTAGGTGTAAAGGAGGAATTGTGGTATAATTCCGCCCTTTTATGAAACTTAACAAACGAAGTGCAACCATTACCGAAGGTCCTTCGCGTGCCCCGGCGCGGGCCATGCTGAAGGCCATGGGTTTGACTGATGAAGATCTCGCGAAGCCCATGATCGGGATTGCGAATACCTGGATCGAGACCATGCCCTGCAATTTTCATTTGCGCCGCCTGGCAGAGAAAGTTAAGGAAGGTGTGCGTCTTGCCGGCGGCACGCCCATTGAATTTAATACGATCGCCATTTCAGACGGCATCACGATGGGAACCGAGGGGATGAAAACGTCTCTCGTGAGCCGTGAAGTGGTGGCGGATTCCATCGAACTTGTGGCGCGGGGGCATTATTTTGACGGCCTCATTGCCATTTCAGGTTGCGATAAAACCATTCCGGGAACGGTGATGGCGCTTGCGCGTGTCGACGTGCCGGCTTTGATGATTTACGGCGGATCGATTGCGCCAGGAAAATTCGAGAATCATGATGTCACCATTCAAGATGTCTTTGAAGCGGTGGGCAAACACGCAGCAGGTACGATGACGCAAACTCAACTTTACGCGCTTGAAAACGTGGCCTGTCCTAATTCCGGCGCCTGCGGCGGGCAGTTTACGGCGAACACCATGTCCACGGCCTTTGCCCTGATGGGCATTTCTCCTATCTGGATGAATGAAATCCCTGCGATGGATCCCAAAAAAGACGAGGCCTGTCTGGAAGCCGGAAAACTTGTCATCGAACTTTTAAAGAAAGACTTACGGCCGTCTAAAATCATCACAAAAAAATCCATCGAAAACGCCATTGCAGTTGTGGCCATGACGGGGGGTTCCACCAATGCCGTGCTTCATCTTTTAGCCCTGGCGCATGAAACCGGAATCAAGCTTTCGATCGGAGATTTTGATCGCATTAGTTCGAGAACACCGCTTCTAGGTGATCTGAAACCCGGCGGACGTTTTGTGGCGAGTGATCTTTATGAAGCCGGGGGTTTTCGCCTCGTGGCAAAGCGGCTTTATGATGCAAAACTTCTTCATGCGGATTGTCCTACGGTGACGGGTCGCACCATCGGTGAAGAATCTGAAGATGCGATGGAAACTAAAGAGCAGGAGGTACTGCGCTCTTTAAAGAATCCCCTTAAACCAACCGGCGGGCTTGTGATTTTAAAAGGCAATCTTGCTCCGGAAGGCTGCGTGCTCAAAATTGCGGGAGAGGATCGCCTTACGTTTGAAGGTCCCGCCAAGGTTTTTGATTCTGAGGATGCGGCTTTTGAAGCCGTGAAAACCCGCAAAATCAAAGCGGGGGATGTGGTTGTGATCCGTTACGAAGGTCCCAAGGGCGGGCCCGGGATGCGCGAAATGCTTGCGGTCACGGCTGCGCTGGTGGGAGAAGGTCTTGGAAAATCAGTCGGGCTTTTGACGGACGGCCGTTTTTCAGGAGCAACGAAGGGTTTGATGGCCGGTCACGTGGCGCCCGAAGCTGCGCAGGGCGGGCCGATCGCGGCTGTAAAAAATGGCGATATCATCCGTTTTGATATTCCAAAACGCCGGCTCGACGTGAAATTATCGCAAACCCAAATCAAGGCGCGCCTAAAAAAATGGAAGGCACCGAAGCCCCGTTATACAAGCGGTGTGATGGCCAAATATGCGAAGCTCGTTTCCTCTTCCTCGAAAGGCGCCATCACAAGCTAAGTCAAAAGTAAAAAGGTAAAAGGGAAAAAGTAGAAAATCTAGAAAAGCACCATTTAGAAAACCCCTTTGCACTCTTTAGCGGGATTTGTATAATCCTCATCACTTTTTACTTTTTCCTTTTAATTTTTAACTAATCGGGTAAGCCCCGCGGCTTGCCGCGGGGTCTTCCATTAGGGAGGTCTGG
>CAYJSI010000011.1:0-60273 GCA_964373045.1 uncultured bacterium
AGATTCACGGCTGAGCCCCAGGAACCGGAAGAATATTTCTTATATTTCAGGTCGTCGCTTGAATCCGTATAAACAAGGTGGAGATTGCCGGAAGAATCACTCACGGCTGAGATTTCACTTGAGCTATCAATGCCGCTTGCCGTCGCGAGGCCGTATTTGGAAAGTGCGCTATTGTTCGGCATTGCACTTGCACTTTTGAAGTTAGGCTCTGTGTTTGTAACTTGTCCCGCGTAGACATCCGTGCCGGAGACAGCAACCGCCAATGCTTGTGCGGATAACCCTGTACCTAACGAGTTAAAACTGGCACCATCCCAACGAGTAATGTAGTCGCCGTTGGCATCACCGGCGTTTGTGAAAGCGCCTGCGATATAAATATCGCTGCCTGAAGGTACAATACTATAAACATATCCGTTTAACCCAGAACCCATAGAGTTAAAACTCGCACCATCCCAACGAGCAATACTATCAGTAAAAGCACCTCCCACATATACATCACTGCCTGAGACGGCAAGAGCAAAAACTGCATTATTCCTCCCTGTGCTCAGGGAATTAAAACTTGAGCCATTCCAGCGCGTGATTCTGTCACCATTGGAATCGCCTGCATCCGTAAAAATACCTCCGATATACACATCGCTCCCCGAAACAGCCAGGGCGTTAACTCGAGCATTTAGACCCGTGCTTAAAGGATTATAACTTGAGCCATTCCAACGGACGATGTTATCACTGTTAGCGTTCCCTCCGATATTATCAAACCAGCCGCCGATATAAAGATCAGTACCTGAAACAGCCAGGGCCAAGACCGGACCATTACCGCTATCCATCCCCGATCCTAAAGAATTGAAACTGGAGCCGTTCCAGCGGGTGATAAAATCACCGCTCGAATTACCAACATTTGAGAAACTACCGCCGATATAAAGATCAGTGCCTGAGACAGCGAGAGCGTAGACTACACCGCTGCTAATCCCCGTACTTAGCGAGTTGAATTTTGAACCATCCCAGCGGGTAATATGATCGCCATTAGCATCACCGATATTTGTAAAATTGCCTCCGATATAAAGATCGCTGCCCAAAACGGCCATAGAAGTGATCGCTTGATTGAATCCCCCGCCTCCTATGGCGTTATAATTGGAGCCGTCCCACAAGGTAAGATTGGTGCTGTCCGTGCTGCCTGCTGTTGTAAATGTGCCGCCGGCGTAAACATTACTTCCTGAGACGGCGATAGTCCGAACGGTATTACCTATTCCCGTCCCTAAAGAATTAAAACTGGAACCATCCCAGCGGGTGATGAAGTTCCCGTTGGCATCACCGGCATTTGTAAATATACCTCCCATGTAAACGTCACTACCCGAAACAACAATAGAATAAACGTCACCGGTTAATCCTGTGCTTAAGGAATTAAAACTCGCTCCGTCCCAGCGAGTAATCTTATCTCCGTTGGAATCACCCGCATCATCAAAATTACCTCCTATGTAAACATCGCTTCCGGAAACCGCTAGGGCGTAAACTGATTGATTTACTCCGGTGCTCAGTGAATTGAAACTTGAACCATTCCAACGGGTGATATTGTCACCATTAGCATCACCAACATTTGTGAAACCGCCGCCGATATAAACATCACTTCCTGAAATCGCGATCGCATTGACGCTGCCACTACCTATTCCCGTACTGAGAGAATTGAAACTTGAGCCATTCCAGCGGGTGATGCTATCTCCATTGGTATCTCCGGCGTTTGTGAAATCACCTCCAAGGTAAACATTACTCCCTGAAATAGCAATGGCTCGAACATCGCCATTTAATCCTGTGCTTAACGAGTTAAAGCTTGAACCGTTCCAACGGGTAATGTAGTCACCGTTGGCATCGCCGGCATTTATAAAATTGCCTCCGATATAAAGATCGCTTCCAGAAACAGCAAGAGCGAGAACATAACTGTTTAATCCAGTACTCAGAGAATTAAATTTTGAACCATCCCAACGGGTGATGTAATCGCTATTAGAATCGCCGCCGGCATCGATAAAATCACCGCCGATGTAAAGATCTGTACCTATTAAAGCCAAAGCATATACGTCGCCTGAAATTCCTCCGGAAAAATTAAACCAGGAATAATCCCCTCCGGTGTTGGCAGACGACCAGGCGGAACCGTTGTAGGTATAGGTCATAAGATTATTGGAGTCTGAGTTTTCAATCAGGGCCATGTTGGAGCCGGTTTGAGGCAGAAGGATCAGATCTTTAATGGAAGTGGAAGCTCGGCCAACGGCCGTTGAGGTATTGAAGGATGAAAGATCTCCTGTGGCGACATTCGTTGAACGCCGGGCGTAAGCCTGATAGCGATCTGTCAGACCGATTCCCGTGTCTTTAACAGCTCCCATCCATAAATAATTATTTCCATCAAGAGCAAGTGTGGGGTCGGTGTATTTATCTGAAGCGGAAGACCCGTCAAAGACTGTAATGGCTGAATCAAAAGAGATCGAGGTGGAGGCAGTCGTGCCGCGTCTTAAGACGACATCGTAAGTATTGGCCTGAGCGCCTAAGAAAACATAACCGGTGGATGAGATATTTTTATAGGTAAGTGAAAAGTCAGCGGTGTTGTAACTTAAAGTAGAGGCCGTGGTCCAGCTTGTGCCGTCGGCCGAGTAGCCGTACTCAATCGCAGAGCCGTTGTAATAAAAGATCCAATACTTTGAATTCACATCATCATAGAAACTTTTTCTCTGGCCGCCATTGAGGGTGGCATTCGCAGAAGTGGAGGTATCGACGGTGGCCGTTCCCCCGACACTCAGATAATTCCCCGAAAGGTCGAGGGTGCCGTTACTGATCGTAAGGTCATTGGTGACGGTAAGATTACCACCGGTTAATTGCCATTCACCGCCTGCACCGTTGATCGTGAGATTATAGAAGCTTGAGCTGCCGGGATTAATCGTCTTGCCTGAAGCGGTGCCATTAAAAGTGACGGTGCCGGCAGTGGCGGTGAATGTCCCAAGGGACGCATCAAAATTTCCCGCCAGTGAAATGTCTCCTAACCCGGAGTAAACAGGCGTGGTCGACCCGGATCTCCCCAAAGTGAGATTATTTAAATTATTGATCGTTCTTAATAGAGGGGTTGTCCCCGCAGTTAAAAGAGGGTCGTTGGCTGTGTCGGCAGTGGTTCCGGAATTGATCGTCAGGTTGTAAGGTCCGCCGCCGCCATTAATCACCGATCCGGAGCGCATGTAAAAAATACCTCCGTTGACTCCGTCGGTATCGGTGTTAAAGGTCGAGTTCCCCGTCAACGTAATAGTGGCATTTTGATCCACAATGATGTCCCCCACATCATTCGTGGTACCGCTGTAAGAGGCTCCGTCAAGTAAGACAGCTGCGCCGTCGAGATTGTTTAAATAGGCTTCGCCTACATGATAAAGCCCGCCGATTTTAAAGGCCGCGCCGGTTTCCTCTAAACGGTCTGTCTTGATCGTACCGTGAGTCTCAATCCCTCCATTCGAGACAAACTCGATGACACCGTTACGCATTACCGCCCCGTCCGCTTCGATCACCCCTTCATTATTGATAAGGGTGTCAAAGGTCTGGTTCAGGGTTTGGGCATTTAAAGTGACTTTACCCCCATCCGCCTTCACGGCGCCTTCATTATGGACTGCGTTCTGAATGGCCTTGGCGGTTCCCCGATCTACCACAAGATTGATCAGCCCCTGGCCATCCAAATTCAGGGTCTGCTTTTCACCGGAGCCAA
Source organism: uncultured bacterium (assembly GCA_964373045.1). GTDB lineage: Bacteria > Omnitrophota > Omnitrophia > Omnitrophales > Aquincolibacteriaceae > CAYJSI01. The sequence goes on from CAYJSI010000011.1 coordinate 3,722, forward strand.
GGACCACGGTACCGAGGTTGGCGGCCAGGGTGCCCTTGTTTTCCACCTTTTCACCCAACAAGGCGATATACCCGCCATCACTGACTTGAATATGGGCCTCATTTAAAATCTGGCCGATTTCAGATTGCAGCTGTTTTTCAAACGTGAGTTCGTTTTTGAGGTAGGCGGCGTTGGGAAGATCCAAGGTGGAGGCAATGAGAGAATTAACCTGGACATTCGCATCGGCGCCAAAATGAATGCCGTTGGGATTGATCAGGATAAACTGGCCGTTTGCAAAAAGGGAACCAAAGATCGAGCTTTCAAATCCTCCCACCACGCGGCCCAAGACACTTGAGGTGTCGGTGGGTTGAATAAACTGAACTGCGTAACCATTCCCGATTGAAAAGTTGTCAAAATTTAAAATGGCCTGGTTGGAGGCTGTGATCACCATTCTGTTGGGGTCGGTAAGATCGGCGGTGGCTTCTCCGGATTCAATGCTCATGCCGGTCGGAAGGTTGACGGTGTCGGCAAAGATCATGTGAGGTAAAAAGAAAATGAGCGTGAGGATAGAAAATGCTTTGTGAAAGGTTGTTTTTAAAGCGCAAAAATTGTCGTTCAAATCAGATCCTCCAACAATCTCCAAATCACTTGTCGCATTGCAAACTTAACTCCTTAATTTTTAGTCAGTTAAGGGGTCTTTAGCTCTTATTTAAAAGTTACACGGCGATTGGAGAAAGATCAAACCTGCTAGAAGATGTTATGGGGAGTATAACCCTAGAGGGAATAAGGGGTTAGAGAGAGGGGTGACTAAAGGACAAAAATTTAAAAATGGGGTTATCGGATTTTGAGCCGAGAGGTAAGGTTCAAGAAAAAAGAATCAAGGATGAAATGCAAGCAAGATTCGGCTAATGGTGCCAGGCACGGTGCCTGGCACCGTGCCTGGCACCTTTTGGTTTATGAGGTTTACTGGAAGAGAACCCAGCTGCGGGTCTTGATGCCTTTCAAGAAAGCGGCGGTGGAAAATCCGGTGGAAATTTTTCCGGCATTCCAAATCTCAACGGAACTTTTCTGCCATTCCTTTTTTAAACCGAGGGCTCGATTGAGAACGCGATCCCCGAGCGCTGACGGATCAAGATAGTCGTAAGGAGTGATGAAAATAACTTTATTGGAATCCGCCGCCGCAAACCCTTCTGCAAAACAATTCAGTCGTTCATAGGGGGCGCCTTCCGGCATGCCATCGGCTGCCATTTGAGCCGCATAAAGAATCCCCCGTGCTTCCCGAAGCGACTTGGATTCGATGGCTTTTTTCAGGATTTCACGGTGCCCGTTGACAGCCTTCAGCTCTTCAAGATAAAAGCGCATGTAAGTGGTTTCGCGGGGTGAGTAATAGGGCAGATTGAGGAGCACGTTGACTTCAGCGGGGCTGAATTGCAGGGCGAGCAGGGCTTCTTTATTGAGATAAAAAAGATCGCCGCGGCTTTTGCTATTGATCAGCTGATCGGCCATAGCGTTGATCCCGCTTGCTGTCAGCGTCACAGAAATAATCCCGGCCACAGGGAGCAAGAACTTCGTGATCGCCGCCGCCCCCTTGCCTCCTAAACGGGCCTTGGCCATCTGAGTCAGGGTTTCCCGCATGTAGGGGTTTGACGTGTACACATCCACCCCAAATTGCTTCGCGAGCTCCCGCTCGGAACCCCCGAGAAGCTTCTCGCTAAACGAGGCCTTCTCCCCTTCCTCTTTCTTGCGGAAGACCCCCCCCATTTTGCGGCCGAGGACCCCCGCCGCCTTGCCCATCCCCTTGACGGAATCCTTCGGACGAGTCACAAGACTTACAAAACCGTCCTTGGTGCTTTCAATAGAGCCGGAGACCCCATCCATAAAACCGCTCGATTCCTCATCACGCCTGATTTTCTCAATCACCTCAACCTCCCGAAGGAGCTTCTGCAAGGGGGCAATCCCCTCCACGGCATAGCTTGCGTGCTGGGCCTCTAAGTGAAACTTGAGAAAGCCTTCCTCTTCGGCCTTCTCGGCCTTGGGATCAAGCGTAAAGTAAGGCGAGTCCGTGACAATTGTCGCCGGGAGTTCGAGCTCTTTTAGGGAGGGATCCGCCCAAAGGACGGCTGGGCTAAATCCAATCTGTAGGATGAGCAGATATGCCAGAGTTTCTCTCATATCGATCTCGAGGGATTCGAAGGATTTGGATTCTACCCACCCCTCCCGCCCCCGTCAATCAAAACAGAAATAAAACTCCTACGCGGGAGACGGGTCCTGCCGCGAAGGCTGCTCTGTATGGGCCGCTGCGCCCGGTGTGTCCGCCACAACAGCTTCGGCGGATCCTCGCCGCTGCCACCCGCCATTCGAGTACTTCACGGTTCTTCAAAAAACGTACAGCGAGGCGATTTCTGTTCTCCGGAGGAAGCTAAAGGGCCGAATTTTCAATGGTAGTGGGAAATTCGAGCCCGCCAGCAGGCGAGAGCCGCACTTGCCCGGCGTTCATCTTTCGCGGCTCGAGCGTTTCCGCAGGAGAACAGAAATTGCCTCGATGAAATGACATCTTTCAAGGTGGGGACGAACGGCGCATCGGCAGGAGTCCGAAACATTGCTTAATTTACTAAATTTTTTGGAGGGAGACTTCCCAGGGCTGGAGGTTGAGAACGCGAGATCGACTTTTGAGAATGACACGGCCGGCCGCAGGTGAAGAAGAATAATTGATCGCGACGAGTTTGCACTCATGCTTCAAATTCCAGCTCCAGGTAAGAATATTTTCATGACTTCGGTTAGAGGGCGAAACCGCCTTTGCTTCAAGGAGCGTCCATTGCCCCTCATGAAAAAGGGATCTGTCAGAGAGAGAAAGTAACTTCGAATAGAAAGCAAAAACCTTAGGGTCCTTGCGCTCCCTGGGCTCGCGGTTGAGATGAACGGGAACCCGGATTTTTTTTCCTTCAAGCTGGCCGTCATAAAAAAAGCGAAGGCCCGGAATCGTGGCCGTCACGGCGGCGGCGGCAAGGGATTTCTCCTTCCCAAAAAAAGAAGGGGCGCGGGGTTCATCATGATTTTCAATGAAGCGAACACTGCGCCTCTGATAGAGCTCCTCGGCCTTCAGATGACCGCGGAGTTCCTGAACGGGGGCATGCGCGAGCCGATCGTAAAGTTTTTTATCGTAGGTGTAGTCAAAACCCATTTGCTGGAGCTCCCACTCGAGCTCCCAATAGACTTCAGCGATAAAAATGAAATTGGGGTGCCTGGCACGGATTTTTTGAATGGCCCCGGGCCAAAATTCATCGTTTGGCTTTCTAGGGGGGCCAAGCACGTCTTTCCAAATGCCTTCAAAGATTCGGTTGATGCCAAGCATCGCCATGTCGCAGCGAACCCCGTCTGCCGTCTCGGCAATTTTCATGAGTTCACTTTGCAAGGCCTCGCGCATTTCTTGGGAGAAGAAATTCACCTGAGCCGTATCGGTCCAAGGCCCAAAATAGGGGTCACGGCCGTGGGCAAAATGAGTCCTTTGATCCCACGTATAAAACCAGTCCGGATGTTTGGAGACGGTTTCCCCTTCCCCTCGGACAAAGCGCTCGGGATGAGTGAAAATCCAGGGGTGATCAAAGGCCAGGTGATTGGGCACAAAATCAAGGATCAAGCCAAGGCCGAGGTGATTTAGTTTTGACTTGAGCGTTTTTAAATCATCTTCTTTTCCAAACATGGCATCGAGGCTATAGCCATAAACAGCATAGGGAGAACCCGGGATATCCTGATCCGTCCAGCCGGGCAAGAGCTCTGAGAAGGTTGACCGCAAAGGAGGGTTGCTAAGAGCAAGCATCCTGGCCCCGGGACTACGGCGCCAAATCCCCATAAGCCAAATAAGATCGAATCCCAATTTCCACAGCCTCTTCCATTCTCTTTCAGGGATCGTGGCAAGGCTCAGGCTACGGTTGTATTGCTCCGAGAGGCGGCGCAGCCAAACAGCGGTATTGATTTCGTAGAGATGGGGATGGGATCGAATTTTTTTCATCCTGATAATAAAAGACTGAAGCGAACGATTAAAGGACCTTAGAGTCTAGTTTTGGCAGGAATTTTCTCACAAATTGCAGGGCAAGCCAACTACCAATCACTCCGATAAGAGCCCCCGCAATCACGTCGGTGGGAAAATGAGCGCCGACGTAAACCCGCGAAAAAGCTACGAGCACCGCTGCCGGATAGAGAAATTTAAACCTGGCGCCATAAAAATAATTGAGCGCCACGGCCGCGGCAAAAATAAGGCCGGCATGCCCGGAAGGAAAGGAGTGAGTGTCGGGAGTGCCATAAAGATAGTTTAGCGCCACTTTTCCCGGGGCCATTTCCTCGGCAAAAAATTCATAGGGCCTTGTGCGAGACACAAAATGCTTCAATCCGTGGACGGCAAGACTGGGAACTCCAACCAGCACCAAAAAAATGAGATAGCGTTTGACAACCCTGCGCCGGTCCCAGATCAGCATGCCGAGAAGCACCAGGGCAAGCAAACATTTCTTTCCCCCAAGATAAGTCGGCCATCCTAAGAAAGGATCCAGCCAAGAATCGGCCAAACCATTAATCGCGAGAAAAATTTTTCGGTCGAGGGTCAAAAGGATTTCCATGGTAGGGTTGAACTATTTTCGAGGTTTCGGGGAATGGGAGGCCTTTTGAATACGCGCCACGTGAGCGAGGATGTCGGCTCGGTCCTGAGGATCAATATGGATAAAAGAGACGCCAGCCCGATAATGGCTCGTTCCCGCGATGCGTCGGCAGCGGATGACCTTGGCCCGTGCCACAATGGGTTTCTTTTGGCCAGGTAAATTGATTTCCACTTCGATATGGGCCGATGGCTTCAAGGGTTCGTGGGTAGTCATCAGAAGGCCCCCGCCGGAAATATTTTTGACATTGATCAGCCTTGAGTCGCGCGGATCTGCGGAAGCGGATTTCTTGTAACGGACGAGATAAAAGGTGGGGATGCGAAGAAACTGCCTTTTTTTCTCGTAACTTCTAAAGAGGTTCACTTGGCTCTCTCGGATTGATTGCCGTTAAGATTACTCTAATCCATTATCGGCGTCAAATCATTCACCCTTGACGCAACCTTTGGATGTTTTAATTTTTCATTTGCGGGGGATTTTGTTACACTAATACTCTCATGAAACAAATCCTTGTCACCGGCGCCAACGGTCTCCTCGGCCAAAAAATTATCCTCGCCTTGAAGGACCGACGGGATGTTGAACTCGTTGCCACCTCAAGGGGCAAAAACCGCCTTGCATCCGAAAAGGGATACTTCTTTGAGTCGATGGACCTTACGGATCAAAGAAAAACCGAGGAGGTGATTGCCAAGCACCGCCCCGATGTGATGATTCACACGGCGGCCATGACCCAGGTGGACGACTGCGAAAGGCAAAGGGATCTTTGCTGGAAGCTCAATGTCACGACCGTGGGAAATCTCATCCGTATTTGCGAAGTTCAAGATATCCATCTTGTTCATCTTTCGACGGATTTTGTATTTGATGGGGCAAAAGGTCCCTACCGGGAAGACGATCTCCCTCACCCTCAAAGTGTTTATGCGGAGTCTAAGCTTGCGTCCGAGCAGCTTCTTCAAGCCAGCAAAATCAAGTGGACGATTTTGAGGACCATTCTTCTTTATGGAGTCGCGGAAAGCACTAAGCGTTCCAATATTGTGCTCTGGATTAAATCTTCGCTAGAGCAGGGCAAGGCAATTCAGGTCGTCACCGATCAAGTGCGTATGCCGACCTTGGCCGAAGACCTGGCCGATGCCTGTATCGCGGCGGCCCTGAAGGGTGCCGCGGGGATTTACCATGTTTCGGGAAAAGACCTGATGAGTATCTATCAGATGGCAAAAGAGATTGCTGATTTTTTTAAACTCGATGCGAGCCTGATGACACCCACCACGTCGGATCAACTGAATCTACCTGCCAAGCGCCCCGCCGTCACGGGATTTATTTTAGACAAAGCCATGCGGGACTTGAATTACAAACCGCATTCATTTCTGGAAGGGCTTGAAATCGTAAAACAACAATTGGCCAATCTTAAATAAGATAAAAGGTTACGCCAAATTGCAAGAGGTTGCAAAAAGTTGCAAGAAGTTACGTAACCTATTGCAACCTCCTGCAACCCCTTGAAACCTCTTGCAACCTATTGAAATAACGCGAGATGTTCTTGGTGGGATTTTAGAATCTTCTGGGCATCGGCAAGTTTTTCTCTTTCCTTTTCAACCACGGTCGCTGGAGCGCTCTGAATAAAATTGGAATTGGAGAGCTTCGTCCGCAAAGTTTCGATCCGGCCTTTTGTTTCGACAATCTTTTTTTCGATTCTATCGCGTTCCTTCACCGGGTCGACAAGCCCCTCGATCTGAAGAAAAATCTCAAAATCAGGAAAGGCATTTCCGATATAAGATTTGCTTTTCTGAAAATCCCTCTCGAGCCTTAGCGCTTCAAGACGTCCCAGAATTTTGATTTGAGCAATGAACCCGCTAAAAATTTGAAGGATTTTTGGCTGGTCACTTACCACGAGAGCGGTGACGGCTTGAGAGGTAGACAGATTCACCCGCAAACGCATATCCCGAATTCCGCTGACCGCATCTTGTAAATACTGGATGGATTTCAAGGCCTCCTGATCTTCAAAAATTTCCTCGGGCCAGGGAGCGGTCATGATCGTTTCAGGCCAGGTCTCGGAATCAGAGGACATTTCCTTTAAGCGATGCCAGATCTCCTCAGTCATAAAGGGCATGAAAGGGTGCAAGAGTTTCAAAATACGCTCCAAAACAAAGAAAAGGGTTTTTTGAGTTTCTTCTTTTTCCTTCCCTTCCGCTGCGGTAAGCACGGGTTTTGAAAGCTCGATAAACCAATCACAGAAATCATTCCACACGAAATGATAGAGTTCGGTCGCAGCCTGGCTGAGATTAAATCCCGAAATTAGCTTTTCGGTTTCGCCGCTGATCTGACTCAAGCGCGATAAAATCCAGCGGTTCGGCAGGCTCATGTCATCCCCGAACGTTTTTATCGGGGATCCAAGACTTAGATTCCCGCTTAAAGCACGCGGGAATGACAAGGCTCCATTATCCCCAAGGTTCATCAGTACAAACCGCGCGGCATTCCAAATTTTATTGGTGAAATTGCGGCCCACTTCGAACTTTTCGCGCGAGAGATAAACATCCTGAGCCGAGAGCATCACCATGCTGAAGCGCAGCGCATCGGCCCCTATGTCCTCGATCACTTCGATGGGATCAATGGCGTTGCCAAGCGACTTTGACATTTTGAGCCCGCTTTGCGCGCGCACGGTGCCGTGGATATAAATCCGAGAAAACGGAACCTCGCCCATAAATTCGAGGCCTGCCATGATCATTCGCGCCACCCAGAAAAAAATAATTTCAGGGGCGGTAATCAAATCCGATGTTGGGTAAAAATGCGAGGGGTCTTCTTTACCGCTTTTACTGTTAATTTTGTCCGGCCAGCCAAGAGTCGAAAACGGCCAGAGCCACGACGAGAACCACGTGTCGAGCACATCGGGATGTTGAACAATTTGTCCATGATGTCCCTCGGGACAGCCTTGCGGTTTTTCATCTCTACTGATGAATGGCACAGCATCATCTACTGGACGTATTCCATCTTTAAATTCAAAATGTGCCGCGGGTATTTCTTGATTGGGAGGAAGCTGCCCCCCACGAGGATCCAATTTGACTTGATCACTGAGCTGCGGGTTACATTCAAGGCAGTACCATGCTGGTACACGATGCCCCCACCAAATTTGACGGGAAATGCACCAGTCGCGAATGCCTTCGAGCCAATTCGTATAAACCTTGGTCCATCGGTCAGGATAAAATTTTATCTTTCCTTCCCGGTGAGCTTTGAGCGCCTTCTCGGCAAGCGGTTTCATTTTGACAAACCACTGTTTGGAAAGATAAGGTTCGATCACGGTGTCGCAGCGGTAACAATGCCCCACAGCATGAAGATGAGAATCGCGGCGCACAAAAAGTCCCTGCACCTCAAGATCCGCAATGACCTGCTTACGCGCCTGAAAACGGTCCAACCCTTTGTAACGCCCCCCGTTTTCATTGATGACGCCGTTTGGATGCATGACATTGACCTGCGGAAGATTATGGCGACGGCCCATTTCAAAGTCGTTGGGATCATGAGCGGGCGTGACCTTCACAATTCCTGTTCCAAATTCCGGATCCACGAATTCGTCAGCGATGACGGGTATTTCGCGTTCGATCAAAGGAAGCAGAACTTTTTTTCCGATTAAGTGCTGATACCGGGGGTCATTCGGATGAACAGCCACGGCGGTGTCGCCCAGCATCGTCTCAGGGCGTGTGGTGGCCACCACAATATGTTCTCTCTCTAATTGTCCCGTCAACGGGACAATTGGGTATTGAATATGGTAAAGCCCTCCTTGCACCTCCTTATGAGCGGCCTCCTCATCGGAAAGAGCGGTCTGGCAGCGCGGGCACCAATTGATAATATAATTTCCTTGATAAATAAGTCCGCGCTCGTAAAGAGTTACGAAAGCTTCACGCACAGCTTTGGAAAGCCCGGGATCCATCGTGAAGCGCTCACGCGACCAATCACACGAAGCGCCAAGCCGCCTCAGCTGTCTCGTGATGGTGGAACCGTTTTCTTCTTTCCACTTCCAAACTTCTTTGAGAAACTTTTCGCGGCCGAGGTCGTGGCGGGTTTTCTTTTCTTTGGCGAGTTTTTTTTCAACCACGTTTTGCGTGGCAATCCCTGCATGATCAACACCCGGCACCCAAAGGGTATCGCGGCCTTTCATGCGCTGATATCGAATCAGAATATCCTGAAGGGTGTTATTGAGGGCGTGCCCCATGTGAAGGATGCCGGTGACGTTCGGCGGAGGGATCACAATCACGTAGGGGTAGGGGGACAGTCCCAAAAGGGACAGGTCTAAAGACCTGTCCCTTTTGGGACTGTCCCCAGTTGCACGATCGCTTCGGGGGCGGAAATATCCCTTCGATTCCCAAAGCGGATACCACTTCGATTCTGTTTCTTTTGAATGGTAACGGGGAGCGAGTTCAGTCGGCATGGTGAAACGACAATTTAGCCTTTGAGGAGTTTATATTCAACAGCCTCGATGAGTGCGCGCCAGCTCGCTTCCACAATGTTTTCGTGAACACCGACCGTCGTCCAGCTTTTTTCCTCGTCCTGAAATTCGATAAACACACGCACCTTGGCCGCGGTGCCGGCCTCTGAGTTGACCACGCGCACTTTATAGTCGGTTAAATGAATTTTTTCGATGACGGGGTACGCACTCCGCAAGGCCTTGCGAAGGGCTTTATCGAGGGCATTCACGGGGCCGTCCCCCTCCGCCACTTCAAAATGTTCACGGCCCTTGGCTGCGAGCTTGACTTCGGCAAGCGAAGTCGGGATGGCGTTTCCGATATTTTCTGCGCGCACGGCGACCGATCTGATCTCGAAAAATTGCTTGGCCTTCCCAAGCAGGCGCTGGACGAGCAGCTCGAAACTTGCCTCCGCCGCTTCAAATTGGTAGCCTTCATTCTCAAGCCGTTGAATTTCGGTAAGGATTTTTCTTGTCTCGGGCGATTCTTTTTCGAGATCCATCTGAAGTTCTTTTGCCTTCAACATGATATTCGTTTTCCCGCCCAGCTCTGAAACAAGGAAACGGCGGTGATTGCCGATCACTCGAGGATCCATGTGTTCATAGGTTTTAGCGCTCTTCATCATGGCATTGATGTGAACCCCGCCTTTATGGGCAAAGGCCGCGCGGCCCGTGAAGGGCTGATTGATTTCAAGCGGCATATTGCAGACTTCCGCCACGTAATGAGAAAGCTGTGTCAACTCGCAAAGTTTGCGCGGAGGAAAACAGGCCTTTTTCATTTTAAGCTGAAGGAGGGGAAGGATGCTCACGAGGTTCGCATTCCCGCAGCGCTCCCCGTAACCATTGATCGTTCCCTGCACGAGGATGCAGCCCTCCCCCACGGCCTGAATGGAATTGGCAACCGCCAGCTCGCCGTCATTATGACAATGAATCCCCAATGGAATTTTAAGGGAGCGTTTGACGCGTAATATCGCCCGGCGGATTTCGTGCGGAAGCGAGCCGCCGTTCGTATCACACAGCGTAAGGTTATCCGCCCCGGCACGGGCTGCCTGCTGCAAGGTCTTGATGGCGTACTCGGGATTCTTTTTGAAGCCGTCAAAAAAATGTTCGGCATCGTAAATGACTTCGAGCTTTTTCGATTTGAGATAGGCCACGGTTTCATCAATCATCAGGAGATTTTCTTTAAGCGATGTCTTAAAGACCTCCGTCACATGAAAATCCCAGGATTTTCCGAAGACGGTGACCACCTTGGTGCCTGCTTCGAGCAGGGCCTTGATATTGGAGTCCTCTGAGACCTTGGAGTGAGGTCTTCGAGTGGATCCAAAGGCCGCGATTTTGGCACGGCGGATTCCGGCCTTTTTGATTTCTTTAAAGAAAGCGAGGTCCTTTGGGTTCGAACCCGGCCATCCGCCTTCAATATAATGGATGCCGAATTTGTCGAGCCGCTGAGCGATTAGGATTTTGTCGCGCAAAGATAGACTGATCCCCTCTGACTGAGCGCCGTCCCGCAAGGTTGTGTCATAAAAAATAATTTTTTTCATTTTCCCAATTCAAATTCCTGATGCACGGCCCGCAGCGCCGCCTTCCCTTTTTTCCCGTCCACCACGCAGGAAATCTTGATCTCGGAAGTGGAGATCATATCGATATTGATTTTCTTCTCGGCTAAGGCGCGGAACATCCTCGCCGCAATCCCCGAGTGAGAACGCATACCGACCCCCACCACGCTTACCTTGGCAATGTTTTGATCGCAAACCACCTGCTTGGCCGCCAATTGGCCGGCTACCTTTTTCACCACGGGAAGCGCCCGCGCCAGCTCGTTTCTAAAAACCGTAAAGGAAATGTCGGTTGTGTTGGTCTGCGTTTTATTTTGAACGATCATATCGATATTGATATTGGCAAGGGCCAGCTTGGCAAAAACACGGGCGGCAATGCCGGGGCGATCCGGTACTCGATAAATCGTAATCTTGGCTTCATCTTCGGCCAGGGCCGCACCGCTGACCACAAGGTCTTCCATCTTGGCATTCTCCTTTGTAATAAGAGTCCCTTCCCCCTCATGGCGGGAGTTACGGACATAAATCGGAACGTTAAATTTTTTTCCGACCTCGACAGAGCGCGAGTGCATGACCTTCGCCCCGAGCGAAGCGAGTTCTAAAATTTCATCGTAGCTAATTTGATCAATCTTACGAGCCTCCGGAACCACGCGCGGATCGGCGGTGTAGATGCCGTCCACATCCGTGTAGATTTCACAGTGCTTCGCGCCTAAAGCCTTGGCAAGGGCCACGGCCGTAAGATCCGAGCCGCCCCGCCCCAGCGTAGTGATTTCCTCCGAAGCAGTCTTCCCCTGAAAACCAGCCACAATCACGACCTGCCCCTCCCGAAGAGCCGCATGGATACGATCCGTATTAATGTCTAAAATCCGGGCCTTGGTATGGAATTTATCCGTGAGGATGCCCACCTGCGGGCCCGTAAACGACCTGGCCTTGACGCCCAGCTCACGCACCGCCATCGCAAGCAAGGCCACCGAAACCTGCTCACCGGTCGAAAGCAGCATATCCATTTCACGTTCATCGGGACACTTCGTGATTTGATGCGCAAGCTCAATGAGCTCATCGGTCGTATCCCCCAAAGCCGAGACCACGACCACAAGGCGGTTGCCTGCCTTCCGGGCCTTCACAATGCGGCGCGCCACGCTCCGAATGCGCTCGGCATTGGCAACAGATGAACCGCCATATTTTTGAACGATGAGAGACATAAATTATTTGTTAATGAGTGTCATTACGAAGTTACTAGAGGTTGCAAAAAGTTGCCGAAGGTTGCAAGAAGTTACAATGCGCAAAAACATGTAACATTTTGTAACCTCTTGAAACCTCTAGCAACCTCTTGTAACCTGATTTCCTATTTTGCCAGGAAGAATTTAATGAGTTCTTGGCTTTTTGTGATTTTAAGTTCGGAGACTTTGGCAGTTGTTTCGGAGAACTTTTCGATGTCATCGGGAGTCACATTTTTTCCGGCAACCACAAAGGGGGCGTGATCCCGGACATGCTTTCTCATCTTCCAGGGCGAACTGTGGCAGGAGGTCACGAGAATTCTCGCTTCCTTAGAATCCTCTGCAAATTTTTTTGCCTTTGAAAGGATATAGAAATCAATCGATTCAAGCGCCGAGATCTTGGCCTTGGCATCCCCCAGTCTCGAGGCCTCATCGCAGCCGTGGAGATACACGCACACAAAATCTTTTTCGGTGAGGGCCTCCAGGAGGAGTTTCCCCTGCTTGTCATAATCCGTCTCGGTATCCGCGAGACCGCCCGGCACCTCCAGCACCGTAAGGCCCGCGAGACGCGCAATGCCCTTGGCGTATTCGATGCCTGCAATCACGGCCCCCGAGACACCAAAGTGCTGCGAAAATTTTTCGACTTCAGGCCACTCGCCCTGACCCCAGAGCCAGATCATATTGGCCGGGTTCTCCTGAAGATCGACGCGCACTTGATTGATCTCATGATCCTGCAAAAGAAGCTTAGCATCGTACATCAATTTTTTAAGGAGCTCTTCGCCGGGACCTTTCGGAAGATGGCCCTCGATCTTCTCCCCCGCAATCACGTCAGGCGCCATGGTCCTCGCAGAAAGCGCCTCAAAGCCGTGCGAATCCTTGAGAACAGCAATGTGCCGATATTCAGAACCCGCAAAGAATCGGACAAAGTCACTCGCCACTTTTTTATTCAAAAAATTAATCAGCGCCTTGGCCTCCCTCGTGCTGATCTTCCCGCCGGTGGGATCTGCCAGCACACCATCGGCCTCCGTAATGAAATTCATGCGGAAGGCAATTTCATTGGCCTCAAGCTTAAGCTCCAAATTGGCGGCCTCAATGGGACCGCGGCCCGTGTACACTTTGTCTGCATCGTAACCTAAAAGATTAAGAAAGGTGGTGTCTGATGATGGCTCAAGGCGATCGGGTGTCAATTTGGCCGTGCCGATTTTTCCCACCTTGGCGAAGTGATGCAGATTCGGAATCTTGGCCACCTCAAAAGGCGTCTTGCCGCCGAGTTCTTCGGCCGGATAATCGGAGGCCCCGGGAATTGCAATCAAAATGTATTTCATGATTGTAAGACCTTTCGAACCGCTTCAAGCGTCGGTTCACACGTTTCAATGGGATCGTCAAAGCTCACGGCATAATCTGGGTCTTTCAAACCGGCACCGGTGAGCGTCACCACAATCCGTGTATTCTCCTCGAAATAGTTCCGTTTCGCAAGCTTGACCACACCCGCAATGGCCGCAGCTGAAGCCGGCTCGGCAAAGACACCCTCGCGTTCGGCAATAAAGCGATAGGCCCACTCGATTTCCTTATCGCTCACCGCTTCAATCAATCCCCCTGATTCGTCACGCGCCGCCTCGGCCCCCTTCCAGCTTGCAGGGTTGCCGATGCGAATGGCTGTGGCAATAGTCTCGGGCTTTTCGATGGGGTGTCCTTTGACGATCGGGGCGGACCCTTCGGCCTGGAATCCAAGCATCCTGGGGAGGATCTCGGACTTGCCCGCCCTCTTATATTCTTTATAGCCTTTCCAATAGGCCGTAATGTTTCCAGCATTCCCCACAGGAATGGCGTGATATTCAGGCGCATCGCCTAAGTCGTCCACAATTTCGAAGGCCGCGGTTTTCTGTCCTTCAATGCGATAGGGATTGATCGAATTCACGAGCTTGATCTTTCCATCTTGGGTCATCTTTTTGACGAGCTCAAGGGCCTGATCGAAGTTTCCCTTGATCATAATAACCTTGGCCCCGTATCGATAAGCCTGGAGCAGTTTTCCCTTTGCAATCTTGCCCTCGGGGATCAGGACAAAACATTTCATTCCACAGCGCGAGGCAAAGGCCGCGGCCGAGGCCGAGGTATTGCCTGTGGAGGCGCACATCACCGCAGCAGCCCTTTCTTCCGCTGCCTTGGAAATCGCCATGGTCATGCCCCGATCCTTAAAAGAACCGGTGGGATTCAACCCTTCAAACTTGTAGTAAACATGAATATTCTTTAAACCGAGTTCACGCGGAAGCGCTTCGCCTAAAATAAGCGGCGTGTTGCCTTCATTCAAAGAAATAATCGGGGTATTTTCCGTTACCGGAAGAAATTCCTGGTAACGTTCAATCACCCCTATTTTTTTAACCGCGTATTTGCGTGATTTGATGATCATAATTTTAAACCTAAAGGGGTAGAGGGATAAGGGGTAAAAGGGGTATACCACTCTACCCCCTACCCCTCTACCCCTTGTTAATTTTCAATTCTCAGCACTTGCGACTTGCCGCGCACGGCATCCAACCGGTTAATCGCCTGAATGGCGTTCCTTAAGTCGCGCTCATGCGCATCGTGGGTAAGTAAAATGAGCGGCACCACGCTCCCGATGCTCCGCTCCTTTTGAATCACATCCGAAATGCTGATGTGATGGCGGCCGAGCACCTGGGAGATCTTGGCAAGGACGCCGGGGCGGTCCACCACATGAAATCGAAGATAATAGCGTGAAAGAATGGAAGAAATGTTTTTGATCCGAAGCGGCCTTCGGATGGCCCGTATGGGAGCCGCCCCGTCAAAGCGGCTGTCCTGGCGAAGCGCAATGTCGATGAGGTCGCTTAAGACAGCGCTTGCCGTGGGCCGCGCCCCGGCGCCCCGGCCGTAAAAAAGAACGTCACCCACTTCGTCTCCACGCAGCAAAACCGCATTAAAGGAGCCGTTCACGTTAGCCAAGATGTGATCCTTAGGAAGAAGTGTGGGCTGCACGCGCGCCTCGATCCCATCTGGGGCGGCCTTGGCAATGGCAAGGAGTTTGACGCGATAGCCAAATTCTTCCGCAAAAGCAATGTCTTCGCTTCGAATTCGGGAGATGCCTTCCGAGTAAATCTCTTTAAATTTTACTTTGCCGCCGAAGGCGAAGCGCACAAGAATCGCAAGCTTGTGAGCGGCATCGATACCTTCGATATCCAGGGTGGGATCGGCCTCGGCGTAACCCAGGGCCTGAGCCTTCTTGAGCGCCTCGGCGAAATCGGTTTTCTCCCCCGTCATTTCACTCAGAATATAATTGCTCGTTCCATTAATGATGGAGTGGATGGAATCAATGCGGTTAGCGACAAGACCTTCTCTTAAGGCCTTGATCACGGGAATGCCGCCTCCTACGCTCGCCTCAAAGGAAACCCAGCGGCGCATCCGATTCGCGAACTCAAAGATCTCGTCCCCATGTTCGGCAAGGAGCGCCTTGTTGGCGGTGACCACATGCTTGCCGCGGGTGAGGGCTTCGAGAACAAGTTTGCGGGCGTCTTTGACACCACCGATTAATTCCACCACCACGTCAATGGAGGGATCGCGGATGACATCAGAGGCCCGATAAGTCAGAAGAGATTTCGGAACTCGAATTTTGCGGACCTTGCCCTTGTGCTTGACGGCAACCCGCGCGAGAGAAAGCTCCACACCCACGTCTTTTGAAAAATAGGTCCTCTTTGCCGCCAAGAGGGAGTAAACACCGCTTCCGATCTGGCCGAGGCCTAAGAGACCGATCCTGAGTTGTTTCATGATTTTTTCCGTAACTTCTGAGCTTATACGAGGTTAAGCGAATAAAATTGTGCGGTAGTATACCCCGCCTCGCCCCAAAATGCAAACCAGCTCTTTTGCTGATTTGCTCTATGCTCTATGCGCTATGCTGTGATAAAATGCTTCCCATCTTTAATCTCTTTTGGAACATTCGGAGGCGCGCGACGTGAAAATTCAATCTGCATTCATTGTATTGCTTGTCTTCGCCACCATTCCCCTTCACCTCGGCATGGGCCGCCACGGCCAGTACGATGAAGAGGCGCGAGAAACCGAACGCCGGGAAAAATCCTTTCGCAAACAGGAAGTGCACGAACGCAAAAATCCCGTAACACGTTTCGCTCAAGGGGTTAAACAATCAACGGTTGATTCTGCGACGGGCGTTCTCGGTCAGACTGTTGAATCCACGCGGGAAGACGCCCCCGTGATTGGAACCGTAGAAGGGGTCCGAAAGGGAAGTGAAAAACTCCTCGACAATACCGTGAGGGGTGCTGTCAAGGTCGCAACGCTCGGCATGGGCGAAGTCAGCAACTATGAAGTCATTGAACCTGAGCACGGCAAGGACGACACCACCAAAATCCGCCTCAAATTCTGATTTTCACAGATTAAACTGCAAATCGTAGAGCTTTTTGTAGGTCCCGCCTTCGCGTAGTAAAGAGTCGCTTGTCCCCTGCTGAATAATCCTTCCATTTTCAAGGACAAGAATACAATCCGCCCTCTGGATGGTGGAAAGCCGGTGGGCAATCACAAACACGGTGCGCCCCGTCATGGCATTTTCCATGGCGCGCTGGACCTCACGCTCGCTTTCGGTATCAAGGTGGGAAGTTGCTTCATCTAAAATGAGGATGGGGGGATTTTTAAGGAGGGCGCGCGCAATCGCGATCCGCTGACGCTGGCCGCCCGAAAGTTTAAGGCCGCGCTCGCCAAGCGGTGTGTCATAGCCCTGCGGGAGTGCTTCAATGAAGTAATCCGCATATGCAGCGTGGGCGGCGCGCTTAATCTCTTCAAGCGAGGCCTCGGGTTTTCCGTAAGCGATATTTTCGCTCACCGTTCCGTTAAAAAGAACCGTCTCCTGCGACACAATCCCGATTAAATCGCGAAGCGACTTAAGGGTAAGCTCTCGAATATCTCTTTGGTTCATGTGGACGGCGCCCCGCAGAGGGTCATAAAAACGAGGCAGTAAATTAACAAACGTCGTCTTCCCCGCCCCGCTTGTGCCCACAAGGGCGAGGACATCGCCCCGCTTTACGCTAAATGAAATATCTTCTAGGACCGGCTTCCCGGTTTCATAGGCAAAGCAGACCCCTTCATAAGAGACTTCCTCGATTTCTCCTTGAAAGGCAAGGGCCCGGGGCTGGTCCTGAATGTTCGGGACCGCATCCAGCACTTCAAAGATGCGCGTCCCCACCGCAATCGATTGCTGAATCGTGCTATTGACCTTGCTTATTTTCTTAAGCGGCTCATAAAAAATAAAAAGCGAACCGATGAAGGCGACAAAGCGGTCCGGCGGCAGGTGTTTCAAACCAAACCAGACGGCCAGCCCGGCTCCGAGCGCCCCCATGATCTCAATGAGCGGTCTTTGAACAATCGTAATCCGGATGGTTTTTTTAAAAAAATCAAAGACGCCGCGGTTAATCTCCTGAAATTTCCCAATCACGCGTGATTCCTGGTTAAATGATTTGATCACGTGGATGCCGGTCAGGGTTTCACCGATAAAAGCCGTGATATCAGCCGTTCGTTCCTGCATTTTCTTTGTACTGCGGCGAAGATTCTTGCCGAGGAGCGTGATGGGGATCGCAACCAGAGGAAAAATGAGAAGGGCATAAATGGCGTTCGGCCCGCCCCAAATAAAAACCATGGGAATATTAAAAAGAATCACCAGGGGCTGCTTGATCATATCGACAATCACATCGGTCACGGCCCCTTGAATTGCACCCACGTCATTTAAAATGCGGCTCATGAAATCCCCGGTGCGGCCGCGGGAATAAAAATCGCTCGAAAGGCCCACGAGGTGCTGATAAAGATCGTCGCGGATCTTGCGAACCGCCCGGATGCCGACACTTGCCATTTGATAGTTTGAAACATAGTCAAAGAGGCCACGGAGAAAAAAGACAAAGACAATCATAAAGGGGATCCAAAAGGCAGGGAAGCTGACTTCGGAGAAAAAAGGTACATGGGGGATATTATTGATGACCACCCTGTCCTTATGGTAAAGGCCGTTAATCACCACATAGACCGCGCCCGAGACAAGGGAATTTGCGAGTGAAAAGAGGAACATGCAGAGGATGGCCGTCGCAAGGCGCGCCCGGTAGGGCTTGATATAGGCTAAAAGGCGTCTGTAAATGTCCATAAGCGGGGCGTACTGTAACATATCCGTTGACACCCCTCAAGCTGATTTGCTAGGATGGGGACGTTTTTAAATATTATAACTCTATGTTTTTAAAGGAGTTAGGATGAAAAGTCAGGTGAAGGTAGCGGTCGTTGGGGTGGGACACCTTGGAAAAGAGCATGCCCGAATTTACCGGGATCTCCCCGAAGCCGAGCTTATAGGACTTTGTGACACGGACCTTAAGATGAAGGAAAGGGCCCAGGCTCTTAAGGTTCCCTTTTTTGAGCGGGCAAGTGACCTCCTTGGGGCAGTCGAGGCCGTTTCGATCGCCACCCCCACTTCGACCCATCATGCCGTGGCCAAGGAATTCCTTGAGGCCGGGATTCATACCTTGATTGAAAAACCTATGACACTGAAACTTGAGGATGCCGATGAGCTTCTTCATATCGCACGAAGAAAAAATTGTGCGCTCCAGGTCGGTCACATTGAACGCCATAATCCCGGCTTGAAGCGGATTGAAGAAATTGCGAAAAACATCCGCTTTCTTGAAATCCATCGCCTCGGGCCTTTCACGGGACGCATCAATGATTGCGGGGTGGTGCTGGATCTGATGATCCACGATCTTGATATCGTCATGAGTCTTGTCAAATCCAAAATCGCAAGTTTTGATGCGGTCGGCATCAACGTGCTCACCCCCTTCGAAGACATCGCCAATGTCCGTATCAAATTCAAAAATGGTTCTGTGGCCGATCTCACCGCTTCACGGCTCACTCCTGAGAAACAGCGCAAGATTAGGATTTTTCAGGAAGACGCTTATATTTCGTTGGATTACGAAGCTCAGGCCGCTAAAATTTTCCGTAAAGAGGATTTCCGCATCACCCAAGAATCCATCGACATCGCCAAAGCAGAACCGCTTAAAGAAGAGCTGAGATTCTTCTTGCATGGAATCCAGTCCCGACAAAGCCTCGGCAAACCCGACGAAGCTGCGCGGGAGGCCCTGCGTTTTGCTCTGGAAATCGTTGAAATGATTCAGCGCCCCGAACGCAAGGGCGCCTCACTTCCCTCTTAACCCCCATGCCCAGAAATATTTTTTTGATCGCCTGCGAACCCTCCGGAGATATCCACGGCGCCCATCTCATCGAGGAACTCCGTCAACTTAATGCATCACTTGAATTCCGCGGTCTCGGGGGCCCAAAGATGCAGGCGGCGGGGGTTCACTTGCTCGAAGACATGACCAGGATTTCGGCCCTGGGTCTCGGAGATGTGATCGCTCAATATTTTACGTTTCGGAGAATTTTTTACCGGGCGCTTGGCGAAGTGAAGCGCTGGCAGCCTGATCTCTTGATCTTGATCGATTCTCCCGCCTTCAATCTCCGTTTCGCCAAAAAGATCGCGCGGTCAAGGCCTGTCATTTATTACATCTCTCCCCAAATCTGGGCCTGGGGAGGGCGGAGGATTCACACCATCAAGCGCACCGTCTCCAAAATGCTCACCATTCTTCCTTTTGAAGTCGGGATTTACGAAAAGGCGGGGGTCCCCTGCGAATTCGTGGGTCATCCCCTTTTGGATCATATTCAAATCTCAGCCGCTCGCGGCGAACTTCGCTCCCGGTTGGGGTTGAGGGATCAGGACTTAGCCGTGGCGCTCCTTGCCGGCTCGCGAGAAAGCGAAGTCCGGCGAATTCTCCCTTTGATGCTTGAAACCGCAAAGAAACTCAGGGCCAAGAAATCCGAGGCTGTTTTTTTTCTCACCACCTCTCCCAATGTGGCGACACCGCTTTATGACAAAATCCTGAAAGATTTTCCCGATCTTCCTCTTCAGAAATCGCCGTGCTCTCTCCACGATCTTCTCGCCGCCGTCGACTTTGCCTTGATCACCTCCGGAACGGCCACGCTGGAAGCCGCCATGATCGGAACACCCTTTTTCCTTCTCTACAAGGCAAGCGCTTCGACTTATTTTCTGGGGAGGCAGCTCATCCGTGTTCCTTATCTCGGTCTCGTCAATCTCCTGGCGCAAAAAAGAGTGGCCCCGGAATTTATCCAAAAGGATATTCATCCTGAAACGATTGCCCATGAAGCTTCCGTGCTTTTGGAGAACCGGGATTTATATGAGGGCATGAAGGCAGACTTTACGCGCGTGAAAGAAATGCTGGGAGAAAAAGGAGCAAGCCGAAGGGCGGCCGAGGCGGTTTTAAACTTCCTCAACAACTTTTAAACAAATGTAGCGCGCAGAAACAAGCAAAAATAAAAAGGGGACAGGCTACTTTTTTGAAAAAGTAGCCTGTCCCCTTTTTATTTGCTGATTTTTCTTTCGATTAAATATCGAAGTAGAGATAAAACTCGTGCGGATGGGGCCTGAGTTTGATGGCGTCAATCTCGACTTCGCGCTTGTACTGAATCCAGGTATCGATCACATCCTTTGTGAAGACACCGCCCTCAAGGAGGAAGGCGTGATCTTTTTCCAAAGCGTCGAGCGACTCCTCCAGGGAGCCGGGGACACTCTTGATCTTGACCTTCTCCTCGGGACTCAGTTCATAAATGTTTTTATCGATCGGCTGACCGGGATCGATTTTATTGCGCACACCGTCTAACCCTGCCATGAGGAGGGCCGCAAATAGCATGTAAGGATTCGCGCTCGGATCGGGAGGGCGAAACTCGATGCGCTTCGCTGCCGGCGCCGTCGAATACATGGGGATGCGGCAGGCGGCCGATCGGTTGCGGGCCGAGTACACAAGGTTGACAGGGGCCTCGTAACCCGGAACGAGCCGGCGATAGGAGTTGGTGGTCGGGGCGCCAAAGGCAAGCACCGCGGCAGCGTGTTTCAACAGCCCGCCGATATACCACTTGCACATATCGCTGATGAGGGCGTAGCCCTTCAAATCGTAGAAAAGGTTCGCGCCCTCCTTCCAAAGGCTCTGGTGCACGTGCATGCCGGAACCGTTGTCTTTAAAAATAGGCTTCGGCATGAAGGTGGCGGTCTTATTGTACTTGCGGGCCACATTCTTGATAACATACTTATACATCAAGAGGTTATCCGCCATTTTGACGAGAGTCGAATAACGAATATCGATCTCGCACTGGCCGGCCGTGGCCACTTCATGGTGATGGACCTCTACCGGAACCCCGACGGAGCGCAAGGTCAGCATAATCTCGGAGCGAATATCCTGAAGCGTGTCATGGGGGGGAACCGGGAAGTAACCTTCCTTATAACGAGGCTTGTAGCCCAGATTGGGCTTCTCGTCTTTTCCGGTATTCCAATCGCCTTCCACGGAATCAAGGTAGTAGTAACCGAAATTTTCACCTTGATCGAAACGGATGTCATCGAAGATGAAAAATTCCGCCTCAGGACCCCAATAGCTCAGATCAGCAATCTTGGTTTTCTTGAGATATTCTTCCGCCTTTTTTGCAATGTAACGCGGATCGCGGCTGTAGGGTTCTTTGGTAATGGGATCATAAATGTCGCAGATGACGCTTAAGGTAGGCACCTTGCAAACGGGGTCGATCACGGCTGTGGTGGGATCGGGGATGAGGAGCATGTCGGATTCATGAATCTTCTGAAATCCACGGATGCTCGATCCATCAAATCCGATTCCTTCGACCCAAATACTTTTTTCTAACTTATCGTAATCCACAAGGTCCGTCGCCGGAATGGAAAAATGCTGCCAGAGTCCGGGGAGATCGTTGAATTTAAGGTCGACCACCTGAATCTTATTTTTTTGAATGTAACGTTTGACTTCTTCGGGGGTTGAAGGGCGGGTGGCTTCCACAAGTTCCTCCTCCCTATCTTTATACGTGACGAGTGTTGACATTAAACATCCTCCTTTGATTAATCTTCCACGTGGAATTTCCTATAAGCTTTGATTCAGCGGGCTGAATCTGAATATCGTGGGCCCCTCATGTAACGAGGGACCCACATCATAGCGAACTTACGGGGTGTTTGTAAAGCTAGTTCTCGAGCTTAAACGAGCGCCTTCTCACCTCGTTCGCGGGTCCGGATCCGGACGACCTCAGCGATGTCATAGACGAAGATCTTGCCATCGCCCACTCCGCCCGTAAAAGCCGCATCCACCACCGTTTGGATGATCTTCTCCGCATCCCTGTCGATGGAGACAATTTCCACCTTGACCTTGGGCAGAAAGTCCAGCTTGTATTGCTCTCCACGCCATTGCTGGACGCTTCCCTTTTGCATTCCATGCCCTTCGATCTCGGTAATGGTGATGCCGGGATATCCTGAATCTTGCAGTGCCTGCCTGACTGTATCGAGTTTCTCCGGTCGAATAATCGCTTCGATTTTTTTCATGACGTCACCCCTTGCAATTCCCTTTTGCCGCTTTTTTGCGTCCCGGCAGAAGCTGAATTCGCTGCTTGGGCCGACGTCACATAAGAATAAGTCGGCTTGCGATGCAGAAATTCAGGGTAGGCCGAGTTTCCGTGTTCTCCAATATCCAGACCTTCGATTTCCTCCGCAAGGGACACACGGAGACCGACGGTCCATTTAATCAAAAGCCAGAAAACGGCTGAAGCAATCAGGGTGTAAGCGCCAGCTGCACCGATACCCGTAAGCTGGGCTTTGAGCAGTGTTGCCCCGCCGCCAAAAAACAATCCGCTGCCGGTAGTATTGGGGCTCACCCAATCTTCTGCAAAGAGCCCCACACAAAGGGTTCCAAAGACGCCGTTCACAAGATGCACAGCCGTTGCACCCACGGGATCATCTACACGGATTCTATCGAAGAAAATGACCGCAAGCACCACGATAAAACCTGCGCTCAGTCCGATCAGGGCCGCACTGGCCACGCTCACAAAGGCGCAAGGAGCGGTAATGGCCACTAAACCAGCTAAACAGCCGTTAAGGGTCATCCCCAAATCGGGTTTCTTAAGGAGAATCCACGAGGTGATGGTCGCTCCCATAACACCGGTCGCTGCCGCCATATTGGTGGTCACGCAGATATGAGCTATGAGCCGCGGATCCGCCGCCATGGTGCTGCCGGGGTTGAATCCAAACCAACCCAGCCAGAGGACGAGCGTTCCGATCATGGCTAGCGACATATTGTGACCCGGGATCGGATTAATTTTTCCGCCAGGTCCGAATTTCCCAAACCGGGGCCCGAGAATGACGGCGCCGGTCAAAGCCGCCCACCCGCCGACGGAGTGCACCACCGTGGAGCCGGCAAAATCCCACATGCCGAGTTTCGCAAGCCATCCGCCTCCCCAAATCCAGTGCCCGACAACCGGATAGATCAAGCCAACCAGGAGGAAGGAAAAGATGATGAAAGAAAAATACTTAATTCTTCCACCCACAGATCCCGAGACAATCGTGGCCGCCGTTCCTGCAAAAACAAGCTGAAAGAAAAATTTTGCAAGCAGCGGAACGCCTGTCCAAGCAATGGAACTATACACGCCCTGATAGGCATCCCCCATGGCCGGACTGTTATCTGCACCGCCAATCATTAAAAGCCCTTGCAAACCCACCCAAGGGTTTCCATCGCCGAACATGAGGCCCCAGCCGATAAACCAGAAAGATACGGTTGAACAGGCAAAGACGACGAAATTTTTTGATAGAATGTTCACGCAATTTTTACTCTGTTGGAATCCTGCTTCCACACACGCAAAGCCAAGGTTCATAAAGAACACAAGCATGGCGGTTACAAGAACCCAAATCGTATCTAACGCTACTTTTGTATCCATACTTATTCTCCTCTCATAGTTGTATTACGGTCTAACCGAACATAAGGCAGTTGGATTGAGTTCGGGGGGTAGTATGCAACCTATGTGCCAATGTACGTCCTAGCCCAAAATAAAGAAAAAAATGGCATAACTCTTAATATGCCAATCGGATGCAAAACGACCAAAAAAAGCGGGCTTTCAGTATCCATTTTTGGCATCATGACATTTTTGTAGGCTGCTCCTAACCCCCTTCATTTTTGTCCTTTGGCTAATCGCCATCTGTTGTAGGAGGCAAGTTTAAAACTCGCCCCCACACCGTGTTAAACCGTTTATTTTCCAGCTATTTTTCAATTGGAAACTGCCTTGCTTATGCTAGAATCCCACCTTCTATGTGCAATAAAAATCGTGGGTTACGGCAATTAAGATCAAATCAATGGCTCTTCTTCTAAAGCGAGTCAGGCGCCCGCGGGAGCTTAAGTGGTTCCAGGCCGGGGCTATGCTATACGGGGATTGGGGAACAAGCAAGGCTTATGTGCTGGGAATTGCCTTTGCCTTGGCGGGGCATGCCTCCTGGTTCTTTTTAGGACTCATGTCGGCCCTGACCGCGCTGGTGGGAATTTGCTACATGATCATTTGCCGCATTTATCCGGATGGCGGCGGCGTTTATTCCTCGGCCAAGCATCGGTCTCAAACCCTGGCCGTGATCGGCGCCTTCCTTTTAATCGCCGATTATGTGGTCACAGCCTCCTTAAGCGCTCTCGATGCCTTCCATTATTTCAATTTTCAGTATCCGGAGGTCTGGGCCATTGCCACCATTCTGGCCATCGGTGCCATGAATTGGTTTGGACCCACCAAAAGCGGAAGCATCGCTTCGGTCATTGCTATTCTCGCCTCTGCCGCCGCTGGTTTTCTTTTTCTTTCAACCCTACCGCATCTCCCCAAGGTGGAGTTGACGTTTCCGAGCGGAAGCTGGCCCGAAAATTGGGCGGTTTTTGTCGGCATTGTCCTGGCCCTTTCCGGGGTTGAATCCATTGCCAATATGACCGGCATTATGAAGGAACCGGTCCAAAAGACATCCAAACTTGCCATCTGGCCCGTTCTCCTCGAAGTGAGCATTCTCACTTTTCTCCTTGGGATCGCCATGAACGCAATCCCCGGTCTCACCAATCACACGGAGGATATGTTGCGAGCGATTGCGAATCACTACGTCGGCCCGTGGTTTGGAAGTGTGATTTCCCTTATTTTTGGATTCCTGCTTTTGTCGGCAGCTAACACGGCAATCGGCGCCCTCGTCAGCATCCAATTTTCCATGTCGAAGGATAAGGAATTGCCGGCAATTTTTTCTCGCCTCAACCGCTACGGCGTGCCCTCCGTTGCTTTGATCGTAGCGGCTTTGATTCCCGCTCTCGTCCTTGTCTTTGAACATGATCTTGTCCATTTAGCCGCGCTTTACGCCATCGGCGTGGTGGGCGCCATCACCATCAATCTCGGGGCCTGCGCTACGAACCGGGACATCCCTTTAAAAAAACATGAGCGCCTTGTCTTATCCATTGGCGCCATCATCCTCTTTTTGATCGAAATCACGATTGCTTTCGAAAAGCATAACGCCCTCTTCTTCGCTTTGACGGTGCTCGGCGTCGGTCTCGCCCTTCGATTTGCCGCTCAAAAACTTATTCCCGTCCCCGTACCGGCGATGGTCCCTACTGCGGAAGTTCTAACAGTCCTGGAGGCAAAGGAAATCGCTCCGCTCTATCGAGGCTCAACGCTTGTCGGCCTTAAAACGCTCAATATCCCACTCCTTGAAGAGGCGGCGCTCCGGGCAAAGGCTCGGGGGGAGAATTCGGTGTATTTGAATTATGTCGAAGTGGCTCCGCAATCGGTCGAACTTCCGAGCGAACTGGAACCGTCCGCAGAATCACTGGAAATTCTGGCAAAGGCAGAAAAAGAAATGGAACAAAGGGGTCTTACGGCGGTACCGATTTGGCAGCTCGCAGAAGATGCGGGTAAATCCATTGCCTATGCCGCAACCGAGCTCGGGGTGAGTACGGTGATGATAGGAGTTACGAAACGAAGCGCCCTTGCCAATCTTTTAAGCGGGGATATCCTCCGCTCGCTCACAAGGCACCTTCCTAAAGATTGTCACCTCGTCATCAGCAGCTGAGATTAACCGCCTGATTCGGACGAATCACTCTCACCTTTGGATTTGAGGTTATACAACCGAATCTTATAGCCGATCATCCGGGCCGTAAGACTGAGGAGCTTTGCGGCGCGGCGCTGATTCCCGCTTGTTTGCTCAAGCGCATTTTCAATCATCTCCCTTTCCAACTTTTCTACGGCCTCCGGAAGCGCTGAGGATAAAGAGCGGGACGCGGGAACAGAAGAGGTCTGAGGAGGCTGAGGACTGAACTTGGTAAGACCCGGTCCTTGGATGTCTTTCGGAAAGGGAAATAGATCGGGTGTGAGGGTCTCCCCCTTACACATAATAACCGCTCTCTCAATGGCATTCTCGAGTTCCCGGACATTGCCCGGCCAGGGATAATTCATCAGATATTCCATGGCCTCGTCGGAAATGTAGCGCACGTTCTTCTTATTTTCCTCGTTCGCCTTCTGGAGAAAGTGGTTCACTAAAAGCGGAAGATCCTCGCGCCTCTCTCTTAAGGCGGGAAGAAAGATCGGAATGACGTTAAAACGATAATAGAGATCTTCGCGGAATCGCCCTGCCCTGACTTCGGCTTCGAGATCTTTATTAGTGGCAGTGATTAAGCGAATATCGACCCGAATCGTTTGGGTCCCGCCAAGCCGTTCAAATTCCCTTTCCTGAAGCACCCTTAAAAGCTTCACTTGGGTGCTTGTCGGAATGTCACCTATTTCATCTAAGAAAAGCGTGCCCCCGTTCGCCATTTCAAATCGGCCGATTTTATTCGTATTGGCACCGGTAAAGGCCCCTTTTTCATAACCAAAAAGCTCGCTCTCAAGAAGGGTGTCGGGAAGGGCCGCGCAGGAAACCTTAATAAAAGGCCCGTTGGCGCGATCGCTGTGGTAGTGAATCGCGTGCGCAATCAGCTCCTTTCCCGTTCCGCTTTCGCCGCGCAGGATGACGGAAGCGCGCGTTTGACTCACCAGTTCAAGGGAGGCAAAAACATCGGCCATCCGTTTGCTTTCTCCGATGATATTCGAGGGGTGAAATTTCTTTTTGAGCTCGCGTTTAAGAAGAAGATTTTCATTTTCAAGTTTCTCTCGCCCCTTCTGATACATCTGGTGGATGTGAACCGCTTGGGCCACCATGGAGCCGATAATTTCAAGAAGCCGCACGTCCTCCTCAAATGAAATATCTTCAGAAAAAAGACGGTCCACGCTCAAGGCGCCGGTGGTTTTTTGATCCAGCTTAATGGGAACACAGATGAAGGCAATATTGCCGCGCTTGATATCTCCCCGGGCCCGCGTTCGATTTAAGAAAAGCGGTTCGTTGCCGACGTTGGGGACCACGATGGGTTCACCTGCCGCCACCACCTTTCCGGTGATGCCCTCGCCCACCCGATAGCGGCCGCGTTCGATTTCATCCTTCCCAAGCCCGTGCGCCACTTCGATCATCAATTCCTTGGTGCGGCTGTCAAGGAGCGTAAGAGTCCCCCGCTCCATTCCCATCCGCTTATGAAGAATGCTGAGCACTTTTGTCATCGTCGCTTCCAAATCCACCGAGGAATTGATGGCAGTCGAAATTTCATAGAGGGTGCGCATCTCATCGAGTTTACGCTTGAGGGCAGGAAGCGAACTCGTTTTCTTTTCCTTGTTCTTTTTTAGAACAGAGTCTTTCGTCATGCTTTCATTCCTGCAGAGTCTGGTTTTACGCTTACGATGGTGATGCCTTTCTGATCGGCTCGTTTCACAAACTCTTCACGATCCATCAAAATGGTTTTCCCGGCTTCAAAGGCAAAGGCCTGGGCCTTCGCAGTGATCAATTCCTTCAAGGTGTGAAGCCCCACGGTCGGCACGTCAAAGCGCATATCCTGGTTGGGTTTGGCTACCTTGACGACGGTCACCCCGCCTTGGGCGAGTTCAGAACCCCTGCGGATCGTGCAGTCCGTCCCTTCGATGGCCTCCACGGCAATCACAGCCTTCTTTTTTACAATCACCGTTTGTCCGATATCAAGCCCGGCAATGGCCTTTGCCATTTTAAATCCAAACGCGATATCCTCCGCGATTTCGCGCGAAGGTTTCTTTTTACCGAGCACCCCGGCCCCGGGAAGGGCATCTTTAATCAAAAAAGTTGAATCCATCAAATCTATCCCCTCACCGTGGAGATAATCCGCAATGCCCGTTAAAAGTGAATCATCTTTAAAGTCGCGGGTTTTCATCAGCACCTTCATCATTTCAAGATCGGGCCGGACATTTTCCTGAAAAAGCCGGACCTTCTCCACCTTGCCCGCCATGAGGGCTTCGTGCACTCCTTCGGCACGAAAAAACTTCACCAGTTTTTTGAGTTCCCCAATCTTAACCCACAGGCAAGAGTCGGCCATCTTTTCAAGACTGGAGTCAGCTTCCTTTTCAATCGCACACACGGCAACGCGATAGCCTTCGTTACGCGCCTCTTTGGCGACCCAAATGGGAAATCGTCCGTTTCCTGCAATAATACCAATTGTCTTCATGGATAGAAAAATGAAAGGCCGGGAGGGCTGCCCGTTACCGGCAGATTCCGCGCTTCGATGCCTTGAGGAATTCGATTAAGACGCTCAAAATCTCGCTCGGAGGACAGTCTTTCTCAAGCTTTGCGATGGCGTTCTTTAACGTTAAGCCGGACTTAAATATAATTTTAAAGGCTTGTTTCAAAACCGCTTTATCATTCTTTGAAACTCGGGCGCGGCCAAGTCCCACTGTATTAATGCCGAATGCGCGGGCAGGATGACCATCGGTAATCACATACGGCGGAACATCCTGCACCACTTTTGAGCAGCCGCCGATGAGGGCAAGCTGTCCAATGCGGACGAATTGGTGCACCGCGCTTAATCCTCCGATGATGGCGCGATCTTCCACAACCACATGACCGGCAAGCGTGGCCACATTGGCGAGGGTAGTATAGTTCTTAATCATGCAGTCATGGGCCACGTGGGCATAGGCCATCAGGAGGTTATCATTGCCTATGACGGTCTCGGTGCCCGGTTTTGTGCCTGGATTAATCGTGACATACTCCCGGATTTTATTACGGTCTCCGATGCGAAGGTAGCTCACCCCTCCTTCATACTTTTTATCTTGGGTTTGGCTTCCGACCACGGCACCGGTAAAGATCTCGTTGTCAGCCCCGATCGTTGTGTGTCCCTCAATGGTGACACGCTGCCCGATTCGGGTCCTAGGACCAATTTTGACGGTCCCCTCAACGCAGCTATAAGGACCAATTTCAACATCGCCGCCGATTTCGGCGTCAGGGTGGACGATCGCCGTCGCGTGGACGTTTATGGATCCACGACTGCGAATTTCACTTCCGCTTCGCATACGAGTTTATCTCCTACATAAGCCCGGCCAACGCACTGTCCGGTCCGGGCCCGAATTTTTCCGATCTCGACTTCCATGCGAAGTTCATCCCCCGGGACAACCGGCTGACGGAACTTCGCATAATCAATACTCATAAAGTAAGCAATTTTATTTTTGTTCTCAGGTTTGCTCAACATAATGACCCCGCCTACCTGGGCCATCGCTTCGATCACCAAAACTCCGGGCATGACGGGATGGCTGGGAAAATGCCCCTGAAAAAAATAGTCACTCATCGAAACTTGTTTGTAGCCGACGGCCTTAACGCCGGGCAAAAAATGCTCGATGCGGTCCAGAAAAAGAAAGGGGTAACGGTGAGGAATAATCTTTTGAATGTCTTCCACCTTCAACACTGACGGGTATGTTTCAGGAGACTGTTTTTTCTGGGACATAAGGCACTTCCTCACAAATTCAATGTTGAGGGCGTGGCCGCTTCGGGTCGCAATGATGTGACCTCGAATCGGCGCTCCCAATAAATAGAGATCGCCCAAAAGGTCCAAAATTTTATGCCGGCAGGCCTCGTCCTCAAAGCGGAGCGAATTTTCGACCGGCGAGTTATTTTCGAAGACAAGGGTGTTGGTGAGACTCGCCCCCTTTCCAAACCCCTGTGCTAAAAGGTATTCTGCCTCTTGTTTCAGGCAAAAGGTACGGGCCGGCGCGAGTTCTCGCTCGAAAATCTCAGGGAGTATCCTAAGGGAAAGGAACTGATCAAGCAAGTCCTCATGGCGGTAACTTAAGGTATAGGAAATCGCAAGATAGGGAGCAGGCAGGAGTACGATCGCCTGGTCGCCTTTATCGATGTAGACAGGCTCCTTGACCTCAATCCATCGCCTCACAGCAGATTGATCGATAAAACCTGTTCTAAGCAAGCCTTCCGAAAATTCACGCGAGCTTCCATCCATGGCAGGAAGCTCATCGCCGTCTACCTCGACGAGGGCATTGTCAATCCCGAGGCCGTGGAAGGCTGCCATCAAATGTTCAATGGTGCGGACCATGCCCGACCCGACCACCAGGGCCGTCTGGCGGGTTTCATCACTCGAGACATGATCCACAGTCGCCTTGACGCGAAGGTTCTGATCGAGATCAACGCGGCAGAAGACAATACCGGTATCCGGCTCTGCCGGGTGAACCGACACCCTGACCTCCTTGCCCGTATGAAGGCCCTGACCCGAAAATTGAACCGATTCGTGAAGCGTCTTTTGATTCATTTTTTCTTTTTGGCGTAAGCCTGATTTAATTCAATTAGGATTTCCGCCGTAGCATCCTGCCTCGGGCTGTGATAAAGCAGGACCTTCTCATTAAAAATAAGGTCCATGCCCTTACGTTCTCCGTAACGCTTGACGGTGTCATCAATATCTTTAAAGATCTCCTTGACGATGCCGGCTCGCTTTTGACCGAGATCCTGCTTTGCCTTCTGATCAAATTCCTGAAGTTCGCGCACTTTCAGCTCAAGGCTTTCCTGTTTCTTAGCCCGGGCCTCGCTCGTCACAAGACTGAGCTCATCTTTCATTTGACGAATTTCATGAACAATCACGTCGCGCTCTTGTTCTTTTTTCTTTCCTTCTTCCTGTAGAATGCGGTCGTTGTCTTTCGTCTTCTGGAAATCATCAAAAACCTTGGCAACATCCACAAAGGCATATTTGTCCCCATCCACCGCAAACGTTTGGGCGGGAGAAATAAGAAAAGCAACGAGAATGGTAACGGCAAAAGATACGAAATACTTCGGTTCCTTCATTTTTTCCTCCTGATTGATTTGAAAAAACACTGGGGTTAGAAACCGCGGCTCAGGCTAAATTCAAAGCGGCCATTACGATTCTCTGTATCGCGATTGGCGATGGGGTAACCATAATAGAAGGCAACGGGGCCGATGGGGGTTTTGATCTTGAGTCCGGGACCTGTGCTGATTGAAAAATCTCCGAAACCCACTCGATAAGATCGTGAATTCACGTGCCCCGCATCAATAAAAGCAGCAGCGCGAAAGGCTTCGAGGCGCGGCACGGGAACCGTATACTCAAGGTTGACCAAGGCAAGGGTTTGACCGCCCACCGCATCGCCTTTCTCGATGGGCCCCACGCGACGGTAACCAAAGCCACGAACCGTGCCAAGGCCGCCGGCAAAAAAACGATCAAACACCGGCACATCGGGGGAACTTCCAAAATCTTGAGCCGTTCCCAATTTGATGCGGCCTTCCAGGATGTGTGACTTAAAAAATTGCCTATATTGGGTCGCCGAAGTCTGAAGGACATAGAAATCTTCGTCCCCCCCAAGAAAACTTCCCACCAATTCAGCACTCAAAGAAGCCAGCGTTCCTTTGGTGGGATTAAAAACGTTGTCGCGGGTGTCATAGGTATTAAAAAGCTTCCAACGAGACAAGAGGTTCGAGCCGGCAACCCGACGCACAGAGGCTGGTGCATCGTCTGAAATTTCATCCACCTTGACACTCTCAAGGGTGTAACCGGTCCCCACGCGGTAGACGTCGCGGAAAAGTTTCGAGAAAGTTACGCTGGCGCCGCGGCGCTCCTCTTCAAAATCAACGTTTTCATCGTCGCGGCGCGTATCAAAAATGTCCAACCCAAAAGTAATCGGTTTGTTAAAAATATAGGGCTCGACAAAACTCAAACTGTAGTCCTGGCTGATGGAACCCACGCGCGCCCTAAGGGAAAGGGATTGACCGCCGCCGGTGAAGCGGGGCCAGTTCGTGAGATCAAAATTCTTCTGGGCGATTTCAGCGAAGGCGATAAAGCGGTCGACCGAGCTGATCCCGCCGCCGAAGGAAAGCTCTCCGGTTCTTTTTTCTTTAACCCGGAAAATGAGATCCTTGCGGTTAGGGGCTGTGGCCGAAGGCTCTGTATCGTACGTCACTTCCTCAAAATATCCCAAATTATCAAGGCGCTGCTTTGACTTTGTGATTTTTTCTCCGTCAAAACGTTCTCCGGGCCGAATGCGAAGTTCACGGCGAATCACAAGATCCTTGGTTTTGGTATTGCCGCGAACAATCACCTTCTCCACAAAATAAAGATCCCCCTCTTCGATTTGGTAACGAAGGTCCACTTTACCCGTATCCCGGTTAAGCTGGACATCGGGCACAACGCGGGCATCCATGTGCCCTTGTTCGTGATAATAGGTCCTGATTTTGTCGATATCTTTCGAAAGATAATATTGAGAATAGGTCAGTCCCGGGAGCATCTCGAGCACTTGCCAGATCTCGGACTCGGGAAAGAGGACATTTCCCTGGATCTTAATATCACCCGTCAAATAATGTTTTCCTTCATCCACCAAAACTTTAATAAAGATCCACCGCCCCTTCTTGTCGTATTGGAAGCTCGGAACCACTTTGACGTCGAGGTAACCTTCCTGCTGATAAAAAAGCTGAATCTGCTCAACATCCTTCTGGAAGGTTGATTCCTTAAAAACGCCGGATCGAAAAAACCAGCCTTTTTTCCTTGTTTTCATCAATTTAATTAATTTTTTCTGACGGAAGGCCTGGTTTCCTTCAAAGGCCACTGATTTGATTTTAAATCTTTCGCCTTCGATCACGCGGATATAAACCGTCGCCTCTTTGGTCGCGTGGTCCACCTTGAGCTCTGACTGCACATCCACAAATCGAAATCCTTTGTCCGCATAAAGTTTCTTAATGGCCTCCACTCCCTCTTTCACTGCCCGATTATCCAAGATCTGCCCCTCAACCACTTTCATTTGCTTGCGCAGCTTGTCTTCCTTAAAAACCGAAAATCCTTCCAAGACAATTTGGCGAATCACGGGTTTTTCGATCACCTGGACCACGAGGACGTAACCCTCCGGCCTCTCCTCGACTTCCATCTTGATATCTTGGAAATAACCCGTGGCATAAAGCCGCTTTAAGTCCTCGTTCACGGTTTCTTGAACCAGGGGGGTATCTTTTTGAGAACTGATTTTGCTTAGGATGGTATTCGTGCTGACAATCTGGTTGCCGCGAATCTCGATATCCAAGATTTGGTTGGGTCGGGCAGGTTTTTGAGGTTCCTCGGACGGAAGCTCCTTCAGACTCTCGGGAGAAAGGGTGTCTGAGGGATCGCTTTCCTCAGCTAAAACCGGGAAAATCATCCCGAACAAAAAAAGGATCCATACAGCAAGAAGAGAAAGACGCTTCACTCGTTTTCCCCTTCAGGACGGCGGAATTCCGGGTTTTCAAAACGGGTCCATTCCTTGAGGAACAATAATTCGATCGAGCCGGTGGGTCCATTGCGCTGTTTGGCAAGGATCGCTTCAGCCTTGTTGCGATTTTCATCGCTTGGATTGTAATACTCTTCTCGAAAGAGGAAAGTCACAACATCGGCATCCTGCTCAATTGCCCCGGACTCGCGCAGGTCCGAGAGTTGAGGGCGATTCCCCGTACGATTTTCCACGGCACGGGAAAGCTGGCTGACCGCAACGACGGGGACACGAAGCTCACGCGCCAAGGCCTTCAGGGAGCGGGAGATTTCCGAAATTTCCTGCTGGCGGCTTTCGGCTCGGCCCACCCCCTGCATGAGCTGAAGATAATCTACGACCACGAGCTGAATATCATGCTGCATTTTAAGGCGCCGCGCCTTGGCCCGGATTTCCAACACAGTTTGGCCCGGGGTATCGTCAATAAAGATCAGCGCTTCGGAAAGTTTCCCCGCCGCGCTCGTCAGCTTCGGCCAATCCTGATGAGAGAGGTACCCGGTTCGAACTTTTTGAGCATCCACGCGCGCATGCGAGCAAAGCATCCTCTGCACAAGCTGCTCTTTGCTCATTTCAAGCGAAAAGAAGGCGAGAGGTTTCTTAAGCACAATCCCCGCGTGTTCACAGATCGCGGTCACAAAGGCCGACTTTCCCATCGAGGGTCGGCCCGCCACGATGATCAAGTCAGAGGGCTGGAGCCCCGCGGTCTTGACATCAAATTCATGGAACCCGGTGGCAAGTCCCGTGACGTGTTCTTTGCGTTGATAAAGTTTGTCGATCGTCTCCATGCTGTCATGGATGATCTCCTTCATCACAAAAAACTTTCCTTCGATACGGTGCTGACTAATGTCAAAGATCATTTGCTCCGCGCTGTCGAGTACGGAGGCTACTTCGCCCTCGGATTCAAAACAGCGCTGAACAATCTGAGTGGACTTTTGAATCAGATCACGCAGAATCGCCTTTTCCTTGACAATATGCGCGTAATGCTCCGCATGGGCCGAGGTCGGGACCATGGCTGTCAGCTGAGTGAGGTAACTCACGCCCCCGATTTCCTCCAGCTCTTTTTGCTTCCTTAGCTCTTCTGAAACCGTGACAAGATCCACCGGCTGATTCTTTTCAAAAAGGGACTGCATCGACAAAAAGATTTTGCGGTGATTGTCGTCGTAGAAGTAATCGGGGCGGAGGATTTCGATGGCGCGGATAAGCGCCCCTTCCTCGAAAAGCATGGCGCCGAGAACGCTCATTTCCGCGTCCCGGCTTTGAGGAGGGACTTTTTCTAGAAGATTGACTGAAAGGTCCGAATTCGCCACAATCGTTTCCTAAAAAAACGGTTTAGGACTTCTTGATCACTTCAACCGTTACCGTTGTTTTCACTTGCGGATAAAGCTCAACGACCACTTGATGACTTCCAAGTGCCCGAATCGGATCCCTGAGGTGGATATGCTTCTTATCCACTTTTAACCCCCGGCGCTCCAAAGCTTCCTGAATGTCCTCTGAAGTAACCGAACCAAAAAGCTTGTCCTGCTCACCTGCGCGGGCCTCTAAGGTCAGGCGGACTTGGCCCAAGGCGTCCGCTTCTTTTTGGGCCGCCGCCAGCTCCTTCTCATGCTTTTTGGCAGCCCGGACTTTTAATTCTTCCACAAACTCACGATTGGCACGAGTTGAAGGAAAGGCAAATTTCTGAGGAAGGAGGAAATTGCGGGCAAAGCCATCGCGCACACGGATCACCTGGCCCTTTCGCCCCACCTTTTCGATATCTTTTAAGAGAATCAGTTCCATCAAAACCCCTTTTCCATCAACTTACGCGGCTTGGAAGGCCACCAAGGCTGCATGGCGAGCCCGTTTCATGGCACGGGCAAGCGTCCTCTGATGTTTCGCACAGTTTCCCGTAATGCGCCGCGGAACGATTTTCCCCTTCTCGGTTAAAAATCGGCGCAGCTTTTCCATATCCTTGTAGTCAATCACTTGGGAGCGATCGGTACAGAACCGGCAAACCTTTTTTTGAAAAAACCGCCCCATGGGGCGCTCGTCGCCCATCCCGGGTCTTCCCATCCCGAATCTTCCCGGGCGACCCTCGTCTCTTCGACCCGGACGTGTAACGCCGTATCTTTTGGTAGCCGTACGAGATTTCTTAAACATAATCAACTCCCCCTGGAATAAATTTCGATTTAAAAAGGAACTTGGTCGTCGGGCTGAAGCTCTGATTCGGAAATGGAAACCGAGGTTCCTTTTGAAGGGACCGGCGCTTCTGTTTCATCAAAAATGGTGGTATCGGCATCAGCGGCTGGTTCGGGGGCACTGCCCGTCTTTGTGCCGCGGCTCAAGAACTGAACGCTTTGCGCAACCACTTCAATGGTGGAACGCTTTGTGCCGTCCGGCGCATCCCAACTCCGGCTTTGGAGTCTTCCTTCTACAAAAACAGGACTTCCCTTTTTGAGGTATTCATTACAGACTTCAGCCCGCCTGCCCCAAACAACCGTTCGAAGAAAACTCACTTCCTCTTTTCGTTCACCGCTCTGCGAATTGTAAACACGATTAACGGCAACGGTGAAAGTCGTAACCGGTTGGCCGGAAGGGATATAACGGAGTTCGGGATCGCGCGTCAAATTTCCAATGAGCATCACTTTATTGAGGCTAGCAGCCATAAAAATCTCCTAATCTTCCATTTAACGGTGAGGGGCGGCGTGGGTCCCTGCCGCTGAAGGCGCCGGGGTCGGCTTGGCCGTCTGTGCCCCGGGCTTTGAGGCAGGCTTGCTTTCCCGCTTCACGTCCTTCACCGTCACCATAAAATGAATAAGATCTTCGTGTAACTCTAAAGCTTTACGGAATTCGGGAAGTTCGGCAGGCGGCGCTTGAAAATCTAAAATCACGAAATATCCTTCCCGAAATTTTTTTCGAGGGTAGCCGAGAGGCCTTTTGCCCCACTCTATCTTTTGAACAATGGAACCCTTGAATCGACGAATGAGTTCCTCTAAATTTTGCAGCTGCGTCTTACGCGCATCCACTGCAGCTTCGGGTGGAAATACAAACATTCCTTCATAAGCCTTCATAGATCATATTCTCCTTAAAAAAGATGGCTCAATGTAGCACAAACGATAGGAAGAAGCAAGTCTTGGTTTTGTGATTTAACTCTAGGCAGGACTGGAGTTTATGATATTCATGGCAGCCTCAATCGGCCCTTGAACCCAGAGACGGCAGGCATTTCTTCCCCGCTCAAAAAGTTGAGGGAGCGCCTCACTTTCTGGGCGGGTAAAGAGAGAGAGCACATAGGCTTCAAGCGAAACAGCATTCGCAGGATGATCCTTGAGAGGCGTCCCAATCCCGATTCGAAGTCTTGCATAAGCCGTGGTTCCGAGCTTTTCGGCAACGGATTCAAGGCCATGATGCCCCCCGTCACTGCCTTTCGAACGCAGCCGCAATTCGCCGAAAGGAAGCGCGGCGTCATCCACCACCACCAAAAGGTCTTTGCGTGGATTGACCTCAAAGTGGCGAACGAGTGATCCCACGGGCTTGCCGGATACATTCATAAAAGAATCAGGATAAGCAAGGGCGACTTCCTCCCCTTCCCAATTCAGAGAGGCCCAAGAGACTTCGAGTGATTTATTTTTGGCGAGGGAAAGCTTGTAAATCTTGGCGAGATATTCAATCAGCGAACGCCCCGCATTGTGGCGGGTGCGGGTGTAGCGGACTCCCGGATTTCCAAGACCGACGATTAATTTCAAGTCTCGTGGTTATTCTTTCTTTTCCGTTTTAGGAGCTGCCGGCGCGGCCTTCTCGGCCTTTTCGGTTTTTTCACCTTCCTCCGTCTCAACCTTTTTGCCCTTCTCAATCACTTCAGGCTGCGTCGCGGCTTCCTCAGTCGGAGCCACTTCTTCTTTGGCAGGAGGATGGATCGTCACGATCACTTCATCGGCAGATAATTTGCACGTCACATCTTTTGGAATGGCGAGATCCTTGGTATGCAGGGCATCGTTGATATTCATGGCCTTGATATCAACTTCGATTTTTTCAGGAATTTGGGTCGGCAAACATTCCACTTCGATTTCGTGGTGAATGACATCGAGGATTCCGCCTTCCTTGATCCCCAGAGCTTCGGTTGCATTTTGCACCACAAGCGGAACCTTCACCGTAATCTTCTCGGTAAGCGAGATCACCGTAAAATCAACATGATCGATATGATCTGAAACGGGATTGTGTTGAATGTCTTTAATCAGACAGGTGGATTCCTTGAGCTTCACCCCTTCTACTTTCAAGCTGATCAAAACGTTTTCTCCCGCCTTCGTATGAAGGGCAGAGTGAAAATCACGCACACCCACTTCAACGGACAAAGGTTTCATCCCATGCCCGTAGACCGTGGCGGGTATAAGTCCTTGGCGCCGAGTCGATTTGGTCGCCTTTTTACCGACTTCCTTCCGGGGTTTTGCCCCGAGATTCATCGTTTCCATGAAAAACTACCTCCTCAATAAAATAAATTCCAGACGCATTAAGCCTCGACCCCAACCTTGGAGAAAAGAGAGCTAACCGATTCATTGCGGTGGATGCGATAGATGGCCTCCGCAAGAAGGGGGGCCACCGAAAGTTGCTCAATTTTATCGATTTGCTTGCCGGATGCAACAGGAATCGAATTGGTCACGATAAGCTCCCGCAGGGGTGAGGTCTTGATCCGCTCAACGGCCTGACCCGCTAAAACGGGGTGGACCACCGCGGCATAGATATCAAGAGCCCCGGCCTCTTTTAACGCGTTGACGGCCTCCACAAGAGAGCCGGCGGTTGAAACCATGTCATCGACAAGAACGACATTTTTTCCCTCCACCTCACCGATAATATGCATGACATGGGTTTGAGTCGCATCTTCGCGCCGTTTGTCGACGATGGCGAGTGGCGAATCGAGCACTTTGGCATAGGCCCGCGCCATACGAATCCCGCCCACATCGGGCGAGGCCACCACCAAATTCTTCATTTTTTTGGCGCGTAGATATTCACCGATGACATTGATGGAATAAAGGTGGTCGACCGGAATGTCAAAGAAACCTTGAATCTGGCCGGCGTGCAAATCCATGGTAAGCACACGATCCGCACCTGCCGTCGTAATTAAATTGGCGACAAGCTTGGCCGTAATCGGAACCCGCGGCTTGTCTTTTCGATCCTGCCTGGCGTAACCAAAAAAGGGAAGGACGGCGGTGATGCGCTTCGCGGAGGCGCGTTTGGCCGCATCAATCAAAATCAAAAGCTCCATCAGGTTTTCATTCGGAGGTGTGCAAATGGATTGCACGATAAAGATATCCTTGCCGCGGACATTCTCCCGGATTTGAACTTGGATCTCCCCTTCCGGAAAGCGGTCCAAGACCACATCGGCCGGGGCGCGGCCTAAGAGATCGGCGATTTCGCGCGTCACGTCGGGGTTTGAGCCTCCGCCTAAAATCACAAGGGCCGTGTCACCGTTATGTCGAAATTGGTTTTTTAATTTCTCTAATCCGAACATAATTTTCTCTTTTCTTTTACCTTTTACCTTTTTTCAAAGGCCGCGCCGGAACGCCGACAACGGTTTCGCCCTTTTGGATGCGGGATTTTCCCGTCACTACCGAACCCGCCCCGGTCCTTGCCCGGTCACCGATGACGACCGGCGCAACAAAAACCGTATCCGATCCGATTAAAACTTTCTTTCCAATGCGCGTTTGATGCTTGCGCTTGCCGTCAAAGTTGGCGGTAATGGTCCCCGCACCCACATTGGTTTCATCCCCCACCACGGCATCACCCAAATAAGTAAGGTGTTTCACGAGAACTTTCTTTCCGATGCGGGAGCGGCTGATCTCCACAAAACTTCCGATGACCGCACGATCGCCGATTTGAGTCCCCTTTCGGATCTTCGCAAAAGGTCCAATTTGGCAACCGCGGCCGATCCGGACATCGGACTCAATATAAGTCCAGGGATGGATGACGGTGTCCGGCCCAATTTTAGCACCCGGTGCGACAAAGGTCTGCTCCGGTGCGACAAACGTCACTCCCCGCCCCTGATGAAATTGAATTTCTCTATTTTTCATAATTTGAACCGCCCGAGCTAAATCTTCCTGCGAGTTGATGCCTTGCGCCGCGTCGTAAGACGCCAGAGGAAACGCTTCGATCCGCCGCTCGTCCTCAGCCAAAACTTCAATGGTATCCGTTAAATAAAATTCCTTTTTTGCGTTATCAGGGCGAATCTTACGAAGCGCTTCCAAAAGCGCATCGGTTTTAAAAAGGTAAACCCCCGAATTAACTTCCTGGATCCTTTTTTCGGATTCGTTTGCATCTAACTCTTCGCGAATGCCGTAAAATCTGCCGCCGGATCGAAGGATTCTCCCGTAACCCGCGGGGTCCACTTGAAGCGAGGAAAGAACGCTCACTTCTGCTTGCGTTTGACGATGATGCGCCCGAAACGCCTGCATCGTAGCACACGTAAGGAGTGGCATATCCCCGGGCCAAATCAAAAGATCATCGTTTGATTCGCGAAGAACCTTTGCGGTCATCATAACCGCATGTCCCGTTCCTCGTTGTTCGCGCTGATAAACTACCGTAGAGGCAGTCCGTGAACCCTCTTTGCAATATTTCTCTAAGAAAGAGCGAACTTGCTCGGCGCCGTTTCCAACCACCACAACCGGGCGTCGAACACCCAATGCCGCGAGCTCGTCTAACACATAACCTAAAAGGGGTTTGCCTAAGATTTCATGCAGCACCTTAGGCGTCGCAGATCGCATCCGCGTTCCCTTGCCTGCAGCCAGGACAACAGCCTGCATCTTAGCCTACCCCTTGATACCCGTCAGCTTAATTCCCTCGACAAAGAACCGCTGGTTGACCACAAAAATCAGGAGGATGGGGAGAATCATCATGACAGAAGCTGCCATGAGAAGCGTCCAATCCGTGTGGTGCAGACTTTTGAAATAGGCCAACCCCACCGGCAGCGTGAACTTCTCCTGCGAGTTGATCACAATCAAGGGCCACATGAAGTTCATCCACGTCCCCATAAAGGTAAAAGTCGTGAGCGTGGCCAACGCCGGTTTTGAAAGCGGCAAAATAATTTTCCAAAAAATTCCAAAGTAAGAACAGCCGTCAATCTTCGCCGCATCCTCAAGGTCCTTGGGGAGTGTTAGAAAAAACTGCCGGAGTAAAAAAGTCCCGTAGGCCGTAAAAATACCGGGGAGGATCAAGGCCTTGTAGGTGTCCACCCACCCGAGATAGCGGAGTAAAATAAAGACCGGGATCATGGTCACCGCACCCGGCACCATCATGGTGCCGAGGTAGGCAAAAAAGATTTTATCGCGCCCCGGAAAATGAAGCCGCGCAAAGGCGTAAGCGGCCATGGCGCTTGTCGCTACCTGGCCGAAGGTCACGGCTGCCGTCACGAAAATGGAGTTAAGATAAAACGTGGCAAAGGGCACGACGTGCCAGGACTTGACATAGTTTTGCCACACGAAAGAGTGCGGGATCCACTCTTCCCACCAGTTTCTTTGAAATGAAAAAACGGCCCCGGGCTCTTTGAGGGAAGTCGTCACCATCCAAAGAAAAGGCGCCACCATGCTGACCGCCCCCACACTCAAAATAAGATAGGAGCCTATCTGCTTAAGAACGGTCTTTTGCTTATGCCGCCTCGAAACCACTTCAAAGTTGATTTTTCTCGGAGCTAAGTCCGCAAGAGCCATTTTCGCCTTTTCCACTTTTTGAGATAAGACAGCGGCGGATGCCATGATTGAATCAATGATAATAAACCGTGTTTCCGAAAAAGCGCCACTGGAAGAGCGTGATGGCAAAGACAATCACAAAAAGCACCCAGGCAATGGCCGCGGCATACCCCATCTGGTGCCATTGAAAGGCATTGTTATAGAGGTAATAAATGATCGTCGTGGTCGACCCATTCGGGCCGCCGCCCGTCATAATGAATGCCGGATCAAAACCCGCCTGAAAACCACCGATCAAACTCATGATGCCGATGAAAAAGGTGGTGGGAGAAATCTGCGGCCACGTCACCGCCCAAAATTTCTGCCAGCTGCTGGCGCCATCCACCTCGGCCGCATCGTAGAGATCCCGCGGAACCCCCTGCAGGGCCGCGAGATAGAGGATCATGTTGTATCCCCCCACGGCCTGCCAAATCCCCATGATGATTAAGGCGGGTTTCGCCCACGCTTCATCCGTCAGCCAGGCCGGACCCTTTAATGTCAAGCCGATCATATTCCCAAACTTGGCAATGGCCGTGTTCAAAATGCCAAACTCGGGATTGTAAATAAGGTACCACAACATATAAATGGCAACCCCCGAACAAAGGGTCGGCAAGAAGTAAACGGTGCGAAAGAAGACGATGCCTTTCAGCTTTTGATTGAGAGCCAGCGCTAGGATGAGAGACCCTGCCATGCTTAAAGGAATGCTGGCCATCAGATAAATCGTGTTCCAGCAGTATTTCCAAAAATGAGTATCGCGGAAAAGCTCGATAAAATTATCCAGGCCCACAAACCGCGGCGGCCAGGAAAGAAGATCCCATCGCACGAAACTCAAGGCAAGCGATGCCAGAATCGGAAGGGAAGTAAAAATAATAAAGCCGCTTAGATTCGGCAAAAGAAAGGTGTAGGCCGTCACCACCTCTTCTGCCTGTGAATCATTTCGCCACTTCATGCGGATTTCACCCAGGCTGTGCTGCGTACCAAAAGGGGTGGTTGTTTTCCTTCCGCCACTTCTCTTGTCACCACGCACTCGGTCACATCGGTCTCGGAGGGAACGTCATACATGACATCCAGCATAATGCTTTCAAGGATGGAGCGGAGCGCTCGTGCCCCTGTACCTTTGCGCATGGCACGGCGCGCAATGGCCTCAAGGGATCCCGGCATAAACTGGAGCTTCACTCCTTCCATGCGGAAAAATTCTTCGTATTGTTTCACGAGGGCATTCTTGGGTTCCGTGAGGACGCGCACCAGATCGGCCTCCTCAAGGCCGTGTAGAGTACTGATCACCGGAAATCGCCCGATAAATTCGGGAATAAAACCGTATTTGAGGAGATCTTCGGTTTCGACCAGCGCCAGAAGCTCGCCGACGGAGCGATCTTCTTTGGTGGTAATGGATCGGATCGAGCCAAAGCCAAGGGACTTATTTGACACCCTGCGCTCGATCATCTTATCGAGATTGGCAAACGTCCCACCGCAGATGAAAAGAATGTTTTTTGTGTTCACCTGAATATATTCCTGCTGAGGGTGCTTGCGCCCGCCCTGGGGAGGCACATTAGCAATGGTTCCTTCCAAAATTTTTAAAAGGGCCTGCTGTACGCCTTCGCCTGAGACATCACGTGTAATGGAAACATTTTCATAGGTCTTGGCGATTTTATCAATCTCATCGATATAGACAATGCCCAGTTCGGCTCTCTTCACGTCAAAATTGGAGGCCTGAAGAAGCCGAAGCAGTACATTTTCCACGTCCTCTCCCACATAACCCGCCTCGGTAAGCGAGGTCGCGTCCGCAATGGCAAAGGGAACGTCCAGCAGCTGTGCCAGGGTCCTGGCAAAAAGGGTTTTTCCGGATCCTGTGGGCCCAATCAAAAGGATATTACTTTTTTCCAGCTCGATCCCCTCGGTTTTTCCGCGATTCTTTACACGCTTGTAGTGATTATGAACGCTGACCGAGAGCTGCTTTTTTGCCCGCTCTTGACCAATGATATATTGGTCAAGTTTTGCCTTGATCTCACGAGGTTTGAGAACGAGGAGTCCCTCAGAAACATCGTATTGCTTGACAAAACTGGCGCTGTCTTTATTGAGAATGTCGTGGCAGATGCGGATACAGATGTCGCAGATATAGACACCCGGCCCGGCAAAGATCTTCCGCACCTCTTTTCGTTTATCGCGTCC
Organism: uncultured bacterium; assembly: GCA_964373045.1. Lineage (GTDB taxonomy): Bacteria > Omnitrophota > Omnitrophia > Omnitrophales > Aquincolibacteriaceae > CAYJSI01. Next base: position 46,898 of record CAYJSI010000011.1, read on the forward strand.
GCAAAAGGAACAGCGTTCCGAAATCATGATAATTTCCTCTTTTTATATCGATTCTGCCCGGCCTGGACTCGAACCAGGAATCTTGCCTCCAAAGGGCAGTGTGATACCATTTCACCACCGGGCATCGAGAACAAACTCTCGGGTGATGGCCTCTTTTTTAGATCGAATGACAAACCATAACCCTTTGCGAGGGATATTGGCGCCGAAACTTTTGAGCAAGGTTTTTCGCTTCCCGCCGGCTCGAGAAAAGGACATAGAGTGTCGTACCGCTGCCGGACATTCGGACAGCGGTTGCCCCTCGGATTTTTAAATTCTCGAATATTTTCTGCAGTGAAGGTCTCAGGCGAAAAGCTGGCAGCTCAAGGTCATTTTGGAGCAAGTGGGCGACCTGACCTAAGTGCTTGCCCTCCAAAAACTTGCAGAGGAGTCTAACAGCCCGTAATGTTTTTGTCAAGGAAACGCGGCGCCGTTGGCGAGGAAGACGTTGGTAAACTCTTTTTGTGCTAAGTCCTTGTGATGGAAGGACTAACAAAAACCAAAGCTGTTTAGCGGCAGGTCTTAAAAGGATTCTGTCTCCGCGTCCTATCCCCATAGCCTGATTTGCCTCTTCAAGGAAGAACGGAACGTCCGCACCGAGCCCCGCAGCAAGTTTTTGGCATTCTTTTTTTGAAATTTTAAGTTCATAAAGTCTCTTCATGCCAAGAAGGAAGGCGGCGGCATTGCTGGATCCGCCTCCCAAACCCGCCCCGATAGGAATTCTTTTTGTGAGATGAACCGAGACACCTCCTAAATGGGGAATATTTGCTTTGAGCAGGCGGTAGGCCCGCGTGATGAGATTGGTTTCGCCGGTAGGAACTTCCCGAGAGGTGGAGCTGAGTGAAAACGACTGCGATTTTCGCAGACGAATCGTGTCGGCAAGAGAGATGCGGCGGAACAGGGTCACGAGATCGTGATACCCATCCCGTCGCCTGCTAAGAACGCGAAGATAAAGATTGACCTTCGCCGGACTTTGAAGCGTGAGGGCCCGCATTGCCCCTCTTTTTACGACCAGGGCTTTTTCTTGTGGCGGTGCTTGCGCAGCTTCTTTTTCCGCTTGTGCTTATTCATCTTCTTCTTACGCTGCTTACGTGCCCAAGGCATAAGGAAACTCCTGGATGATTTAGGGAATAACTTTATTTAAGGGATACTCGATGATGCCAGACGCACCGGCCTTTTTGAGGGCCGGGATAATTTCACGCACAACGGACTCATTGATGATGGTATCCACATCATACCAGCCTTTTTCGGAAAGGCTGGAGATCGTGGGATTTTTCAAGGCGGGAAGAATGCTCAAAATATTTTTGAGATTTTTTTTGTTCACATTCATTTTAAGACCCACCTTCTCCTGCGCACGCATGGCCCCCTGAAGAAGAAGGACAACGTTCTCCATTTTTTTTCGCTTCCATTCATCATGAAAACTTTTTTTATTGGCGATGAACTTCGGAAGGGAGGTAATGAGGGTATCAATCACGCGAAGCTTGTTGGCCCTTAAGCTCGAGCCGGTCTCCGTGGCCTCCACGATGGCATCCGCAAGTCGGGGCGGCTTGACCTCCGTCGCCCCCCAGGAAAATTCCACCTCCGCATTGACTCGATTCTTTTTGAGATATTTCCTTGTAACATTCACAAGTTCCGTCGCGATTTTCTTGCCCTTGAGATCCTTCACACTTTGAAAAGGAGAGTCTTCATGAACGGCCAGGACCCAGCGGACAGGGTTGCTCGTCCTCTTGGAATATTGAAGCTCGCAAAGCTCGGTCACCTTGGATTCGTTTTCTACGATCCAGTCATGGCCGGTAAGACCGCAATCGATCACGCCATCTTCGATGTAGCGGGACATTTCTTGCGGGCGGAAGAGGATGACTTCGATCTCGGGATCATCAATGGAAGGAAAGTAAGAGCGGGCGCTTACGGAAATCTGAAAACCGGCCTTCTTGAAAAGCTGGTAGGTGGCTTCCTCGAGACTTCCTTTCGGAAGTGCGATTTTGAGTTTGTTCATGGGAGGCGAATTCTATCTTTTTGCTTGTGGGGTGTCAACAAGGGGCTTATACTTCACCTCCCTCCATGATTTCCTCATTTGTTCAAACGGTGATTGCCTTTGTAAGCGCGTGTCTTGGGGCCTTGCTTGCCGCCTCGATCGGCGTCTCGCATAAACAGCTTTGTGCTTTGATTAGTTTTGCGGCCGGCGCACTGCTCGCCACCACCTTTTTTCATCTTCTCCCCGAGGCCTGGCCTGCGGTGTCCCTTCCTTCGATCGCCGCCGCCCTCGCCTCAGGATACGCCCTCTTTCATTTCATCAGCCGATATGTGTTTCACGTCTGCCCCGCCTGCGCCGCGAGCCATTTTGAAGAACAAACAGCCGCCAAATTCAAAAGTATTGTCGTCCTGCTGGGTGCGGCTTTAACGGTGCACAGCCTGCTCGATGGAGTCGCAGTCGCCCTCGGCGGAGAACTTTCTCCCCATGCCGATCACTCGATTTTCATCACCATTACCATTCATAAATTTCCGGAAGGGCTGGCACTTTGCGCCTTACTCCTGCGGGCAGGCTACGAAAAGAAGAAGGCCCTCCTCGGGACGCTCCTTTTCGAAATTTCTACTCTGGCGGGCTGGGTGGTGGGGGTTTTTCTTCTAAAAGGGCTGGCAGAAAGCTCGTGGCTTCAGCTGATATTACTTCATATTGGAGGCGGTTTTGTCTATCTCGCCTCGCACGCCATCTTAAATGAGGCCGAAGAGCACTCCCCGCGTTTCGTCATCGTCTTTTTCTTAATCGGCCTCATCTCCTTGGGCCTCCTCCATTTTTAGAGACTGTTCTCCCTAAAGCAACACGTAGATATCCGCGCGCCCCACCCAATATTTGGTCGCCAGCGCCCGAGCCGATCTTTTCGATTTTGAGGCGTGGAATTTCGTGCGTCTTCCGACAAAGCGTCGCGAGGATAGCGGCTCCCGTAGGCGTCACCATCTCGTGAGCAAAATCAGCTTGCTCGATCCAAAACCCCTTCAAAAGCTCATAGGCCCCGGGCACCGGGATCGGCATTTCACCGTGATCCCCTTTTTGCACCCCTCGACCGACTCGAATACTTCGAACATAGGCCTTCTTGATTCCAAGATAGTGAAAACAGATTGCGGTACCCACAATATCCACGATGGAGTCGACCGCCCCCACTTCATGAAAATGAACTTTTTGAAGCGCGATACCGTGAACGCGCGCCTCGGCTTTTCCAAGGTTACGAAAAATAGCGATGGCGGTTTTTTTAACGCTCAAGTGGAGCCTCGAATTGCGAATCCGTTTTTCGATATCCTTCAAGGAGGTGTGATGATGGGCGGGGTAATGAATGTGAACCGAAAATTTTTTCGCGCGGAAAGCACCTGAGCGCACGGTTTTAAGAGATAATTGATACCCGGCAATTTTCAATTTCTTGATTTCTTTTTTCAAAAAATCAAACGGCACGCCAAGATCAAGCAAAGCACCCACCGTCATATCCCCGGCAATCCCCAGGGAACAATCCAAGATCGCGATCTTGCTCATGGGATCATGGAGGCGAAGCAGGCAGCGCCGAATCCGTTATCAATGTTCATCACCGCGACACCTTGAGCGCAGGAATTCAGCATGGTGAGAAGCGGGGCGAGGCCTTGAAAGTTTGCCCCGTAGCCCACGCTGGTCGGAACCGCGATCACGGGCTTGCTCACTAAACCACCTACCACGCTCGGCAAAACCCCGTCCATTCCCGCAATACAAATAATGGCGGAACACTTTTCAAGTCGGGGCAATTGATCGAAGACTCGATGCAGTCCGGCCACGCCGCAATCATAGAGTCGAAGCACCTTTCTCCCCACAAGCTCAAGGGCCACCGCCGCCTCCTCTGCCACCGGAATATCACTTGTCCCCGCCGTCAGAATGGCAACCGGTCGGCTTTTCTGGGAGACGGATCTTTTGCCCACATAGGCAAGCCTGGCCTCCGGCTCGTAGTGAAGAGATGAAAATTTTTTCCGGAGCTTTTTCCAAATCCCGGCTTCAAGACGCGTCACGATCAAGCCGTGGCCTGATCGCAGGATGGAATGGATAATTTTTTCAAGTTGACTCAGGGTTTTCCCCGGCGCATAGACTGCCTCCGGAAATCCCTTTCTAAAGTGGCGGTGATGATCCACGCGGGCAAATGAAAAACTTTCGTAAGGAAGGTTTTTTAATTTGGAGAAAGCTTTTTCTGTGGTGAGTTTGCGGCCGCGGACATCCCGAATGATTTTCTGAAGTGCGGCTTGTGTATAGCTCAAGAGTCATCCTTAGAAAGATTAAATATCTTTTCCGCCGACAAAGAAGCGGTTGATCTTGGAGAAGACGATCAAAATTAAAAGTGCCAGAACGGTGCTGATCACAGCCGGCCGGTACTCCGCAATCCCGCAGGCAAGCCCGATTCCGGCCGCCGCCCAAATCCCCGCCGCCGTGGTGAGACCCTTAATTTCACGAGGGAAACGAATGATGGCCCCCGCCCCCAAAAAACCAATGCCACTTACGACCTGCGCGGCGATACGAGACGGGTCGACTTGTGCAACCCCTTTATAAATTTCAAATACGTCAATGGAGACCACCATCATCAAAGCCGAACCCAGGCACACCAAGGCATAGGTCCTAAAACCCGCTTCCTTGCCGTGCACCTCTCGCTCAATCCCAATCAGACCCCCAAGAAAGGTGGCTGTGATTAATCGGATCGCAATGTCGATATCGTGCTGAGTTATATTAAACATTTCTCTCTCCTTCTTTTATCCCATCGGAAGATGGGCGGATCCAACCAGGGCAAGCGAGTCCCGCCTTCCCTTTTGATGAAGCTCAAAACCGCGGCGGGCAATCATGGCCGCGTTATCGAGCGCTAAAATTTTTTCGGGGAACCAAGCGTTCACACCTCTTGGGGACGCTTCTTCGGACAACTTCTGACGCAGCCTCGAATTGGCACTCACGCCGCCGCCCACCACAATATCTTTTACTCCATAGCGTTCTTGAGCCGCCAGTGCCTTCCCGATTAACCAATCCACAACCGCCTTCTGAAAACTAGCAGCCATATCGCGAATGAAGGATGTCGTTAATTTATTCACCGTCATCCTGAGCTTGCCCGGTTTTATGGGGCGAGCGAAGGATCTCTGAGATCCTTCGGCCCTCAAGGCCTTAGGATGACGATCGAAAGGCTTAGGATGCCACGTTTTTTGCACAGCATACAGCACCGCTGTCTTAATCCCGCTGAAACTAAAGTCAAATTCATTGTCCAGCTTGGGTTTCGTAAATTTAAAGGCCTCGGGATTTCCTTCTCGGGCAAGTTGGTCGATCACGGGACCGCCCGGATATCCGAGACCCAGGATTTTTGCCACCTTATCAAAGGCCTCGCCCACGGCATCATCCACTGTAGAACCCAGCATTTTTACCTTTCCTTTCTTATGATAGGAAAGGCTCGTGTGTCCGCCGGAGACAAGAAGCCCAATAAATTGCTCCGGCTCTTTTTTCCCGATAAAATTAGCCACAAGGTGCGCCTCGAGGTGGTTGACGCCTACCAAGGGAATCCCGAGCCGAAAGCTCAAAGCCTTAGCAAAGGAGACTCCGACAAATAGCGAGCCGATCAAGCCCGGCCCCTTTGTCACGGCAATTAAATCAAGATCTGCAGCTTCGATCTTTGCTTCGCAGAGCGATTCCCGGAAAACAATATCAATTTGCTCAAGGCAATGACGTGAAGCAATCTCGGGCACTACCCCTCCGAAGGGCTGATGCCGGAAAAGGCTTGAAGAAATGACGTTAGAAAGGATCGTGTCACGGCCTTTTAAGACCGCACAGGACGTTTCATCGCAGGAGGTTTCGATACCTAAGGTTAACATAACAGGCTGCACGCTCCCCGCTCCAAGCTACAAGCTTTTTAGTACTCAACTATCACATTGAGCTTGCAGCCTGTGGTCTCAGCTTACGGTTTTATCTTAATTTTTTTTCTAAAATTTCATTCACCATCTTGGGATTGGCCTTGCCTTGAGTTTCTTTCATGATCTGCCCGACTAAAAATCCGAGGGCCTGTCTTTTACCGGCGCGAAAATCTTCGGCTGATTTGGTATTCGCCCGAATCACACGTTCCGCCACCTCTTCAATCAGCTTGGTGTCCGTCACCTGCACAAGCCCCTTTTCCCTGACAATCACTTCAGCAGACTTTCCTTCTTCAAACATCGCCGGAAGCACTTCTTTAGCCATTTTCCCGCTGATCATCCCCTGATCGATCAATCGAATCAGACCCGCAAGATCTTTGGGTTTTATCGGGGAAGCCTCCATCGACATCTTCTTCAAATTAAGGAGGGCTAAGAGTTCGGATTGAATCCAGTTGCTCACGAGTTTCGCGCTGACCTTTTCTTTTACGCAAGCTTCAAAATAATCGGCTAACGCCTTGTCATCCACAAGCACGCTTGCATCATATTCCGAAAGCCCGAAATCTTTGATAAATCGCTTCGTGCGCGGGGCCGGAAGCTCGGGCAAGGTTTTACGAATCTCCTCCACCGTTTTGCGCGAAATCGTAAACGGGACAAGATCGGGCTCGGGGAAATAGCGGTAGTCGTGTGCTTCTTCCTTGGAGCGCATGGTAAAGGTCTGCCCTTTGTTTTCATCCCAAAGCCGCGTTTCCTGGCTTAGTTTTTCGCCGCCTTCAAGCGACTTCGCTTGTCTTTCGATTTCGTACTCAATGGCTTTCTGCACCGCTTTAAAGGAATTCATATTTTTGATTTCAACCTTGGTGCCCAATTTCGACTCGCCTGCTTTTCTGACGGAAACGTTGGCATCACAGCGAAGGCTTCCTTCTTCCATGTTACAGTCACTCACTTCAAGATATTGAAGGATGGCTTTGAGGGCTCGAAGATACTCGTAGGCTTCCTCAGACGAACGAAGGTCCGGCTCCGAAACAATTTCAAGGAGCGGGACACCCGCGCGGTTGTAATCGACTAAGCTTGCTGCTTCGATGCCTTCGTGCAGCAGTTTCCCCGCGTCTTCTTCCAGGTGGGCGCGGGTGATTCCGATTTTTTTCTGGTGAGGCTCTTTACCACCAACCTCGATCGTAAGCGCTCCTTTCCCGTTCACCGGCATATCGTACTGAGAAATCTGATAGGCCTTGGGAAGATCGGGATAAAAATAATTTTTGCGGTCGAATTTAAGCCGCTCCGAAATCTCGCAGTGGAGGGCCAGGCCGACTTTGATCGCGAGCCGAAGCGCTTCTTCATTGAGCACAGGAAGCGATCCCGGCCAACCGAGACAAACAGGACAAGTATTTTTATTGGGCTCTGATCCAAATTCAGTCGAACAGCTGCAGAAGAGTTTTGACTTCGTCGCCAACTGCACATGGACTTCTAAACCAATGACGGGTTCGTAACTCATAGCTTGCGTTTTCTCTTATAGACTTCGACTTCCTGCTCAAAACTATGCGCGGCGCGAAAAATGGTTTCTTCATCGAAGGGGCTCGCGATCAATTGCATCCCGATCGGTAGTCCTGATTTTGTAAAACCGCACGGTACGGACATCGCGGGCACCCCTGCGAGGTTCACGGGAATGGTAAAAATATCCGAGAGGTACATGGCCAGCGGGTCATTCATTTTCTCGCCAATTTTAAAGGCTGCAGTGGGAGCGGTCGGAGTCAAAATCAAATCCACTTCGCGAAAGGCTTTTTGGAAATCGTCGCGAATGAGCGTCCGGACCTTTTGTCCTTTCAAATAATAAGCCTCATAATAACCCGCCGAGAGCACGAAGGTCCCCAAGAGAATCCGGCGCTTGACCTCCTCACCGAATCCCGCATCACGAGTTTCAAAATACATTTCCTCAAGGGACTCGCCCCGCACCCTCAAACCAAACTGAACCCCGTCAAAACGTCCGAGGTTCGAACTCGACTCGGCCACAGCCACAATGTAGTAAACCGCCACAGAATATTGCGTATGAGGAAGGCTTACGGATTTGATTTCAGCGCCAAGTCTTTCATAGGTTTCCGCCGCAGCGCGGACACTTTTCTCCACTTCGGGGTCAATGCCTTTGACAAAATATTCTTTGGGAAGACCGATGCGAAGTCCTTTGACATTGCGGGTAAGCGCCTGGGTGTAATCGGGCACGGCGTTCGGAGCCGACGTGGAATCACGCCGGTCGTGGCCTGCCAAGACATTCATCAGAATCGCAGCGTCTTCCACCGTCTTGGTGATGGGCCCGATCTGATCAAAGCTTGAGCCGAATGCAATTAAGCCATAACGTGACACGCGCCCGTAAGTCGGTTTGAGCCCCACCACTCCGCAAAAGGAGGCGGGCTGGCGAATAGATCCTCCGGTATCGCTTCCAAGCGCGGCCAAAGTCATGTCCGCTGCCACCGCTGCCGCTGACCCCCCGCTCGATCCCCCTGGCACACGTTCTGTATCCCAGGGATTTCTCACCGGCCCAAACACCGACGTCTCTGAAGAGGAGCCAAAGGCAAACTCATCCATGTTGCATTGGCCGAAGAGCGTTGCCCCGGCTTGTCGTAATTTTTCAATGACCGCCGCATCGTAGGGCGGGATGTGTTTTTGAAGGATTTTCGAAGCGCACGTCGTCTCAACGCCGCGAATGCAGATATTGTCTTTGATGGAAATAGGCACGCCGGCGAGGGGTCGGGTGGCGGGTGGCGGGTGGCGGGAAACAGAAATAGGTGGATCAAATCTTAAAAAAGCATTAAGGCGAGGATTCAGCTTTTGGACTCGCTCCGTAAGTCCACGAATGACAGACTCTGCTCCTTCTTTTTTTGCCATCTCGATCGCTTCTTTTAAAGTAAGTTGATGTATTTGGCTCATTTGACAATCCCCGTCACCTGGCACCTAGCACCTAGCACCCGTCACCCAATACCCTATTTCTCTACCACTTTCGGCACTTTAAAAAATTTGCCATCGCACTCGGGAGCATGCTGAAGGACATCTTCCTGCACACTGGAGGGCTTGACCTCATCGACACGGAAAACATTCTCAAGATCGAGAACGTGGCTCGTAGGCTCCACCTTTTTGGTATCAAGGGCCTCAAGCGTCTTCACATAATCTAAGATGGCTTCAAGGTCTTTTTGGAGCTTCGCCTTCTCGCCGGTCTTAAGACTCAGCCGGGCCAGTTCCGCGATTTTTTCGATCTCAAAATGCATACATTCTCCCTGGGGTTAAAGCCAGCGGCGCACTCTTTGCGTGTAATCGAGGTAGGCTTCCCCAAAAACCCGCTCGAGGTTTGCCTCCTCAAGGGGAATAAAAATGAGGTGAGCGGTCAGAAAAAAAGCTGCCGGAGGGAGAAACATAAAAGGGGTCCCAAAGATAAGGGCGATGCCGGATAAAACCAAAGTTACGCCCACATACATGGGGTTGCGCGTGAAGCGGTAGGGGCCGGAGTCGACGAAGGCGGTCGGCTCGTCCACGGGACGGATGGCTGTTTTAGCATTCCAAAAAAGGACCCAGGCTGAGATGAGGAACATAAAGCCGCTCGCCGCGAGAAGGACGCCTCCGAGGCGCCATTCCAACAGGGGGCGAAGCGGGATATTGAAATGCAGCGCCAGGGCAAAAAGAAAATAGAAAATGGCATACTGAGGGGGCATCCACTTCAACCAAAAATTTTTTGTCATCGGGAATCCTCAAAAAGAGTTTTGATGTTTTAAGTAATAAAGACCCGCGTAAATCTTAAGGTCGACCATTCGGCCCGCATTCCTCTGCTCGGCAAGCCACTCGTGGACCCGGCCAAGGGGCACTTCATGGACCGTGATTTCCTCGGTCTCATCCCCGCCGCCCGGGCCTTCTTTGGTCAGCCCCTGGGCAAAGAAAACCGTAAGGATGTCGCTTGTGGTGGCCGACGACGCCGGGCCTTCCGTGATACGCGTCATGGTCTTGGCCCGGTATCCCGTTTCCTCAATGAGTTCGCGCCGGGCGGTTTCCTCCATGGATTCGTGGCGATTCGAGGCGTGATCATTCACGAGCCCCGCCGGAAATTCGATGATCCTTTTGCCGATGGGAATCCGCGGCTGTTCAATGAGAACTACCTTGTCGTCATCTGTGACCGCGATGATCACGACAATGCCTCCCGGCTGCAATCGCTCCACAAACTCCCAGCCGTCTTTTCGCACGAAACGGCGGTATTTTCCTTCATGGAGGATTTCGTGGCCCATAGGAGCCCCTATTATTAGCCCTCAGCGTCAAGCGTCAAGCTGAAAAATCATGCAAAATGATTTAGCGGGTAAAAATTGAAATTCCTTAAATTTATGATAGAGTTGCCTTCGTGAATCCTCAGATTCAAACACCTCCCCATGCAGCTAAGCCGATGGAAGCGCCCGAGTTGCGCGAGTTTGGCGCGGCAAAAGAGGGCGTCCCGCAAGTCTCTTACCGCAGGCTTTTCATGCAGCTTCAGGTGTTGACAGGATGCCTGGATGCAGCCCACGTCCTCGAGGCCGTCAAGGCAAGCGGGCTTGAGACTGTGGTTTACCTTGACGTGAATGATCCGCGCGGCATCGGGATTCTTTTTATGACAGAAGACGCCGAAAACTTCACAGGCCCGTGGCGGAAACTTCTTACCGGAAAACCCTTCTCGTCTTATGTCCCCCGCCCGGAGTTTACCATGCTGGGACGCAGCTATGCGGCGGGCCGTGAAGCAGATTTAGAGGACTGGCTTTTATGGAAACCGCGGCGCAATGCCCTAAATCCTAAATTCCCCTGGGCCATGTGGTACCCCTTAAGGAGAAAACCGGAATTTGAACTACTTCCTAAGGAAGACCAGGGAAAAATCCTGATGGAGCATGCGCGCATCGGAATGAGCTACGGACAGGCGGGGTTTACGCACGATATTCGGCTGGCCTGCTACGGGCTTGATCAAAAAGATAATGAATTCGTGCTTGGGCTTGTCAGCGCCGAGCTCCATCCCCTCTCGCGCCTTGTGCAGGATATGCGAAAAACCCAGCAGACAGCCCGCTACATCGAATCCCTCGGACCTTTTTTCGTCGGTAAAGTCCTCTGGCAAAGCCTGCTTTAATTTACGCTCGGAATATTTAGTCCTGCCCCGGCCGGAAGAAACGTTTCCTTTTTCTCGGAAATCCGCGGTTTTCATTTCCCTGCCCCTGAGGTTCACCTGCGGGGCGCTCTGGGGCTTGGCCTTGCCCATGACCTTGTCTAAAATCTTTTTCGCGGCCGCGGTTACGATCGCCAAAACCCCCTTCGCGCCTTCCTCTGGAATGACCAAATGGGCGATGGGGTCTTGAAAAGGACCTCTCCCTATTGAAGGGCTTGCTCGGCGGACGATTGTTAATCAGGGTGTCGATCTTGTTTTCTAAAAAACCCAGCTGCTGCTGAATCTTCTTTAGGATGCCGACCACGTCTGATTCGCCGCTTAAGGAAGTGTCGGATGGGTTGTGCTTTGAGGGTTCGTTCATGGAGCTCCTTTTTAGCGATCGGCCTTAAGTGTGTTAAATAGTTCGTGGAGGATTATAGATCGGTGAGGCATAACTGTCTAACAGGGATTTATGAATACGTCTGATGCGATGCGGTCAAAAAACTTGAGAAAGCCGTTGAAATCAATGCGTTGATCCCCTAGAATGGCCCCCGTTTGGCTACCTAGCAGTCTCTCCTTAAGAAGTATTCAATCCCATACATCGCGGGGTGGAGCAGTCCGGTAGCTCGTTGGGCTCAATGGATACAAAGCTCAAGTCTGACATAGCAGAGAGTGAAGTCGTTACGCAGCTTTTGAAAAGAGGTTACCGAGTTCTCAAACCTGTGGGTGATCGGTTACCTTACGATCTTGCTGTTGATCTGAATGGAAAGCTTATTCGGATCCAAATCAAGAGTGCGTGGCAACAAAACGGTGCTTATACTGTAGACACTCGCCGCACTAAGACAAACCGGCGGGAAATGGTACGGGCCCGTTACGGCGATAACGACTTTGACTTTGCGATTCTCTTTATTGAAGACCGTAAAGTTTTCTATGTCATGCCTGTTAAGGTGTTCTCGTCCTTCAAAAGTGGGATCGCCTTAGTGGAGCAGACAACAAGACAGAGAAAACCGAAGTCGTATCAATATCGAGAAGCTTGGGGTTTGTTGGAAAAATGGGCTATTCATTCGGAAACGAATGAATGAAAACCTGTCAAATTCGGTGAACCCTCAAAAAGTGGGAATACCGAGCCAAGCCTCGGCAAGATACAAGGCGAGGAAGGTGTAGAGACTAGACGGCAGGCCCCCGTTGCTTCGTGGATCGAGGCAACGGGAGAAGGTATAGTCCAGACTACAAACCGTTTTGCAGAAACGGAGCAGCGAAAGCTGAAGTAGTAAGCATAACCCAAAGGTCGCAGGTTCAAATCCTGCCCCCGCTACCAAATAAAATCCCGGCAGGGCTCAATGCCCTAGCCGGGATTTTTGTTTTGTGGATAGGCAGGATTTGAACAGGAGCGGCCGAGCCTTTTTAAGGAGGCGCGACGTCTAGGAGTGACGACTTCCTTCGAGGCTGCGGCTGGCCGACCGGAAGCGCGCATAAAGATTTTGTACGCGCGTACAAAATCTGAATGGCTTGCGCGCTGGAGGCGTCAAATCCTGCCCCCGCTACCATATAACACAAAGAGCCTCAGAGAGTTACATCTCTGGGGCTTTTTTGTTGTGCCCCTGTTTAGGCTTTCGGCTAACACCCGGCTAACAACCTTTCCTTCTAGTTTCTCAAAAACAATTTTGGATAACGAATTTCCCAGACTGACCCCCACCCCCGCTAATACCAGCTTGGTCAAAATATTTGGTCCTCACCCATGGCTCCTATTTTTCAACTTTTTCATTTTTTTGAATGAAAAGACAAAAATGCCCTTCTTTTGAGTGCTGAAAATATTAGTCCCGTAATCGAAATTGCTCTGGTAGAATCTAGCAAAAAATGGACAACCTATTATGACCGATAAATGGCTGACTATTGAGCAGATCGCCGATTACCTCCAAGTCTCAAAGGAGAAAGTCTACAAACTCTGCCAACGTGGCCGTATGCCTGCGTCCAAAGTCGGAGGTCAATGGCGGTTTAAATTAAAAACCGTCGATCAATGGGCCGAGAGCCTTTCGAATCAAAAGGCTAAAAGGAGATGACACAAAGGATAACTATGGCTGGCAAAAAGGCTACAAAACAGAAGACTTCAATTGGTGCCAACCTGGGTTTTGAAGAAAAGCTCTGGAAGGCGGCGGACAAGCTTCGCAACAACATGGACGCTGCTGAGTACAAGCACGTTGTGCTCGGTCTTATCTTCCTGAAATACATCTCGGATGCCTTCAACGAGCTTTACCAAAAGCTAAGCAATACCAAAGGCGCCGATCCCGAAGACCCCGATGAATACAGGGGAGAGAATATTTTC
>CAYJSI010000012.1:0-29200 GCA_964373045.1 uncultured bacterium
TGAGATGGACCTCTTCCACGCGCCCCAACTGGGACGGGATGAGCGCCTCGGCGGCGCCCGGAGGCAAACGGCGCGCCGACACAGGAAAGGCAAAGACGGTGTCGGCGAAGAAGATGAACGCAGTGGCGAGCGCCGCCCAACGGAGGCCGTCAGTCCGCATTTTCATACCCGGGCCTCCTTCGGGGAAATGAAATTATCATTGACGCCCCCGAGGTACTCCTCGATATCCTGCGCGACAAACCGCCAGTGCTTGCCGATCTTAAGGCCGCGGATCTTTTTCTTGCCGGCCAGATCGTAAATCGTGGACAGCGGAATACGCAGCATCCGGCTGACTTCGGCCGCCGTCAGGATACTCACTGCGGCGCGGTGTTCCGGGTTGTCTCTTTGAGATATTTGTATTGGGGCCGGGTTCATTTTTCCAACGATTCCTAATATTCCAGTTCTCCCAGTTGTGGGAATGTATTCCCGAAAAGTTACACGACGAACGGAGAAATTACAAGAAAGCGGAGAAAAAAATTCTAAGGCGCTCTATCAAAAACTAGCATTCCCTACAAAATCTACGCCTGAAGAGATCACCGCCCACACATCCAACGGGGCCAGGTGGGGGCCTGGCCCTCACCTGGCCCCGTTGAGAGGGTCAGCGGCTCAGTGGGATTCCTTGGCGGCGAGGCGGCGTTCGAGGAGGAGGTTGTTCAGGAAATAAAAGAGCTGACCTTCGAGGGTCTCGAGCTGAGAGGGGATGCCCTGCGGCTGGGTGCGCTCCACCGCGGCACGGATTGCCTCCGTCGCCGGGATAAAGACATCGGCCACGTAGCGGTCAAAATTAGGAGATACAGAGGTGCGGATAAAAAGGGAAAAGCCCGGGGAAAGGAGGGATTGAACAAAACGAGACGATCTTCGGCCGGCGGCGGTTTTAATCTCGGGGGCATCCACACCGCGCAGCCTGATCTTTTGCTTCTCGATCCAGGACGCCCCGGCATCAATCGCGGCCCAGAAGGTGTCGCCGTCGATCGCCTTCACGACGTAGGCGCGGTAAAAATACCGGTCTTTTTCCACACGCTTGGATTTGTGAACTTCCCACAGCCGAGCCCCTGGGCCGGGTTCATTGATTTCGACGATTTCGCCGGCCTTGAATCGGCGGCTTAAAGAAAGGTCGAGCTCGCGGTAAGCGCGAAATCCGTGGTCGATCAGGAGCCGGCCCCGGTCCGGCCACCCTGCCTCGGCGGGCGCGAGGATGCGGCAGGTATATAATTTCCCGATCCTGGGCACTAATAAAGCGTCGCGGTGGGCGCCCTGAGTTGACGCACCCCGGCTCCTCTTTTCCGGGCGAACTTCTTGATCGACCTTCCTTTTAAGCTGCTCGACGGTCCAGCCGTTTTGGGCGGCTTCTTCGGCCAGATGGAATCTTGTTTGATCGTCTTCGACCGGCAAAAGGGTCAAAAAATGACTCCACCCGATCCCCTTCCCGCGCCCCTTTTTTGAGGCCGCCTGAGACCTCCCGGGAGATTCAGGCAATATTGCCTGAATCTTTTTCCAGTCCGGAAACTGCTCGGTAAAGCGCGCACTTCGCTGCAGCTTATCCGCACTGATTTCGAGTCTTTGGGAGAGGGTGGCCATTACCTGCTTGCCGTATTCCGCCTTGCCGCCGCGGATCTTCAGATGCTTTTGGATTTCACGGCCGATCTCCCAGGAAGCCCGGATGGAAATGTGTTCCATTTGGCTCAGGAGACGCGAAAGGATCCCGCGGACGCGGCCTTCGAGACGCTCAAGGCCCGCCAGGGCAGCGGAGGATTTGGCAATCACAAGTTCGGTCGTCATTGAAAGAGGCTGTCTCTTAACTGGGTCTGACCCAAACGCCCGCCTGCCGGCGAGGCAGGGGTCTGACCCGTTCGGGGATTTAAATTGGCGGCTGCAATCTTTTAATTAAACTCGCTATCAGCCGGTCGAGCTTGGGGCCCGCTTCATTGGCCGTGCGAATTATTTCTTTGATGTCAACGGGCGCGAGGTGATCCGGGTCACAAACGTCGGTGACCACACTCACCCCGAGTATTTCCATTCCCATTTGCACGCCCACGATCACTTCCGGCACGGTCGACATTCCGACCAGATCCGCTCCCCAGGCGCGCATCATCCGGTATTCGGCGCGCGTTTCGAGGTTGGGGCCGCTAATCCCCAGATAAACTCCGCGGCGGACCGTGATCTTTTCTTCCCTCCCCGCCTGCTCGGCCAAATGCATCAGACGCTCACTATAAGGGCGCGACATATCGGGGAAACGCGGCCCGAGGCGTTCGTCGTTTGGGCCCACGAGAGGATTGACGCCCATAAAATTAATGTGGTCTTCGATTAAAATAAGCTCCCCTTTTCGATAATTGAGGTTGAGGCCGCCCGCCGCGTTCGAGACAATCAAGACCTTGGCTCCCAGCTCTTTCATCACACGCACCGGAAAGGTCACGTCTGCAAGCGAATACCCCTCGTAGAAGTGAAAACGCCCTTCCATCGCCGCCACCTTTTTTCCGGCGAGCGTTCCTAAGATTAATTTCCCGGCGTGGGACTCCACCGTCGAGGCGGGAAAGTGAGGAATCTTACGATAGTCAATCTCGGCCGCGGACTTAATTTTCTTGGCCAAATTTCCGAGCCCGGTTCCAAGGATAATCGCGATCTCGGGGACAATCGAGGTTTTGGCTCGAATCGCGCCGACTGAGGTTTGAACTTTTTTTAGAAGAGAAGGAGCTGATTTGTTAAAACGTTTCATCGGCATAAAAGTTCCCCGTTAATAACCCGCCCCGCCCAACTGGTGGGCCAGGCCGACAAAAAGACGCACCAGGACATTGCGGATAAAGAAGAGGATCACAAAGGCCACGAGGGGTGAGAGGTCCATCATCCCGATTTGAAGCGGAAGCCTGCGCAGCGGCTCGAGCAGTGGATCCGTGATCTGATGAAGAAATTGCACAATGCCGTGAAAGGGGTCCACGGGGAACCAGGAAATAATGATGCGGGCGAAAAGGAGCCAGTAAAGCAGCTGGCAAATGCCATCCACCAAAATCGCCAAGGCGTGAAAAAGCTCTCCAAAGATAAACATACCTTTCCTCCCTAACGTTGAGCAAGTTCGCGGCTGCGGTCAATCGCCGCCTGAATCGCCTTTTGAAAAACCTCGGGGAAATGACCGGCTTCCAACACTTTCAATGCCGCTTCGGTCGTCCCGCCTTTGGAGGTTACCATTTTACGTAATTCTCCGGGTGAAGTCGATGACGCTTGCGCAAGAAGCGCGGCCCCTACCGCCGTTTGAACGGCAAGGGAGCGCGCCTCGTCGCTTGAAAGACCGCCCCGGAGGCATTCTTCGATTAAAAGCTCCATCAAATAAAAAAAGTAGGCGGGCCCGCTGCCGCTTATAGCGGTCACAAGATTAAAATGATCTTCTGCGAGGCGGAACGTTTTCCCGCAGCCGGAGAAGATCTGTTCCGCAAGCTCAAGGGTCTTTGGATCCGCTCCCGTCAGCGCCGTGATCGCTTCCCCCACCTTGGCGCCGAGGTTCGGCATCGCTCGCACAAGGCGGACACTAACGCCCAGCAGGGTTTGCAATTGGGTAAGGGGGGTTCCGGCCAGAATGCTAATCACGCTGTGTTTGGCCTTAAGGCAGGTCTTTAATTCCGCCGCCACTTCTCCAAGATCCTGAGGCTTTACGGCCAAGAGAATCAGCGGCGCACACATCGCTAAATCAGCGGCGGAAATTGCCCGATTCACTTTCCAGGCTGCGGCAAATTCGTCGACCTTTTGGTTCATTTTATCAAAAACCCAAATTTGGCTGGGAGCAGCAAGCTCTTTTTTGAGCAAACCTTCCAAGATCGCGGCGCCCATATTGCCGACGCCGATCAACCCAATTTTTTCTCTGATTTTGGTAGTCATCGTAATAAACCCTCCCCTCTCAAACAAACCCCAAAAGGAGTCAGGCTCTAGAGCCTGACTCCTTTTGGTTTTGCCTTGCACCAAATACCGCTGACCCAATTCTAAGCAAAGTGGCGCCTTCTTCAATAGCGATTCTATAATCCCCCGACATTCCCATCGAAAGAATGCCCCAGTCTTTATCCGGAAATTTTTTCTTAAGCTCGTCCCGCAACTCGCTCACGCGGCGGAAGGCGGCGCGAATCCTGGTTTCATCTTCCGTGTTGGGACCGATCGTCATCAGACCTCGGATCCGAAGGGGCGAGGCCTGAGCCAGGGATGAAACGACGCCTTCGACGGCCTCGGGCGGAAAACCAAATTTGCCGGCCTCCCCGGAACTATTCACTTGAATCAGACAGTCCACCGACGTTATTTTCCGAAGCGCGGCCTGGCGTTCGATTTCGCCAAGGAGTTCCGGCCGGTCGAGCGAGTGAATGAGATCCACTTCGCCCAGCACCTGCTTCACTTTGTTGGTCTGAAGGTGACCGATGAAGTGCCAGCGAATATCTTTGGGCAAATCCTCTTTTTTCCGCAAAAGTTCCTGCACCCTGTTTTCCCCAAACTCGCGCGCCCCTGAGCGCCAGGCCTCTGAAATTCGATCCGGCGAAACGGTTTTGCTCACTAAAACCAGTCGAATCTCCTCCGGAGGGCGCCCCGCCGCAAGTGCGATGCGATGAATGGACTCGCGAAGCTCTGAAATTTTTTCCGCAATAGAACCTAAGTTTGAATCTGGCATTACGGGTTTGGCTTCGCTAAGGTCGTTTTCGAAGAAGCCTCCCTGGCAAAGGCTTCCAGAGTCGTAAATAAATCCGACACATTGCCGCGGGCCACGAGAAAAAGGGCGGCTTCACCCTCTTTGGCTGCAAAGAAGGCATCGCGCTCAGGCAGCGCCTGGCCCAGCTGAAGCAACTCGGTCTGCTGATCCTTGCCCCACGCCTTCACGGAACGGCCGATTAAAGAGATGCCGACCTCCCGTTTTCCTCCTTTCTCCTCATCCAAAAATTCCTTCACGTGCAAATCCCGAATTTGAGCAAGGACCTTGGTCACGTGCTCAGGCTTTGCCTTTTCTCCCAAAAGCGCGATGGGCTCCATCCAAAACCACTGACCGTCCTCACCGTGTTGGGACAGTTCGTAGTTGCCCGAATCCGCGCGTACGAACAACCGGCTGACGTCCGCAAGGGGTGTCTTAAAAATCTTTTTGATTCTCAAGGAGTAAAGGCTCACTTGAAAAACTTTCTTTAGATCCGCATTCAGAAGAAAATACTCCTTTTCAGAGTCTCCCCGCGCAAAAATATAATCGCCGATCGGCGCGTGATCCCCTAAATGAATCCAGCGCTTTTCAGGATGCTTCTGGGTTTGAACGGCGATCTTGACCGCAGGATCGGCCAGACCGTATTCTTTCCATTCTTTATCACGGGTGAGGCGTTTCGCCTTGGTGGTAAGTGTTAAGGCGGAAACCAACCCTTCTGCCACTACGGGGTCGGCGGGACCGGCCACGGGTTTTTTGAGCATCCAGCCTTCGCCCGCGCGCTGAAGGTGGATGGCCTTCCCTTCTTCTTTGCGATGGAGATGAATACGCTCAACTTCATCGGCCGTTTCAAGGGGAAGAAGCCTTGCCTCCGGTTCGCCGCCCCGCACCTTAAAAAGCGGTTCTCTGATCCGGCTCTCCGGCATAAGAAAAAAATAAAATGCCAGCACCACCATCAATAAGGCTGAGAAAGTAATCGTGACGGAAGCTTTCATGAATGCCTTCTCCGTAGGACGAGCCGCATCGTTCCCGCAATCAGGAGAAGGAGAGGAATCGCCACGGCACTCATCCCCACGACTAAGTTGCGCTGGGAGACATTTAATAGAAGCGGCTTAAATTCGGGATAGCGAAGCTTCAAGGCAATGGATCGATCGTCTCTCGCGAGCCAACGGATGGCATTCAATGCAAAATTCTCATTCCCCGAAAGGTGCACGTAAGCATTATTCAGAAAGTCGCTGTCGCCTACGACCACCATCCGGCCTCCCAAAACCGTGAGGTCGCCAGAGCTCCGCCTGAGCTCGACCTCTCCCTCTCTACCTTTTTCTTTTTTCTCGTGCTCCTCAAGCGTCTTTGCGGCGGGGGGCTCCACGGCACCTTTAACCTTTTTTTCATAGGCAATGGCAACGGGTATCGGCCCCGCAATATCGGACTCAGGATCAAAGGCCGCCTGCCCCTTCTCGAGGGTGCCCAAATTTCTTTCTGCCCAGCTTCCGGACCCGGTCACGGCAAGCGGCACCACTTCGCTATCCTCCGGGGCATCGGTAGAAGGCTGCACGCTGCGGGCCACGGGATAAAAAGTGGGGAGATTAAATTCCTCCGTGATCGGATGCTCGGTAATGTATTGCGAGACCAGCGGCACGAGAAAGTCCCCTCCCACCATTTTGCTCATTTTGTCCACAACGACATCTTCCCCTAAAATGATCCCGAATTCTCTCATAAAATGGGCATAACTTTTCCCCGTCCCGGAATCCATCGGATCGATAAGAAAGAAGACGCTTCCGCCCTCTTGCAGGATCTGCTTCAAAAGACGAAGCTCGCTGGCTTCCATATCATTGTGCGGACCTGCCACCACCAGCACCCGGCAGGCGGGCGGCACCTGATCGCGCAATAGAATGATTTCGTTCACCCGATAATTATTCTGCTCAAGCGTCTGGCGAAAAACGCGGTAGCTGGCGCGATCCTCCCGGTTGAGCGAGGCCTCCCCGTGCCCCGTGACAAAACAAAGATCCACGATCTTGGGGTAGGCCAAGCGAAAGAGGGCATTGGTAAACGTTTGCTCTGTCGGACCCGTCAACCTCTCCTGGCGGCTGTCATAGCGGAGGATGACAGTATAAAGTTCCTTCACTTGGAATTGCTTCGCCAAGGTCGGGGCGCGGTTGGGATCATAGAAATCGTAATGAAAATCGTGATGGTGCATTTTGCTTTCTTTCAAGAAGAGTTCAAAATTCGGCCGTGCGGGATCTTCCGTTGGATAGAAGGCAAAGACCTCAATCCTCCCTCCTTCCATTTTGGAAAGTAACTTGGCCGTCGGTTCTGCCAGGGAATAAATTTTTTCCTGCGTAAAATCCCATCGGATGTTGTAGCGCTCGACAAGCGCCATCATCACCGCAAAGGTGGCGAGCAAAATGAGGGAAACGTAAAGAAGCTGAGCCTGAATCTTAACGTATTTCATAAATCGCGGTTCCTTTAAGAAATCCCTACCCTTTCCAGTGGCGGGCCTCAATGGACCGCAAGGAAAGAAATAAAAAATAGAGGATAAAGAAAAGAAAATAAACACAGTTGCTGAGATCGAGGATGCCCACGGTAAAATCCTGGTAGTGACGCAAGGGGGAAAGATGGGAAAGGAGGTGACTCGTGACACCGTCGGCTAAACCCGCCACCCAATCGAGAACCCAGAAGATGAGAAGGCAGCCAAAGGTGACCACGGCGCTTACCACCGGATTTTCGGAAACCGAGGAGACGAAAAGCCCCATCGCCAGGTAAGCGCCCGCAAGCAGGGCAAACCCCAGATAGGCCACGGTCACCGGCCCAAAATCAATCGCTCCTCCTGCCCCTTGAACCAGTAAACTATAAAGGAGAGTAGGAAGGGTCAGGGCACCTAAGAAAAACCACATACTCAGGTATTTCCCCAGCACGATTTCAACATCCGAAAAGGGGTAGGTGAAAATGAGCTCGAGCGTGTGAAGCCGGCGCTCCTCGGCAAAGGAACGCATCGCCAGAAGGGGAACAAAAAACATCAGGACAACGCCCATATTCAAGAAAAGCGAGCCGAAGATGAAGCGGGTGAGGCCGAGGCCCTGAACGTTTTGCGTATTCTGATTGACAGCCTCGAGGGAGATCTTGGCGTAACTCGTGACAAAAATTGAAAAAAAGATGCCGGCAATCAACAGGAATAGAAAAAGGGCGAGGACCCCGACCCAGGTATGGAAATAGGACTCAAAATCTTTTCGTGCCAGGACAATTGCGTTTTTCATGCGGAAGGCGGCGAGGGTTCGTTCACCACCAGTTTCATAAAGATTTCTTCGAGACTCAAGCGGCCGGAGCGGATTTCAAGCAGCGGGATCCCGTGCTGAACAAACAAACGTGAGACCTCAGATCGAAGATCCCCCTCCTGGCTCAAGGTAATGGTAAAAGAGACTTGGTCGTGTTTTTCGTGGAGCACCGCCACGGCCTCCACTCCCTCCAGGGCCTGAAGCAGATCGAAGGCCTCTTTTTGATGGGCCCGGTCGCCGATTAAAATATAAATCTGCTGCTTTTTTTTTAAACCCGCCTCGAGCTCGTCCGTCGTCCCGGAGGCCACGATCCTTCCCTGATTCATAATGATGACGCGGTCACAGACCATATGGACCTCGGGCAGAATATGGGTCGAGAGAATGACGGTGCGCTCGCGGCCGAGTTCGCGAATGAGGGTGCGGATTTCAATGATCTGTTTGGGATCCAGCCCGGTCGTGGGCTCATCTAAAATGAGGACCTCGGGATCCCCCACGAGCGCTTGGGCTAAGCCGACGCGCTGGCGATAGCCCTTGGAAAGTCTCCCGATCAAGCGCTCGCGCACGTCCCACAAACCGCATTGGGCGAGCTTGTCTTCCAAATGGCTTTTTAGTTTTTTTCGAGCAATGCCGCGCACCTCGGCCACAAATTGAAGAAACTCCGAGACACGCATATCATCGTACAAATTTACATCTTCCGGGAGATACCCGATGCGCCGTTTCGCTTCCTTCGGGTTTTCAAAAAAATCTCTGCCTTCAATCCAAACCCTGCCCTCCGAGGGAGGAAAAAAACCGGTGAGGATTCGAACCGCGGTGGTCTTGCCGGCCCCGTTCGGGCCGAGGAAGCCCAAGACTTCCCCTTTTTGCACTTCGAAGGAAACGCGGTCAAGCGCCCTCAATCGCCCAAAGACCTTGGAGATATTTTCGACGCGAAGGACGGCAGATACTTCAACCATAGACAACCTTGGAGAACTTGCGCTTACCGCATTGAATTAAAACCGTTTTCGCCAGGGCAATCTGTTTCGAGGCATCCAGGACCTTTTCCTGATCCACGCGAACGCCGCCCTGCTCGATCAGACGCCGGGCCTCGCTCTTACTTTCCACCAAACCCGCTTCCTTTAAAAGCGATGCAAGGTCCAAGGACTTCTTTGAAATCCGGACCGTTTCAATTTCATTGGGAAGGCCCTTGTCTTTAAAAATCTTGTCAAACTCAGCGCGGGCTTGTGCGGCCTCACGGGCCCCGTGATAAAGCGAGACCATTTTTTCACCCAGGCCGGCCTTGGCCTCACGCGGGTGGAGCTTGCCTGAGTCCAAATCACGCCGGAAGGATTCGTGCTCAACAGAGGTCGCCCCGCTTAAGTGCTCGTGATAACGCGGGGTGAGGGTATCGGGAATGGACATAATCTTTCCAAACATTTCGCGGGGCAAATCCGTAAGGGCAATGGCATTGTTAAAACTCTTACTCATCTTTTGCACCCCGTCGGTTCCCTCAAGCAAAGGAAGCGTCATCACCATTTGAGGTTTCTGCTTCCACACTTTTTGAAGCTCACGGCCTACAAGCAAATTAAATTTCTGATCCGTCCCGCCGATTTCAATGTCGCATTGGATGGCCACTGAGTCATAGCCTTGAAGCAGCGGATAAAGAAACTCGATCAAGGCAATGGGCTGACCCGCCTTGTAGCGCTTCTCAAAGTCATTGCGCTCAAGGAGCCGCGCCACGGTGTAGTGGGAGGTTAGCTCAAGAAAATCGCTGGGTTTCAGGCGCTCCAGCCACTCGGAGTTGTAACGGACCTCCGTTTTTTTGCGGTTGAGAATTTTAAACACTTGCTCTTGATAAGTTTTGGCATTCTGGGCCACCGCCTCCGCCGAAAGCATAGGACGGGTGTCACTGCGTTCAGCAGGATCCCCGACCCGGGCCGTAAAGTCTCCGATAATGAACACCACCGTGTGACCTAGGTCCTGAAACTGCCTGAGCTTTCTTAAGGGAACCGTGTGGCCTAAGTGAAGATCGGGACTCGAGGGATCGACCCCATATTTCACCCGTAAGGGGCGTTTTTCTTTGAGAGATCGGGTAATCTGAGCGTGCAGCTCCTCTTCATTAATGAGGTCGACCGTGCCTGCGCGGAGGATGGCGAGCTGCTCTTCGACACCGGGGATGCTAACCAACTTATCTTCCTTTCTGACAATGAGTTAGTGAAGGGTTTGGGCATTCTAGCAAGGAATATATAGCGCGTCAAATAAAGAGGACTTGAATCAGCTTATGGCGGGTCCTGTCAGCGGCGTCTCCCGCCCTTCGGTGAATTTTTCATCAAGCAGAGCCTTTTAAACGCCCTGCGTTCTCCCGTGGCGGGGGCTCAAGCGGTTGACGAGAACAAACCCCCCGTGAGTGGTTTTTTAAAAATTTCCCTCCGGGGCGGGACGAACGGCGCATCGGCAGGAGACCCGAAGGGTGGCTTTGCAGAAGAATAGAAATGGACTCGCGCTTAGTTTTTTCCCCATCACTGGGGCCGTGGTTTCCCCTAACGGTTTGTGGTAAAATGCGCGGTATGTCAACCATTCATCCTACGGCGATCATCGGAAAAAATGTCGAAATGGGAGTCAGCAACAAAATCGGCCCCTACGCGGTGATTGAAGACGGTGTCAAACTGGGTTCCCACAATGTCTTAGAAGCCCACGCCACCCTTTGCTCGGGCACAGAAATTGGAAATTATAACGAGATCCATATGGGGGCCATTATCGGTCACAAGCCTCAGGATGTCGCTTATAAGAACGAACCAAGCTACACAAAAATCGGCCATCACAACAAAATCCGCGAATATGTGACGATTCACCGCGGCACCAAGGCCGAAACCTCAACCGTCATCGGGGATTCCAACTTTCTGATGGCCTACTGCCACGTCGCGCACAATTGCGTTATCGGAAATCACGTCACTATGGTCAATAATGCCTCGCTCACCGGTTACTGCACGGTGGAAGACGGCGCTTTTCTTTCCGGCATGACGGGGTTTCATCAGTTCAGCCGGATCGGACGCCTCGCCATGGTAAGCGCTCTTTCGGCAAGCAATAAAGACATTCCCCCTTTTATGATTGCGGGCGGGCGGCCCGCGGTGGTGCTCGGGATCAACGTGGTGGGACTCAGGCGCGCAGGCATCGCTCCCGAGATTCGCGATGAGATCAAACAGGCTTATAAACTTTTATACCGCTCGGGGATGAACGTGAGTCAGGCCGTCCTTGCGATGAAGAAGAATTTCAAAAGTGAAGAGGTCCGACACATCATCCGTTTCATCGAAACCTCCGAGCGGGGAATTTTAGATGGGACTATTCAGGAAGAAGACGAAACCGAAGAAACCCTCAAACCCCGCAAATCTGTTTAAAATCCAAAGGGGTCAGGCACCGGAGCCTGACCCCTTTGGATTTTTAAACCTTCCCCACGATCAGAACGGAATTTTTCCCGCCGAAACCGAAGGAATTTTTCATGGCCAGGTTGATTTTGGTCTTGCGCGATTGATTGGGGACATAATCCAAATCGCACTCGGGATCAGGAACCGAGTAATTGATCGTGGGTGGAATCTCCTGGTGCTCCATCGCGAGAATGGTGGCAATCAATTCGACACTGCCTGCCGCGCCGATCAGGTGGCCGATCATGGACTTTGTGGAGCTCACGGGAATCTGGTAGGCACGCCGCCCACAGACCTTTTTGATAATCATCGTCTCTGTTTTATCGTTCAGGGGAGTGGAGGTCCCGTGGGCGTTAATGTAATCAAGATCGGCCGGCGTAACGCCCGCATGTCGCATCGCCATTTCCATCGCCCGCACCGCTTCCGTCCCCTCCGGGTCCGGGGCCGTCATATGATAAGCATCGCAGGTCATCCCGTGGCCTAAGATTTCTGCATAAACGTGAGCACCCCGGTTTTTCGCGTGTTCATATTCTTCCAGCACAAGAATCCCTGCTCCTTCTCCTAGAACAAAGCCGTCCCGATCGCGGCTGAAAGGCCGGCAGGCCTTTTCTGGATCCTCGTTTCGTGTTGAGAGCGCACGCGCAACACAAAAGGCGGCGAGGATGCCGGGATAGATCGAGGCCTCGGCCCCTCCCATAATGAGAAAATCGACCGCGCCGCTTCGAATGGCTTCAAAGGCATAACCCCCCGCATCTGAAGCCGAGGAACACGCCGTTGCAATGGAAAAGCTGGGGCCGGTCACGCCGAGCTCAATGGAGACATTGCTCGCACAGGCATCGGGAAAGGAGGCAAGGGCAGTAAAAGGGTTAATGCGCATGGGACCCTTCTGCATCAGGGTCGTGTGCTGATTTAAAATGTAACCGTGCCCCGCCATGGCCGTGCCGATAATGACACCGGTTGTTTCGCGCGCACCGTTGGTTCGAAAATCGAGACCGGCATCCTGAACAGCCATTTTGGCGCATACCACCGCCAGCTGAGAGGTGCGGTCCATGCGTTTTAGGCGCTTGGCGTCAATCAAGTCTCCGGGATTAAAATTTTTAATTTCACCGGCAAACTGGGTGGTGAATTCGGCGGGGTCAAAGGCAGTGATGCGGGCAATGCCGGAGCGGCCTTGCCGGAGGGACTCCCAAAATGGGTCTTTCCCGAAACCGGTCGGGCAAACAACGCCCAAACCCGTGACCACAACTCTTCGTTTTCCGGATCGGGTTGCGATCACGCCGGTTTAGCGGCCTGAAGCGGGAACCGCCTCGCTTTTGCAGGAGAGGGCAATTTTTCTCGCTTCGTGATCGACGTTGAGGATTGAGACTGAGAGAGACGTTCCCGCGGCAAATCGTTTTTCCAGATCCGCAGAGGAAGCGCCCGGAATTTCGGAGATATGCACAAGACCTTCCAAGCCGTTTTCAAGTTCCACGAAAAGACCGAAGTTGACGATGCGCGTTACCTTGCCGGAGATCTGGGTGCCTGTGGTGAGATCCTTCGTCAGTTTGTCCCAGGGGTCTTCGGTGAGCTGCTTCATCCCTAAGGAAATCTTTTGTGCCTCCGAATCGACCAATAGTACCATCACATCCAGCGTATCTCCTTTTTTGAGGAGGTCGCCCGGGCGATTCACTTTATGGGTCCATGAGATGTCAGAGATGTGGATAAGGCCGTCAATCCCGGGCTCAAGCTCCACAAAAGCACCGTAATCGGTAAGATTACGCACCGCGCCCTTCACCTGGTCTCCGATGCGGTATTTGTCGCTTACGCGCGACCAAGGATTCTCCTGCGCCTGCTTCATCCCCAAAGAAATCTTTTTATTTTCGGAATCGATATTAAGGATCACGACCTCTGCTTCATCCCCGACTTTAAGAAGCTCGGACGGATGACTCACGCGCTTGGTCCAGGAAAGCTCGCTGATATGAACCAGTCCCTCGATTCCCGGCTCAAGCTCAACAAAGGCCCCATAAGGAAGAATATTCACGACGCGGCCGCGGGTGTGAGTTCCGATAAAATATTTTTCCGCAGCTTGACTCCACGGGTTGGTCGTCTTTTGCTTGAGTCCAAGGGAAACCTTCCCTTTCTCCTGATCAATCCCAATGACCACAATATCTAATTCATCCCCGAGCTTCACAAGTTCCGAGGGATGCGTCAGACGCCCCCAGCTCATATCCGTGATATGCATCAGGCCATCCACGTCTCCAAGGTCCATGAAGACACCGAAATCGGTAATGTTTTTGGCGCGCCCGCGAACCGTTTGACCCACGACCAGGGAATGAATTTTCTTGGAACGGGCCTCGCCCCGTTCTTTGTCGAGAAAATCCTTGCGGGAAACCACGACATTTTTGCGGCGATGATTGATTTTGACGACCACAAACTTGCTTGTGACTCCGAGGAATTGATCTAAATTACGGGTCGGTTTTGAATCCACGAGCGAGGCGGGGAGGAAGGCCTCCATCCCGATATCCACCATAAAGCCGCCGCGAACCTTCTTAAAAATCTTTCCATCCACAATGCTCCCCTCCTGGGCATTGGCGAGGATATCGGTCCAGGTTCGCTGCCGATCCGCCTTCTTTTTGGAGAGGATGACAATCCCTTCTTCGTCGTTAAAGTTCTCAAAGAGGACATCGATCTCACCGCCCAATTGGATTTCGGCCGGATCGCTGAACTCATCCCGGGTCAGAATGCCTTCGGCTTTATAACCGATGTCGACAATGATTTCCTTCTCGCGAATGGCAACAATTTTTCCGCGGACCACATCCCCTTCCTCAAAACTCTGGAGGGTCTTTTCGTACAGGTCTGCAAATTGGGAACTCTGGACACTCTGGGAACTCTGGGAACTCTGAGAACTCATAAAGGGAACTGCCTCCTAAAAAACGAATTTTGACTTGCTGACTGCTCCGCCACGCTCTAAGACACCACGTCTAAACCGATTGTCGCGAACGTCATGAATTAGGACACGGCAGGGGTATCGAAGTCGGGGGATTATAACACAAAGGAGAGAAAATCAAAAAGAAATTTGACCCCGTTTTTGGGCGGCTTCGGCCAAAAATTTTGTGAGGTGTCCTCCGCGGCGGCGGCGAAGCGCTCTTTTGAAACGTCCGATTTCTTTTTCAAAACGCGCAAGGGATGCCATGACTGACTTTCGATTAAGCAAAAAGATGGGGGCCCAGAGGGAGGGGTGGCCCTGGGCCACGCGTGTCGTATCGGCAAAACCGCTCGAGGCGAAGCGAAGCCATTTCGGATCACAGGCGAGGACAAGGCTCACGGCCACGGCATGCGGCAGGTGGCTCACTTGACTTACAATCTGGTCGTGCGTCTCGGGAGATACTTCGATCACCCGGGGAGAAATTTTCTTCCAAAAATTTCTGACACTCTCAAACTGAGCGCGTCCTACTTTCTGATTTCGAATAAGGAAAATAAGGCCTCGGTCGTAAAGACCGGGGTGCGCCGCTAAAAACCCTCGGACGTGAGAGCCTACCACGGGATGGGCGCCGATGTATTGAATACGCCTCCATTGTTTTCTTTGCACCCTCCTCAAAATCTCTCCTTTAACGCTTCCGACATCGGTGACGAGCGTTCCTTTTTTGACGTGACGATCCAGAGCCTTCATAAGAGGAAGCAGGGTATCCACCGGGGTGCAGAGGATCACGAGATCGGCGTTTTTAACCCCGGAGGCGAGGTCGCGAAATCCTTCATGGATCCAGCGCCTTTTTTTGGCTTGAAGGAGCGCGGACGGGCTGCGCGTGATCCCGAGGATACGGGCGCGTGGAAATTTTCGGCGGCAAGCGGCCGCAAGCGAGCCGCCCATCAACCCAAGTCCTACAATAGCAATATTCATCTGATTGATTTAGATTTCGCGGCCGACCACTTTGGCCACGGCTCGAAGCTCCTTCATCAGGGCTTCAAATTGATGCGGGAGAAGCGACTGAGGACCGTCGCTCCTGGCCTCTTCGGGATTGGGGTGTACTTCCGCCATAATGCCGTCACAACCGGCCGCCACCGCCGCCAGGGCAATGGGGGCCACAAACTCACGCTTTCCTGTTCCGTGGGAGGGATCGACCAAAATGGGAAGGTGCGTTTCCTGTTTCACCACCGGAATGGCGTTGATATCGACCGTATTACGTGTTGCGGTTTCAAAGGTGCGAATGCCGCGCTCCGCCAGCATGACCTTAAAATTGCCTTTGGAGAGAATGTATTCCGCCGAGAGGATAAGTTCGCTAATGGTAGCGCTTAAACCGCGCTTGAGCAAAACGGGTTTTTTCGAGCTCCCGCATTCTTTTAAGAGATCAAAATTTTGCATATTGCGGGCGCCGATCTGGAGCATGTCGGCGTAGTTAGCCACGAGCTCTACATTGCGCGGATCCATCACCTCCGTCACGACAAGCAAGTTGAATTGATCCGCCGCTTCGCGCAGGTATTTGAGACCTTCTTCTCCCAGGCCCTGGAAAGAATAGGGAGAGGTGCGGGGTTTAAAAGCGCCGCCGCGAAGAAAGGTTGCGCCTGCCTTCTTCACGGCCTCCGCCGTTTTAAAAAGCATCTCGCGGCCTTCAACCGCACAGGGACCGGCCATCACCACGATCCTCTTGCCGCCCACTTTGACCCCGTGATTCATTTCAAATTCGCTATTCTCCGCCCTGAAGTCGCGGCTCGCCAGCTTAAAAGGCTTTAAGATCGGCATCACATTTTCAACGCCGGGAAACGCCTCAAGGGGCTTGGTGCGAAGTTTTTCTTCCTCGCCGATCACGCCAATAATGGTGCGCTCAACACCGCGCGAGACCTGGGGGGTGAGACCCAACTCCTTCACCTTTTCACAAACGTGGTTGACTTCTTCCGGCGTTGCCGTGTGCTTCATCACAATAATCATCGCTTGAGATTCTCCTTATTAATTAATAATCCGATAAAAACTAACGGGGCCGGGCACCCACCTGGCACCCACCTGGCCCCCTTAGCCTTTGTTTTTTAAATATTTCTTCAGCAGCCGGTAAAACTGAGCGTTCTGGCTCCTGCGTCCCACGGTAACGCGGATCCACGTGAGAAGTCCGTAGGCCTTCATAGAACGGATAATCATACCCTGGCTGAGGAGCCACTGAAAAAGGGCCTCCGCGTCGCTTCCGATGTCCACCAAAACAAAATTCGCCTGGCTTGGGAGGTAACGAAGCTGGAGTAGCTTGAAGCGCCGGTAAAGATAGGTGCGGCCGCGGGCCACGAGATGTTTCGTCCTCCACAAAAAAAAGCGGTCATCCAGGGCCGCTGTAGCGGCCGCCTGGGCAAGTGAGTTTACATTGAAAGGCTGACGGATTTTATGCAGGTAACCGATCATCTCCGGGGAGGCCACGGCATAACCCACCCGCAATCCCGCAAGTCCATACGATTTTGAAAACGTGCGCAGAAGTACTATGTTTGGTTTTTCCGTTTTCACATGAAAGAGCATGTGGGGAAAATCGCGCGCCTCCACAAAATCGATATAGGCCTCATCAAAACAAACCACCACGTCCTTTGGCACCCTGGTAAGGAATTGTTCAACTTCACTGGCCGTGACGTAAGTGCCTGTAGGATTGTTCGGATTGGCGATAAAGATTAATTTGGTCCGTTCCGTGATCGCCTCCTGAATCCCGTCGAGATCATAACGAAAGTCCCTCATAGGGACGCTGATAGTTTTGGCGCCGCACACCTGGGAGAGGATGGGATAAACGAGAAATGAGGTCTCAGAAGACAGGACCTCATCCCCTTCCGAGAGGAATCCCCTGGCCAGGAGCTCGATGATTTCATTCGATCCATTTCCCACCAGGATTTGATTCTCCGCCACGCCCAGCTCCTCGGCAAGGCGCTTAACGAGATAGTAACAGGTGCTCTCGGGATAAAGATGGACTTCGCGAAGCGCGCGGCGCACGGCACGGATCGCCTTTCGGGAAGGTCCTAGGGGATTCTCATTCGAGGCCAGCTTGGTCACGTGGGAATGCCCCATCTCGCGCTCGAGTTCCTTCATAGGCTTTCCCGGCTCGTAGGGGCGAACGGATTGAATGTAGTCTTTAAAAAAGGTTCTTTGCCTGTTCAGCATTCGGTTAGGTTTCTTTGGCAGCAGAGGCGGGGTAGGACCCCAGGACCTTCAAGAATTTGACCCGATGTTCAATCTCCTTCAACATTTTTTTGGCCTTAGGGTGTTCCCTATGACCCTCAAAATCAATGAAGAAATAGTAATCCCACGCCCTCTTTTTAGAGGGGCGGGATTCAATCTTGGTCATATTGATCCCATACTTCTTGAAAGGCACGAGCAGTTCATAAAGCGCCCCGACCTTGTCTTTAATGGAAGCCAAGATCGAGGTCTTGTCTTTTCCCGTGGGAGGCGGGATCTGGCGCGAGACCACAAGGAAACGCGTCACGTTTTGAGCAAAATCCTGAATCCCCTCGTGAAGAAGGGGTAAATTGTAAAGCGTCGCTGCAAGCTTCGAGGCAATCGCCGCAGCCCCTTCTTCTTTTTGAGCGCGCTGAGCCGCTGCTGTCGTGCTCGCCGTTTCAATTAATTCCACATTCGGAAAATTCGTTTGAAGCCAGGTGCGGCACTGGCCAAATACCTGCGGGTTGGAATAAATGCGACGGATGTGTTTGCGATCCGAAGCCGACATCAGGTTGTGCGAAATCTCAAAAAGGATTTCGGAACAAATCTTAAGGTCGGATTCCATAAACATATCGAGTGAGTGGCTCACCGCTCCTTCGATCGAGTTTTCGACCGGGATCACGCCATAATCGGCGCGCTTGTGCTCGACCTCCCCAAAGACCTGGTGGATGCTGGCCGCGGGAGAATATTGCACGCTCGATCCGAATTTCGAAAGCGAGGCAAGATGCGTGAACGTAGCCTCGGGTCCCAAGTAGGCGATGCGAAGCGGCTTTTCAAGGGCTAGCGAGGCCGACATGATTTCGCGGTAAATGGATTTTAAGGCGCTTTTCGGGAGGGTGCCGTTTGCGAGTTGATCGATTTTCTGATAAATTTGGTTTTCCCGCTCCGGGGCATAGACCTCTTTACCGGCCTCGGCCTTTGATTTCCCAACCCGGAGGACAAGATTCGTGCGATCCTCTAGGAGCGCAATAATCCTCTGATCGATCTCGTCAATTTTCTTGCGCAGTTCATCCAGATTCATGGTCCACCTTCATAGGGTTTTGATTTTCTTCCGCCGTCGTGACCTCGGCTTCTTTTTCTTGGGGAATTTCAACGATTTTGGTGGTGCCCAAGAGCTCGTCTCTCTTCACCGAATTTTCAACCAGGTTTTTGATCTCTTCAATGCTGGGAAGATTTTCAAGCGATTTCAAACCAAAGTGCTCCAAGAATTTCTCCGTGGTGCCGTAAAGAAATGGCCGCCCCGGGACTTCTTTTTTTCCTACAATCTTAATCAGCCCCCGCTCCGTAAGAGTGGTCATGACCCCGCTCACATCGACCCCGCGAAGCTCCTCGATTTCAGCGCGCGTAATCGGCTGTTTATAGGCAAGAATGGCGAGCGTTTCCAAGGCGGATTGCGTGACAGCCTTGGCCCTTTTCTGAAGCTCGATTTTAAAAATCCAGGGGGCGTATTCCTTGCGGGTCGCGATCTCATAGCCGTTCGCGATTTCTAGCAATTCAAAACTGTGATGTTGCTCCGCGTACTCGGCCTTAAGCCGCTCGAGCACCTCTTTGATTTCAGCCGGCGAGGCTGATTTAATCATCCTTCGAATCTCTTGAATCGTGAGCGGCTTGGCCGAGGCAAAGAGTAAGGCCTCGATCACACGCTTAAGTTGCTCGGGGGTCAGCGCCGCATGGTCATCGATTTTCTGGATCTCCACGCGGATCCCGGGTTCAAGCATCTCGGCCGGAAGCTGTTCCTCGAGCTTCTCCTCCAGCTCGCGGCGAAGCTCCTTCATTTTCTGCATCTGTTCTTTTTCTTTGGCTTCTTTATTCATAAAATTTTATTCCCGAATGGGTCACCCCGCCAACAACCAACGGGGCCAGGTGGGGGCCTGGCCCCAGATGGTGCCAGGCACGGTGCCTGGCACCGTGCCTGGCACCGTTAGCTTTTATTCATTATTTCAATGATGATTTCGCCGAATTGTTTATCTTGAATGACGCGAACAGTGCGCGTATGCACAATTTCAAGCAACGCCAAAAAAGTGGCGATCAAATAATTGCGTGTCCAGTTCCCTCGAAAAAGCTCGGAGAAAAGAAGGCGGCTCTTCTCCGCCAGGAGTCTTTGGATATCCGCCATTCTTTCTTCGATGGAGACAACCTGCTCAAAGACCTCGTGCAGATTCTCGTGCGCTGCCTTGGCAAGAACGGTCTGAAAGGCCGACAGAAGATCGTACAGATTCGCGCTGAAGGTGTCGATCTGGACATCCTCGGGGCTTAAATCCGCCAGATAATAATCTGTCAGCTGGCGCGTAAAGATGTGTCCGCGTTCTGATTCCAGCAACCCGAGTCCCTTAGCGGCCTCTTTGAAGGCTTGATATTCCAGGAGTTTGCGCACAAGCTCGGCACGCGGATCGCCGCCTTCCAAATCCTCTTCTTTATCCTGAGGAAGGAGCATCTTGGATTTGATGTAGATTAAGGTCGCCGCCATCACGATGTATTCGCCGGCAATCTCAAGATCAAGCTGTTTCATGGCCGCAAGCGATTCTAAGTACTGACGCGTAATTTCCGAGATGGGAATATCATAGATATCCACC
Organism: uncultured bacterium; assembly: GCA_964373045.1. Taxonomy (GTDB): domain Bacteria; phylum Omnitrophota; class Omnitrophia; order Omnitrophales; family Aquincolibacteriaceae; genus CAYJSI01. Next base: position 20,082 of record CAYJSI010000012.1, read on the forward strand.
TCGTTTTTCTTGATGAGCTCAAGCAAAAGATCAAGCGGCCCGTCGTAAACGGATAATTTGACATGCAGGGGCGCACCCATGTGTGTGCCCTTCGATATCGGGCGGACACGCGGGTCCGCCCCTGCGTTCATTTCCGCAAGCCCATCGCCCGCATCGTTTCCTGAAGCGTCTCGCCCGCCACTCGGCTCGCCCGCTCCCGTCCCCGGTCCAGGATGGCTCTCACTTCGTCCTTTTTCTTCGTCCATGCTTCCCTTTTTTTGCGGATCGGCTCAAGGAACTGATTGAGCGCCCCCGCCATTTCCATTTTGCATTCCACGCACCCGCGAAGTGCCTCACGGCACTCACGCTCAACGGTCTCGATCTGGGATGCATTATAAAGTTTATGATGAAAGTAGACCGGGCAAACTTCCGGATGACCTTTGTCTTCGCGCTTTTTGCGCGCCGGGTCGGTCACCATCGTCCTCACCTTTTTATCGACCACATCTCGGGCATCCGAAAGATAAATGCAGTTGTTATAACTCTTGCTCATCTTGCGGCCGTCAAGGCCCGGCACGCGCGGAGTTTGCGTGAGAATGGCCTCCGGCTCGGGAAAAACTTTTTTGCCGTAAAGGTGATAAAAACGCCTTACGATTTCGCGCGTGAGCTCAAGGTGCGGCAGCTGATCTTCGCCCACCGGTACCTTGTTGGCCCGGTAAAGTAAAATATCGGCCGCCTGCAGCACCGGATAGCCGAGAAAGCCGTGGGTCTGAAGCTCGCGGCCTTCGAGTTCCTTAAGCTGTTCCTTATAAGTCGGGTTCCGCGTGAGCCACCCCAAGGGCGTGATCATGGAAAGCAAAAGCGCCATTTCGGCGTGCGCGGGCACCTCGCTTTGAATGAAAATCGTGCACTTTTCGGGATCGAGACCCGCGGCCAGATAATCGATCACCACCTCCATCGTAAAGTCCGCAATCTTCGCGTGGGATTCGTACTCGGTCGTCAGCGCATGGAGGTCGGCGATCATAAAGAAGGCTTCCTCGCCCATGAGCTTCTTATAATTTTCGATGGCTCCGAGAAGATTCCCGAGGTGGAGCTTACCTGTAGGACGCGTACCGCTTAAAACGCGAGATGGCATAAAGAGTTAGGGAAGTCAAAGGCCGCCAGTATAGCGAAATTCGAATCAGGAAGCAAGGGGCTGAGGCTTGGCGGGCTTGGTGTTACGCAGGGGCTGTTGAGGAACTGCTTCTAAGGGGGGCGCCTGGGCGGGGGTATCGACGATTTGGGCAACGGCCAGGGGACTGATCTCAAGTGTGGCCGCCGGCACGGGTTCTTCTTTGGCCGTCATGTGAGCTTCTAAATTTTTCAGTTCCTCGATGAGGACTTCGCGAGAAAGACGAAATTTTCCTGTCGGCAGTTTCACCCAGATAAGATTGCTGGCCGGCACTGAGGCGTTGCACCATTTCATAATCCACTGCTCAGGGGTTTCCTTGCGGTAATTGCGGGCAAGAAACCAACGCGCCACCCGCGCCCCAAACACCGCGCTGAAATAGTGGCCGTCGTAAACAATTTGAATTTTAGAATCCGAAAATCGGTCGATTAAATAAATGATTTTGGAATAATCGCTGGCAGGCCTTGCCTTAAATTGCTGGTAGGCGCGGCTTTCAAGGAGGGGCGTGAAACCGGGATAAAAGGGTTCGACATTCTGGGCCGAAAGGGTCAAGCCCGCGGCAAGAAATACGAAAACCGACATCAGGAGGCGTCGCAGGTGCCTCTTCATACAGTTAATTCCCCTTTTTTTAACTCGCAAGTGGAGAATATGCAAATATTTAAAACCTTAAGAACTGTAACTGATATTACGGCAAAAATCAACGGCCATTTAGGCTCCATTTTCGGGTCAGACCCGACTGGGTCTGACCCGAATGGAAACCATTCGTCAGAGGGATCGGACTTGAGGGAGGAGGGCTTGAATCCCCTCCTGCCCCAAGCGGAAGCAAAAGTCCCCGAACCCCTCGCCCTTTTTCCTGTCATTTTTATAAGAAACCAAGAGCGGGCGAAGCAGTTTCGCAAGGTCTTTCTCGGGAACCTTGTCGGCCACGAGAAAATTCATGCGGGTCCCGAACGAATTGCCCCCCACAAAAACACTGTAGGTCCCGATGGTCCGCCCCACAAAGCCGATCTCGGCATTGTAGGGCCGCGCGCACCCGTTGGGGCAGCCCGTCATGCGAATGAGGATGCGTTGATCTGCAAATCCCAAATCCGCCGCATGTTTTTCAAGTTCATCAATCACGGCCGGAAACGCCCTTTCCGATTCCGCGATCGCAAGACCGCAAGTCGGAAGCGCCGGGCAGGCCATGGAATCCTTCTGAATATTGGAAAGCTCGCCGGGCAGCTTCAAACCAAAAGAATGAAGGAGGTCCTCGACTTCTTTCGTTTGCGCCGCTTGGAATCCTGAAAAAAGGATGTCCTGCTCGGCTGTAAGGTAAACATCCGGGTGATATTTTTCAATGAGCGTCCGGAATCCTGACTTCAGGCGAAACGTTCCCTCATCTTTGACGCGGCCGTTTTCAACCGAAAAACCGTAAAACCAGCGGCCGCCTCCCTCCTCGTGCCAACCCAAGTGATGGTCAATCTCTTTCCAATGAATGGGATGCATCGGTTCCGTTTTCTCACCGAAGCGTTTTTCAACCTCCGAGCGGAACCAATCGAGACCCCGCTCATCGATTAAGTATTTCATGCGCGCCCTTTTCCGGTCCGAGCGGTTGCCGAAGTCGCGCTGCACCAGCACAATAGCCTTGGTGATTTCTAGTAGGGGCGTATGGCCATCCACCCCCACGTCCACCGGAACAAAACAAAAGGGGCTCGCAAGCCGCGGGTAAGTCGTGGCCACTCCGTGCGTCATCCCGAATCCGCCGCCCACCAAGATATTAAACCCCGCCAATCCCCCATTTTTGATCTCGGGCACAATCCCGATATCGTTCGTATAAATATCCGTGCAATTGTCCTCCGGAAAAGCGATGGCGATTTTAAATTTGCGCGGGAGATAGGTTTTCCCGTAGATGGGTTCGGGATCTGTTGGTGACGATGATTCCGCATTTTTTATTTTTTCCCCATTCATCCAAATCTCGTAATAAGCACCGCTCTTGGCAAGAAACTGATCCGAGACAGCCTTGGCGTAGGAATAAACTTCGATTTTCTTTCGGTCCGAAAAAGGGGCTGGGCAGGTCATGACATTGCGGACGTTATCACCGCAGGCACCAAGTGTCGTCCCAAGTTTTTCATGGATACCGCGGATCACGGCCTTCAAATTTTTTTTAAGAACCCCGTGAAATTGAAAACCCTGGCGTGTTGTGATGCGCAGCGTGCCGTTGCCATATCGATCCGCAAGCTCATCGTGCACCAAATACTGTCCCCAAGTTAATTTCCCGCCCGGAACTTTCGAGCGAACCATCATCGAATAGGCCGGCTCCTTTTTCTCTTTGAGAAGGTCTTGGCGTCTATCGCGGTCGTCCTGCTGGTAGGTGCCGTGCATCTTGAGGAGATCGCCCTCCCCCTTTTTTGAAAAGTGAGTTGTCTCCTCAGCAAGGGACTCTTTGAGCGCCCCTCGCATGTAATTGCTTTCGGCCTTTGTGGTTTCAACCGGGGATAATCTCTTGGGGTCTGGCATAGGGGAGGTATAGTATCAGATTTTGAATTGAGATCAAAGTAGGGGCCGACCCATGTGTCGGCCCTTGTAAATTGGGTGGGCGAACACACGGGTTCGCCCCTACATTACATTTGTATTTGTATCAGAAGAATACCCAAAGGGGTCAGATCCAATTGCCCGTCTGCCGGGAGGCAGGGAATTTTACCCGGCGGGTGCAATGATATCGTTCTCAAGCCAGTCGTAGCGGCCGGCGAGACTCTTTTGAGCAATCTGGTAGGCAAAGCCATCGTTATTCATAAAAAGATGGCGGAATTGTTTTTCAATCCGGCCCCGCGCCTGACGGCAGAAAAGATCGGCGAGCTCCGTCGCGCTTTCATCCCCGCCCTTTTCCTTTTGACGGCTGAGGGCGAGCGAGCAGGAGGCCGCCATAGCAAAAAGATCCGTCCCGATATTGACAAGGCGCGTCATCAGCTGCTGCTTGGCCTCAAGGCCCTGCTGGTAGATCATCATGGCATGAAAAAGATTCCGGGCGAGCCGATGAGCCGTCCGGCCGGCAAATTTCATGTGGCCCTGAAGGCGGCTTGGAATCGAAACATTTTTGGGGAGTTCGGTGCGAAAGAAAAACTGGCGGGGGTACCAGCCGGCATAAAATCCAAAGGCCTTGGCGGCAAAACTTAGTTTCTCACCCCATTTAGTTTTGCGGGATACGATCGGCATGATACGGCTCACATGAAAATCCATGGCTTCGCGCGCAATAAAAAGCCGCATGATCTGGCTTGTCCCTTCAATGATGGTATTGATCCTTGAGTCGCGCATCATGCGCTCTAGGGCATAGCCTTTTTCTCCGCGCGCCTTAAGCGACGCGGCCGTTTCATAACCCCGTCCGCCGCGGATTTGAACGGCCCCATCCACCACGCGCCAGCTTGCCTCACTTGAAGAAAGTTTTGCCATAGCGGCCTCAAGCCGAATGTCGGTCTTTTTGGCATCCGCCATGGCCGCCGTGAGCTTGCTCACTGCCTCCATGGCAAACACCGTGGCGCTCATGCCTGCAATCTTGGCAGCTACGGCTTCGTGCTCGCCAATGGGAGATCCCCACTGCACGCGCTCCTTCGCCCAGATGCGGGTCGCCTGAAGACAATATTTGGAAGCACCTGTCACCGCTGAGGGGATCGTAAGCCGTCCCGTATTTAAAGTTGTAAGAGCAAGCTTTAAGCCCTTTCCCTCACCCCACAGGATATTTTCCCGCGGGACTTTGACATTTTTAAATCGAATGAGTCCGTTTTGAATCCCGTGAAGTCCCATGAAGCGGCAGCGGTGGACATTTTCGATGCCAGGCATGGACCGCTCCACGATAAAGGCGGTGATCTGTTTTTTCTCCCGGCCCTTCACCATCTTGGGCGGAGTCTTCGCCATCACAATCATGATGTCCGCCACCGGGCCGTTCGTGCACCAGAGTTTTTCCCCGTTGATCAAATAATATTTTCCCTCTTCCGCGGGAGTGGCCGTCGTGCTCATTTTGGCGGGGTCGCTTCCCACCTCAGGCTCGGTGAGGGCAAAGGCCGAAATGGCGCCTTTTGCAAAAAGAGGAAGGTATTTGCGTTTTTGTTCTTCCGTGCCAAAAAGGATGAGCGGCTGAGGCACGCCAATCGATTGATGGGCCGAGAGCCAAACAGAAGTGGAAGGACAATAGCTTGCCACGAGATGGATAGAACGGTTGTAGTTCACTTGAGAAAGCCCGAGGCCGTCGTATTCTTTCGGGATTTTCATGCCGAAGCAGCCAAGGTTTGCCAGGGCCTTCAAGGCGCTTTGCGGCACCTCCCCGGTGCGATCCACTTCATCGGGGTCGATGTGCTCCTTTAAGACCTTTTCGAGACGGGCGAGAAATTCGTCGCCGATTTTTTTATCTTCGGCGCTCTGAAAAGGAAAAGGGAGGATGAGGTCCCAGCGCAAACGCCCTTGAAAAAGCTCGGCCACAAAACTCGGAAGCTTCCAATGCACTTCACGCGAGTCCTCGGCCAACTCAAGGGCCTTGAGCTTGCCCTCGCTCATCTTTTTTTCATCTAAAATTTCCATTTGTCCCCCAGTGAATCAGCACCTGACAAAAGTATACTTGAGAACGGGTGAGGGTGCCAGGTCTTAGACCTGGCACCCCGATATATAGAAGCCAAATCTTACAAAATATTTCGGCTGAGCAAACACCAAACTGTAGAAAACTTCCTTGAAGAACGATGAGTAAACCGTGAATACGGGCTGGGTAAGCCCCGGCACGGGACAACAGTCCCAAAAGGGACACACTGCATGCGATTTGCGGTTGAAGTTGTGCTACAATGACCTCACTTTATGAGTTGGCTGAGCCCTTCCTTTAGGAAACAAATCTTTAGCTTCCGCGTCAAGGTCACCTCCGTGGCCATTCTCGCCCTGCTTGTGGTCACGGGTTTGAGCAACTTCCTTGTTTACCGCTTCAGCCTCGACGCTCAATTCCAACAGTTAAGAAACCAGCTCATTGTCATTGCTGAGATGGCTTCGCTCATGGTCGATGGCAATCAGCTCATGCAAATCCCGCTTACCCGCGAGGGGGTTGATACCTCTGAATACCAAGCCATCAGCAAGCGCCTGAAGCGGATCAAGGCCATTAACCCTTCCATTAAATACATTTACACTTTGCGAAAAACAGACCAGCCTGATGTTTTGCAATTTATTGTGGATGCCGATCCGGAGCTTGAGACGGTGGGGAAAAAAGAGGTCACCGCCTATCCGGGAGATCCCTATCCGGCCGCCGATTACCCGGAAATGATTCGCGGATTTGATGAATCAACCGCGGACCGCAGCGTCATGAAAGATGAGTGGGGCGTGACACTTTCGGGCTATGCCCCCATCCGGGATGCCTCGGGCGCCGCCGTGGCTCTGGTGGGGGTCGATATGGATGCCCAGGATGTTTATCAGGCCCGGCATGAGATTCAGCGCATGAATTTCTTCGTCCTTCTCATCGGCATCGTTTTTTCGACGGCGCTCGGATTTTTTCTTTCCGGACAAATGACCAAGCGCATCGGAAAGCTCTCAGAGGGAACGCACCGGCTCGCGGCGGACGATTTGGAATACCGCGTGGAGGTGAAGGGTCACGATGAAATCGCCGAGATGGCCGCGGCCTTCAATCAAATGGCGGCAAGCCTTCTTGAGTCGCGTAAGAAGCTTAAAAATTATTTTCTAGGGATCGTGCAATCCTTGGTGCGCATCCTCGAGGCCAAGGATAAGTACACCCAAGGCCACTCGGAGCGGGTCGGGGTTTTTGCCGAGCGCATTGCCTTGAAAATGGGGCTCTCGGCTGAAGAGGCTGATATGCTCAAGAAAGCAGGCGAGCTTCACGACATCGGAAAACTCGCCATCCACGAAGATATCCTGAATAAAACGGAACGGCTTACGGAAGAAGAATGGAAAATCATTCGCCAGCACCCCGTAATCGGCGGCAATGCCTTAAAACCGGTTCACTTTAGTGACGTCATCATGAGCAGCGTCTGCTCCCACCATGAGCGCTACGACGGCACGGGATATCCGGATAAGAAAAAGAGTGGCGAGGTCAGCCTCTACGCCCACATTATCGCCGTGGCCGATGCCTATGACGCCATGACCACAACTCGCTCCTACCGCCGGGGTCAGGACAAACAGTTTGCCATCGGTGAACTCAAGAAAAATTCCGGCACCCAATTCCACCCCAAAGTCGTTGAGGCCTTCCTCAGCATTCTAGGCAACCAAGAGAAGACAGAACCTGTTTCATCTTAGACCACAATCGTGTTGTCGCTGCAGGCCGCATCCTCGCGAAACCGATAGTGGGAAAAGCAGTATGATTAACGGACTTCGCAGAGGAGTCCTTTAAGGTACTCCCCTTCCGGGTGATAGATGTTGATGGGGTGATCCGGGGGGTGGGAGGTCTTGGTAAGGATGCGCACATTCCTGCGCGCGTCTTTGGCGGCGGCGAAAACAATTTTCTGAAAGAGGCTGGGATCAATGTGAGAAGAACACGAGGCCGTAAAAAGAAGCCCGCCCGGGGCGAGGCGCTTCATGGCATAAAGATTGATATCCTTGTAGCCGCGCGCGGCCTGCTGGATCTGCTGTTTATTCTTACAGAAGGCGGGAGGATCGAGCACGATGAGATCAAACTCCTGGCGGCTTGAACGCAAATATTCAAAGACATCCTCTCGAACCAGCTGATTTTGATTTAAATCCAGCCCGTTTTTTTCGAGATTCACGCGCGCCGTATTAAGCGAGGGCTCGGAAGAATCGACCGACACCGTTTCCACGGCTCCCCCCTTGGCCGCATAGATCGAAAAGCCGCCTGTATAAGAAAAACAATTGAGCACCCTTTTTCCCCGGCTCAGGCTGCCGACTAATTTTCGATTTTCCCGCTGATCTAAAAAAAATCCCGTTTTCTGGCCGCCGTGGATATCCACCACAAAAGAATGGCCGTTTTCTGTGACCTCCACAAAATCAGGCGGCTCCTCACCCGCGAGCTTGCCCACCCTTTTCTCGAGGCCTTCCCATTCGCGGGATTCGGAATCATCCCGTTCAAAGATGCCCAGCACCGGGATCTCTTTTTGAAGAATCCCCACGATCACCTCTTTGAACTGCTCGATCCCCGCGGTTTGAAATTGCGTTACAAGGTAATCGCCGTAGCGGTCGACCATAAGGCCCGGGAGAAAATCACCTTCCGAATGAATGAGGCGGTAGGCCGTTGTCTCAGGGGGGATAAAACGCATTCGAAGCTCGAGGGCGTTATCAATTTTTTTTTGGAAAAATCCTTCGCCGATTTCGGTCTCTTCAAAGGCGAGCATGCGCACCGCAATTTGGGAGCGGGGGTTAAGGTAGCCGATGCCAAGGAATTTTTCTTGGGAGGAGTAAACCTTGACGAGGTCGCCCACTTTGAAGTCGTCATCAATCTGATCGATGGCGCCTGAGAAAACCCAGGGATGACGGCCCTCAAGCGGTCTTTCCTTACCTTCCTTAAGAATGCACCGGATCGTTTTCATAATTAAAATCCAAAGGGGTCAGGCACCGAAGGGCTGCTTGCCCGCCAGCTGGCAGGCGGGGTGCCTGACCCCATCAGCTTTTTTATTTTTTTTCACAAATACTTTTTCCGTCCACTTTTTTGAAGCTGATGGACTACTTTTCGGATCGACTCCGCTTCGTTCTTAGGACAAATCAAAAGGGCATCGGGCGTATCCACAATCACGAAATCTTTGACTCCCAGCATAGCGATTAAACGTTTCGAATGAGCGCTGACAATATTTCCTTGGCTTTCGACTAAAAGCGTTTCACCGGAGATCGCATTGCCCCCCGAATCCTTCGGTGAAAGATCGGCAAAGCTGAGCCAGCTTCCGAGATCACTCCAATCGAAGTTCACTGCAACGGTTAAAATCCGGCCGCTCATTTTTTCCATGAGGCCATAATCGATCGACACATTCGGCATCTTGGGGTAATGACGCCTTAAAAAAGCCAAAGGGGTCAG
>CAYJSI010000012.1:29300-34776 GCA_964373045.1 uncultured bacterium
CAGGCTCCGTCGGTGCCTGGCACCATTTGCCTTTCCTGCAATTTTTTGGGTGAGGCGGTACATTTTGGGCTGGTATTTTTTAACCACGCGAAGCAGCGCATCTGCGCGCCAAACAAACATTCCGCTGTTCCAAAGAAAACGTCCGGTTTTTAAAAACGACTTAGCCTTACTCAGAGTGGGTTTTTCGCGGAAACGCTTCAGTCGATAAAAACTGAGTCCCTGGATTCGATCCATTTTTTTTCCTCTTTCAAGATAGCCATATCCCGTATGAGGAAAAGAGGGCTTCACTCCGAACGTCACGGGAAATTTTGTTTTGAATGCCGCTTGAGAGGCAGCGCGAAGGACGCGGCGAAATTCCGCCGCTTTGCCGATCCGATGGTCAGAGGGAAGAATAGCCAAAACAGCCGGGGGATCTTTCCTCATGATGAGCGAGGCCGCAAGCGCGGCGCAGGGTGCCGTATTTCTTCCGACAGGTTCCGCCAAAATTTGAGAAGCAGGAAGCCGGGTTAATTTTTTGACCTGAGCCGCATGGCTTTGGTTTGTGGCGATAAGAATTCTGGCGCGGGGAACGATTCCCCGCAGGCGGTGGATCGTTTCTTCAAGGAGGGTTTTGGGCCCGAATATTTTTAAAAGCTGCTTGGGTCGCGTGGCGCGGCTTTCCGGCCAGAAGCGCGTGCCCGAGCCGCCAGCAATAATCACTGCCCAAAGCCTGAGTGCTCGCGATTTTGCGGCAGGCATTTAGACCTTCTTGTCATTCCCCCGCAAGGCGGGCAATGACCTTTGAATGGAATGAATCTGATCTTCAACGATTTTCCGAATCTCAGCGAGGCGCTGTTCATTCGCGGCCTCAAAACGCATCACCAGGACCGGCTGCGTGTTGGAGGCGCGCACCAGGCCCCAGCCATCCGAAAATTGGATGCGGGCGCCGTCAATATCCACCACTTCATATTTCTTCTTGAGCTCGCGGACGACTTCCTTCACCAGTTTAAACTTAATCGCATCGGGGCAATCGACGCGAAGCTCGGGGGTGGAGACAAGTTTTGGCAAATCAGCCAGCATTTCGGAAAGAGGCTGCTTTTCTTCATCCAGGATCTCGAGCATGCGGCAGGCGGCGTAAATGGCGTCGTCAAATCCGAGCCAGCGGTCGGTGAAGAACATGTGGCCGCTCATTTCACCGGCAAGCTCGGCCTTGGTTTCCTTCATCTTGGCCTTGATCAAGGAGTGGCCCGTCTTCCACATAAGCGGCTTGCCGCCGCGTTTGGCAATGTCGTCATAAATCATCTTGGAGCATTTGACATCCCCGATGATCGTGGCCCCCGGCTTGTGCTTCAAGAGGGCGCGGGCATAAAGCAGTAGGATCATGTCGCCTGGGATGATATTTCCTTTTTCATCTACAACGCCGATCCGGTCGGCGTCTCCGTCAAAGGCAATGCCGATTTGGGCGCGGGTTTCGAGGACCTTTCTTTGCAGATCCTTGAGATTGGCCGGAATCGAGGGGTCCGGGTGGTGATCGGGAAAGGAGGAATCCAAATTGGAATAGAGCTCAATCACCTCGTGGCCGAGGCGCTTAAAAAGCTGGGGGGCCACAACGCCGGCCATGGCGTGCCCGCTATCGACCACGAGTTTTATTTTTTTCTTAAAGCGAAACTGCTGCGCCGCATACGCTTGATAGGGCTCGAGAATATCCGCGGGCCTCACCTTTCCCGCACCGCTTACGAAGCGTTCGTCCTCCATCAGCTTGACGAGCCCCTGAATTTCCTCACCGTAGAAGGGGCGATCCTTTAAGTGGAATTTGAATCCATTGTACTCGGGAGGATTGTGGGAGCCTGTGATCGAGATCCCGGCATCAAGCTTAAAATGGGAAACTGAAAAATAGAGCAGGGGGGTCGGGACGAGTCCGAGATCAAGCACCTCAAGACCGCTCCTCGTGAGGCCTTGAAGGAGCGACTTCACGATCCGTTTTGAGCTCGGCCTAAAATCATAGCCGACCGAGACTTTTTTCTTATGTTCGCGCAAAAGCACCGTGCTGAAAGAGCGCCCGATGCCGCCCACGACCGGGTCGGTCAGCTCTTCGTCCGCGAGACCGCGGATATCGTACTCGCGGAAAATATGCTTTGGAATCATAATCGTTGGTGCGAGCGAGAGGACTTGAACCTCCAAGGGTTTCCCCACAAGATCCTTAGTCTTGCGCGTATGCCAGTTCCGCCACGCTCGCATGGCAGGGGATCAACGCTTCCATCGCCCCTGCGTAAACTTTGAAGAGGATGAGTAATTATTTCCGCCGTCCTGACTTTTCTTTCCGTTCCTGCTCGAGGGTGGCCTCTACCCGGGCGAGTTCAAGATCAAGCTTCTGAGTCTCTTCGATCAGCTCCTGAAGGACCACATCTTGGGCAAAGGATTTTTTGCCCTCACGGCTCGATTGTTCATAGACGCGGCTGCCGAGCTCGACAAATTTCCGGCTGACGCGGTGCTCGAGGGTCGCCTTTTCAATCAAAAGCTTGGTCACATGAGCGGCCTCACCCGCTTTTTCGGAAACGGTCTTCACCGATTGTTTGGCAATGTCAAAGGCCTGATTAATGGCCTTTTCCGCTTTCACATATAATGTTTTCTTATCCATGCTGCTACCCCCTTTTGGATCCCCAACGGTTATTCTAGGCATAATACACTGATTAATCAATCCGACACTCTTGGCGCCCTGAACCCTGTGTGGTTCAGCGCCGCCATGCACCCTTCATTATAGATGCATGGTAAATCATGCACCCTACCGTGGCGCATGGCTGGGGGAACCTGGTCTGCTTCGCCCTGCGCTTACCGGCCAGGGCTTCGTTGCACCTTCTGCTATTACCGGCAGCAATAGTTCCTGCGTAGCGAAACCATTAGAGACTTGGCGAAGCAGAACTGCCGGAGGAAGATCAGATGAATCCGCTATCTCCGGCATCGGTTGAATGAGCCGCCATTATATTCAGGGTTATGCGGTTTGACTATTGCTTTCTGAAGATTGCGTCATAGACGGCACAAAATCCATCCCATCATGTCTTTATGAAGGAGAATTTTGCTGCGCCGTAGACGGTAAACCTTAAACCGTCACCGTGCAGTAATTCCTCATAGGAGAAATTGTCCGTTTTGTCCACTTTAGCAGGGTTGATTTTTTCTTAACTGATCAGATGTGAGCCTCACATTCGGTAGATCCAGGATCGAATTGAGCGCAGCATCATTGGGAATTTTGCCTTCACCAAATACTACCAGCCGAAGCTCGTTTCGGCTCATAAAAAGCCTTGAGAAAAGCTCGTCCTTTTGTTCCGGCTTAAGAGTTGCCAATACATTCGCATTCATCAAAAAAGTTCCTTTGGAGCGGATCTGTTGTGGGTTGAAAACCCGCACTTCAGAACGGGAGGCGTAGATCCGCCGTTTGAGAGTAACTGCTGCCTGCCCGACCGCCACTCCCAGACGACCTACTTTCAGCATTGAAATTTCCATTCTGATGTATTGAATCCGTAATGGCGAATGGAAGATTAAGAGCGCAGGGAACGAAGATCAAACGAAGCACTACAAAGAACGTAAGATTGCGCCCAAAACTGTCCGGGCTCCTTATCCCCCATGGGAGGGAGAAATTTTGCCAAAGAAGGGTTCCCCAAGTCCAAACTTTTAAAGTTAAGCCCGAAGTGTAGGGGCAAAAGGTCTACACTTCAATATGCGATTCAACGTCATTGATCAAATGAGGCTTTAAACGCGGCATCCTGGTGGACTCCGCAGACACCGCAGATAATTTGATAACGGATCATAAAATGAATTTTACGGCTATTTGAGCGCGAAGTTTCCTTTTTATCAATCAGAATAAATTCATGAGAAGTTTCTCTTCCGGATTTGAGAAAAATTTTGCGGGTCCCGTCGAAAAGAACATCTTCATAAGCTCCGCAGCTTTGACATTCAAAAAGATCATCACGCTCAAAAAGCGGAACGCCCTTTGCTTGGGCTTTCCGGATAATCTTGATGATACCATTTTTCAGTTTCAGGTAAGCCGGGTCTTTTCCCGGATTCCATCGCTTCTTTCTTGTCTTTGGCATTACAAATTCCTTCCGCTGATAAATCCCTGCATTTCACCCGGCGTAATCACCTGATAGGAGCTGTGAGGGTATTCGCTCCACTTCGCCAACACACGCGCGTGCTCCCTGGGTTTCCATTTAAATTCAAAACCGTAAAGCAGGCCTTCGCGTTCCTCAACAAGATCAATCTCACTGCCATCGTAGGTCCGCCAAAAATACTGATTAGCCTCAATACGATGATACTCCCGGTATTTCATCCGCTCTACCACCATAAAATTCTCCCACAAGGCGCCAAGGTCGTCTCTTTTATCAAGTGGGCTGAAATTATTGATAACAGCATTGCGAATACCCACATCGTAGAAATAGATCTTTCGCAGCTTCGAGAGTTCCCGTCTTTTGTTCTGTGTAAACACAGGAAGCCGGAAGACAATGAAACTCTGCTCTAAAACGTGAACATGACGCTCAACGGTTGCGCGGTTAATCTTAAGCAAATTCGATAATTCAGTATACGAAACTTCATTTCCGATTTGATGCGCCAGGGCTTTTACAAGATTCATAAAAACATCCGCGTTCTTCATTCCCTGAAAATCAAACACGTCTCGATAAAGGTAGCTCGTTTTTAATTCCTTAAGCACATCCACTTTATCCTGATTTTTTTTAGCAGTTACAACCTGTGGATAGCTCCCATAAATAAGGACTGTTTCTAATTTCTTTTGAGGCGAAGCAGATCTTCTTTGAGCCGCCTCTTCCCATGAAACAGGATACAAGGTGTAAACCTTTTTCCGCCCGGTCAAAGATTCCTGCGTTTTATCCAAAAGATTCATCGTGGAGGAACCTGTCACAATGATTTGAAGTTTCTTTTTGTAATGATCCGCCAAAAGCTTGAGTGTCTGCCCTATCGTCGAAAGCTTTTGTCCTTCATCAATAAATACGATCTTTGCATCTGCAATTGTCTTCTTAAGCGCTTCAAGGCTTTGATTCTCCAGAAGCCCGCGATGGTCCGGATCGTCACAATTAAAAACGCGGATCGGCCCCTTCATTTTCAAGCTTCGCACGATTTTTAGAGCGAGGGTAGTTTTGCCCACCTGCCGGGGGCCCTGAATAATCAAAACCTGCCCATGGAAGGCCTGATCTGAAATATTTTTCTGCAGGATACGTGGAATCATAGGTAGCGTACTTTAGCCATTTGAATAGCAATTTTACGCCATGCCAAAAGGAAGTCAAGTTGGATTTGAATGAGGCTGCCTTTGGAACTGCGAACGGGCAAACTTGAGCCTCTACACTTTTCGTCCCCCTCTTTAGTGAAGTGTAGAGGGGTGGCTGGGGGACCTGGATTCGAACCAAGACTAAGAGGTCCAGAGCCTCCCGTGCTACCGTTACACCATCCCCCAAAAACTAGTGGTTCACTTTTTCTAAGAGGTCTTTCAAAACGC
>CAYJSI010000012.1:34876-44391 GCA_964373045.1 uncultured bacterium
CAAAGCGCTTTCATCGATCAATCCGCCGCGCTTTGTGGCGGACACCATCCCCCAATGAAAAGTGCGGAATTATAGCGGATTCTCAACCGGGAGGCCAGTTCATGCGCCGTCCGCTCAAGAGATGAAGATGGATATGAAACACCGACTGGCCCGATTCCGCTCCATTATTTAAAACGAGCCGGTAATCGATCCAATGCTTCCGCGCCGCAATTTCCTTGGCTTTCTGGATCACGATTCCAATGAACGCTGTGTCCTCTGTCTTCAAGTCGCTGATTTGGGCAACGTGAACCTTGGGGATCACGAGGATGTGGACCGGGGCCTTGGGATTGATATCGTGGATGGCGATGACTTCCTGGTCCTCGTACTCGATCTTGGCCGGAATTTTCTTTTCGATGATCTTGCAAAAAAGACAGTCGGACATGAGAATCTCCATCTCAATGTAGGGGTCGACCCGTGTGTCAACCCATCAAATGGGGGCGGACACATGGGTCCGCCCCTACAACGTCAAAAAAGATTTGACTCGTTTAAGACACGTTTCTTTACCCAGCACACTCATCAATTCAAACAACCCCGGGCTGACCGTTTTGCCGGTGAGCGCAAACCTGAGTGGATGAATCAAATCCTTGGCCTCGATCCCCCACCCCTGAGCCGTCTCACGAGTCATGGCTTCGATTTGAGCGGCATCATCAAAATCCCTAAGCTCAACCGCTTTCTCAAGCCACGCCTCGAGATGTTTTTTAAGAGGCTTATTCTGAAGAAAGACCTGGCGAGCCCCTTCTTCATAGGTCTCAATCTCCGCAAAACAGTAAGCGGCTTCTTTCTTAAGATTCCCGAAGGTTCGGATGCGGCCGCGGTAGAGCAGGGCAATGCGGTTGAATACCTCCCCCCTCCTCTCCTCCCCCCGCATAGCGGGGGGAGGATTAAGGTGGGGGGCTGTTTTTTTAAAATAGGCTGAAATTTGTGCAAGGTATTCCACCTCGGAAAGTTTTTTGAGGTGCTGGGCATTCAGCCACTCAAGTTTTTCACGGTCGAACCGGGCATTCGCCCTTTGAATTCGCTTGAGTGAAAATTTTTGCGTCAGGTCATTTAAAGTAAAAAATTCCTGATTGCCTTCAGCGCCCCAGCCAAGCAGTGCCAGATAATTCAAAAGGCCCTCGGCAAGAAATCCGTCCTCGCGGTAGGCGGTGAGCGAAACCGCGCCGTGCCGCTTGGAAAGCGCTCTGCCATCCGAACCCAGAATCAAGGGAAGGTGGGCATACTTTGGCGGTTTCCAGCCCATGGCGTGAAAGAGGAGCATCTGACGCGGGGTATTCGGCACATGGTCGTCACCGCGGATCACATGCGTAATTTGCATTTCATGATCATCCACCACGCAAGCCCAATGATAGGTCGGGGTGCCGTCGGATTTAAGGATCACGAGATCGTCAAAGAGCGAGGCATCAAAGCAAACTTCGCCATGAACCAAGTCGTGCAAAAGGATCGGCTCTTTCGGCATTCGAAACTTGATTGCGGTTTTGCCGTCTTTGGATTCCTCGTATGCCAAACCGCGACTCACCAAATCGCAAGCTAAGGATTGATAACGCTCCAGGCGTTCGCTTTGTCGAATCACTTTTTCATCCCAGGCAAGCCCTAGCCATTCTAGCGAACCTAAGATTTCTTTTTCGAATCTCGCCTCCGAGCGCTCGCGGTCCGTGTCTTCGATGCGAAGCAGGAACTGGCCCTGCTGATTTTTGGCGTAGAGGAAATTAAAGAGGGCGGTACGAACGCCTCCAATGTGAAGGAAGCCCGTCGGCGAGGGGGCAAAACGAACGCGGATCATAAGTTTAGATGGATAAGAAGGATGGGATTCGAGGAATGGATTAGAATTTTTTTTCTGCGATGGATCGGACAATCCCTCTTATGCGCCCAAGATCAAGGGGTTTCTTAAGACAGGCGATGGCCCCGAGAGCCAAAACTTCTTTTTCTTTATTCGGCGGCATATAACCCGACATAATCACAACAGGCACTTTGCTGATCTTTTTGATCCGCTCAAAGACCTCACGGCCTTCCATCCGCGGCATGAGGACGTCAAGGAAGACGAGATCATACTCTTTGTCTTGAACTTTGCGGAGGGCCTCTTCTCCCCCGAGCGCCGTATCCACCTCGTGATTCTCCTCTTGCAGAAGGGTGCTGAATTCTTCGCAGATCATCTTTTCATCATCAACAACAAGAATCTTGGCCACCTTGCCGCTCCTTAGGGAAACTTGAAGTTCTCTCTTAAGGTCGCAAAATAACTTCGTTTCGAACTCTTGATCAATTTGAGAGGGGCGCTGGAGCGCGTCATCTCAACGCTATAGCTATCGTCGATCTCAAAATTTTCTTGACCGTCTGCCGTGAGAAGCGCCCTGCCTTCGTCGCGCGTATTTTGAATTTTGACGGAAATCTTTTCACCGCTTCCCACCACGATGGAGCGAAGGGCCGAGGCGTGCGGACAGACTGGAGTGATGATCAGGGCACCCAGTTTAGGATGCACAACAGCGCCGCCGGCAGAAAGCGAATAGGCCGTCGATCCCGTCGGAGTGGCGACGATCACGCCATCCCCCGAAAAACTGGTAAGTTTTTCACCCGAGACACAAACCTCGACCTTTAAAATACGGGAAAGGCCTTCGCGGCTGATCACAATGTCATTTAAGGCAAGCAGGCGTCTTTCTTTTTTCGTCTTCTCACTGCGGGCCGAGCAGGCCAGCATGAGGCGCTCTTCCACTTCCGCACGGCCGAGAAAATAGGCATTGAGCTCTTCAAAGATCTCATGTTCCTTCACCTCGGTTAAAAAACCGAGACTCCCTAGATTGACTCCGAGGATCGGGATGGAGCGCTCCTTCATCCGTCCGGCAACCGAGAGAAGGGTCCCGTCACCGCCGAGACAAATGACGAGGTCCGACTCGCGAAGGACGGATTCAAAGGATTCTGAGGTGGTATCCCGCACCGAGGCATCTCTCTTTTGAAGCCAATCGGTGAGCTTGGCTAAAAGTGCCGCCGCACTCGCCTTTCTTTCATTCACCACAATTCCAATTTTATTCATAGCGGGAAAAATTCATGAGACCAATCGTCCGTTCAGGGACGGGGAGAAAAAACTTCGTCGAGAGAAGGTGCAGTCAGCGGCCCCTTGGAGCCCAGCGCAGCGGAAATGGAGGCGGCAACCTTTTCAGGCGAAAGACCGAAGTGCGCGAGGTAGGTATCGCGAGAACCGTGCTCGATGAAATGATCAGGCAGGGCAAAGCGATGGGGGGTGACATCCAAGATTCGCTTTTCTTCAAGGAATTCGAGCACCTTGGAACCAAAGCCGCCGGTTGCGACATGCTCCTCCAGCGTAAAAAGGAATCGGCTCTTAGAAAGAGAGTCAAGAATGAGATTCGAATCAAGCGGCCGCGCAAAACGGGCATTGACGACGCGAAGATGAATCCCCTCTTGTTTTAAAAGATCGTGGGCCTTTAAGGCAACTTCTACCATCGTCCCAAGCGCAAGGATGGTGGCATCCTCCCCCTCTCTTAAGATTTCTCCTTCCCCGAGACCAAAGGGCTGGTGAGGGAGGTCGTTAAACGCATTCGGGACACTGCCGCGGGGATAACGCAGCGCAAAGATATGAGGATATTGAAGGGCAAGTCTCAGCATTTGTTCCATCTCAAATTCATCTTTGGGGGCAGCCATCACGGCCCCAGGAATATGACCTAAGTAACTGATATCAAAAACCCCGTTGTGTGTGGCGCCATCGGCCCCAACCAGCCCCGCGCGGTCAAGGGCCAGCACAAGCGGCAGCCGTTGAAGAGCAACGTCATGAATGAGCTGATCCTGTGAGCGCTGCAAAAAAGTCGAGTAGATCGCGCATACGGGTCTCATCCCGCCTTTGGCGAGGGCGCCGGCAAAGGTCACGGCGTGCTGTTCGGCAATCCCCACATCAAAAAATCGATCCGGAAACTCCTTTTGAAAATCGACAAGCCCGGTGCCGGAAGGCATGGCGGCCGTAATGGCCACGACCTCCGGATTCTCGCGCGCAATTTTAATGAGAGATTTTACGAAAACCTTTGTGTAGGAAAGACCTTCCTGCTTCGTACGCTCCGCTTCCTTCGGACTCTTGATCTTTTCCCCCGTCTCAACATTAAAGGGAGTTACTCCGTGAAGCCGTTCGCTGTCCTTTTCCGCAAAGGCGCACCCTTTTCCCTTCTGGGTAATGATATGAAGGAGGCTGCACTCCCGAAGTAAGAGGATCTTTTTTAATGTCCCCACAAGGCCGACGACATCATGCCCATCGATCGGGCCAAAATAACGAAACCCTAGTTCTTCAAAGATGATCCCGGGAATAAATATATGTTTCATCCCCTCCAGGCTTGCGGTCGCTAATTTTCTCAGGCGCGGAAACTTATCAAGCTGCTTTTCAACTTCGCCCCGCACCCGGTTATAAAAAGGATTGGTCAGGACTTTGTTGAGATACTTGCTCAAGGCCCCGACATTTTTAGAAATGGACATTTGATTGTCATTTAAGACGATCAGCATGTCGCGTTTGAGCGTCCCGGCGTTATTCAAGGCTTCATAGGCAAGCCCTGCGGTTAAGGCACCATCTCCCGCCACTGCCACAATGTGTTCGGTGGTTTTCTTAAAATCACGCGCCACAGCAAGCCCCAGGGCTTGAGAGATGCCCGTTCCGGCATGACCCACAATAAAATGATCGTGAGGATTTTCAAAGGGCGAAGGAAAGCCGCTAATGCCGTGAGGCTGGCGCAACGTCAGCATTTGATCGCGCCGTCCCGTGATCATCTTGTGGACATAGGCCTGATGGCCCACGTCCCAGCAGATTTTGTCCGTGGGAGAATGAAGAACGTAATGAAGGGCAATGTTAAGTTCGAGCCCGCCTAAGCTTGCCCCCAAGTGGCCGCCCGTCTGCGCCACACATTCGATGAGATAGCGGCGGTATTCGGCCGCCACCTCCGGCAGCTTCTCGAGCGGTACGGCTTTTAAATCTTGAGGCGAATTGATTTTATCGATCCACTGCCACATACGTGCTCCGGGGAATTTGTTTTAAGAGGAAGTCGCTTAAAAAATGGAGCTTGTCGGCCTTGCGTCCCAGGGGCCGGATCTCGCGTTTGGATTTGGCAATGAGGTCTCGAACCTTTTGACGGATCTCGCGGCCTTTCATCAAGCGCGCATAGCCGTCGCCATCGACAAGGTCATCCACGGATTGAAAGGCAAGCCCCATCCACTCGCCATAGTGGGTAATCCGTTCACGCGCATCTTGAGAGGCACCCGCGGCAAGGGCCCCTGAGACGGCGCTCGCCTTGATCAATTTTCCCGTTTTGTGAATACTGATGTAATCCAGCA
Organism: uncultured bacterium; assembly: GCA_964373045.1. Lineage (GTDB taxonomy): Bacteria > Omnitrophota > Omnitrophia > Omnitrophales > Aquincolibacteriaceae > CAYJSI01. Next base: position 40,229 of record CAYJSI010000012.1, read on the forward strand.
TCGGAAGGTTCAGGCGCTCGCGCGGAACTGTAATATCGGCGACCTGGCCGCCAATCATACCATAAGTGCCCGCAGCCGTCGACACCTCTTCCAGGATTTCGACTGCTTTTTTTGCGGGTTGAATCCGCGTTAAAATTTGAAAGGCCAGCGTAAGAAGCCCATCCCCCGCAAGGAGTGCTGTGGCCTCGCTAAAGCGTTTATGACAGGCCGGTTTTCCTCGGCGCACATCGTCGTTATCAAGCGCAGGCAGATCATCGTGAACAAGTGAGTAACAATGAATCAATTCTAAGGAAGCGGCCGGAATGAGGGCTTCTTCTGCTTTTCCTCCCGCAGCTTCACACGCCGCAAGCGCCAGGACGGGCCGAAATCGCTTTCCCCCGGGGAAAACGGAATACCGCATGGCCTCGTGAATCAGAGGCGGGTACTGGCTTTCTTCGGGGAGAATCCGTTCGAGCGTTTGCTCAATCAATGTCAGGTAATTTTTGAAATAGACTTCGTATTTCATGTCATCTCTTTAGAAAAGGAGGTCGTCATCCTCGGCGCGGGATTCCTTGGAAACCGACTTCGCCGGTTTCTTGACGCGCAAGGGCTTTTCCTCTGCATTCTCGGCGGCCGCTTGGGCATCAAAGGGTTCGCGCTTAAGAGAGCCGTCAAGTGAGCGTGTGAGGATTTCGATCTTCTTCTCCGCCTCTCCCAATTTTTTCTGGCACGTCCGCGAAAGCCGGATCCCTTCTTCGTAGCGCTTCAAGGCCTCGTCAAGAGAAAGATTGCCCGCTTCCAGATCCTCCACGATTTTTTCAAGTCTTTCCATCGCCTTTTCAAATTTAATTTCTTCCGTCATCGGTTTCTCCTTCCGGCATTTCGATCTCCGTAATCTCAGAATGCAGCAATCCCTTGGCAAGTTTTGTTTTGATGTGCTCCCCCTTTTTGACAAGGCGCGCGTCTTTTAAAAGATTTCCATTGCCTTGAAACGTAAGAGAGTACCCGCGCTCCAAAATCCCAAGCGGGCTTAAGGCCTCAAGACGCCCTACAAGGCTTTGAAAGCGCTGCCCTTCATGCACCACAAAAGATTTCAAGTAATTCTGAAGCTGCCTCAAAAGTTCGTCGAGACGCTGAGAGAATTGCTCGATCAAGACCCGGGGCTGCTTGAAGGCATAGCTTTCTTCAAGGGTTGAAAGCCGTTCCCTTAAAAGACCGATCAAATTTTTCATGCCATTTCGAATTCTTAATTCCAAATCTTGAAAATGCACTTCCAGTTCTTCGCGGTTTTGGACCACGAGCTCGGCAGCCGCCGAAGGTGTGGGGGCCCGTAAATCGGCCACAAGGTCGCAGATCGTCCAGTCGATTTCATGACCCACCGCCGAAATAATGGGGATTTGAGATGCGTAGACAGCGCGCGCCACGATTTCTTCATTAAAGGCCCAGAGATCCTCAAGGCTTCCCCCGCCGCGGCCTACGATCAGCACCTCCATGCCTCCAAGACGGTTCATTTCCTGGATCGCCCGCACGATTTCTGCCGCCGCTCCCTCCCCTTGAACTCGAACGGGGTTAATCAAAACCTGCGTGCTTTTGAAACGCCGATTCATCACATTTAGAATATCCCGAATGGCGGCCCCGGTAGGAGATGTGACGATGCCCACCGTGGAAGGAAATTTAGGAATCGGTTTTTTGTGCTGCAGATCAAAAAGCCCCTCTTTATCAAGTTTTTCTTTGAGCTGCAAAAAGGCAAGCTGCAGCTCCCCCAGTCCCTTGGGCTCAAGACGCTCCACGTAAAACTGATACTGCCCCCGCGGTTCATAGAGAGTGACCTTGCCAATGGCAAGGACCTTGAGGCCGTCTTTAAGTTCAAATTTCAAATTCTGATTGTAGCGGCTGAAGAAGACGGCCCCCATTTGAGACTGGTCATCTTTAAGCGAAAAATACATGTGGCCGGAGCTGTGGTGCTTAAAATTGGAAATTTCCCCTTCTACCCACACAGAAACATATTGCCTTTCAAGTAGCAGCCGGATTTCCCGATTGAGCTCGGAGACTGTATAGATCTTGCGTTTCGGCTTTTCGCCCAAAGACTCGCTGACCTCAAAATTTTCCGTTGAATAACGCGCCGCCATTTAAATGACCCTCTTATCCGTTACAATAATGTCCATCCGAATATCCCGCGTCGTCATAGGAATTTTCTTTAAAAGTTGCTCTTCGAAAGCAAACCCTATCTTTTTGACACGTCCTGCACGTTTGAGAAAACGGTCAAAATAGCCCTCTCCGCGCCCAAGCCGCCCGCCCCGTGGGTCAAAACCAAGTCCCGGGACCACGACAATTTCTAGGCGTGAGGCCTTTTCTTTGAAAGCAGATTTTGGTTCCAAAATCCCAAAGGGGCCTTTTCGGAGATCCCTTGAAAGATTTTTGATGCGAATAAATTCGATTTCTTTGCGCTGGCGAATCCGCGGCACAAAAACGCGTTTACGAGCCCGAAGGGCCTCGCTAATTAAACTCTGTGTTTCTGGTTCGGAGGCAAGCGAAAGGTAAACCGCCAGCGACCGGCAGGAGCGAAACTCGTGTGAAGCCAAGAAACGACGAGTAATAGCTCTGCTTTTTTTATTTTTTCCAGGCCTGGAAAGGCGCTGAAGAATTTGTCTTAACTTATTCCGCAATAATGACTTATAAACTTTAATATCTGAAGAGTTCATACCGGGAAAGTGTTATTTTAACGGAAAGAGAGAGGATTGACTAGCAATAATGGGGTCGACTAACCGCGCGAGGTCGAGGCACTTAGGGCGGGCATTTCCTGAATGTGAGATTCCGGAGTGGTTGCTTCTTCGGCAGCCTGAACCATCTGATTCTCTCTCTTCTGGTTGGCCAGGGCCCACTGAGCCTGGTGACGTTGTCTTTCAAGCTCTTTGGAATCCACCGCCTTCTGCTTTTCCTGGAGAAAGTATTCCTGCTGCTTCATTTTGGATTCCCAATCAAGAAGCCGGGCCTGCTCTTTTTGATGGTCGGCCGAAACTCCCCTTCGGAGGTTCTCGATCTCAAGCTCAGCCTTGCGAAGCGTTGTCCACTCGGCCTGGAGTTGTTCCCTCAATGTCTTGAGCTCGGCTTCCCGTGCCGAAAGGGAAGAAAAATTGCGCTGGAGTTCCTGCTGACTGTGCTCCAAGGCCTTGACGTGATTCTGCCGTTCCTGCTCCCATCGCGCCTTCTCTTGTTCAAGCTGCGTCTTCGCAAGCTCAAGCTGCCTTTCCTTCTCTTGGAACTTCTGATCGCGAAGCGCGCCTTCCTCCGTCCATCGATCCCGAAGTTGAGTGAAGGCGGCCACTTCCTTCTGTTGCTCGGCTGACTTAAAATTGTATTCCTTCAGTTTCTGCTCCAAACCTTGCTGATCCGCCGCGAGCAATTTCTGCGCTTCTTCCAGGGAAGCTCGTTGTTGTGTCAGCCGTTCAGCCTCCTGGGCCAATTTGGCTTTTTGCGCATCCAGCTCCGCCGCTCCCTGCTTGAGGAAATTTTGGGCTTCCCTAATCGCGGTCTCCCGAATCGCCCGATTTTCATCAGACGTCGCCTTTTCCTTTTCCCATTGCGCCAGCTCCGCTTGGAAGGCGTGCAGCTCCGAATCAAACTTTTTCTGCTTTTGATCAATCTGGGTTTCCTGATCCGCAAGCTTTTCTTCCTTATTTCTTACATAATCATCCTTGATCTTAAACTCCTGCTCCCGGTTGGTCACCGTAATATTCCACTGTTCCTGTCTTTGCTTCAGGAGGCCTTTTTCAAGCGTCAAGACCGCTTCATCCTTTTGCAGCTTCGTTTGTAGATCACTCAGTTCTTTTTGTTTTTGGCTGAAGGCGATCTGGACCTGTTCAAGGGCTTGGGATTTTTGTTGAAAAGAATCATTGAGATCCGCCAGATCCTTTTCACCTTTTGTCAGCCTGTTAAACTGCAGAGATAGATCCTGCGCCCTCTTATCCAGGGTATCCTTTTGGGTCCGAACCAAACGTTCTTTTTCGATTAAGGCCGCCTGAAGGGTCTTGAGATCCTTTGAGTCCTGGACCAAAAGGGACTTCGCCTGCTCAAGGTTTGATTGACCCCTCTTAACCTCTGCCTGAAAGGCTTCAAATTCTTTTTGTTTTTGGGTGAAGGCGGATTGGACACTGGTGAGTTTGGTTCGTTCACTCTGAAGGGCC
>CAYJSI010000012.1:44491-59548 GCA_964373045.1 uncultured bacterium
CGGTGCCCTCGGCGGTCAAGGCAGCGCTCAAGTTTTGAAGTTCTTTTTGTTTTTGGGTGAAGGCGGTTTGGGCCTCACCCAGTTTGGCGGATTGGGCCTGGAAGCGTTTTTGGGCTTCTTCAAAGACGGTCTTTTCTTGGGTGAAGGCGGATTGGACACTGGTGAGTTTGGTTCGTTCACTCTGAAGGGCCTCGGAGTCTTTTGCAAGCGTAAGCCTTTGGGCCTCGAGAGTCTTGGATTGGGTTTGCAGATCGGATTGCTTGTTATCGAGCTCCCCGGAGCGGCTGGCGAGAGCGGCTTCAAAAGCCGTAAGGTCTTTTAATTTCTGATCGAAGGAGGCGCGTTCTTGAGTCAGGGCTTGGGACTTTTGATTCAAAACAGTCTCAAGGGATGCGAGTTCCGCGGCTCGGGCATTGAAGGCCTGCTGCTTGGCCTCCAAATCGGTGCCCTCGGCGGTCAAGGCAGCGCTCAAGTTTTGAAGTTCTTTTTGTTTTTGATCAAGGGCTTGGGAGTCTTGGCTGAGTTGGGTTTTGGCGGCTTCGAGGGCCACTTGATCGGCTTGAAAGGCTTTGAGCCGTTCCTCAAGATTGGCCTGGCCGGTCTTAAGCTCGAGTGCTTGATCCGCCATTTCTTTGGATTTTTGAGCGAGAAGGTTTTGGGTCCCTTCGAGAGAATTTTGCTGTGTCAGCAGGTCCTTCTTGATTAAATCGATTTCGCTCAGCTGTTTCGCAACCGATGTTTTCTCGTCAGCAAGAGCGCTTTGGGCATGATCGAGCTCAGAGGCCCGGGCACTCAGTTCTTTTTCTCGTTGCGTTATTTGTGCCTGATGAGTCTTGAGGTCTTTCTCAGCCTTGGTGATCTTTTCGGATTCGGCGGAAAGTTGATTTGCCTTTTGGCCGAGGGCCGCCCTTTCATCGGACAGTGCCTGGCCCCTTTGGGCCAGCGTGGTTTGCAAATCCGAGAGCTCTTTTTGTTTGAGGGTAACCTGTTCTTTTTCCTGGTTAAGGTTGGCTGAGAGTGCTTGTAACGTCTCTTCCTTGTCGGAAATTTCGATTTCTTTACTTGCCAGCTCGGCCGATTGGCGTTTTTGCAAATCGTCCCATGTGTTCTGATCCGCCTGAAAGACCTTTAAGCGTTCCGCTAAGTCGATCGATTCGCTTCGCAACTTAAGCTCCTGGTCCGATAACTCCTTCGATTTCTGAGCCAGAAGGGTTTTGGCTTTCGTCAGGGACTCTTGCTCGGCCAAGATGCCCTGTTTCGCGGTGGAAAGCTGATCAAATTCTTTAGCGAGGGAAGACTTTTCTTGAGTGAAGGCGGCCTTTTCCCCCTGAAGCCGCGTTTCCAGGGCACTGAACTGGCTTGCCTTTTCAGCAAGGGCCAGCTTTTCTTTCTCGAAATCTGTCTTGATTTGATCGAGTTCCGCCTCACGGCCTGCACTTTTCTGTTCTTTTTCTCGCAAGGCGTTTTCGCGGCGGAGGTAGTCAGCCTCAACCGCCGCTTTTCGCTGATCAAACTCCTGGCGCAGAGTCAGAAATTGGTCCTTTTGAATTTTTAAAATGCCGTCGAGTTCAAACAGCTCATCGTGCTTCGCCGCTATAATTGCTTTTTGTTTCTCAAGATCACCGGCACGCTGCTTCAACTCCGCTTGAGATAACTGCACTTTTTCTTCTTCAGTAATGATTTGTCGCTGCCTCCCTTCCAAATCCTCCCGGGCGCGCGCGAACTCCTGCTCCCACTGGTGCTTTGTGGCGCTTAGAGTCTCGCGGTCAGCGCTCAAACGCTGCGCGGCCTCGGCAATCTTACTGCCCTCCTGATTAATGCCTTCACGCTCATGACTTAGCTTTTGCCACTCCCCTTGGAGGTTTTCTTTTTCTGTTTCCAAATTGCGGCGTTCCGCGTCTATGAGCGAGAGCGCGTTATCAAATTTAGACTTTTCTTCCGAAAATTTCGTAACTGCGTCTTTAAGCGAAGCGGCTCTGACGTTGATGTCTTTTTCCCACGCGTCAAATTCTGCAACCCTTGCCAAAGAGTCCTGCTTGCTTTTCTCTTTTTCGCCTTCCCAGGCAGCCCTTTCAGCTTCAAAGGCCTCCTTGCTTGACAGCAACGCGTCACGCTCCCGGCTGAATTCATCCAACTTTGCCTGAACGAGACTTTGTTTATTTTGAAAATCGATGAGGGCCTTCTCATATTCCGCAACTTTTTGATCAAGTTCAAGCCGCCGGGACTTAAGAGCTTCATTCTGGGAGGATAAATCCTGAAATGCTGCATTTTTCGCAATGTCCCATTCTGTTTTTTCTTTTCTAAAAGTTTCATCTTCCGCCGCTAATTTTTGTTTTTCCTGGTCGAAAACCGCAATTTTTTCAAGAAGGGGCGCCTTCTCGGCTTCAAAGGCGGCCATTTGCTTTTCCTGCTCGGCAAGGCTCTGCACCTTTTGATTAATCCACTCCTGTTGTTTTTGCTTTTCACCCTCCCAGGCGGCGCGTTCCTGCTCGATCGTTTCTTGTGCAATTAGAATTTTTTCTTTCGCCTCTTTCAAAGCGATCAACCGCTGACGAATTCGTTCCTCCTTGGCGGCAAAATCAGCTTTGGACTTTTCAAGGGCGGCATACTCCTCATCGATTTGGGTCCGTTTGGCATCAAGCGTTTGAAGCTGCGTTAAAGATTGCTGTCCGTCGGCCTGCGCAGTCTGAATCTTGGCGGCAAGCCTTTCCACTTCTTTGCGCTTACGAGCCTCCCAGTTAGCCTTACGGGTTTCAAAGGTCTGTTTTTCCTGGAGGAATGCCTCGCGTTCCGCAGCGAAGGAAGTTAAATTTTGTTCTTTGGCTGTCCGCTGGGCCTCAAGCTCCGCTTTTGATTTTTCAAAATCAGCCAGCCCTTGCTCGAATTCCATCTTCTCTGCGCTTAAAATTTGAGCCCGTTCGGCCAATTGCCCCTTTTCTTTTTGTTTCTGCTCTTCCCAAACCACTTGCTCGGCCTCAAGGGCCTGTTGTTCTTTAGCGAGCATCTGCCTTTGGGGGCCAAAGGCGGCGATCGCCTCACGCAATAGTTTTTGCTTCCTCTGAAGGCTGGCTTCGGTTTGCCTCAAGGTAACTAGTTTTTCATCTAACTCGAACTTTTCGGCCTGCATCTGTTCATGTTTTCCGGCGGAGCTTTCGTCTTCCATCTGCTTCTGCGCCATCCAGGCTGCGCGAGTTGTCTCAAAATCTCGTTTCTCCGTTTCGAGCTGGGCAAGTTTCCGCTGATATTCCTGCCCCCTGCCTACAGAGGACAGGGCCTGCTTTTCTTTGACAGCCAGCTTCTGTTCTAATTCGGCCCGCTGAAGCTCAAGGGCCTCAATCCGATCAGAAAACCTTTGTTCCTCTTCCTGTTTTTGGGTCTCCCAGGCAAACCGTGCCTGCTCCAGGGAGGCGGCTTTGTCACGAAGGACACGGTCCCGCTCCTGAAACGACCTTAATTTCTCGGTCCATTCCTCCTCAGATCCCTTGATGAGATCCCATTTTTGTTTCCACTCTGCTTCTTCTTGCGCCAGTTTTTCTTCGCGAAGAGCAAGGGCCTCTTCTTTTTTTGGAAGATTTTCTTTTTCGATTTCAAGTTCTTGCATTTTCTGTTTTTCAGTTTCAAGCACCTGCCATTCGCGGACAAGGTCGGTCTCTTTTTGCTTCAGGACCGCTTCTTTTTCGCGCATGGCATCCCGCTCGCTGATTAAGATTTCCTCGTTCTGTGCTTCTTTGGCCGCAATCATGCGTTGAAGTTTAAGGAGGGACTGACGAAGACTCGTTTCTTTTTTATCTTTTTCAAGAATCTCACTGCTCAGGCCTTCGATTCTCTGCTGCCACTGAAGCTCCTGCTCCTGAACCTTTTGGCGCTGGAGCTCAAGCTGATTCTTGAGGCGGAGGATTTCCGCTTGCAGTTCTCTCTCTTGGGTAGACCCTGCCAGCGTTTCTTGACGCTGGGCTTTAAGTTCAGTGGCGCGTTGGGTGTTCCAGGCCTCCCTTTCTTTCTTGAAGACCTCTATTTTTTCAAGGAGAGACTGCTTCAAAGACTCGATTCGTCCAGCCTTTTCATTCAGGAGGAGCGTCCGGGAATTCCGGTCCTCTTCCCACCGTTTCTTTTCCTCTTCAAACATAGCGAGATCTTGGGCAAAATCGATGGGGCTAGGACTTTCATGGGCATCAAGGGACGCGAAAGAGAGTGAGGCTAGGAGGGAAATGAAAAGTAAAAGAAATGTGTAGCTACGAGTCAGAAAATTCTGTCCCATTGTTTTCGTGGCCACCTAAAGAAATCTTTTAGACAGAAAAAAAGCCCCATCGACGATGGAGCTTTTTTGAAGCCGCCGCATTTTTCCTTTTTGATGGAATCCCGCTTGCCACAATGAGTTGTAAACTAACACGCCCTTTGACCTGTGTCAAGGTGGACGGTGGCATTTTTGACCCAAAATGTTCCGGAAGACACTGCGTTGGCGGTTGGCGAGATCAAAGCCGCCTGTTATAATGCCCGCGATTTGTTTCGCTGGTTTTCTTGCCCCCATAGCTTCCGCCAGAAATCGCGGCGGACAGGCAAATGGAACTATCCATTTTCGCTATGGGATTGACAAGTTATCACGCCCCCATAGCTTCCGCCAGAAATCGCGGCGGACAGGCAAATGGAACTATCCATTTTCGCTATGGGATTGACAAGTTATCACGCCCCCATAGCTCAAATGGATAGAGCATCTCCGTCCTAAGGAGAGGGTTGCATGTTCAAGTCATGCTGGGGGCAATTTCTCTGCCAAAAATCGCGAAGGATCCGCCAGCTTTGTGGCGGGCATTTTTGGATGGGATTGCTAGCGATTAGTATTGAATGACGGAAAAAACATCATACCGATTCAGTTTTTCCCGCCCCTTCAGGAAGAGAAGTTCGACGAGGAAGGCAATTTTCTGGACATTTCCCCCCAGTTTTTCCACCAGCTGGGCCGCCGCAAGCGCGGTCCCTCCTGTGGCCAGGAGATCATCGACAATCGCCACTTGGGAGCCCTTCGGGAGGGCGTCTTGGTGGATTTCAAGGACGGCCTGCCCGTACTCAAGGTCATAAGCCACCTCCTCCGTCTTGTGGGGTAGTTTTCCCTTCTTGCGAACGGGGACAAAACCGGCTTTGAGCTTGTAGGCAAGGATCGGGCTGAAGATAAATCCCCTTGATTCAATCCCCACAATATAATCAATCTTCTTATCTTGCAAGGCGTTAGCCATGGTATCGATGACCTTGCGGAAGAGCTCGGGATGCTTTAAAAGCGGGGTAATATCCTTAAACAAAATGCCCTTTTTAGGGAAATCAGGGACGTCTCGAATCACCTTCTTGATTTCAATCAGTTCGGCTGAGGCGTTCATTGGGTGAGATAGTTCTCGAGTTTATCTTTTTCCGAGACTAAATGACCCCTTATCTTATTCAGAGCCATCCCTTCGATTTGCCGCACCCTTTCACGGGTAACGCTAAAGTGGTGAGCCACCTCTTCTAATGTGTGGGCCTCCTCATTACCCAAACCAAAGCGAAGGACCAAAATTTTTCGTTCCCGCTCATCGAGGAGCTGGCTGAAAAGCTTCTGAATGCGTTCCGCCTGGAGCAGGATCGAGATTTGAACATCCGGACCGTGAGAAGAATCATCCTGAATAAGATCGATCAATTCGGCGGTACCATCCAAACTCACAGGGGCATTGAGCGAGCTCGGCCGGCCGGTAATATTTTCGATTTCCTTAACCTTGCGAACCGGGACCTGCAAAATCTTTGCAATCTCGCGCCGCGTCGGCATGCGGTTTAATTTCTGCATGAGTCCGTCACGAACGCGCCGCCATTTGGAAATGATGTCGTACATGTAGACAGGAATACGGATGGTTTTGCCCTGATTGGAAAGGGCGCGCATGATGGCCTGCTTGATCCACCACGAGGCATAGGTCGAAAAACGATACCCTCGGTCGGGATTGAATTTCTCAACCGCCCGCATGAGGCCCACATTCCCCTCCTCCACCAAATCGGAAAAAGAAAGCCCCATATTGGAGTAGCGCTTGGCGATGGAGATCACAAGCCTGAGGTTCGAGCGGATCATCCGATGCCGCGCCTGGACGGCCCCGCGGCTATGGGACTGGACCTTTTGAGCGAGATCAATCTCCTGATCAGCCGTCAAGAGAGGAATATCCTCAATTTGCTTGAGATAGATCTTCATGGGAGTCCGATCAAGTGTTTGATCGGAATCGTCCGCGCCCTCTGCTTCTTCCTCTGAATCGGCGCCGCGCCGCTGACGGCGGCGCTCCTCCGGAGATTCTAGGATCACCTCATCCTTCAGAAGTTCCTGCGTTTCTTTCGCTAAAACTTCCTCAGATTTTCCCTTTTTTTCTTCTGAGACCTTGTTTCCGGAGAAAAGGGTCTTGGTGGGAGCACGCTTTGGCCTCTTCAACTGCTTCTTTGAAGCCTGAGAGGCCGAGGCGCGTTGAGAGCGGTACCTTTTCTTTTTCTTTTTCATGAAGCGAAAAAGGGATTATTTTTTCTTTTTTTTCTCGCGTACCACGGCTTGAGATGCCGCCAGGCGTGCAATCGGAACGCGGTAAGGAGAACAGCTTACATAATTCATTCCAACCCGATGACAGAATTCTACCGTATCCGGATCGCCGCCATGCTCACCGCAGATGCCTACTTTGAGATCGGACCGAACACCTCGGCCCTTTTCGATGCCGGATCGGATGAGCGAACCCACCCCTTCTTGATCGAGACTTTGAAAGGGGTCCTTTTCAAAGATCCCGCGCTCCAGATAATCCCCCATGAAATTTCCGGAGTCATCCCGCGAGAATCCTAAGGTCATCTGCGTCAGATCGTTGGTTCCAAAGGAGAAAAATTGGGCGCTTTCTGCAATGCGGTCGGCCACGAGGGCGGCGCGAGGCACCTCGATCATGGTTCCAATCATGTAAGGGATTGCGATACCCTTTTCTTGAAAAACCTGGTTCACGGTTTCAAGGATATCCTGCTTCAAGAGATCGAACTCCTTTTTCATCCCCACCAGCGGAATCATGATCTCCGGAATCACCTTGATCCCCTGCTTTTTCACATGGCAAGCCGCTTCCATGATGGCGCGCACCTGCATTTGATAAATCTCGGGGTAAGTGACGCCAAGACGGCAGCCGCGATGGCCGAGCATGGGATTAAATTCGTGAAGACTCGCAACCTTCTGACGGATCTTCTCGATGGAGACGCCCATCACCTGTGCCATTTCGCGCTGATTTTGATCCTCATGCGGCAAAAACTCATGCAAGGGAGGATCGAGTAAACGCACGGTCACCGGCAGTCCTTTCATCGCCTTAAAAATCCCTTCAAAATCTCCCCGTTGCATGGGAAGGAGTTTCGCAAGGGCTCGCTCGCGGCCTTCTTTGTTATCGGATAAAATCATCTCCCGAACCGCGAGGATGCGATCCCCTTCAAAAAACATATGCTCGGTGCGGCAAAGACCGATGCCTTCGGCCCCGAACTTGCGGGCCACCTCCGCGTCATGCGGCGTATCGGCATTGGTGCGGACATTCAGTTTACGGCTCTTATCTGCCCACTTCATAAGGACGCCGAAATCCCCGGAGAGCGCGGGTTCAATGGTGAGAAGTTTCCCCTGGTAGACTTGTCCCAAGCTGCCATCGAGTGAAATAAAATCACCTTCCTTGATCGTGAGAGAGCCGGCGCGAAACTCTTTAGCCTTGTAATCGATTTGAAGCTCTCCGACGCCGGCAACACAGCATTTGCCCATACCGCGAGCCACCACAGCGGCATGAGACGTCATTCCGCCCCGCGCTGTCAGGATGCCTTTGGCAGCGTTCATCCCGCCGATATCTTCCGGGGAGGTTTCGATACGAACCAAAATCACAGCTTCGCCTTTTGCCGCCCAGGTCTCAGCATCTTCGGCATTAAACACAACCTTTCCTGTTGCGGCGCCCGGAGAAGCGGGGAGCCCCTTCGCAATCATTTCCCTCTTTTGCTTGGGATCAAAGGTGGGGTGAAGCAGCTGATCGAGCTGCCTGGGCTGAACACGAAGAAGCGCTTCGTCTTGGTTGAGGAATCCTTCTTTCACAAGTTCAACCGCAATCCGAATCGCTGCTTGGGCGGTGCGTTTTCCATTGCGCGTCTGAAGGATATAAAGTTTTCCCTCCTGGATGGTGAATTCAATGTCCTGCATATCCCGGTAATGCTTTTCGAGTTTCGTGCGGATGGCACAAAGCTGTTTATAAATCACCGGCCATTTTTTGGCTAAGGCATCGAGAGGCTCCGGTGTGCGGATCCCCGCCACCACGTCTTCGCCTTGCGCATTAACTAAATATTCGCCGTAAAATTTGTTTTCACCTGTTGAGGGATTGCGGGTAAAACAAACCCCGGTTCCCGAGGTTTCGCCCATATTGCCGAAGACCATCGCCTGCACGTTCACGGCTGTACCGAGCAGTCCGCGGATTTCATAAAGCTGGCGGTATTTAATGGCGCGGGGATTATTCCAGGAATTAAAAACGGCATCGATGGCCTTCATGAGCTGTTCGAAAGGATCGCTGGGGAATTCCTCGCCCGTGCTCTCTTGATAAGCCTTTTTGTACTGGCGCACGATATCCTTAAGATCATTCGCGCTTAAGTCCGTGTCGGCCTTGGCCCCCACCTGCTCTTTTTTCTTCTCAAGGATGTGCTCGAAGCGCTCATGCTCGACTTCCATCACCACATCCCCGAACATTTGGATAAAGCGACGGTAAGAATCCCAAGCGAAGCGTTCATTTTCGGTTTTGATGATCAGACCCTGCACGACGTCGGAATTGAGTCCAAGATTTAAAACCGTGTCCATCATGCCGGGCATGGAAACGGCAGCGCCGCTTCGAACTGAGACAAGGAGAGGATTATCGCGATCGCCAAATTTCGCCCCCATCGCGGCTTCCAGTTTGGCCATGTTGGAGTACACCTCGCGTTCCAGCCCGGCCGGCCACTTTTTGCCCGCCTGATAAAAAAGATCACAGGTCTCTGTGGTAATCGTAAATCCTGCCGGAACCGGGATGCCGATGCTGGTCATTTCAGCCAGGTTGGCTCCCTTCCCGCCGAGCAGGTTCTTCATGCCGGCATTGCCCCCGGCCTTGCCATTGCCAAAGAAATAGACGTATTTGCTGCCTAATTTTGAACCCTTGGAACGCTTTTTCTTAGACATCGTTTTCATTTTCCCTTCTTCTCCTTTTCGAGAGAGCTTGCGGACCCTCCCCTGACATTAAAAGTGTGTATATTATCACCCTTGGTCCAGTCTGGATAGCATAGAAAGATCGGCCAGCCGCTCGGTATAAAGACGGTTGATCCTTTTCATGAGGGCCTGGCGGTTGCCGCGAATGGCCGGGTCTTCTACATTCACCATCACCTTGTCAAAAAACTGATGCAGCGGATCATAAAAGACCTTCCCGAAGGTCAAGGTGGCCTGTTTGTAATCTCTTTTGGTCAGAGATTCCGTAATTTCGCGGGAACGGCCCTCGCACAATTGAAAGAGTTCGCGCTCAAGCGCCTCCTGAAAAAGCTCGGGGTTAATGTCTTTACCCTTGTCTTCTTTCATCCCTTTCAAAATATTACCCGTGCGCTCCACAACCTTGGCTGCTTTCAAAAAGTTTTCCGGTTCATGTTCATAAAGACGGGCCAGGACGTCGTATCGATCCAAGACATCGGCGAGATCGTCAGAGGCTGAACGCAAAACCGCGAGAAGGATTTCGTAGGCCCGCGATCCGGGTTTGGCCTGAATCTCAAAGACGATTCTTTCCTCTAAAAATTTCTTAAGCCGCGCGGTCAAGTTTGTTTTTTTATCAAGGCTTGCGCCGTAAAGGGCCGTGTTTTTTTCAATCACTTCCGCCAAGGAAAAGTGAACTCGAAAGGCGCGGATGATCTTGACAACGCACCCGCCTGCACGGCGGAGCGCAAAAGGGTCTTGGCTGCCTGTCGGCTCCAACCCCATTCCAAAGGCACCCACCAGAAGATCGAGGCGATCCATCACTCCAAAAAAAGCCCCCAGAGGGGTAAATTGCTTGGTGATCTCCCGGTAATCCTCCGCCAAATTTTTCGGAAGGTACTGCGTTCCGATCGCCTTAGCCACTTCCTCTTTCTCGCCTGCCTCAAGCGCATACTCCCTGCCCACAATCCCTTGAAGATCGGGAAATTCATAAACGAGCTGAGTCATAAGATCTGCCTTAGCAAGTGTTGCGGAACGCTTGAGATCGTCCTTCAAATCATTACGGCCAATGAGTGCTGCAAAAGTCTCTGCCAGTTTTTCAAGACGTGCGGTCTTATCCAGCATCGTGCCTAATTTCCCTAAATAAATAATTTGTCCGAGAAGCGGTACTTTCTTTGCGAGCGGCTCTTTGGTATCGGCTTCATAAAAATAGCCGGCATCGCGAAGCCTTGATTCAAGCACGTTTTCATAATCCGCTTGGATCCGTCCAAGCCCTTTTCTTTTACCGTTCAGCACGGCCGCAAAATGACCCGTCAGATGATTTTTGGCATCGCGACAGGCGAAGATCTTTTGATTCTTTTTCATGCAGCTCGTGAGCACCTCCGCAGGAAGCTTGAGATAATTTTTTGAAAAGGAACCCCGGATCAAAAAAGGCTCTTCGACAAGCTGGGCTGTGGTGTGAAGTAACTCTTCATCGAAACTATTTTGTGCAAAGCGGCTTTTGAGTGCCTTACGGATCAGGCTTTTTCTTGTTTCAAGATCCAGGACCACGTGGGCCCTTTGGAGTAATTTTTTATAGAGACTCCAGTCCGCACGCGGGAGGGATAGGGATTTGGGGGCGAGAAAGCGATGGCCGTAAGTCACGCGCCCCGAGGGAACACCCGCTAAGGGCAAGGAGATGATTTTTTTGTCGAGAAGGGCCACGATCCACCGAAGGGGCCGCGAAAACCGCAGGCCGGAGGGCTCCCAGCGCATCGTCTTGGGGAAATGAAGGGAAGTGAATATTTCCTTCAAGAGTGCGGGGAGGATCGAATGTGCGGGCCTTCCTTTTTCTTTTTTCCGTCCCACCACAAATTTTCCCTTGGGCGTAACTTTTAGGATGACGTCTTTAAGATTCAGGTTTTTGCTTTTCAAAAATCCGTTCAGGGCGGGGGTGGGCTGCCCCTCGGCATCATAAGCCTTCTCATAGGAGGGGCCGCTTAATTCTAAGACTTGATCTTCTTGCTGAGCGCCGACGGAGGCAAGAAAAAGGGCGATGCGGCGCGGAGTGGCCCCGACTTGAATCCCTTGAAAGGAGAGGTGATTTTTTTTAAACACCTCTTTCGTTTTAGCGGCAAGTTCTGAATAAATGACTTGCAGGCCATCGACCGGCAATTCTTCCGTTCCGAGCTCGATCAGGAGATTAGGCATGATTCAACTCAAATTCACTTTTTACTTTTTAATGGAAATCCGAGGGCCTCGCGGCTGGCCAGATACCCTTCGGCGCAAGCCCGGGCCAGAGCACGCACGCGGGCCACGTAGCGGGGCCGCTCACTGACGCTCACGGCACCTCGCGCGTCCAAGAGGTTAAAAAGGTGAGAGCTTTTCAGGCAAAAATCATAGGCCGGCAAAACTAGATGGTTTTCAAGAAGGCGTTTGGCTTCGCGCTCACAATCCTCGAAATGGCGGCGGCAGATGTCGGGGTCGGATACTTCAAAATTGAATTTTGAAAATTCCTTTTCACCTTGCAGATGAACATCGCCGTAGTGGACGCCCTTGACCCACTCAATATCAAACATGGATTCCTTGCCCTGCAGGAACATGGCGATCCTTTCAAGGCCGTAGGTAATTTCACAGGATACCACCTCCAGATCAAGGCCGCCGCACTGCTGGAAATAAGTGAACTGGGTAATTTCAAGACTATCCAGCCAAACCTCCCACCCCAGGCCCCAGGCCCCGAGGGTGGGCGATTCCCAATCATCCTCCACGAAACGGACATCGTGAGCCATTAAATCGACACCGAGCATCCGCAGGCTTTCGAGATAGAGTTCCTGGGAATTTCCAGGCGCAGGCTTCAAGATCACTTGGTACTGGTAATAATGCTGAGTGCGGTGGGGATTTTCGCCGTAGCGCCCGTCCGTGGGCCGTCTAGAAGGCTCCACATAAGCCGCTTTCCAGGGCTCCGGCCCCAGGGCCCTTAAAAAAGTATGGGGGGAAAAGGTGCCCGCTCCCACCTCCAGATCATAAGGCTGCATTATGAGGCAGCCCTGTTCGCCCCAATAGGAATTCAATTTTTGTATTAAGTCTTGGAAGGTGAGGGACTTAGGCATAAAGTGGGCGGATTTTAGCAAAATCCTCCTTTTTAATCAAGGACGGCCGATGATAGAAACCCCGCCCGCTCAAAAGCAAGCGGGCGGGGTTGTGTTGAACCTCGATTTTGTCTCCGTGGTTATTTACACTGAGACTTGATTCTTGAACTTCTGAAACTTCGCTTCTCCGATGCCTCGGATCTCGGTCAGCTGCTCAACCTTTTGAAATCGTCCGTGCTCCGCCCGGTAATCAAGAATACGCTGGGCAAGCGCCGGACCAATTCCCTTTAAGGTCTGCAGATCTTCCGAGCCGGCGGCATTGATGTTGACTACCGCCGCTGGCTGGACCTGACCTTGAGCCTCCGCCTTCGGAGCCGCATACAGGCGCTCCCCGGAAAAGATCGAGGAACTCCCCAAAAGACACGCGGCAAGAAGCAGCATTCCAAAAGCTCTAGGAATGGCAATGGTCTTTGTCATGATATTCACCTCCCTTACGTTGAAGTAAAAGGAGGATAGCATAAATATGATATTATGTCAAATAATAATTTAACTATATTTAATATATGTAACAGTCACTATATTGCGTCTCTACCATATTTTTGTTGACTAATATTTTTGACGGCCTATTATATTCCCCATGCTTAAGAACCTCGGGCAGCGCATTCGCAAACTCCGCAAGGAAAAGGGTCTCACGTTGGTTGAAATTTCAAAGAAAACTGATATTGCCCAGGCCACCCTTTCCCGTATCGAAACCGGAACCATGATGGGCACGGTGGAATGCCACGAGAAGATTGCAGAGATGTTAGGAATCGGCCTCGCGGAACTTTATTCCGGCGTCGATCGCCGCTACGAGCAAATCTCTCACCTCACGAAAGAAACCGAACGCAAGGTTACTCACCACGGCAAGAGCCATCAAATTGAACTTCTAACGACCGAAAGCTCCAAGAAAAAGATCACGCCGCTCTTGGTCACCCTCCAAGGCGGTGCCGAAACGCTGAAGGAAAAAAATGAACGGGGTGTCGAAAAGTTTGTTTACGTCTTAAGCGGAGATGTGAAAGTGAGAGTGGAGGGTGAAGAGTACCCTCTCAAAGAAGATGAAACGCTGTACTTCGATGCCTCCCTTCCGCACCAGATCGTGAATGAAAAGCAGCGCACCTCGCGCCTTCTCATTACGGTTTCCCCTTCCAAGATCTAATTTTTTGCTTTAAAAAAATTCACCGATTTTCCCCCGGAGCACTGATTCTATAATCATAGCGCTCCCCAAATTTCCATTTTCCTCAAAACGAGCGTTCAAGGCCCCCAGGTTTTCAAGATCCAACAAGGCAATATCGCGGTCCTGCAAAAATGCCTCAAGCCCCTTCTCGCGATTCGGCACTGCAACCACCTCGGGATCCATCCAATAAAACAACTCATCAAGGGCCTTTTCCCCCGGCTGAAACGCCGAACCCAGAATGAGGAATCTTACGTGGGAAAGAAAGCGGCGTTGATTCATCAGTTGTGAAAGCGCGGCCGGGTGGGCGGAGGTAAGAAATAAAATATGACCTCCTTTTCGCTCAATTCCGAAAATAGTCTGATCCTGGTAGACTGCTAAAATGACAAAGGCCTCTTCTCCTGAAATCCGGATGCGGGTGCCGGGCGTCATGACAAGGCGATTGACGCGTGCCAAGATTCTGTCATGACGGTTCCCTCTTTTTCCTTTAGAAGCGAGCGGGTAGACCACGTAATCCGTTTGAAAATTCCGAAGAATGGTTTCAAGACCTCCCCAATGTTTTTGATAAAGATCCGAAAAGAGAATGCCGGAAAGATGCTTGATCCCCTTTTCACGCAAATAAGGATCGAGAATCCATTGCCCCTGATCGGAAGGAAATTTCCGGCCCGCATTGACGAGCCAGTCGTGTCCGGAGGCAAAGTGAATATGTGCCAGTTCGTTTTTCCCCGCTGACAAAAGCGTCATGGAAAAACCTGCCCGCGGCATCGGCCAAAAAAAGGATGAGGCTGCAACGAGATAGAAGCTGAGACACGCCGCACGCAACCAGCGGGGAGCTTGGCGCAATCTCAGCTCCGCAAAAAGAAGAATCCCAAAAATTCCATAATAAATAAAAATTTGGGCAAGGGAGGGTGTCTTCAAAAACCAGTAACCCCAGGAAGAGAGCGTCCAGAGATGAATCCAGGCCAGACCGGCGTAGAGAAAAAAGTCGGCAACCCGCGCCATGCAAAAACCAACCCAGGGGATGACACTCAAGGGAAGCGAAAAAAAGGAAGAGACGAGCGCAAGGTGAAAAAGCGGGATCGCGCCCATGTTGGCCAGAATGCTCACGGGTGAAAAGATATTAAAATAAAAAATAGCGAGCGGGAACGTTCCCGCCATCACGGCAAGACTCTGAAAGAGATTGTCGGCCCAGCGCCAGGCCTCGTCCCCTTTCTGAAAGAAAAGAATGAGAACGAAGACCGATAGAAACGAAAGCTGAAAAGAAACATTCATAAGCACCCTTGAATCCCCGATGAGCAGGATGAAAAAGGCAAGAAAGAATGCGTTCATCGAACTTCGTTCGCGCTCAATCAGTAAACTCAAGAAGGCCGCTCCGGCCATCCAGCCCGCCCGCTGCACCGGTATCCCGAGTCCGGCAATCGCCACGTAAACGCCCACCGCCAGCAACCCGAGCAAGGCGGCCGGTTTTTGGGAGACACCCATGGCGATCAGGGCAAGGTAGAGGCTTCCGACCACCAGCGCGATATTCATGCCGCTAATGGCGAGCAAGTGAGAAGTTCCGGTTTTGATAAATTCATCCCGAAGTTCGGGGAGAAGACCCTTGC
>CAYJSI010000013.1:0-2031 GCA_964373045.1 uncultured bacterium
TGAAACAATTCTTGGTTTATCCCGCTCCGAGACGCGAGCTTACTACGATATCAATGCGCCTCGTGATTATCGCCAAGCAGTAGCTTTTGATGAAGCCGTTATCGCGGTGCAAGTGGGAATCCTTGATAAACTACAAAAAGATGCGTTTCCTCCCTTTTTGACTAAGGGTGGCATCATCGTCCGCGGCGGAATCAAGGTGACGGTGTCCTATGGTGGACCCAGCGGAAAAAAAGAATTATTTAATATTACGACACGCTCAGGGAGTTCTGTACCGACAGGGTATGGCCAACAGGTCTTTGATGCTGCCAAGGAAGTTGTCGAAGCAGGAGGTACGTTTGCGAATGTTGTTATTGTTACAGAGAGAGCTTTTGACAATGCGGGACGCCCTCTTCTCCCCCAAGCCGTTAATCCTCCCCGCTCCGAGGCGAGACTGCCGAGCGACAGGCTCGGCAGCGAGACCGTCCTCGGCCGACAAGCCGGGGACGAGGCCCGAGAAAAACAGGGGCAAGGGGCAGGGGTCAAGGGTCAAGGGGTGGAGGTTGTAGAGCCGGCCGTTCAAGTGCGAAGAGAAAAGAAAAACGAACCGGGAGCAAGAATAACGATCCCCGTTCAATTTCCAGAAAAAGAGGAAGGATGGAGCATAACTTTAGGACGGCAAAATCTTAAACGTGAGGCAATGTTTAGTCGAGCTGAAGAGCGCGTTGCTGCGGCAGTAACGGGTTTAATTTTTGGTCCAAGTGCAAATGCTGAAGAAGCTCGTGCCGAACTTAGATTAGTTGCAAAAACCATTAGCGAGTCTGATACGCCCAAGGCCTTAAGAGATGCTCAAGGCCTCATGCAGAAATTTAAATTGAGTTCTATTAATGCAGGCGCAACCATTCTTGCCGTTACCGAATTACCCACAGAAGCTGAATTGAAAGGAATTGAGCTTCAGCTTGCCGCCAATCCGAACCTGCTCTTTTATATTCTTGTTGCAACAGCTTCAGATCAAGTTGCGTCGACTAAGAAACAAGCCCTAGCTCTTGTGAGTGAAATGAAAAGCCGTTTTACGGATCAGTACGGCATGGATATTTCTAAACGATTTGCCATTGAAGCGGTCAATAACGATAAACTAGCTTTGGGAAGGGCAATGCAGTTAATGTCGGGCAGGCTTTATCGCTCCATGAAAAGCGTGGCGGCCGTTTTGAATGCGAATATCAGAGCGGATCAATTTCTGGTGCTGATTGCCCGCGACAAGATGGCCACGGCATTTGACGCGATAGCCGATACCATCCAAGGACACATCATTCCATTAGTAAATGCGGCAGAGGATTCCGTTCGAATCGCAGCCAATATGGTGGCGGGACGCTATGCTCAGAGCATGAGCGCTCAAGAAGTGGATGAAGAAACGCGTCAAGCGCTTGAATTCAACGATCAGGGCGTACCTACCGGCTTCAACCTCAGTACTCTCAAGGCCTTGGCCGCGCAACTCTGGACCGAATTCCAGGGCCTGCTCAAAGCCAAAGCCGCCGCGTAATTTTTATCCCGGTTCTACGAGGCGATTCCCCGTAATACATAAAAGAAAGTAAACCGGCTCAAGAAATTTAATTACGCTGAGAGCGGATATTATTTTGTCACGATTTGCACCAAGGATCGCATTTCTTGGTTCGGAGAAATACGGAATGGGAAAATGGAATTGAATGAATGGGGCAGGATCGCGGCAAAACAATGGGAATGGTTGCAGGAACGGTATGATGATATTGTGATTGACGAATATTGCGTCATGCCCAATCATTTTCATGGGATATTGGCGATCGTAGGGAACGGTCGCGACCGTTCCCTACAACCGAAAATCAAACCATTGCCGGAATTGATCGGTGCATTTAAAACCACGTCGTCAAAATTAATCCGTCGTGCCGGATTGGCGGATTTTCAATGGCAGAAATCCTATTATGATCACGTGATCCGGGATGACAAATCCTTGAATCAAATCCGCGCATACATCCGCACGAATCCCTCGCAATGGGAAACTGACCCTGAAAATCGTTTGGC
>CAYJSI010000013.1:2131-3906 GCA_964373045.1 uncultured bacterium
GAAATCTGATTTCTCATTCTGATTTTCTGATGATCTGATACTCGCCCCGACACAGATGCCCGTTGTTTTCTCTATGCTTTGCTCTCGGCTCTCTGCCGTGTTATACTTCTGACAGTTTGAGGAGATCATAAAATGACCTTAAAGCGTCACTTTACGATTGTGATTCAGGCTTCAGAAGAAGGGGGATATCACGCCTGGTGTCCTTCTTTAACCGGCTGTCATTCGCAAGGTGAGACTTTGGAAGTCACAAAGCGAAATATTGTAGAGGCGATTAAGTGTCACCTTGAGAGCATTCTCAAAGATGGCCAGCGCCCGCCCGCAGAACCCGAAGAGTTTGTCGGCTCCGTTGAAATCTCCGTAACAGCCTAATGTCCGAACGACTTCCTGCCCTGAAGGCTAAAGCCCTTATCCGCTTTCTTGAACGACAAGGTTATGTTTTGGTTCATCAAATAGGGAAGTCACGCGACGTATAAACATTCCATTTCTCAGATTCGGGTAACCCTTCCGATTCATCCGGGCCAAGATTTAAAACGAGGGCTACTGCGAGGGATTATCAATGACCTTCGCATGACCCCGGTGGAGTTTTTGAAGAAGATGAGATCTTGAACAGGACCGAATTCAAGGCCCAGCTCACCACGTCCTCCGCTAAAAAGGCTGAGGCCATGAAATATGTATTGACTTATTTGCATATTTATTTGATATTAATGCAATATGAAGGACTTAACCTCACACGAGAAAATAGCGGATTCGATTCTTCTGATCAGAGGTGAGCGTGTCATGCCGGATAGCGTTCTGGCCAAACTTTACGGGGTTTCGGTCAAGCGCTTAAACGAGCAGGTCAAAAGAAACCTCCGCCGGTTCCCGCCTGATTTTATGTTCGTTCTCACGTCTCAAGTACAGACCCTTTAAGGTCGCAATTTGCGACCTTAAAGAAAAGCGCTCGCGGGAAACATCGGAAATATTTACCTTATGCTTTTACCGAACAAGGGGTGGCCATGCTTTCTAGCGTTCTCCATAGCCAGCGGGCTATTGATGTGAACATCGCGATTGTGCGGGCCTTTGTGCGGCTGCGGGAAATTCTATCTACCAACAAAGAACTTGCCCACCCGCTATGGGAACTCGAACGAAAAATCGAAAAACACGACGAAGACATTCAGGCGATTTTTTCCGCTATCCGCCGTCTGATGGCGTTGCCCAAAAAACGCAAGGCTGCTATCGGCTTTCATCCCTAAAAGCAAAATGAAAACCGATCCCGAAAATCCCGCCGCCGCGTCATTTTTGTCGCACAAAAAATCAAAGGGGGTCAGACCCCAGCTCTGCGGGATCTGACCCCATCTGCTTTTGCGGTATTCGCAAAACCTTTTGCATGTGCTATACTTCTGACAGTTCGAGGAGATAAAAATGACCTTCAGGCATCACAGGACTCAAAACACTCCCTCCGTGAAGAGTTTTTCCGATTTCCAATCCGCACAAAAAAAATGGCGGAATTTTTATCGATGGGAAGCCATTCGTGCGAAGAAAGAAAGTAAATTGCCGGCCTCCTTAAGATTAATTGGAGAGTGGGTTGATTTCTATTTAAAAAGGCACTCCCGAAAACCCGCCAAAGTTGATGTGAGCGGCATCCAGAAGATGCAGCGCCGCTTGGCCCTCATTTCTCACTAAATGACCTCCCTGGAGCAAACCCTCCTTAAAATCGCCTGCTTTCTTAAGGCAAACAAAATTCCCTACATGGTGATCGGCGGTGTTGCGAATCTCTTTTGGGGAGTTTCCCGCAC
>CAYJSI010000013.1:4006-57558 GCA_964373045.1 uncultured bacterium
TCAAAGTCTGCAGTCCCGAAGATTTGATTCTTCACAAGGTTATTTCGGATCGCGCCAAGGATCGGGAAGATGTACGGGGAGTGATTCAAAATCTAAGCAAGTCTTTAGACCGGAAGTATCTCGATCCTCTTGTGAAAGAGTTGGCCGAGGCCCTTGCCAAGCCGGGGATTTGGAAGTTTTATCGCGGTTGTTTTTCCTGACCTCCTACTTTCAAGCCGCGTCATTTTTGCTCTTGCCCCTTCACCTCTATTTTTTTTAATTGCCCTTCCATCTTCTTCTGCGGCATCACATCACCCTGTGTATCCGCGATTTTAATGCCGCGCTCATAGATTTTTTTTGCCTTTGCGAGATCACCGAGGGCCTCCAAGGCAAGGCCGAGGCCTAAATAAGAAGAAGAGTGTTTGGGATCCACCGTGACGGCCTTTTCAAAGGTGTCGGCCGCGTCGCGTTTCATACCGGCATCCAGATAAACATTTCCCAAACTGAAGTAGCCCAAGACATCGTTCGGGTCGAACTCGATCACTTTCTTGAAACGTTCAATTTGTTCTGCCACGTCCACCTTGGGCATTTCCTGTTTTTTTGCCTTGAGCTCGGCCTTCCACGTGAGCCGGCGCGCCTCGGCCTGCTCGTGCTCGGCCTCCAGGATCATGCCCTTGGCCACGTAGCCGCGCGATAAATTCGTGTGCGACATGACAGAATTGGGATTTAAGACAATCCATTTTTTGATGAGCTCGATAGCCTCGTCGTAACGTTTTTGATTGTAGAGCACGACCGAGAGGGCCTCGTAGGCGTCTTCGAAAGCGGGGTCTTGAGCGAGTACTTGCTTCAGTTTTTCTTCAGCCTGGGAGAGGCGGTTGTGGCGGTAATCGTTCAGCGCCGCGTCGTAGAGGCGCTGGATGTCAGGTGTCGGGGGTTGTGAGGCGGAAGGGTTCATGGCTAAAGAGAACTTAAAGGGGACAGGCTACTTTATTCTTGTTGCTCAATGCATTAAAGTAGCCTGTCCCCTTTTTAGGGTTATTCTTCGATGCCGAGCTTCTTTTTGCCTTCCGCGGTGATGCGCTCCGGGGTCCAGGGGGGATCGAAGACGACTTGAACGGAGACATCCTTCACCTTCAAGTCCTGTGCGATCTTGCGCTTAAGATCCTCCGGAATTTCCTGCGCGGAGGGACACCCTTGAGAAGTGAGCGACATGCGGATATTGACCTGGCTCTTGTCTTCCGGGATCTCGATATCATAGATAAGCCCAAGGTCCCAGATATTGACCGGGATCTCGGGATCAAAACACTGCTTTGCGATTTCGATGACCTGTTCTTTTGTGACCGACATCTTCGCCTCCAATGTGTCCACATTCTATCACACACGTTACCGTCATGGAAATATGAAAGGTTTCGTTGCACAAGCGAAACCTACACAAGCCGGAAACACGAGAATGTTATTTTCTCACCGTTCGCCAATCCCCGGCGAGGATTGGCTCACTCGCGCACTCGGCTTCGCCCTCCCGTTTTAAAAAAAACGGCGGGATCCCTCCCACAGTCGTGGGTTAACGCATAAGAGAACCTTTCTGCAGGGTTTGCTTGCGGCTTGTTTTTTAGGGCTGCCGCCGTTAGAATCCTTCGCTTATGGCTTACGCGAATCGCGAAAAGATGGATTCCTGGCTCAATATCCCGCTCACCCTCCTCGCCTGGACTTTGCTCGCGGTGCTTACGGTCCTCTTTTCGGTCTTAGGCGGTCTTCTCTTACTTCTCCCGACCCTGCTCTTTGATTTTCAAAAGCGGAGGCTCTTTCACCTTGTGGGGCGCATGTGGGGAGGGACTCTTATCTTTCTCAATCCCACCTGGAAGCTAAGGGTCCAGGGCCGGGAAAACATTCCTTCCCAGGGACCCTTTGTGGTCGCGGGAAATCATCAGAGTCTTCTGGATATTCTTATTGCGCTTGCCGGGCTTCCGCTTCAGTTTAAGTTTCTTGCCAAGCGTGAACTTTTTTCACTCCCTTTTATCGGCTGGCACATGACGCTTGCGGGGTATATCCCGATTGAGCGGGGGAGCGCCGAGAGCGGGCGCCAGTCCATCGTGACGGCGAGAGAATGGCTCGGGAAGGGCGTGAGCGTTCTTTTTTTCCCCGAGGGGACAAGGAGCCTTGACGGCAAGATCCATGAATTCAAGATGGGAGCCTTTAAGATTGCGGCGGAAATGAAGATCCCCATCCTTCCCGTTGTGATCGACGGCACGGGGGATGCGATCCCGAAGAAATCGCGTTTATTTAAAGCCGCGCCCTCGTTTTCGCTTTCGATTCTAAAGTCTGTGACGCCTAAACCCGATGAATCCCTTGAAACGTTAAAAAATCGGGTAAGGCAGCAAATGATCAGAAGGCTAGAAGAAATAAGGTCCCAAAGCAGGTGAAGATCCTCACACTCAATACCTGGCAGGAGCGCGGTCCGTGGAAAGACCGGTGGGAAGTTATTTTTGAAGGTCTCAGGCAGTATCAGCCGGACATTATCGGCATTCAGGAAGTCTTTAACCGAGAGTGGGCGGCTCGCGTTCAAATAAGAACGGGCTATCCCACACTTGTCTTCCCTCCGGAACATTCCGGTCTCATGCTTCTGGCAAAATTTCCGGCCGTGGAATCATCCTGCTTAACCATGAAAACCAAATCGCCGACGGAAGATTATTTGCGTTACGCGCTCTACGCGAAATTGAAAATCAAAGACAAAACGCTTGCGATTTTTAATACCCATCTTTCCTGGCAGCTGGACGAAGGAGCTTTGCGCCAAAAGCAGGTGGATGAACTGATTGAATTTACGGACGAAAAAGCTGCGGCAAGTGAAGGGGTTGCCCTGGGGGATTTTAATGCGCTGCCCGAGACAGCTGAAATCAAAAAAATGAACGTTCTCGGCAAATGGGTCGATACCTTTGCTGCCCTGCATCCCTGTTGTGCGAGATCCGCCACAAGGCGGGGCAGATCCAATTCGCACGACGACTTACATCCCGCAAGATCGTGTGCTCATTGGACGTGGGACAATCGAAATCCTTACGCCGCAAGTTCTTTCCACAAGATGCCGGACCGCAGGATCGATTACATTTTTATGCGCAATCAGCGGCATTTTTTGGGGCGCTTGACTGATGTCAAGCTGGTTTACACCGAGCCCGATGCCGAAGGCGTTTACGCCACCGATCATTTTGGCGTCCTCGCAACCTTTTTATAATCAAGACTAAATGGGGCCGGGCCCCCACCTGGCCCCGATAGAGTGAGACGATGAGTGAGGAGAGGTTAGGCAAAGCGAAAGAATACCAAAAAAAGCGGCAGGCGCTTTCGCTTTTTCATCTGGTTCTGACGCCGCTTCTTTTGGCGGCTGCCTTTGTTTCGCCGCTATCTTTGATGTTAAAGGAGCTGGCCCTCGGCGTGTCGGCCAATCCTTACGGAACGGCCGCGGTTTATTTTGTACTCCTTTCCCTTTATTTTCTGGCTTTTGACGGCCCCCTCGGATTTTATTCGGGGTTTGTCTTAGAGCACCAGTATGAACTTTCCAATCAAGCGCTTGGCAGCTGGGCAAAGGAATTCACAAAGAAAACCCTTCTTTCCTTTGTTTTTTCGCTTGCCTTAATCGAGGCCCTTTATGCGCTGATCTGGCGGTTTCCGGCTCGCTGGTGGCTTATTGCCTGGGCGGGGTATGCCGGTTTAAGTTACGTGATGGGTAAGATTTTTCCGGTTTTAATCGTCCCACTTTTTTATAAATACAGCCAGGTCGAAAACGCATCCCTGAAGGAACGGATCCTGACGCTTGCCGGCCGCTACGGTCTTCCGGTGGAAAATGTGTACTCGCTTAATTTAAGCAAGACCACTAAAAAGGCCAATGCCGCCTTCATGGGCCTTGGCCGTACCAAGCGCGTTGTTTTAAGCGATACCTTAATTGAGAATTTCACTCCGAATGAGATTGAGACCGTGGTGGCGCATGAACTCGGCCATTTTAAACACAGAGACATCTGGAAGCAGCTTGGGATTGGGCTTGTGACGTCCTTCCTTGCTTTTTGGATTGTGTTTCGGTGGTTTGCGCCTCTTTCCAAGGCCCTCGGTTTTGAGGGAGCGGGCGACTTAGCGGCGCTGCCGCTTCTTCTTTTAATCTTTCAGCTCTTTTTCCTCGTCCTTATGCCGCTTCAAAATGGATACTCGAGAAGGGTGGAACGCGCCGCGGACCGTTTTGCGCTCAAGGCCTATCCCAACCCCGATATTTTTATCTCCTGCATGGAAAAATTGGCGCGGGTCAACCTTGCGGATCCGGAGCCTCACGCGGTTTATGAATGGTTTTTTTACGATCACCCTGCGATTGCGAAACGAATCAAGATGGCGAGAGAATGGAAGGCGAAATCATGAAGGCCATGGAAACGCCGCCGACGGATCATTCGCCGATCCCCGGCGAGGATCGGCTCACTCGCGCGCTCGGCTGCGCTCTCCCGCCAAGAATCGCGGCGGGATCCATGCCCGCTTCGCCTCGCGAGCGTCCTCTGGCGGGTTTCCATGGCCTCCTTCTGTTAGGCCTTGTTTCTTTGATTCCCGGCTTATTTGCAGCGGAAGACAAAACCGCGAATCAGGAAGCGATGGAGCGGCGTCAGCGGGTCGAGCTCATGAGTTTTTTTCTGCAGGATCCCGACAAGGCGGTGGTTCCCAAGACCACCCTCTCGATTCAGCTTTACAATCAGGCCGTCGAGCAGTATCAGGCGAACCGCTACGATCTTGCACGAGAGCTCCTTCGCGATTCCATGAAGCAAGATGATGCCAATGCCTTTGCCTATGAGTTGATGGGGGATATTGATGCCGCCGAGCAAAAGCTTACGGAAGCAAAATCGAACTATGAGATTGCCTACAACCTCAGGCCTAAGGAAAGCCTGAAGGATAAAATTAAGAAGCTTATGGAAGAAACCAAAGTCGAAAAGAAACTCTCCACTTATCAGGAAGAGCACTTTATCATCAAGTATTACAATCAAGAAGAGCGCCTGGAGGGTTTTGAGCTGCGCGAACTTCTGCGCAAGACCTACCTAAATATATCGCGGGATTTTGCGTTTTATTTCAACCAAAAGACGGTGGTGCTGCTTTATGAGGAGGAGGATTTTCGGAAAATTACCGAGGCGCCCCATTGGGTGGGCGGGCTCTATGACGGAAAAGTCCGTATGCCGATTAAAAAAGGCGCTTTTAATCAACTCGATTTGGATGCCCTGACGGCGCATGAAGTGACGCACGCCTTTGTGGCCTTCATGAGCGCAGGCCGCGCACCCGCCTGGATCAATGAGGGCCTGGCGGAGTACGAAGAAAACAAAGTGAAGCCGGTTGACCTCCTCGTCTTCAATTCGGCCGTAAAGACAAAGACACTCCTGCCCATCGATCAGCTGATGAGTCCACAGGGCATGGCTTCGATCCAAGACCCGCTTCGCATCGCGCTTTTTTACCAGCAATCCTATCACCTCGTGAATTACCTCGTGGACCGCTACAAAATGTTTTTGGTGAAGCAGATGCTGACTGCCTACGGCAAGGGTAAGAATTCAGATGAAGTGATCCGCGAGGTCGTGAAGATCTCTCCCCGGCACCTGGAGAAGGAATGGAAGGTCTCCTTCGCTTAACTCATTGTTTGACAAGATGTTAGGATATTCGATAGAATGACCCCTTCTTATGCAAAAGACAAAATCCAAAATCCGTATGCCCAGGCCTCTTTTATTTTTATTAGCTTTTCTCATCCTCACCTTGCCTGTGCGAGCCGAGGAGGTGAGTGTCACCTCGACCTTGGACAAGCGCACGGCCGAGGTGAATGAAGAAATTCATTTAAATATCCGCATCGCAGGCGCCCAAGGCAACATCCAGGCACCGCGCCTTCCGGCTTTTAAGGATTTTGACACGTTTTATACCGGCCGCGCCTCCCGCATCACCTTCGTCAACAATCAATCGAGCTCCAGCGTTGATTTTAGTTATGTACTCATCCCCCGCTCGCCCGGGAAACACGTGCTCGACCCGATTGAAGTGCCGGTCGGCGGCCAGACTTTTAGAACCGATGCCATTCCTATGGAGATCCGGCAGGCCTCGAGCAGTCCTGCGTCCTTACGCCCTTTCTCATCTCCAGCCCGCCAATCGCCAGCGGCCTTTCAAAGCACCCCTGATCCCGCGCCCCCGCCCGCCGCAGCTTATGATGAACCGCCTCCTACCTTTGAGCCCGACGATGATAATGTTTTTGTGCGGGCCTGGGCGGATAAGACGAGCGCTTATCCCAATGAACAAATCATTCTGACCTACTCGCTTTATACGCGATACGACACCCGCTACGAAGGATTTGAAAACGAGCCGGAGGTAAGCGGTTTCTGGATTGAGGAATTTCCCATGGAGCGTGAAATTCCCCGCGAAACGGTGCGGATCGGCGGCAAGCGTTATGTGAAGGCCGATGTCAAAAAAGTAGCGCTTTTTCCCACTGCGGCGGCGGATTACACCATCCAGCCCGGCACCCTTAAAGTTTCCGTTCGGCAGGAACCTCAAACCACAAGCGTGTTTGACGATTTTTTTAACGACAGTTTTTTCTCCGGCGGGAGTTTCTTTGCGAGGCGTGAAAACCGGCTCTTAAAGCCCCCTCCTATTTCCATTCAGGTGAATCCTTTGCCGACCCAGGGAGAGCCTGCGGGCTTTAACGGAGCGGTGGGTGATTTTCGCCTCTCCGCAAGCGTGGATAAGCAGGAGGTGAAGCAAGACGAGCCTGTTACGATGAAGCTTGTGATCGAAGGCGAGGGCAATATCGAAACCTTGAACAAGCCCAAGATGCCGGAGCTCCCGCAGTTTAAAATTTATGATTCGGATACCTCCTCACAGCTTTACCAAAACGGCAACGTCATCGGCGGCCGCAAGACCTTTGAGATTGTTTTCATTCCGATTCAGTCAGGTCCGCAAAGCATTCCTTCCGTCTCGTTTAGTTTCTTTCATCCGGGCCGGCGCACCTATCAAACGCTCGCCACGCCCGAGTTCAAGCTCGAGGTGAGCCCCTCGACCCAAACCTTTAAGATGCCCGCAGCCCTTGGCGGCAGCGAGGTTTTTAAAAAGGAAATCCGCGAGGAAGGAAAGGACATCCGTTATCTTGAAGAAAAAATACCCAACCCTGTCTGGAAAAATACCTTTCAATGGCTGCTGCGCGGTGGCATGGCCGTTGATTTAATTCTTTTCGTCCTGCTTATCTTAGGTTTTTTAAGGGAACGCCAGGCACAAGTCTATGCGCGGGACAGTGCGCTCAAACGCCGCACCTTTGCCCGTTCGCAGGCGGAGGCGAAAATCAAACGCCTGGGAGGACTCCGCCGCTCTCGGGAGTCCGGGGGACTGAATGCGTACTTCGATGAGATCGAAAAAATTCTCACGCAATATTTGTCGGATCAATTCAACCTTTCGGCCTTCGGCATGACGCGCGTTGACTTAGAGAGGCAGCTCGCCGAGACCTTTGGAACCGAGGATCCGCTCTACCGGGAAGTCCTGGAGCTTTATCAGTTATGCGATGAGTCGAGGTTTGCCAAGGCACAGGTGCCGGGTGAGTCCAAGCAAAAGGCCCTTAAGATTTTGCGAGAAACGATGGACCGAATGGAAAGGAAACGCCGATGATACGCAGTCGATGGGGTCAGACCCGATGGATCCTATTTATGTTAGCGCTTGGCTTAGGGGCGGCGCTTCCAACTCTGCTTTGGGCTTTCGAGGCCTCCGACATTCGAATTTTTAAAAAGGCAAACGAGGATTATCAGGAAGGCCGATTTCAAGCCGCGGCCGAGACCTACGAGGAACTTGCCGCCAGATATCCGAATACAGCGGTCTTTTTTTACAATCTAGGTAACGCCCGCTTTCGGCTGGGTGCTTCGGGGGCCTCTCTCTTGGCTTATGAGCGGGCTCTTGCGCTGAGCCCGAGGAACGGAGATATCCGCCGCAATTTGAATTACGTGCGGGGGCTCCTCGAATATAAGATTGAGGATAAACGCAATTGGTATTTAAAGGCCCTCGAAGCGGTGCTGAAATTTTTCACCTTCAATGAAATCTTATTTGTGAGTCTTTTACTTTTCGGTCTTTTCCTTAGCGGTTGGCTGTGGGCCCTGTCTTCAAGGCGAGGTGCGCCCTGGGGTCCCACACGAAAAACATTGCTGATTTTATCTCTTATCTTTTCTGCCCTTCTCAGTGCCAAGAAGATGCAGATGGATGTTTGGCGTGATGCGGTTGTCGTAGCCAAGCAAGCGGAAATAAGGTATGGTCCCTCCGACACGGATCAGGTGGCTTTTCGCTTGGGGGAGGGGCTTAAAGTTTATGTGGTGGATCGGCGCGAAGACTGGAGCCGGGCACTCCTTTGGAATGGAGAAAGCGGCTGGGTCAAAAATAATCAGATCGCTGAGGTTGAATTACCCCGTTAGACCTTGGGGGGTGGGCAGTTTCAAGATCAATCAATAAATAGGCGAGTTTTACGATGAAACAAAAAAATATTGAATTGCAAAGAGGTCTAACGGGGCCAAACAAGTCCGGTCATTTCGGCATCTTTGGCGGGCGTTATGTCCCGGAAACGCTCGTGAAGGCTCTTGACGATCTTACGTTAGCCTACCGGAAATTAAAAAAAGACAAAAAGTTTCAGGCGGAGCTTCGCGGCTACCTTCACGATTACGCCGGACGCCCAACGCCCGTGTATGAAGCCAAGAATCTCTCGCGTTACTTTGGCCGGGCTCGAATCTATCTTAAACGCGAAGACCTTTGTCACACGGGGGCCCACAAAATCAATAATACCCTGGCGCAAGGACTCTTAGCGAGGCGCTTGGGTAAAAAACGAATTGTAGCCGAAACGGGCGCGGGACAGCACGGGGTTGCGAGCGCCACCGCGGCTTGCGTTTTTGGTCTCGAGTGTGTGGTTTATATGGGGGATGAGGACATTCATCGCCAGGCCCTTAATGTTTACAAGATGCAACTGCTTGGGGCCAAGGTCGTGCCGGTGCACTCGGGTTCAAAGACTCTGAAGGACGCCACGAACGAAGCGATTCGCGATTGGGTCACGAATGTGGAATCGACCCATTATCTTTTGGGCTCGGTCGTAGGGCCGCATCCCTATCCTATGATGGTGCGCGATTTTCAGTCCGTGATCGGCCGTGAGACGAAAGATTTTTTTCGCAAAAGAGAAAATTATTTGCCGAATTATCTTCTTGCCTGTGTCGGAGGCGGCAGCAATGCCATCGGTTTTTTCCACCCCTTTTTGCAGGATCGGCGGGTCAAGCTGATCGGAGTTGAGGCAGCAGGCGAGGGGCTTCACGGCCGCCGCCATGCCGCTTCCCTCACCAAGGGCTCGCACGGTATTCTACATGGCATGAAAAGCTACCTTTTGCAGGATCAGGAAGGACAGGTTCAGCTGGCCCACTCGATTTCCGCCGGGTTGGACTACCCTTCTGTCGGTCCCGAGCACGCCTTTTTAAAAGAATCCGGCCGCGTTCGTTATGAAACCGCGACGGATAAGGACGCCCTCGAGGGTTTTCAGATGCTGACGCAGCTTGAAGGGATTATGCCGGCGCTTGAGCCCTCGCATGCCTTAGGGTATCTCAAGCGGCTGATGCCAAAGACCCGCAAAAATGAATCCCTGGCCCTTTGTTTGTCCGGCCGCGGGGATAAAGATATTGATACGGTCAAGAAGATTCTGTGAAAAACCGATTAATCACAAAAGTTCAAAACAACCGCCGAAACAAAAAAAAACTTTTCTGCGCTTTTCTCACGCTGGGTTACCCGAATCTTAAGGCAACCGAGCTTTTGATCGCTGAGTTTGAAAAAGCGGGTGTCGATATTCTGGAGCTCGGATTTCCTTTTTCGGACCCATTAGCCGACGGGCCGACGATTCAATACTCTTCCGAGCAGGCCTTAAAAAAGGGCGTGAGAGTGCAAGATGCCTTCCGGCTTGTGAAGCGCTTAAGAGGGCGGGGGGCTAAAATCCCCATTCTTTTCTTTACGTATCTTAACCCGATTTATCATTACGGCCTGAAGCGTTTTGTAAGCGATGCCAAGGCAAGCGGCTTTGACGGAGTCATCGTGCCTGACCTTACGCCGGAGGAGGAAATAGATTTTCAAGCCGAGTGCCGCAAAAAGGGATTGGCGCAGGTGTTTTTGGCGGCGCCCACGACCGAAAATGCCCGCGCCCTAAAGATTGCAAAGCGCTCCTCAGGTTTCATTTATTTCGTTTCCCTTCGCGGGGTCACAGGCGCCCGTAAATCGTTACCTTTGGATATTCGCGGGCCATTAAGGGCCTTGAAGCGCAAGTCTCGAAATCCGATTCTAATCGGGTTTGGTGTGTCGAATGCGGAACAAGCCAAGGCGCTCTGCCGATTGGGAGACGGGGTGATTGTGGGGAGCGCGATTGTGGATCGAATTCGCGGTGCCGGGGGCCGCGTGGCGCCTGCCGTGCAATTTATCAAAAAAATGGTGAAGGGCATTCAAGGCGTTTGACGTGGAGGTCCTGCTCGGGCTTGATATGGGTGAGAAACGGGTCGGCGTGGCGGTAAGCGATGAAACTGCAACCATCGCGTCGCCATTAATCACTTTGGGGTTTCACAGCCGCAAGGAACTTTTACGGAATCTCACCGAGCTCGTGAATCGTTACCAGGTCTCGCGGATTGTGGTGGGCCTGCCTAAAACCATGAAAGGGGAGATCGGCACGCAGGCGCAAAAAATTACGGGCCACGTAGATTGGCTGAGGCGGTCCCTTGAGGCCGACTGGATCCTTTGGGATGAGCGATTGAGTACGCAGGAGGTTGAGAGGCTTTTGATTCACGCGGATGTCAGCCGCGCCAAACGCAAAGGCATCCGCGATCGACTTGCGGCGCAGCGGATTCTTCAGAGTTATCTCGATTTTTGTAAACGGCAGTCTTAACGGAAGGATGAAGGAATGAATTATTGTTTGACGAGTTTATCCAATGGTTTGAGGGTGTTGACCGTGCCCATGCAGGAACGCGAATCCGCGGCCGTGGCCATTTGGGTGCGCTCCGGCGGGCGTTTTGAATCGGCAAAGATCTCCGGGGTGTCTCACTATCTGGAGCACATGCTCTTTAAGGGAACGAAAAAACGCAACACGCGCCAAATCAAAGAAGAGATTGAAGGGGTAGGGGGAGTCTTAAACGCCTTCACGAGCGAAGAAGAGACTTGTTATTATGCCAAGCTTTTAAAGCCGCATTACCCCAAGGCCATGGACGTGCTTTCGGATATGGTCAATAACGCCACCCTCGATTTGACCGAGCTCAACAAGGAACGCACCGTGATCTTAGAAGAGATCAAAATGTATCGCGATCTTCCCTCGCACTACGTTCACGATCTTTTAGGGGAGGTGATGTGGCCGGGACAGCCGCTCGGCCGGCCGGTGGCGGGGACCGTGGAAAGCGTTTCTGGAATTAAACGCTCCCAAATGCGCGATTACATGAAGCGCTACTACCATCCAAAAAACATCCTGGTTTCAGTCTCGGGGCCGGTGGAACATAAAGAGGTGGTGGCCCAGGCCGAGGAATATTTTTCCCGCACCTCTTCCCAGCCGGCAGCGTCTTTCTCGAAGGCGAAGACTCATCAAACAAGACCTAAGACCCACTTTGTTGAAAAAAATACCGAACAGACGCATCTTGTCATCGGTCTGCGCTGTTTCTCGCGCTTTCACCCCGATCGGTATAAACTGGGCGTGCTGAATGTCTTGATGGGGGGCAATATGTCGAGCCGCCTTTTTGAAGAGGTGCGGGAAAAAAGAGGGTTGGCCTACGAAGTGAAATCCGGTGTCAATTATTTTTTCGATACCGGCGCCTTTGTGGTCTCAGCCGGGGTGGAGGCCAAGAAGGCCCCCACCGCCATTCAAGTGATCCTGAAAGAACTCGCCAAGCTGAAGCGCAAGCCTCCCAGCGCGGGGGAACTTAGGCGGGCCAAGGATTATTTTACCAGCCAGCTTTTCATGGCCCTGGAAGATACCCTTGATCACCTCATGTGGGTGGGGGAGCGCGTGCTCGATCGAAATGAACTACCCAGCCGCGATGAAATCTGCAAGAATATCGAGGCCGTCACCGAAAAGGACGTCACTGAAGTGGCGCAAAATATATTTCGCTCGAGTCATCTGAATCTGGCGCTCATCGGACCTATTCCTTCCAAGGTCCAGAAGCAAATTGCAAAGGATTTTGAAGTCGATGGCCACTAAAGTGACCGTTAAGAAAATCAAAATCGCCCCCAGCATTCTCTCCGCGGACTTCAGATGTCTTGGAGAAGAAATTCAAGATGTCGAAAAAGCGGGGTGCGATCTCATTCACGTAGACGTGATGGACGGCCACTTTGTTCCCAACCTGACCATCGGTCCCCCGGTGATTCGCTGGATTCGGAAGATCACCCAACTGCCGCTTGATGTTCACCTCATGATTGAGGAGCCGCTGCGTTTCGTGGAGGAATACAAAAAAGCGGGAGCGGATTGGATTACGGTTCACGTTGAAGCCTCGCCCAGAACCGGGGATGCGCTCGATAAGATCAAGGCCTTGGGGGCCAAAGCCGGTCTTTCTCTAAGACCCGCGACACCCATTGAAAAAATTCTGCCTTTTCTCCCCAAATTGGATTTGGTCTTGATCATGACCGTGGAGCCGGGTTTTGGAGGACAATCCTTTCTGCCGGACATGATGGATAAAGTCAAAGTGCTTCGTCCTCAATTCTCGGGCCTTATTTCTGTGGATGGCGGCATCAATCGCGAAACAGCCAAGGTCACTGTTGAATCCGGGGCCGATATTTTAGTGGCGGGGACGGCCATCTTTGGCGAGAAAGATCGCGCCAAGGCCATCCAGGGTCTTCGATCAAGCCAAGCCGCCTGAGCATGAATCCCTCCCACATTCGAAACTTCTCCATCATTGCGCATATTGACCACGGCAAATCAACCTTAGCCGACCGCCTGCTTCTGGACACGGGGGCGATTTCCAAGCGGGAATTTCGTGAACAGATCTTAGATGATATGGATCTTGAGCGGGAGCGCGGGATTACGATCAAGGCCACGGCGGTGCGCATTCAATACAAAGATTACATTTTGAATCTCATTGATACGCCCGGCCACGTGGACTTCACCTACGAAGTCTCAAAAAGCCTTGCGGCCTGTGAAGGCGTTCTCCTTTTGGTGGATGCCGGACAAGGTATTCAAGCGCAGACCGTGGCCAATCTTTATCTGGCCATGGAACGAAACCTTTTCATCATTCCGGTCATCACCAAAATTGATCTTCCTATTGCGGATCCTGAGAAGGTGAGAAAGGAAGTGGTGAATTTCTTAGGCGCCGATCCCTCAGAAGTGATCCTCTCAAGCGCGAAAACGGGAGAAGGCACCGAACAAATTTTGCAGGCCCTGATTGATCGCATCCCAGCGCCAAAAGGAGATCCGGAGAAGCCCTTGAAGGCCCTTATCTTTGATTCCAAATATGACGCCTACCGCGGGGTCATTGCCTACATCCGGGTCATGGACGGGTCGATTGGCAAGGGGGATTCGATTCTTATGATGCAGACGGGGCATCAGCATGCGATTGAAGAAATCGGTATTTTTAATCCCCGGCCCGAGCCTGTTCAGGGGTTAGGCGTAGGCGAGGTGGGTTATGTAGCGGCCAATATCAAAGATATTTCTGAAGTCAAGATGGGTGACACGATCACGCTCACACAAAATCCGGCGAGCGAGGCGCTTGCCGGCTACCACGAAGCGAAGCCCATGGTTTTTTGCGGGTTATATCCCATCAGTACCAAAGATTTTGCGGCGCTTCGGGATGCCTTGGGCAAGCTCCGGCTGAATGATGCGTCCTTCATCTATGAGCCGGAAACCTCTGCCTCGCTTGGTTTTGGTTTCCGCTGCGGCTTTCTCGGACTGCTTCATATGGATATCGCC
Organism: uncultured bacterium; assembly: GCA_964373045.1. Taxonomy (GTDB): domain Bacteria; phylum Omnitrophota; class Omnitrophia; order Omnitrophales; family Aquincolibacteriaceae; genus CAYJSI01. Next base: position 17,889 of record CAYJSI010000013.1, read on the forward strand.
AAAGAGAGGCTTGAACGCGAATTTGGTCTCGAGCTTCTCATCACAGCCCCCAACGTAGTCTACCGAATCCGGAAGCATGATAAGGAAGCGATATGGCTTGAGAACCCGACCAAGCTTCCCTCTCCGCAAGAAATTGACCGCATCGAAGAGCCTTATATCAAAACGCAGCTCATGATCCCCACCACGACCACGGGGGCCATGATGCAGTTTTGTCAGGATCGGCGGGGCATTTATAAGAGTACGGAATATCTCGACCCTACACGCGCCGTGCTCATTTATGAAATGCCCTTTGCGGAGGTCGTGATGGATTTTTATGACAAGATCAAATCGATGACGGCAGGCTACGGCTCTTTGAATTATGATTTTATCGGCTATCGGCCGGCCAAGCTCGTCAAACTCGATATCCTTATTAATAACGAACCTGTCGATGCATTATCGAGCATTGTCTTTCATGAGAAGGCCTACAACCGAGGCAAGGTTCTTTGTGAAAAGCTGAAGGAGGTCATCCCAAAACAGCTTTTCGAAGTAGTGATTCAGGCCGCGGTCGGAAGTAAGATTATTTCTCGGGAGTCCATCAGTGCACTCAAAAAAAACGTGACGGGAAAATGTTACGGCGGGGATATTACGCGTAAACGCAAACTTTGGGAGAAACAAAAAGAGGGTAAAAAAAGGATGAAAAAAATCGGCCGGGTCGATCTTCCTCAAGAAGCCTTTATCGCATTGCTGCGGGTGGACTCATGATGTCTGGCGCGATCTCAAGGGCGCTTTCCTTTCTTCAACATAACCCGTGGGTCCTCTGGGCAGCCTTGGGGGCCCTGGTGCTTGCTGTGGTCTACCGGCGGGATCTTCACGAGGGTTGGCAGCTTTGGCGGCGCAATCCCAAAGAATGGTTCAAGCAGTTTTGGAAGAATTGGGGAGAGCCCTTTCTTTGGGCGGCCTTGCTCGCGGTGGTGATCCGCACCTTTCTTTTAGGTCCTTACAAAATTCCGACCGGCTCTATGCGGACAACGTTCCTTGAAGGCGATCGAATCTTTGTGGATAAAATTTCTTACCGTTTTAAAGCGCCAAAACGAGGGGATATCATTGTGTTTAAATTCCCCGGCTCCGAAAAAAAAGATTTTGTGAAGCGCCTTGTGGGACTATCGGGTGAGGAAATTGAGATCCGCGATGGGAAAGTTTTACTGAATGGAGCCGTCTTGAATGACCCGCCTTTTTCTCATCATTATTATTACAACCGCGAAGAATGGAATTATGGAAAGACCGGTCAGGTGATCAAAGTTCCGGCGGGGTCTTATTTTGTCCTGGGGGATAATTCGGCGCAATCATCTGATAGCCGCAATTGGGGTTTTGTGCCGGGAAAAAATCTGATTGGGAAGGCCTTTTTCATCTGGTGGCCTCCGAAGCGGGCCAAACTGGTTGAGTAACGTGGAGCTCCCTTTCCTTTGGGGCGCGGCCACAAGCGCCCATCAGGTTGAAGGCAACAACTGCGCGAGCGACTGGTGGGCGTGGGAAGCGGCGCTCAAAGTTCGAGAAGCCTCGGGCGCCGCCTGCGATCATTACCATCTTTTTCCTCAAGACATTGAACTCCTCTCCCGCTTAGGTCATAACGCCCATCGCTTTTCCATCGAATGGAGCCGTCTCGAACCCGAAGAAGGCGTCTGGAATGAAGAAGCCTTTCGCCACTACGAGGCGGTCTTTCACGAACTCAGGCTTCGGCATATCGAGCCTGTCGTGACGTTGCACCACTTTACAAGCCCTAAGTGGTTTATGGATCGCGGCGGCTGGTTGAGCGATCGCGCCCTCTTTTATTTTTCACGTTACGTTGAACGAGCGCTCGAGGCCTTTGCGCCTTACGTACGCCTGTGGGTGACGATCAACGAACCCTTGATCTACCTTTACTTTGGCTATTATGAAGGCACTTGGCCGCCGGGGCGGCGTTCTTACCCGGAGGCGCTTGCCGTCCTCAGGCGGCTCTTGGAGGCCCATCTTTCTGCGTATCGTTTGATCCATGGTTATTACGAGCGTAAGCTCGGCGGCCGCTCCGTGTGGGTGTCGATTGCGCACCACATGACTCACTTGACTCCCTGCCGCCCCCTTTCTTTGCTGGATCAAGGAACCACTGCTTTTCGGAATTATTTTTTCAATCATCTTTGCTTCCGCGCCCTGCAGTCCGGATTTCTCTTTCTCCCCGGCATCTTTTGCGAGTTTCTTTCTAGCAACCAGGCCCTCGATTTCCTGGGAGTCAATTATTACACCCGCGAGTTTATCCGCTATCAGGGGACGAAGGGGGGTGAGGTATTTGGCGCAAGCTGTGAAAAGGGCCATCATCGGCATCAGGTGAAGGAAACGAATGCCATGGGTTGGGAAGTTTATTCGGAAGGCTTTTACCACCTCCTGAAGAGTCTGGCGCGCTATCAGCTTCCTATTCTCATCACCGAAAACGGCATCTGTTCCGAGGAGGATACGCAAAGGGAGCGTTTTATCCGGGATCACCTTGCCCAGGCGGCGCGAGCCATGGGGGAAGGGATCCCGGTGCGGGGGTATTTTTACTGGTCGCTTCTGGATAATTTTGAATGGGCCCATGGTTTTGGGCCCCGATTCGGGATTGTGGAGGTGGATTACGCCAGCCAAACGAGAAAAATTCGAAAAAGCGCTCAGGTCTTGCAAGAAAATTGCCGTAATTTAATGCGCACAGGGTCATACTCTTAGCTAGAGAGAGGAAATCGTTTTACGCCATGCAAACGGATTTATTTGAGTCTACGCCTACCGTAACGTCCCCCGCAGTTTCCGGAACTCCCAAGGTCTCTTTTTTGGAACGTTACCGCTTTACCCTGCGATTAGATCAGGCGGTGGCGGGAGTCATTGGGGTCGTCATTTTATTTGTCTTTGTTTTTTCCTTCGGAGTCGAAAGCGGAAAAAAATTTGCCATGGCTGAATTGAAAGCAGAACGAGCCAAACGCGAGCGCATGGCCGAGGAATTTCGGGTGCAGGTCATCGCCCAGGGGGGAATCGTTTACGATCGGCCGGCGGCTCCTCCATCCTCGGGCGAGTCCGGGAAGACGGAGGCTCGGGCGGAATCGAAAAAAGAAATGGAATCGGTCACTTTGCAAACAGGCGGCAGACCCTCGGGTCACTACACGATTCAATTAGTAACCTACGCCTCGAAAGAAGCGGCAGAGCGTCAAATTAAGACGCTGGCTGAAAAAGGATTCCAGGGATTTATCATTCCAAGCGGCCGATTTCAACAGGTCTGCGTCAATGGGTTTGAGACCTTGTCCACTGCGACCGAGACGCTTCGCGAACTTCGCTCCCAGGGCTTGGCACCGCAGGATGCCTACGTCCGCAATATTGCCTAGCCGGACAAGCTTTTTCTAGCAGAAATCTTCATTTTCTAACCCTGTCCCGGGGCCAAGCGGGTCCTTTTCAAGTTCTCGCCGCGCCGCTCGTCTCCTTTATAAATCAATGAGAATTTCATCTGGTAAAGCCCATGCAAAGTGGGTATAATGCCCCCCGCAAATGGCCGAGTATCAGTCGGCATGATTGACAGCGATTTGGAAAGGTTGGAATCACGATGTCTCAGCATGCAAGTCTTCGAATCGAAAGCGTGGGCGTTAAGCACCGCAACGTCTTAAAGCGCTTTGAGCGCATTAAAAAACTCCAGGAAGATAATAAATGGCAGGATCGAAAAACGGTCTTCGGCCTTCCTAAAGTCAGGTCCATTAAGATTAAAGTGAAAAAGGTGAAAGAAGCCCCTGCCGAAGAAGGTGCCGCAGTGACCGTTCCGGGCGCTGTCGCAGCACCCGCTCAGCCGGCCGGAGCGAAGGCAGCCGCCCCCGCTGCAAAGGGAGCAGCTCCTGCGGCAAAAGCCCCGGCGGCGAAAACGCCTGCACCCGGTGGTAAGGAAAAAAAATAATTCCTTTTATGAGCACGATCGCCATTCACCGCTTCACGTCCAGTGACCAGGGACAGGTTCGAGATCTGATCACGAGTATTATGAGCGAAGAATTCGGCGAAGAGAAAGCGGCCTATCCCACCGAAGATATCGAGGATATTCAGCGTTCCTACGGAGGTCTTGGGGAGGCGTTTTTTGTCGCTTCTGAAAATCACGGGAAGGTCATCGGGACGGTGGCGGTTAAAAAAGAAGATGATCGGGTGGCACTCCTCCGGCGTCTTTTTGTTGCCAAGTTCTATCGCAAAAAAAAGATTGGATTGCAGCTGATTGACCGCGCCCTTCAGTTTTGTGATGAGGTGGGATACAAGGAAATTATTTTTCGCACGACCTCCCGCATGGAGGGCGCCATTAAGCTTTGCGAGAAGCGGGGATTCATTGCGCGCGCCCATATTCCCATGGGGGCCGTGACGTTGCTTAAGTTTTCGCTTTCGCTCCGGGAAAATCACAAGAAGGCCAAAGTTTAAATAACCCTCAATCGAGCATGGGACTGTTTGATCAGAAGAAAAAAACAGGGGAGCATCTGCATACCCTGACCGAGAAAGAGATTCGAGAAAAGCTTTACGGGCACCTCGTTACTCCGGAGGGTGAAAAAGATGCCGAGATAAAATCCGCAACTCCTCCCCCAGGCCTCTCCGAAACGAGCAAGCCGGTCATGCAGGAACCCGCCACGGAGTCGCGCGAGCTGTTTCCCGAGCAAGAAAGATTACCCCCGTCTGAACCGCCCATCAAAGTCACACGCACCGATATTTTTGAGGGCCGAAAACCCGGCCAGGACCCTTTTACGGCGCCCCGATACACAACGGCTCCCAACCCTTCCAGCGAAGCATTTGCAAAGACCCTCACTCAAGTTCTTGCCGCATTGGCCCAGTTTATCGGCGTTGCTTTTCTTGGCGTTCTGCGCTTTTTGGGACAGGTGTTTGATCTCAGGAAACCTCACATCCGCAAGCGGGTTTCGTGGGGCGTCCCTGCCCTGATCTTTGTTTCCATCTTTGCCGGCATTCATATTCTGAATAGCCAGCGCGAAATCGCCATGAAGGCGCCGCGTCCGGCAAGCGAACCGCCTGCCATTCTTCTGGAAGGGGATTTAAGTCCTGCTTCAAAGGATACGGTCAAGGGAAATGAAAAGACATCGCTGCCCGCGGGCGCTGCCGTGAAGAGTTCGGAGACAGCAACGCCTAAACCCGCGGTGGTGCCAGCGGAACCAGAAGAGCCTTATGCGATTCAAGTAGCTACTTTTGTGACCAAGGGGGATGCCGATCGGCTGGCGGCAAGCCTCGGCCAGATGAAGCTCAGGACTTTTGTGAAGACCTCTAAGCGTCCCAACAGCAAGGTCTACCATTTGGTTTTCATCGGCGGTTTTAAGGATTATCGCGAGGCCGAGAAGCAGCTTGCCGAGTTTAAAAAGAAGGAAATGGCCCAGCCCTTCCAGGATGCCTTCATTCAAACCTTCGATTAACGCATGGGGGGCAGGCTTTCCATGATGTGGGATGGATTTAACCAGAGAAAGTTTCCTCGCATCAACATTCGCTGTGAAATTACCATTCAAGCTAAGGCCTCCCGCCAGCCGATCACGACGATGACAGAAAATCTTGGGCTGGGAGGTGTCTGCGTCATTTTACGGGAGCGCCTTGAACGATTTGCGGCGTGTCAATTGCGGCTCGAGCTTCCCGAAAGCGGTTCTTGGATTGCGTCGAACGGCAAAATTGTTTGGACCGTGCCCACCCGCAACTCCAAGACACGGACCCCCCAGTTTGACACCGGCATTGAATTTGTCGCCATCGATTCAGATGCCAAAGATAAAATCCGCAAGTTTTTAACCTCACTCGAAAGTTCAAAACCAGCCTAGAGCCCCATCTCATGGCCTCGCAATTTTCGTTTGATATTGTCTCCCAAATCAATCTCCAGGAAATTGACAACGCCGTCAATCAAGCGCTGAAGGAGCTTCAGACCCGCTTTGATTTTAAAGGCTCGAAAAGTTCGATCGAATTCCTTCGCACCGAAAACAAAATCAGTCTGATTGGGGATGACGAGCTTAAACTTCGGAATCTGCAGGATATCCTAAAAACCCGGATGGCCTCCCGCAGGGTTCCCCTGAAGGCGCTGCAGTTTGCCGAGCCCGAAAAGGCCTTTGAGGGAACGCTCCGCCAAGAGGTCAGCCTTGTCCAGGGGATTGCTCAAGAGAAGGCGAAGGAGATCGTTCGGGCCATTAAGGATGCCAAATTGAAGGTTCAGGCCGCTATTCAGGGGGACCAGATTCGGGTCACTTCCAAGAGCAAGGACGACCTCCAGGCGGTGATCCATCTCCTTCAATCCAGCCCTCCGGATATCCCGCTGCAATTCACGAATTACCGGTAGGAGGGAAGGGTCGGAGGGAGTAAAAAAATCGCTCCCTTCCCTTGTAATTGATGGGACCGTGTGCTATATTTTTATCAGTTTCACGCAAATGTTTATTTGTTTCCAGTTAGTTTAACAAATGATAAAAGTCCTAATCGTTCAAACAAACAGCCACGACGGTTTCGTTTAAAGTCAAAGGAGAAAGCGCATGGAAAAAGAGCGGCGTAAATTTAAGCGCTTCGATGCGTACATGAGCGTGAAATATCACGCAACGGAAAATGAGCGTTCTGCAAAAGGGGTCAGTCTGAGCAAAGATCTCTCGCGAGAAGGCTTAAAGATGAACTCCACCTCGAGCCTTCAAGAGGGGACAACGCTTGATCTCGAAATCAATATCCCTGATGATCCTAAACCTGTGGCCACTTCCGGAAAAGTCATGTGGTCCCGCCCTTCGGAAGGAGACAACCAGGGGTATGATCAGGGAGTGCGGTTCCTCATGATGGACCCCGTGGATAAGTTTCGCGTCCTTGATTACGCTTACAATCATTGGCTTGAAACCAAGGTGAATGATTTTTCAGACCCCGAAGAAATTTCGGAAGTCAGCTGATTCCTCACTTTTTTACTTCACCTCGCTTCTCCACTTGGCCCCATTCCCGACCTTCCGTAGGCTGAGCACCTTCAAATGCGACCCTCCGTAGTTCTCGCCATCGATCAAGGCACCACCGGCACCCGTGCGATTTTATATGCCGCTTCAAGCCGGCCGCTCGCCTCGGCTTATCAAGAGTTTCGTCAGCATTTTCCGCGTCCGGGCTGGGTGGAACATGACCCCGAAGAGATCTGGCGTTCGGTTCTTGCGGTCATGACCCAAGCTTTAAAAAAAGCCCGTCTTTCCTCTGAGGCCATTCGGGCCATCGGAATCACGAATCAACGCGAGACCACCGTCCTGTGGGAGCGGCGCACGGGGAGGCCGGTTCACCCTGCGATTGTCTGGCAGGATCGACGCACCGCATCTTTCTGCGAGGCATTAAAATCCCTCGGCCTCGAAAAGAAATTCCGCGACAAAACCGGCCTTGTGCTGGATCCCTATTTTTCGGGAACCAAGATTCGATGGCTCTTAGACCATGTCCAGGGATTGAGAAAGAAGGCGGAGGATGGCGAGATCCTTTTTGGAACGATCGACTGCTGGATCCTCTGGAAATTAACCGGCGCTCGTTCCCATGCCACCGATTACACCAATGCCTCAAGGACACTCCTCTTTAATATCAAAACCAAAACTTGGGATCCGGAACTCCTCCGTTATCTTAAGATCCCGAGAGCCATTCTTCCCAAGGTCCAGGAATCCGGTTCTCATTTCGGGGTGACGGTACAATGCAAACCCCTCGGGGCGGGGATCCCGATCAAGGCCTTGATTGGCGATCAGCAAGCCGCGCTTTATGGACAAGGCTGCTACCAATCAGGGGAAGCCAAAAATACGTACGGGACAGGGTGTTTTCTTATTTTAAATGTAGGCGCAAAATATCGCCGCCCGCCTTTTGGTTTGTTGACGACCTTAGCGAGTGATGAAAATGGAAAGCCGGTTTATGCCTTGGAAGGAGCTGTTTTTATCGGCGGGGCCGTTATTCAATGGCTTCGAGACGGCCTCGCATTTTTTAAAAAGGCAAACGAAACCGCTTCTTTGGCAAAGAAAGTTAAAGACACCGGAGGGGTCACGCTCATTCCCGCCTTTGCAGGTTTGGGGTCGCCCTACTGGAATCCGAATGTGCGGGGGATGATGACGGGTCTTACGCGCGGAACAAAGCGTGAGCACCTCATCCGGGCGGCGCTTGAGTCGATCGCCCATCAAAGCGCGGATGTCCTGGAAGGCATGAGACGCGGATCCGGCCATCCGCTTCGTGCGCTTAAAGTGGACGGGGGTGCCACGGCGAACGAACTCCTCATGCAATTTCAGGCGGATCTTTTAGGGATCCCCGTGCTCGTTTCCGATATTGCAGAATCAACGGCCTGGGGGGCGGCCAAGCTGGCCGCCAAGGTCTCCGGGGTCTGGCCCTCGCTCAAGCTCATCGATCAAAAACGAAAGTATCGCCGTTTCGTACCTCGTATTTCGCGCGCCAAGGCCGTGAAGCTTCGTCTCCATTGGAAGCAGGAGATCGAGCGTCTGCTTTTTTGTCCGAGCACCTAATCTTCCCGACTCGATATTGTTTCTGTCTTCACGATCCTCTAGCGCTACGAGTGCTAAGTTTGTTCTTTTTTAGCGGCCGGCTCTTAGGCCCATAGGGTTTCGTGCCGATACTAAATAGCCTATGGCCTTCTTTCAATTCGGACGAAAATTAGACTTCACGAAAGAATATTCCCTCGACGAGATTCCCGTCTTTGCCGCCCTCTCTTCCAACGAGCAGAAACTGATCGAAAAAAAGGCAAGGCTAGTTGAGTTTAAGCGCGGGGACATTGTCTTTCAAGAAGGCGCGCCTGCGGATGCCTTTTATGTCATTGTGGCCGGCCGCTTCCGCCTCTTTACAAAATCGAAGGCCCACAATGCCGGGACCACCCTCGCCTACCTTTATCGCGGGGACCACTTTGGCGAAACCTCTCTTTTGATGAACCGTCCCCATAGTCTTTCCATCGAAGCAAAACGAAACGGTCTTGTCCTGCGGCTTGAGAAAGAGGACTTTCTTAAATTAATTCAGGACATCCCTTCAATTTCCCTTCATTTGAACCGCTCCCTCGGCCATCGACTCACCAAAAAAGATAACGAAGAGCGTCGCCACGAAATCAAGCTGGTGGCCTTAAACGCCTGTTCAACCTCACCCGAGGCCGTTCAATTCTGGCTTGATTTTGCCGTGGCGCTGGTGGAAGAAACCAAGCGCAAGGTCGTTCTTGTGGATTTTGCTCAAGAGCTCCACCCTAAAATGATGGAGGCCTTTCAAAAGTCCTCCGTTCCTTCCTTTAACCTTTTGGAAGTAGATCCCTACGAGGGGTCGAACGTGAAATCGAGCGCCATCGAGCACCCCCAGGGTTATCATTATCTTCATGCCCCGACCAAGGGAGTAGAGGATAAGGATGAAAAAAAGATTGCGACTTTGCTTGCCTTCCTCGCCTATCGCTACGACCACATCCTCCTCAGGCTTCCAGGCGAGATCAACCACGTAAGCTTTAAGGCCCTTAGACAGTCGGATTCTGTTTTAATTTATTGTGATTCGAATTCATCGGAATTGAACGCCTGCGCCAATCTCGCCAAGGAACTTCAGCAAAGCTTTGGATTTAGCCCAAGCGAAATCCTCATCCTCATTCCGGACGACCGCGGCGTCAATAGACTTACCTTTACGGAAAAAGAAAATATTTTAGGATTAAGGATCTTTGCCCAAGTTCCTTCCAAGACCGATCGTCAAGACCGCTACCAGGCGACGCTTCGATACTTAGCGAAAGAACAGGCGGGTTCGCTCATTGGGCTTGCGCTCGGAAGCGGGGCAGCTTACGGGCTTGCCCATATCGGGGTCCTGAGGGTGCTGGAGCAGGAAGGTATTACCGTGGACGTTGTGGCCGGTTCCAGCATTGGGGCCTTGATCGGCGCCCTCTGGGCGGGGGGTTACGACGCCAATGCATTAGAAACCATCGCGAAGTCGATTGATAAGAAAAACGGTTTTTTCAAACTCATTGGTTTCCAAGATTTTTCCATTGCCCACCGCGGTTTTTTAAAAGGGGAACAGGTAGCGCGTTTTATCGAGTCGTATCTGGGGGATAAGACCTTTCAGGATCTTCGGATCCCCACCAAAGTGGTGGCGGCCAATCTTTTTACTTCTGAGGAGGTGGTTTTTGAAAGCGGCCGCGTGGCGGACGCTATTCGTGCGAGCATCTCCATCCCCGGAATCTTCCGTCCCGTTCATTATCAAAAGCAGCACTTGATCGATGGCGGGGTCGTGGACCCCTTGCCGGTGCGTGTCTTAAGCGGCATGGGGGTTAAAAAAATCATCGCCGTGAACGTCCTGCCGGGCCCGAGGGACCGCATTGCCCGAAATCGTATTCAGGAGGAAAGCCGGCGTCAATGGTTGAGCTCGCTTGCGGAAAAAAATCTCTGGAACCGCATCATGGCCAAGGGGTTGGACCAAGTCTACAATCGTTACGCCGTTAATATTTTCAATGTAATCATGAGCACGATTCAGTTTATGGAGTTTGAGATTGCCGAAATCTGGGGCCAGCAGGCCGATGTCTTGATCCACCCCATTGTGCAAGAGGCGCATTGGGCCGAGTTTTATTCTTCCGAAAAGTTCATCAAGGCGGGGGAAGAAAAAACCCGAGAGCAGCTGGGAGAGATCAAACGCCTGCTGGCAGAATAGACGTCCGACGGACATTCAAAAAAGATACATCCTGTGCTATGATGCTCCCCAAACTTGTGCTATGGGAGGAAACCTATGCCTGGAATAGTTGTGGCGGGGGCCCTGAGAACCCCCCAGGGAAATTTAGGGGGGGCCTTAAAGGATTTCAGCAACCACAAGCTGGGCGAAATCGTCCTCAGGGCCTTGCTTGAGAAAACCAAAGTCCCTCTTGATGCCATCCAGGAAGTGATTTTCGGCTGCGTGGGTCAGCACTCAGATGCGACTAATGTCTCGCGGGTGATTGCGCTTAAATCCGGAATCCCCAAAGAAGTCCCCGCCTTCACCGTGGCCAGGAATTGCGCCTCGGGGCTGCAGTCGATTGTAAGTGCCTGCCAGATGATTGCGGCAGGTGATGCCGAAGTCATCGTGGCGGGCGGTGTCGAAGTCATGTCGGCCAGCCCCTTCATTAACCGCGATCTTCGCTTTGGCAAGCGCCTCAGAAATTCCTTGCTGGTGGACACTATTTGGGAAGGGCTCACGGATCCTGTTTCTGGCCTCCTTATGGGACAGACGGCAGAAAATCTTGTGGATGAATTCAAGATTTCACGCCAAGAGCAAGATGAGTTTGCGGCGCTCTCCCACACCCGCGCCTTTCGTGCCGCGCGCGAAGGAAAGTTTAAGGATGAAATCGTAAAAGTCATGATCCCTAAAAGTCTTTATGGAAAAGAGCTTCCCCCCGAAACCTTTGTCAACGACGAGGGCCCGAATCCGGCATTAAATGCCCAGACCCTTTCGCAGTACCCTTCCCTTTTTAAAGAGGGAGGAACGGTGACGGCCGGAAACTCCTGCCCGATTTCAGACGGTGCCGCCGCAACGATCATTGCCACCCAAGACCGGGCCAAGGCTCTTAACCTTGAAATTATGGGGACGATTCGAAGTTATAGTTTTGCCGGCGTGGAGCCCGAACGCATGGGGATGGGGCCTGCTTGTGCTGTTCCCATGGCACTTAAAAAAGGTAAAGCAACGTTGAAGGATGTCCAGCTGATTGAAGTGAACGAGGCCTTTGCCGGACAGTATCTTGCCGTGGAAAAATCGCTCGAGTTAAATCGGGAGATTGTCAACGTCAATGGAGGCGCCATTGCCCTCGGGCATCCTGTGGGGGCCACAGGGACGAGGCTTGTGGTCACCCTCCTTCATGAAATGAAGCGCCGCAATCTTACGCTCGGTCTTGCCACTATGTGCATCGGCGGCGGGCAGGGCGGGGCTATCCTCCTCGAAAGAAAATAGCGAGTTTATTTATATATGTATATCTACAAGGCCGGAGTGGCGGGGGCGGGGACGATGGGCGCTGAAATTGCCCAGGTGATTACGTATGCCGGGCTGCCGGTCGTGCTTCGTGATATGAATGAAGAGCTCGTTCAAAAAGGGGTGGAGAGGATTCGTTCCATCTACAAGCGACGCGTCGACAAAGGCAAGATGACTGCGGCCGAAATGGATCAAAAGATGGCGCTGGTCAGCGCCACCACACGCCTGGAAGATTTTAAGGATGTGGATATCGTGATTGAAGCCGTCCCGGAAAAAATGGAGTTGAAGAAAAAGGTTTTTCAGGAGCTTGAAAAGTTTATTGGCGAGGGAACCATCTTGGCCACGAACACTTCCGCCCTCTCGATTTCCGAGATGGCGGCTGCCACCCAGCGCCCCGGGAAAGTGATCGGCATGCATTTTTTCTATCCCGCCTCCGTCATGAAACTGATCGAGGTGATTCCCGGCCTTGCGACCTCTTCTGAAACCATCGAGGACGTGACCGGCTTTTCCGAGTCGCTGAGGAAGATTCCGGTGCGCGTGAACGAGTGCGCCGGTTTTCTGGTCAATCGTCTTTTGATGCCCTATCTCAATGAAGCGGCCTACTCGCTTCAGGAAGGAGCCGCCTCGCGCGAGGCCATTGATCAGGCCATGAAGGATTTTGGATTTCCCATGGGCCCTTTTACTTTGGTGGATCAGCTTGGGATTGATGTCTGCCTCGATGCCACCAAGGTCCTCCTTGATTCTTACGGAAACCGAATGCGCCCCGCAGAGATTTGGGCCCGGCTTTATGAAGCCAAGTATTTTGGCGCGAAAACAGGGGCAGGGTTTTACAGCTATTCTCCCGACAAGCCGGACCTTCTTGCCAAACTGATTCCGAAGATCCAAAAAAAAACCGGGAAAACAAACACGAAATTTACGTCCGAGCGCCTGCTCTTTGCCATGATCAATGAAGCGGCCTATTGTTTGGAGGAAAACGTGGCGAAAGCCGCTGATATTGACCTCGCCATGGTAGCCGGCACGGGATTTCCTCAGACACGGGGTGGTTTATTGAGATATGCCGATGAAGTCGGGTTAGATCAAGTCCTGAAGGTCCTGCAGGGTCTTTATGGTGAGCACGGCGAGCGCTTCTGGCCGGCACCGAGACTCAAACGCATGGTGGGAGCCCATTTTCTTGGGGTAAAGTCTCGGCGCGGTTTTTTTGAATACACGGCCTAACTCAAGGAAGGAACGATGACGGACATTCCATTGGTCAAAACCACAATCGAAGATCGAGTCGCGGTGGTGACGCTCGATCATCCGCCCGTGAATATCATTACCTCAAAGGTTATGGAGGAGCTGGATAAAACCTTTGGGGAGTTGGAAAAAGATGACAATGTCAAAGCGGTTGTTTTTACGACGGCCGGTACGAACGCCTTCATTGCAGGAGCCGACATTAAAGAGATTGCGCAAATTCAGTCCCCGGATCAAGCCCGCCAGCTTGCCGAGAACGGGCAGGCGGTGCTGAACCGAATTGAAAATGCGTCGAAAATTAATATTGCCGCCATTCACGGCATTTGCGTGGGCGGGGGCAATGAACTTGTCATGGCCTTTCATATGAGGATTGCTTCCGAGAGGGCTAAATTCGGACAGCCCGAGATTAACCTCGGAATCATTCCCGGGTTTGGCGGCACGCAGCGCTTGACCCGCCTGGTCGGGCTCTCGAAGGCCCGCGAGCTTATCTTGACGGGGGATATGATCAACGCCCAGGAGGCGCTTCGTATCGGGCTTGTGAACCGCGTGGTTCCGGACGGGGAGTTGATCAAGCAGGCCGTGGGACTCGCCAAAAAGGTTGCCGCCAAAAGCCGTGTGGCCATAGAAATGGCGGAGCAGGCCATGCGAAAGGGGCGCGAGGCGTCATTGGCGGAAGGCCTTTCTCTCGAAGCGGAATTATTTGGGAAGGTGGCTAAAAGCCAGGACATGCAAGAGGGGATCAAGGCCTTTATTGAAAAACGTCAGGCCAAGTTTCAGGATAAATAGGCTCGCTTTTTTGGTGAAATCACGTACTATATAATCAAGGTTGATAACGGATGATCAGCGATGACGCAAAGGGGGAGAAAATGAATTGGTTGATCAAGTTTTTGTTCTTATTTCTTGTTTTGGGAGTGGGCTTCTTGGAAGTGGCATTTACCTGGCCGTCGTGGCCCTCGCAGGCGAAATCCCAGCCAACCGATCAGAAAGGTCGTGAAGAGCCCCCCTCAGAATCCAGCGCCTTGACGGGAGACTCAGATGCTGGAGAATCGCGGGGAGGAGATGAGCAAGTGGTCGAGCAGGTTTTTGGGGATGGCGAAACAAAAATTTTAACAGAAGAGGAAAAAGAAAAATTGGGTCTTCCCCCTGACATTCCCAAGGTCCCGAAGATTTACCCCATTTATCGGCCTGTATCGCAGGCCGTGCCCGTTTATCGTCCTTTTTCAAGCCCAGGGGGAGGCGGGGGGGTGTCCCCTGCGGCGGTGACGGTAGTGAAACCGGCTGTGGATCCTGCTGTGACGCAGGTTCAGCGACAGCTGCGCGACGTCATTCAGTTAAATGAAACCATCAAAATTCAGCGCCAGACCAACATGGCGGAAATGCTGAGGCTTCTCAATCAAATTCGCGCCAATCAAGAACTCTTAAAGGTCCTCGAAGAGGCCAAGAAGCAAAGGGAAGAGGAAAAAAAGAAACGCAAGGAAAGAGGCGAATTTGACGTGACCGATTCGGATGAATTGCTGCGCCAGGATAAACTGCGTGCCGTTAAGGACGAAACGGAAAAAAACGAAGATATTCTAAGATCCTTAATCGAAGATGAAAAGGCCTTGCAGGAGACCGAAAAGAAGCCTGCCCGTAACAACGAGGATGAGGAATTAGAATTTTAAGGCCAAGTGTCTCCCGTGACAGTCATTCCCATTCAGTGACAAGCCATCCTGAGGAAACCCGCAATCTCGTTCAGCTGTTTCTCGATCGAGTCGAACGCTATCAAAATCGAGATGCCCTGCTTCGAAAGGTTCGGGGGACCTACCAACCCATTTCCTGGTTAGAATGGGCCAAGCAAGTTAAGCAGATCGCCCTTGGATTGCGTGCCCTCGGTGTCCAGCCTGGCGATCGAGTCGGGCTCCTTTCAGAAAATCGCCCCGAGTGGACCTTTGCCGACCTTGGGAGTTTGAGCCTGGGGGCGGTGGTCGTTCCCCTTTATCCCACCTCGTCCTGCCAGGACGTTGCCTACATCCTCAAGAATGCAGGGATTCAGGTGCTTTTTCTCTCCACCGGGGAACAACGCGAAAAGATCACCGAGATTAAGGATCTCATCCCCGATCTTAAGCATATCGTCCTCTTTGATCAGTGCGAGAAATCCTTCCCCAACACGATTCATTTGAAGGCCCTGCTCGAAATGGGGAGGCTCGAGGCCTTAAACCAAGCAGGGCTCTACGAAGATTGTGTCAGCCGCGTCAGACCTGCCGATCTCGCCACGATTATTTATACTTCCGGAACGACGGGTCCTCCCAAAGGGGTGATGTTGAGCCACCTCAATTTTGTGGCCAATTATATCGGCGCAAGCGAACGCATTCCCGTGACGGACAAAGACATCGCGCTTTCCTTTCTCCCCTTGAGCCACATCTTTGAGCGATTGGCGGGTTATTACTACATGGTTTTTCACGGGGCCACGATTGCTTACGCCGAGAACATGCAAACCGTTCCTGAAGACATGGCGTTGATCCGTCCTACGGTTGCAGCCGCGGTGCCGCGCTTTTATGAAAAACTGTATGCCCGCGTTCTGGAAAGGGCAGAAGCCGCCTCTCCGTTGACCCGGAGAATTTTTGCCTGGGCGCTTCTCGTGGGCCGAAAAAGGGTGCGGCTCCTCATGCAGAAGAAGCCGATTCCTTTGAGTTTGACGTTGGCGTTTACGATTGCACAGACCCTTGTTTTTAAGAAATTGCAGAAGCGTTTGGGCGGCCGGTTGCGGTTTTTTATTTCGGGGGGAGCCCCCCTGGCGAAAGAGTTGGGCGAATTTTTCTTTTCGGCCGATATCCTCATCCTCGAGGGTTACGGACTGACCGAGACATCGCCTGTGATTACGGTGAACACACCGGCTTGCTTTCGTTTTGGGACCGTCGGCCACCCCCTCGCGAATGCCGAGGTCAAAATCGCTCAAGACGGCGAGATTCTAACGCGGGGGGTCTGCGTGATGCAGGGTTATTATCAAAATGAGAAAGCGAGCGAGGAGGCCATGGAAGGCGGCTGGTTTCATACGGGCGACATCGGGACCTTTGATACGGACGGGTTTTTAAAGATTACGGATCGCAAAAAGGACATCATCGTAACCTCCGGCGGCAAAAATATTTCCCCCCAAAATATCGAGGGCCTCGTTCTGGGCGACAAACTTTTTTCACAAATCGTCGTCTTAGGAGACAAACGCAATTATTTGGTGGCCCTGATCGTTTTGAATCGTCCCGAGGTTGAGCGCTACGCCCAAGAGAAGGGAATCGAGTTTAAGCGTTGGGAGGATCTTCTGGCCCGTTCTGAGATTGAGCCGTGGGTCGAATCAAGACTTCGTGAGCGCACCCGCGACCTTGCCCTCTATGAGCAAATCAAATATTTTGCTTTGCTTCCCCGCGAGCTCACGCAAGAGTCGGAGGAGCTTACCCCTACGTTGAAGATTAAACGAAAAGTGGTCATAGAAAAGTTTCGGGATGTGATTGAGCGCCTCTATCAAAAGGGCGCTCAATATGCCAAAGTCTAGAGTTTGCCGCCCGCTTCGATGATCCTCCATCAAGGTTTCTTTCCCGGCTTCGATCAAAAAAAACTCTTCTACCGCTTCTGGGATCAAGGTGAGGCGAGCGATCTTCTCGTCATCTTGCACGGCCACGGCGAGCACTCGGGCCGCTATGAAAAATTCTTCCGCCATCTTCAAAATGAAAATCTCTCTCTCGCGGTCTATGATTTTCGCGGTCACGGTCAATCCGAGGGCCCTTCGGTTGACATCGATAGCTTTGAAGACTACCTGGAAGATGTCTCGTCTTTTACGGCATTTCTCACGAATCAGTTTGGGAAGAAGGCGAAAACGTTTTTTTTGGCCCACAGCGTGGGAGGTCTTGTGGCCATTCATTGGAGCCTGCGCCACCTCAAGGATCTTGACGGCCTGATTCTATCCTCGCCCTGCCTCGGGCTTTCGCTCCCCAAATTTCTCGTGCAATTTAATCGATTCATGAATCAAATCGCGCCCCGGTTTCTCTATCAAAATCCCGTCTACCCTCCCCATTTAAGTCACGATCCCGAAGAGGTTGCTCTTTATAAAGAAGATAAGTGGATTCAGCGAAAAATGTCTGTCCGACTTTTGCACGAAATGCTATCATACGCGTCTCGTTTGGACGTCGTTGACCAATTTCAGTTTCCCTTCCCCGTTCATGTTTTAATGGCCGATCTTGAAAAGGTGGTCGATTCGAACAGGACGAGGGCATTCTATGAAAAAGTGGTTGCCCCGGCCAAGCGCATGCAGGTTTTTTCCGGTTTTTATCACGAAATCTTTAATGAGCGAGGTCAGGAGGAAGCCTTTCGTGCCCTCAAGGTGAGCCTCGACTCCATGCGCAATCGATAAAATCATTCAGGGCCCGTAGCTCAGCTGGGAGAGCGCCACATTCGCATTGTGGAGGCCACCGGTTCGATCCCGGTCGGGTCCAGCAATTAAAAAAATATGAAACCCATCCGCCTTGCCATTGCACAAATGAACCCCACGGTCGGGGATTACGCCCGTAATCTCACGATGATCCTTGCCCAGATCCGTGCTGCCGAAGAAAAAAAAGCCGATTTAATCGTTTTCTCCGAGCTCGTCCTCTCGGGATACCCGGTCTGGGACCTCGCCAATAAGAAGCACTTCGTGGAAACGGGTCTTCAGGCCCTTCAACGCATTTGCCGTGAAACGCGAAATAAAAAACTGGCGGTGGTGGTGGGTTTTATCGATCACTCCAGGATCGTGGACGGCAGGAGCGCCAACGCGCTGGCCTGGATTGAAAAAGGCAAGATCCGCGAGCGCTACCACAAAAATCTTCTTCCCACCTACGATGTTTTTCTGGAAGATATTTTCTTTCAACCCGGGGAATCGACGGCTTGGGTTTCTTGGAAGGGGAGAAAGGTCGGCCTTACCATTTGTGAAGACATTTGGGATGAGCGTTACGCGAGAAAGCCCCTCCATCAACTGTCGCGTCAGGGTGTTCAACTTGTCATCAATATCTCGGCCTCCCCTTATTACCGGGACGTGGCCGAGGTGCGCGATCAGCTTCTCAAGCGGCACACGACTCGGCATCGCGTTCCCATCCTTTATGTCAATCAAGTGGGGGCCCAAGATGATCTTATCTTTGACGGCCAGAGCTTTTTCATGGATGAAAAAGGCCGGGCATTGTTTCGCGCCCCCGCCTTCAAAGAGGGCTTATTCTTTTTTGATTGGAATCCGCAAGCGAAGAATCCCTACAGCGTTCCGGTTTCTCCTAAGGCAGGAAGGCCTGAGGAGGTCTACGAAGCGCTTGTCTTGGGAGTCCGCGATTACTGCCGGAAAAACGGATTTGGACGGGTCATTATTGGGTTAAGCGGCGGGATTGATTCGGCGCTTGTGGCCACCCTTGCGGTCGACGCCCTGGGCGCCAAGGCGGTGAAAGGAATCGCCATGCCCGGTCCTTATTCTTCACAAGGGAGCTGGGAAGATGCCGAGGAACTCGCCCGACATCTTGGAATTGATTTTTCTGTGAATCCCATTCGTGAGCCCTACCGGCTGCTTTTGAAGGAATATAAGAAGCATCGCTCTAAGCGAAGTAAGATTGTCCCGTTGACGGGACAATTGACGCTCGCCATGGAAAATCTACAGGCAAGGCTGCGCGGCCTTCAGCTGATGTATCTTTCCAATGACGAAGGAAGGTTGCTTCTCACCACGGGAAATAAATCAGAGCTTGCCATGGGCTACTGCACGCTCTATGGGGACATGGCAGGCGGGCTCTGCGTGATCGGAGACGTTTACAAGACCGATGTCTACCGGCTCGCCTGGTACCGCAATCAATTAGGGGTTGTGATTCCGGAAAATACCTTAAAAAAAGCCCCCTCCGCCGAGCTTCGCCCCAACCAAAAAGATGAGGATTCGCTTCCTCCTTACGAGATCTTGGATGAAATCCTTTATCTTTACATTGAAAAAAATAAGAGCCGGGATGAGATCATCGCCTCCCTTCGCAAACGCAAGGTCGCGACCAAGGTCGTGACCGAGGTCATCCGCAAAGTCGATCACAACGAGTACAAAAGGCGCCAGACGCCTCCGATTCTGCGCGTCACCGAAAAGGCCTGGTTCGGACGGCGCATGCCCATCACCAACCGCTTCCAGGGTTGAGCCCTATTTCTTCGCTTCTCATGCTGACGGTCGGTATCCCGAAGGAAATAAAACCCCGCGAGAAACGTGTGGGGCTTGTCCCGAAAGCGGTTTGTGAGCTTACAAAAGCCGGGTTCAAGGTGCTTGTCGAAAAAGATGCGGGTCTCGCGTCTGGTTATTCGGATAAGGATTACAAAGCGGTCGGCGCTGAAATTGTTTCGGGGGCAGACGAACTTTACGCCCGAGCCGAGTTCATCCAGAAGGTGAAAGAACCTCAGAAGACCGAAATCCCTCTTCTTCGCAAAGGGCAAATCCTTTTTAGTTTT
This sequence comes from uncultured bacterium, assembly GCA_964373045.1. Classification (GTDB taxonomy): domain Bacteria; phylum Omnitrophota; class Omnitrophia; order Omnitrophales; family Aquincolibacteriaceae; genus CAYJSI01. The sequence goes on from CAYJSI010000013.1 coordinate 37,470, forward strand.
CTCCATTTGGCCTCCCCAGAAAATCAGCATCTAATCAAAGTGCTTTGCCGGAGCGAGGTGACGGCTATTGGTTACGAAACGCTTGAAGTGGACGGGCGAATGAAAATTCTGGCTCCCATGAGCTGCATTGCGGGAGGTTTGAGCGCGGCCTTCAGTGTTTATTTCCGAAGCCTCGCACTTGGGCGGGAGAATCGATTGGTTTACCCGGCTGATTTTCAGGCAAAAATAGAAGAAATCGCAAGTCATTATCCCTCCATTTCAAATCTGCCCAAAATCCTGGGAGAAACGGTGATCTTTGGGGGAGGATCGGCAGGCAGGAGTGCGCTTGAAGTTGCGCTTGCGCTGGGAGGCGTAGTGAAGGTCATTGATAAAAATAAAGAAACGCGGGATTTTGTGGAACACCTCGGCGCCAAGGCCTTTGCGCCTCAAGAGAATTTTGAATCCGAATGTGAGAAGGCCGAAGTTCTTATAGGCGCCTATCACGTTCGGGGCGAACGTGCTCCCCAGGCCCTCGATCCACCCACGCTCGAACGAATCAGCCGCCGTCAAAAAAAGATTATTTTCGATATTGCCATTGACCAGGGCGGCAATTTCCCCGAGGCCCACTCCACCACCTATGACGATCCTCTTTATTTTGATTCTTACGGGAATGTCCGGTTTGCCGTCGCCAATATTCCCTCTCTTTGCGGCCAGGCGGCCTCGAAAGAACTTTCTGAGGCGTCCCTCTCTTACACCCGAGCCTTAGCGCTTCACCCCGCCCAGGCATTTGCCAAATTTCCCGAACTCGCCAAGGCCGTCAACATTCAGGCTGGGCGCGTCACACTCGCCTCACTTAAAAATTAACCGGCCGGCAAGCGGAAAGCGTGCCTGAAGTCGACTTGACTTTGGATGTCTTCAAAAAGGGGACAGTCCCCAACCTCCATGGGCTTGCCTGTGCTTGAATTAAGGTGCTGATTTTGGTGCTGATTTCAACTTGCATAAACCCGGAAGACCTGTTATCGTTTGTGTACACAAGTGATTAACCTTTTGGAGGCAGAAAAATGACAGCCATTGGGTTTGTGAAAGAAGGAAAATACGTGGGGGTTCGGGAGTTACGAGGGAATCTTGCCAAGATGCTTAAAAGCAGGCAGGCGTACTTTGTGACGGATCACGGCAAGCCCGTGAAGGCGATGATTCCTTATGAAGTGCTTCTTGAGCTTCTGGAGATTCTTGAAGAACTCAAGGACAAGGCCCTGATCCAAGAAGTGGCTCAGGGGCGCAAGGAATATGCGGCAGGCGGATGGGTTCCCGCAAGCCGTCTCAAAAAAAAGCTGTCGTAGTTGATGCCTGAAGGGAAATATCAGGTCGGTTTTCCGAGCGAAAGGACCGAGAAGGAATTTCAGAAGGTTCTTTCAAAAGCGTCAGGGAAAGACCGAGAGCGAATCCTCGAATGGTTCGACAAACTCGCCATGGATCCCCGCCCCCAGGGAAAAAGTTTTAGATTCCTTAAAGGCGAAATCTCCCTATTTCAATATCTCGCACGTTTTCGCATCCGAGAAGGCGATTGGCGCATCCTCTACGATGTCGACGAATCCACAAAACGGGTGGTGTTGTTGGCCCTTCGACGAAGAGGCCACCACGCTTATCATTAGCATAACAGTAAATATCCAGCATCAAAGTAACCGGTACGAAAAGGGAAAGGGGAAAGGGCAAGGGAACTGAAGATGAAGACAGGAGTGCAGATACCCACGCGTTACGGAACTTTTTATGCGGAGGCGACGGAGCGGGGGGTTTACCGTTTGGAGTTTCCGGGTAAAACAAAAAATAAAAAAGAGGGCGCCTCTTCCGATGGGAGTTCCCCTTATCTTGCGCGGGCACGAAAACTTCTGAAGCATTATTTAAACGGAAAGAAGGTCTCGTTTGCGAAATTGCCGTTTGATTTGACGGGCTATACGGACTTTGAGCGCTCTGTGCTCAAGAAACTCTCCGGGGTCCGGTGGGGCGAGCGCTTGTGCTACCAAGATCTCGCGGCGAGGGTAGGGCGTCCTCGAGCGAGCCGCGCCATCGGAAGTGTCATGCGAAAGAACCGGCTTCCCATTCTCCTTCCCTGTCACAGGGTGATTCGCTCGGGAGGCAGGTTGGGGAAATATTCCAAGGGGCAATCCTGGAAAAGGTTTCTCTTGACGCTTGAAAGCCGATCTTTAGATCGCAACCGTCCGGCCGATACTTTCAAGAGAAGAAAATCAGGCTTTTGACGCGTGAACTCGAATGATATAATCCGTCCTTCGGATGCCGTGTCGGAAGCTTAACCCAACCGCAATCAAGGAGGCCGACGTGGAAGCCTACTGTGTCAAATGTAAAAAGAAGGTTGAGATGGGGGATCCTCACGAGGAAACCCTGAAAAATGGACGCAGGGCCATGAAGGGAAAATGCCCGGCCTGCGGCACCTCGCTTTGCCGGATTCTCGGGAAAAAGGATTGATTCATCTATCCATTTATTTGAGTAAGGTCATCGATTAGTTTGCAACCGAAGCGTGTCGCCCTTTTGGCTCGCCAGGCCGCCGAAGCAAAGCAGGCCGAAGAGCCGGTCATCTTAGATCTCGCAAAGCTCACAAACATTTCCCGCTATTTTGTCATCACCCACGGTAACTCGGACCGTCACGTGCGGGCCATCGCCCAGCACATCATCGAAATCATGGAAAATAAGAAAGTACGGCTTTGGCATGTGGAGGGCATGGAAAGCGGGCAATGGGTCCTGCTTGATTTTGCATCTGTCATCGTGCATGTCTTTTATCGCGGAATCCGTGACTTTTATGGGCTGGAACGTTTGTGGGGTGAAGCGCCGCGTCTGTGAAACCATCTCTGGAACACTTCATCAATAAAATCCTTCAAGATTATTCAAAGCGCAAAGGCATTGAGCTTCCCAAGCCCTTTGATTATGGGCTGATTGTCTCCAAAGATCCCGCCCACGGGGATTTTGCTTCGAACCTTGCCTTCAAGCTCTCAGGCCTCGTGCGCCAAAAGCCCAATCTCACCGCGGACGAGCTTGTGCTCATGATTGAAAGTGAATGCCAGAAGAAGGCCTCGCAGAGTTTGATCGAGCGCGTGGAGGTGGCGGGCGGCGGATTCATCAATTTTTATCTCACGAAGGAGTCCCTCGCCCATATTCTCTTTGAGGTCCGCAAGCAGGATCTCCATTATGGCGAATCCCGCCCTCCCAAAAAAAGGAAGATCCTTCTCGAATTTGTGAGCGCGAACCCGACCGGACCTTTGACCATCGCCCACGGGCGTCAAGCCGCCGTGGGAGATTGCCTTGCTCGAATCTTGCGAACCATGGGCCATGAGGTTGTCTCCGAATACTATTTAAACGATGCGGGGCGTCAGATGAATCTTTTGGGGGCCAGTCTTTATGAGCGGTACAAAGAAGCCCAGGGGAAAGATTTCTCGCTTCCGGAAGAGGGCTACAAGGGAGCGTATTTGGCGGACATTGCGCAAAAGCTTGTGAAGGCAAAGAAAGACACCCTTCTTAAAGAAGCTCTCCCGAAGGCCCTTGATGATTGCCGTCAATTTGCGGCCGAAGAGATCATGAAGGGGATTCGCGCCGATCTGGATGCCATCAGTGCGCACTTCGACCATTATTTTAACGAGAGCAAACTCTACGAAAAGAAGGCAGTTGACCAGGCGCTGAACGCTCTGACAGATCGGGGTCATCTCTATGAACACGAAGGGGCTCTTTGGTTTTGCTCCACAGCCTTTGGGGACGATAAAGACAGAGTGGTCAAAAAATCCACGGGTGAATATACGTATCTTGCGCCCGACATCGCCTACCATCGCCAGAAATTTGAACGGGGATTCGAATGGCTGATCAATTTCTGGGGTCCCGATCACCACGGCTATATTCCTCGGCTTAAGGCGGCGTGCCAGGCGATGGGATTCGATGCCAAGGCCCTGGAGATCCGCATTGTGCAGCTGACGACTCTTTATCGAAAGGGGGAACCGGTTCGAATGTCCACCCGGGCCGGCGAGTTTGTGACCTTAAGAGAATTAATTGATGAAGTCGGGGCCGAGGCCGCGCGGTTTTTTTTCATCATGAGGCGAATCGAGAGTCATCTTGATTTTGATCTCGACCTTGCGAAGCAAAAATCCCAGGACAACCCGATTTATTATTTGCAGTATGCCCATGCCAGGATTGCGAGCCTGCTTCGTTACGCGGACCGGCCGGTGCCGGAGGATGTTCCGGTCGAGCTCTTGGGTGAAGATGAAGAGAAATTGCTCATGAAGCGAATTTCGGAATTTCCCGAAGCCGTGATCCGGGCGGGCGTTGCCCTTGAGCCCCATGGTGTGACCGAGTATTTAAAGGAGCTCGCCGCCGCCTTCCATAAATTTTACAGCCTGCATCGCGTGGTGACTGAAAACGAGGCCCTGACTCAGGCGCGGCTTCTACTTGCGGATGCAACCCGCATCACCCTAAGAAACGGCTTGAGAATGCTCGGCATCTCACAGCCCGAGTCGATGTGAGTCCTTTCGTCCTCTTCCTGGTAGGTCCTACGGCCGCCGGAAAGTCCCAATTGGCGATTACCCTGGCGCACAAACTTGGCGGGGAGATTGTCTCAGCCGATTCCATGCAAGTTTACAAGGGGATGAATATCGGCACGGCGAAGCTCGGCGCAAAAGACCAAGAGGGGATTCGGCATCACCTTTTGAATATTCGCGCACCGGGCCAGGAATTCTCAGCTTATGAATACCGAAAACTGGCCCTGCAAAAGATTGCGGAGATCGTCAAAAGGAACAAAGTCCCGATTGTGGTGGGAGGAACCGGCCTTTATGTTCGCGCCCTCTTGGAAGGTTTGTCGGAGCACCCGGGCGCTGATTTGACCTTTCGCAAAAAGATGGAAGAACGGGCTAAGAAACCGGGGCTTGCAACGCTTTACTGGGAGCTCCAAAAAAAAGATCCCAAGCGGGCGCTTAAAATTCAGCCCCGAGACAAGAAGCGGATCATTCGCGCCCTTGAAATTCTTTCTTCATCCGGCAAAAGGGCTTCCGATTGGCACGGAGAAAAGACGCCCTTGAGATCACTTGGCTATGAGCCGATGGTCATCGGAGTGATGCGAGATCGCGCCAAACTCTACGCGGGAATCGAAGAGCGGGTGGATGAAATGTTCCGAAAGGGGTTTGTCTCGGAAGTCAAAAGGCTCGGCAAGGTACCATTTTCCAAAACTGCCATTCAGGCGGTGGGGTATCGGGAGGTCCTGGAAGTTTTAAAAGGACGTCTCACGCTTGACGGGGCAAAGCATTTGATGAAACAAAAGACGCGTCAGCTTGCCAAGCGCCAGCTTACGTGGTTTCGGAGGGAAAAAGGAATTGAGTGGTTTACCTGGGAAGAAGGGGAGGGTCGTGAAAATTTTGCCGATCGAATTTTAAATAGATTAGGTATCTCCTCGCGCCTGGAGAAGGAAATGGCCCATGGCGCGTGAGAAGGCCTACCTTGTGATTCTCGAATACGGCAAAAAACCCCGCGGATTTCTAAGGGACAGTCTGGAGGAGATGACGGAGCTTACGCAATCGGCGGGGGGGATCGTGGCGGGTTCGAGCACGGCCGTGATTCAGCATCCGAGCCCGAGCCATTTTATTCGTGAAGGGAAAATCGAAGAAGTTCGGCGGGAGGCTTTAAAGGCAGGAGCCCAGCTTATTATTTTCAATCTTGATTTAAGGCCGGGTCAGGCTCGTAATCTGGAAACCGCCTGTGCTCTCAGGATTGTCGACCGGACAGGGCTTGTGCTCGATATCTTTGCCCGCCGCGCCATTTCTCATGAAGGAAAGCTTCAGGTTGAACTTGCGCAGCTTCAATACCTACTTCCTCGCCTCGTCGGTCAAGGGGTGATTATGTCACGACTCGGCGGCGGCATCGGAACCCGGGGCCCCGGGGAACAGAAACTTGAAGTCGATCGCAGAAAAATCCGCGCCCGCATTCAGCGCGTCAAAGAGGATTTAAAAAAACTTGAAACGCACCGCTCCCTTCTCCGCTCGGGGCGCCGTGAGAAGGGTTTCGTTCAAGTCGCGATTGTAGGTTATACCAATGCGGGAAAAACAACTCTTTTGAATGTCCTCACGGGCGCAAAGGCCTACACGGCTGACCAATTATTCGCGACCTTGGACCCCAAGACACGTGCTCAAACCGTGAACGGACGCCGCGATATGCTCTTCACGGATACGGTGGGTTTTATCCGCGATCTTCCGCCGTTTCTCATCGAGGCTTTTCACGCTACCCTCGAGGAGGTGGCGCAAGCCGATCTGATTATCCATGTGGTCGATGCCTCTCACCCTCAAGCCCTCGAGCAGAAGAAGGTGGCGGAAGGTATTCTCCGGGATCTGAAGGCTGACGGAAAACCCACGAGGGTGGTGCTGAATAAGGCAGATCGAATAATGGACGAGGAGAAGGGCCGGATTCAGTTGGAAGTGCCGGAAGGGATTTGGGTATCCGCTAAGGAAAAAAGGGGGCTGCAGGTCCTGATCGCATCGCTCGAGGTTCTAAGTCCGGAGGAGCCTGTGCGTCGATGAAACGTAATATTGGCGCAGAAGGATGGGTGATTTATTGACAGACTTAAGAGATGTGTTATACTTGCCGATAGTTACCACCAGCATGAGAAGTCTTTGGGGCAGTGGCCGAGAGGCCGTAACAAAAGATCAAAGTTAGAAGAACCGCAAGCGTTCAGCGCCTGCGGTTTTTTTTTGCCCCCACAAGAAATCAAGCTTTCGAAAGGAAAGGAATTAGAAAATGCCAAAAGGTGTCGTTAAGTGGTTTAGCAATCAAAAAGGATACGGATTTATCACCCCAGACAACGGCAAAGATGTCTTTGTCCATTTCAGCGCGATCCAAGGGGACGGCTACAAGACGTTGAACGAAGGGGAAGCCGTTGAATTCGAGATCACCCAGGGTCCCAAGGGAGAACAGGCCGTGAATGTGGCGCGCTCGAGCCCGAGCCCAAAATAGTTAAACACCTTTCCATTTCGATTTGGGGTTGATTTGATTGTGACAGTCAAATCAACCTCATTTTTATTTTCAAGGGACACGTGTTATAGTTTGAGCATGAAGCCAAGATGTGTGTTTCTCGGAATCCTGATTGCGGTCTTGGCGCTTTTTACTGGCGCCCCCGCTCTCCATGCGTTTGGGGTTGTTTCATCCTCAGACAGTCAATCTTCTAAGGGGACAGTGGCAGGTTCGACGCCGCCAGGCGCTTCCTCGGATGAATCCTCCGAAGAGGAGACGGAGAGCACAACGAACGCCTTCTCATCTCCTACTTTTTACAAGCCTACCCTCGGTGCGCAGTCGACGCTTGCCGCAAGTCCGGTGGTCAGTACCCCAGCGGTTGCCTCAGCCGGCGCTTCCACAGCGTCAAGTTCTCAGACCGGCGGCGCCTCCTCTGGAAAGTTCACGACCCTATCCTTCCACAAGCCGGTTTTAGGTCAGTCGACCTCGGCCTCAAGCGGGGCCACCTCTGGATCGGCAGGCTCGTCTTCTTCCTCAGGCACGTCCTCGTAACCTCTGTCTTAAAAAACGCCCCTTCATCTATTCTCATTACCTGAAATAACCTCTCATTTGCCTTCCTAGAAAAGAGCGGGTATACTTCCTTAGTAGTAACAAAAAGTACAAAATTAACATTGCTTGCGAAACTAAAGAGGATCTGCTCGTCAGACGCAGTGAGTGATATGAACGGGATGCCTTCAAAGAAACTCTATACGACCCATGAGGTTGCGAGACTGATAGGGGTGACTCCGATCACCGTCATCCGCTGGCTTGAGAGCGGTAAATTCAAGTGCTATACCACCGTAGGCGGCCACCGACGCATTGATCATGATGAGCTGGTCCGGTTTGCTAAGTCCTACAACCTACCTTGGCAAGGAGAAGTTATCCGTCCAAACCAGAAAGAATCCGTTGTCTTAGCCGTGGATGATGAACCGGATGTTTTAGAGCTCCTCCGGGATATCCTGTCTTCCGTCCAAGATCTGAAACTGGTGGAGGCCACAAACGGTTTTTCTGCCGGCGCAAAACTTGTGGAACAGCCGCCGGATTTAATCCTTCTTGATTTTCTTATGCCCGAGTTGGACGGTTTTGAATTTTGTCATTTTGTGAAACAGGATGCCCGCTTTAAACACATTCCCATTATTGCCGTTACGGCGCTGAATACTGAACCCAGCCTTGTGAAGATCAAGGCCGCGGGGGTTAACGAGATTGTGACAAAACCCTTCAACTCGGATTATCTTATTGAGAGGGTGCTTCGCTTTTTATCGAGGGACTCTCAGAGCCAATCCGCCGCTTAAATTATGAATCGTTTTTTTATTCTCCTCCGAGAGCTCTACTCCTGCCACGACTTTCATTTTTTGGCCGGCGTTACCCTTGCCTTCGTCTACAGCTCTGTTTTTGTTTTTCTCGCCTTTCGTCTTGTTGCTAAACCGCAAATTCGAAATTTTCTGACCTTCTCTACAGCCCTGCTTTTTTTGCTCCTAACCATCATGTTTGGCGCCCGGGCAATCTGGATGTCTCCCTGGAATGATATGAAAATCGAAATTCTCTGGTTTGTGGTTGCCCTTTTACCCCCGGTGCTATTTATGATTTCAAGGAAGCGATCCCAACTTTTCGGCGGGGCCAATGATGCGACTGAGACCGCTCGTTTTAACAAACTGAAGGATGACTTTCTGACCGTGGCCTCGCATGAATTGAGGACCCCTCTCGCGGTGATCAATGGGTTTGCCGAGATTTTGGTGCGTGAAAAGGTTGGGCCCTTGAATGACGAGCAAAAAAGGCGGGTGCGGAAAATCCTCATGCAGGGGCAGCGCCTTCATCACATCATTGACGATTTACTTGATCTTTCACGCATTCGTTCCGGAAAAATTCGTGTCAGGAAGGATGTGATGGATCTAGTTCCGGTCTTAAAGTCATGCGTGGATGATCATCAGATTTTATGCGATCAGCAGAATATTGAGCTCGTAGACAAGATTCCGGATGTGCTGCCGGATGTGGTCGGGGATCTTGAGCGTGTCACGCAAGTTGTGGTCAATCTTTGCAACAACGCTGTCAAGTACACAGACGGCGGTGGAAGTATTACGCTTTCGGCCTTCCTCCGAAAAGAGGAGGATCAGGTGCAAATTGAAATTGTCGATTCCGGTATCGGGATTGACAAGGAGAACCAAACGCACGTTTTTGAGGAGTTCTACCGCGCGGAGCACCAGCGGGCTCGCAAATATGCGGGCAGCGGGCTCGGGCTGGCCATTGTCAAGCAGCTCGTCAATGCCATGGGAGGTCATGTCGGAGTTGAAAGTGAAGGACTCGGCAAAGGAACCTGTTTTTTCTTTACTTTGCCCGTGGCCAAGGATCCCAAGCAGCCCTTGAGCAAAGAAGCCGCCTCAGCCGTGCCGACCGGCCGTCAAACCTAAAACCATTCTGTTTCCGCTCTGCGAACTTTCTACGTGAATTTTCTCCTTTTTTTTGATATGGTGTTGCCCCGTCATGATTGATCTCGATCGCATGCTCCGAAAGATGGCGAGCAACCTCTGGTTTGAGTGGAATGCCGACGTTCACCTCCTCTTTCGCAGCATCAATTCCTACATCTGGAGCCTCTTTCGAAGCAATCTCTATCGCTTCCTCAAAGTCCAGGAAGAAAACCCCCTCCTTTACCGCCGCCGACTGCTGGAGCTTTTGCGTGATCAAGATTTTGTCCGTCTGTGTGAAAAGGTGGACAAGGCCTACAAGGCCTATCTTGAGCCCGGCAAAACGATGGTAAGCGATCATTATCCCGAGCTTATAAATCAAACCATTGCTTATTTCTCTATGGAGTATGGCTTGCATATTCTGCGCATCTATTCCGGGGGGCTCGGGATTTTGTCCGGAGACCATTTGAGGGGAGCGAGTGACGTGGGCCTGAAAATGGTGGGCGTAGGTCTCTTTTATCTTCAGGGCTATTATGAACAGCAGGTGCTCTTGGATGGCACGATGAAGGTGAGTTATGAGCCGGTGGTCAATCCCCGCAAACCTGTGAGGGATTTTCTGCCGCTTGAAGCCGTGAAGCGGGCTGGAACGAGTGACGACCTGGTGATTGAAGTGCCTCTCGCCGGCCGGGTTCTTAAAGCCCGCGTCTGGCGGGTCAAAGTGGGGCGTGCCGAGCTCATGCTTCTTGACACGAACATTCGGGAGAACGGCGTCCACGATCGTCACATTACGCGGCGTCTCTACTCCTCTCAAAAATACCACGAAGAAGAAAGGCGCCGGCGCCTGGAACAGGAACTTTTGCTTGGCATCGGAGGAGTGCGGGCGCTGGAGGGGAGCGGTTATCAGCCTTCGGTTTATCATTTAAATGAGGGCCATGTAGGATTTGCGGCGCTTGAAGTGCTGCTTAAGGACATGCGCCGCCGTTCTCTTTCTCTTGAAGAGGTTCGCGCACAGTTCGCCCGGCGCATCGGTTTCACGACTCACACCCCTGTCCCGGAAGGCAATGAGCGATTTGATGAAGGACTGGTGCGAAGTTATCTTCAGCCATATTTGGATACCCTGCTCAATCCCGCAGAGAGGGAAACGATCTTTAATTGCGCGCGCAACCGGGAAAATATGTTTGATATGACAAAGCTATCGCTCCTTTTGTGCGAAGGCTATCGCAACGGAGTCAGCGTGCTTCACGGGGAGGTCTGTCGCCGCATGTGGGGCTACGCCTGGGGAAAGCACGATTCCGAAGGAAAGGGCGTCCCTATTGGATCGATCACCAATGCAGTTCACGTGTCCTATTGGCAAAAACCGAATCTGCGCCAGCTGATCGAGTCAAGCGGGGGCTTAAAAAAGTTGGATCAGATCGAAGATGCCGGTCTCTGGGCTCTGCACCTTGAGTTTAAGAATAAGCTGATCGAAAAGGTGCGGGAGCGCTTTGCCTATCAACTCCTCCAGGCGAAGCTCGACGTTCTAGCCATTCATGAAAAAACGCTCGGAGTGCTCGAGCCTGATTCTTTTATGATCGGCTTTGCGCGCCGCTTTGCCGATTACAAGCGCGTGACCATGCTCCTTGAAAATGAAGAACGGCTCTTCCAATTTCTTGAAAGGGGTTATCAAAAATACCACAAACCCATCCACATTCTTTACGCCGGTAAACCCCATCCGAATAATTACGCGGGCCGCGACCGGATTCGTTACATCGTTCAACTTTCCGAAAAACTTGCGGCCAGGGCCAAGGAAAGGGGATTCCGCTCTCAGCTTATTTTTGTCCAAGGCTATGACATTGAACTCGCCCGCTACCTTGTCCCGGGGGTGGATATTTGGCTGAATAATCCCATTCGCTCCCTTGAGGCCAGCGGCACAAGCGGCATGAAGGCCGGCATGAATGGCGTCTTAAATGTCTCGATCGCTGATGGCTGGGTTCCGGAGGGGATCCAGCACGGTCAAAACGGGTGGATCTTTGGGCGAGGGGATGAGGCTTCGACCGCCCATGATCGCGACGAATTGTTTAAACTGCTCGAGCACACGATATTGCCGCTTTATTTCGACCGCGATCTCGCCAACCCGATTTCCTTTTCCAAAGGCTGGGTGGCCATGATGAGAAACTCGATCCGTACGTTAACGGCCCAATTTAATACCGATCGCATGATGCAGGAATACATTGAAAAAATGTATCTCCCCGCTCTTACCTTTCACCAAAAATCAAGCAAGGAGAATGTGTTGCAATATGGAAACACGAACCGTGACCCACGCAGCGTTTGAACTTCGACAAGCCGGTCAAAGCCCCTGGCTCGATTTTATCAGCCGTGAAATTTTAAACTCGGGCGAGCTTGAGTCCCTCATCAAAGAGAAAGGGCTTTTGGGGGTGACGTCGAACCCTAGCATCTTTGAAAAAGCCATCAGTAATCCCGGCGGCGGCTATGATCAGGATATCAAAAAACTCCTTCGCAAGGGTGCCTCGACGCTTGAAATCTACGACGCGCTCACCATCGCTGATATTCAGGCGGCCTGTGATTTATTTCGCGGTGTCTTCAAAGAAAGCAATGGAGAGCACGGGTTTGTGAGTCTGGAAGTGCTTCCGAATCTTGCCCAGCAGACGGATGCCACGCTTGCGGAGGCCCTCCGTCTCTTTAAGAGGGTCCACCGGCCGAATGTGATGATAAAAATTCCGGCGACCCCCGAAGGGATCCCCGCCATCCGAAGGGCCATCGCAAGCGGAGTGAATGTCAATATCACCCTCATGTTTTCAGTGAAGCATTACCGCGATGTCGCGCAAGCTTACCTCGCGGGCCTTAAGGATTGTGCGGCGCGGGGCGGAGATCTTTCTCGAATTCACTCTGTCGCGAGTATCTTTGTAAGCAGGATCGACACCCTGCTTGACAAGCAATGGGATGCCCTTACGCGCGAGACTCAGGATAGCTCAAAGAGGGCTGAAATTGAGTCGCTCAAAGGCAAGGCCGCGATTGCCAATTCCAAGGTGATCTACCAGGAGTTTAAAAAAATATTTGGCTCCGCAGAATTTCACGGCCTTCAGGCTAAGGGTGCTACCGTGCAAAAAGTCCTTTGGGGGAGTACGAGCACGAAAAACCCCGCCTATTCGGATCTGATGTATGTGGAAACCTTAATTGGCCCTGAGACGGTGAACACCATGCCCCAGCCGACGCTCGAGGCCTTTCTCGATCATGGCGAGGTCCGGCCGCGTACGATTGAAGAAGGTTGGGAGGAAGCGAAGGGCGATCTTCAAAAATTGAAGTCCCTCGGTTTTGACATGATCGAAGTCGGGGAGAGGCTTCAGCGAGAAGGGGTGAAGGCCTTCAGCGATTCCTTGGATGCCCTGATGCGAACCCTTGAGGGGGTGCGGGGACGCAAAAAGAAAACCCCGGAGGTTCAGAAGACAACTTTTTCATTCCATGCGGGTTCCTCCTCTGAGATCGATCAGAGAATTAAAAACACGCTTACGAGACTCGATAAGGAGCGCTTTCGCGAGCGTTTTCTTCAAAGTGATCCGTCTCTCTGGAAAGAAGACAAGAAACATCAAAAAATCATCGGAAATCGGCTCGGTTGGCTGAGGGCCCATGAGTGGATGTCGGGAAAGCTCTATGAGATAGAACAGCTATGTGCCGAAGTGAAGAAAGACAAAATTCAAGATGTCGTTCTCCTCGGGATGGGAGGCTCCAGCATGGCGGCCGAAGTCATGGGCCTTCTCTTTAAGCGACCGCGAAAGAATCCGCGCCTTTTCGTGCTCGACATCGTGGATCCACAAAGTATTTTAAAGGCCGAAAAGGCAGTTCGTTTAAAATCCGCGCTCTTTATCGTCGCCGGTAAATCCGGATCCACGATCGAAACCCTCTCCCTCTTTCATTACTTTTATGGCAGGGTGGCCAAGGTTTACGGGAAAAGGGTGGACCTTGCCGTGATCGGAAGGCATTTCATGACGATCACGGATGCCGGTTCCTTTCTCGAAGGTCTGGCAAGGGAAAGACATTTTAGGAAGATTTTGATTAACCCTTCAGACATCGGGGGCCGCTATTCCGCACTTTCTTTTTTTGGGATGGCTCCTTCGGCATTGCAGGGCTTCGACGTCCGCGAAATCCTTCGCCACGCCCAGACCCTTTTCTCTTTATTTGAAATGTCTTCAAGCGCCATCGATTCCCCGATTGCGCTCGGGGTGCTTCTTGCCGAGCTAGCGAAGACCGGAAAGGATAAATTGATGATTCTGTCTTCAAGGTCTCTTACCTCCTTTCCCGCCTGGCTTGAGCAGCTTATTGCCGAAAGCACGGGCAAGGAAGGCAAGGGGATTGTCCCGGTGGAGGGAGACGTCGCTTCTCAGGCACCCAGTGGTGGGACGGATCGGGTTTTCGTTGTGATAAAGTTGAAGAGAGATCCTGTTTCAGCGCTCATGAAGAAAGTAAAGGAACTGAAAAAAGCAGGTTTTCCCGTCCTCGAGATGGAATGGCCGAATGCATCTGCCATCGGGGCTGAATTTCTGCGCTGGGAGATTGCGACAACGGTGGCCGGGGCCCTGCTTGGAATCAACCCCTTTGACGAACCCAACGTGAAAGAAAGCAAAGATAATACGGCCCGGCTTCTTCACAAATACAGAAGGAAGGGAAGATTGGAGGCGTCCCAGGCGTTGATCCCGGCCTCAGGCCAAATGCCGTTTGAAGCCTTTTTTAAAAAACTTCCGGAAAAGGCGTATGTGGCACTACTCAGTTACACGGAGCGCTCGCCCGAAGTCCGGAAGGGTTTTGCGGTCATACGTCAAAGAATTCAGAAACGCTTTGGCGTTCCCGTCCTGCTTGGTTTCGGGCCTCGCTACCTTCATTCCATCGGCCAGCTTTATAAAGGGGGAGCGCGCGAGGGGCTCTTTATTGAATTTTTCATGCAGGAGAAAAAAGATATTCCGATTCCCGGCGCGGGCTACAGCTTCGGGGTTCTTAAAAGGGCCCAGGCCTTAGGCGATCTCGAGGCGCTTGTCTCCAAGGGACTTCCGGTCCTGGCCGTGGAGTTGGGAAAGGATTGGAAGCGCGCTCTCAAGGTTTTTGAAGGAAAACTTACCTCCTTTTTACGCCCATGAAGTTTCGTTTTTTTCAGCGTCTTCTCTTTGCCTCGGTCCTGTCACTTGTCTTGGTGGTGCCGGCGGGCCCTGCCTCTGTCTTTTGGAAGCGCAAAGAAGCAAAAAACAAGCCGAAGGGTCCTATCTTAGTCTCGGAAACCGCGGATTATCGCGTTCTTTTTTATCCCACGAAAGAGACAAGAATCAATAATGATCCCTCGCTCGTAAGGAAAGAAAAGGAGCGTGAGGTTGCCTATAAGTTCAGCCACTTAGCCGTGGACCGCAGGTTGTTTGGAGAAAGTCGGTGGATCGAGCTTCAGTTTAAAGATGGGGAAGGGGCCATTCTCGAAACCGATAAAATTGCCTGGGAGGATTTAGCGGGTGATCACGAGCATTACGGTGTCATTTGGGTTCCTGATGCTCAAGCCTCCAAACTCGTGTCAACGGAGGTTGAGCCCCGATTGGAGGAGGAAGAGGTGAGGCCGGAAGGGGAGGGGAAAGCAGAGAGCGCCAAGCAAGAGGAAGAAAAAGAGCTCGATCTTGAAACCCAAATCAAAAGGGCCCTCAAGATACCGGAAGAGGAGACCGCGCCTGTTGAGACCTCGGTAAAGCCTCAAAAGAGCGAACCTCCGAAACGCCCCCCCATGGAAATTGTCGGCGGAATTCAAAACGAAGCGGTGACGGCATCGCTTAAGGACTTCGAAGAAAAAAAGGCGACCGATATCTCGCTGCCGCCTCCGGTGCCCGGAACAGCCCCCAGCACTAAAGAAAAAAGTGAATAGTGGCGAAACAATGATAGGAAATAAGTCCTAAGACCGAATGAACAGCTTTACTATTAGCCGATTAAAAATCCTCCAGCTTATCGTTTATATCCTGCCGCTTTTCTGGATGAGCGGGTGTGCTGCGCCTCGTCCCAGTTCTTTTGCGCCTTCCGGAATCCCCGTGTCCGTTTACGGATCAGGTCAGGGGGGTTACGGATTCAAACAGGTGCAGCATGTTGTGGGCCCACAAGAAACTCTCTGGCGTATTAGCAAGACTTACGACGTTGATATTAATACCATCCTTAAAGTTAATCGGCTCAGGAATCCGAGCAAGATCAAAACGGGCCAAACGCTTCTCATCCCGCATACGCGCGGTGCCATTCCCGTGATTCCCCTTTACCCCAGCCGGCGCTGGCAATATCTCGTCATCCACCACACGGCCACGCACGAGGGAGACGCCTACAGCATTGATAAGCTGCATCACAAACGTGGATTTTGGAATGGCCTGGGGTATCATTTTTTGATTAATAATGGTACGAATGGTATGGAGGATGGCCAAATTCAGGTGGGGCCGCGCTGGGTGAAGCAAATGCACGGGGCCCACGCCAATGCCGATGACATGAACCAAAAGGGGATTGGGGTTGTCCTGGTGGGGAATTTTAGCGAGCGTCGAGTGAGCCAAAAAGAACTCGATTCCCTCGTCTTTCTTGTGAGGACGCTTCAGAAGTATTACCGCATTCCAAACAATCGGGTGATCGGACACCGCGACGTCCGGGGCAAAAGTACGGAATGCCCCGGTAACTATTTCCCCTGGGCCGAATTCAAGCAGAAAATAAATTAAAACCTACTCAAAAAAAGCTGCGTAGACTTCCACGGCCGCTGTCGCAAATCGCATTTCAATCAGCCGCTCGGCATTTCCTCCCTGATCGTTCATGACCTCATAGAGTCGATGGGTGTCAAGGGTGAGGGTGCTCTTTTCCCCTTGAAAAGTTAAGTCCTTGCCCGCCGATGTCTTGGGGATGGGTTTACCTTCCAATAAGATTTCTGCCTGGAGGTTAGCGGTTTGCTTCAAACCCAAAACAAGCCAAATATGATTTGCCCTGGAAAAAATAGCCAGGGACCCCGGAGCCTTTGCAAGCGACAGGCATTCTTCTTCAGGCCTCCATTGGCCGGAAAGATAAAATTGGTCCCTCGCAAAGGATGCGGGAAATTTAAAAAATTGAGCCACCCCGGCCTTGAGGCGCTCCTCGCCGCCAAAATTTTTAAGGCGCTTGTAACCAAAATAAATTTTAGGCGTGACCGAAGAAGACGTTGTGAGGGCAGGGAATTCTTCCAGCCCCAGATTGAGCTCGGAGCCTTTTTCGTGAAGGAGGTCGAGCAGGAGGGCTTCCCACTGCTTGAGGTCGATCGTTCCTTGCCGCAGATACCGGATACGGCCGCGGTGATCGATTAAGTAATAAGAGGGGCGGTGGCGGCTCCCGTAAGCCCTCCAGAGAGAATCATGGACGTCGATGGCGATAGGGTAATGAATCTTAAGTTTCTCGGCGGCCTTCCGCACTCCGGCGGCATTTTTCTCAAAGGCAAATTCGGCTGAATGAATGCCGATCAGGGAAAAGGCTTCTTTCTCATATTTGCGGTAAAGAGTTTCAAGGCGGGGTGCGGTTTGCTGAGACTCAAGCGAGGCGTAATTCCAGAAGTGGACGAGAACGACCTTTCCCGCAAGATTTTTTCGTGACAGCGGAGCCGTGTTGATCCACTCCGGGATATCCAAAAACTCGGGCATTTCCCTTCGTGTCTTTAGGGCTGCGTCTGCGTTCGGGAAGGACAAGGAGAACAGGAGAAGGATCCCGGGGAGTACCAGAATCGGAATTCTTATGAGATATTTGATGCCATCCAGCATATGATCTGCAACCATTTTAAATTAAAGGAGTTACGACACAATTGAATGAAAAATAGTATACCATTTCATGTCCTCGGTGTTGACTTCTTTAAAAAAAATGTTAGAGTTACGTTATCGCTCTAAGGCGAGTCATACCATGAAAAATAAAAACTCGAGTCTCAACCCCAAGTTTGGCGTCAAATCCATGGCGATGGCCATGGATAGGGCGTGGACTACGCATTGTTACGTGCGTATTGGCGCGCCGGCGCGTGGGCTCGAGGGAGGGATATTGATCCAGTAAGAGCGTTTTCATAACGAAACAATAAACCAAACAGAAGCCCATGGCTGAAAATTCAGTCATGGGCTTTTTGCTTTGGAGGGAGGCTCCAATGACATCCACCACCAACTTAAGAAAGATTCTGGGGATCGCGAGGGCGGCGAAGCACCCGGTCCGCTTCACGGCCCTCCTCTATCTCAAGCAGGCCTTGCTTGACGAGCGCTACGAAGACTGCGCCGAGATCATCGCCATTGCTCAGGAATTCGGAGCGGAGACGCGCGAAATCCGCTTCCTGCTCGAGGACCCCAGACGCCAACCGCGGGTATGAAAATTGACCGCCGAGGTGATACAATGCCTCTCAAAAAGAGCTTAAGCAAAGGATGAAGCGGAACGTTAACTTATCCATGGAATTTAAGCCTCAAGGGGTGTTGCTTGCGGTGTGCTTGTTGGTTTATGCCCCTTTTCTTTTTGCGGCAACCACACGGGTGGACCTTGAGGTGGAATCCCTACAGATTCAACCCCCTCGCCCCACCACCGAGATCCCCACGGTGGCCGTGGCCACGCTTCGGAACAATGGGAGTGAGCCGGTAAAAAATTTTTATGTCAATGCGTCGCTTAAAAAGGGAAATCGGCGGATGAAGACTATCGAGGATGTCCCTGTCCTTTCTCAGTTTCCGAGAGGGGGGTCGGGTCTTTCTGTGCCGGTGGAGCTGGGGAAGTTGGAGGCCGGGAAGTACGAAGTGACAATGGAAGTTGATTCAGGGGATCGAATCAAGGAAACCAATGAAGGGAACAATCGGCGTGCCAAACGTTTTGAGGTTTGGAGTGCAGGATTCGGTTCTCAAACCCTTGAGGGATATAAAGTTTGATATGAGATGTTTTCTTCATCGGAACTTCTTCCTTGCCCTAGCTCTTGGAGCGATGTTTGCGACAAGTCTTTTCGCAGCAACGGAGGCGGCCGAAGAGCGCCGCAAGGCCTCGACTCAGCAAATCGGCGGGCTCCTTTTTGATGTGGATGAGGGGGTCAAGGTGGAGCAGGGTCCGGGCGGGAGTGTCTACATGAAATCTAACCGTGAGTTTATGCAGGATCAATTTAAGGAGATGGATAAGCGCCTGGAAAATTTAGAGGATAGAGTCGGGGAGCTTGAATCGATCCTGGAAGATGAAATCAAGATGAAAAAAGAGACGGAGGCGAAGGCCCTGGAAGCGAAATCGGCAAAGGAAGGCAAGCGGGTTCTCACCGCTTGATCATCATGATCGAGGCCATGGATTTACGCCCTGTGGGAGAAAGTGATTTTTTGATTACCTGGGCGGACGGCCACAGGAGTCTTTATCCTTACCGCTACCTCCGATTGCAATGCCCCTGCGCCGGGTGCCTGGATGAGTGGACGGGGAAACGCCTTGTGGCGCTTGATCGCATTCGGGAGGATATTAAATCCAGTGAGCCCACTCCGGCCGGCCGTTACGCCCTTCGTTTTCTTTGGTCGGACGGCCATCAAACCGGAATTTATAGTTTTGAATTCCTTCGTTCGATTTGCCCTTGCGAGAGCTGTCAAACATCAAAAGCTAAAGGGGTCAGACCCCGGGGTCTGACCCCTTCTGATTCTTCGGAATGAAATCATTCCGAATTCTTTATGCGGGAGACAGCGCGATCGGCGGCCCCGCAAATTATCTTCTCGGGATTTTGAATCATCTTAAAGCTCGAGTCGATCACATCCCTCCCTCGCTTCGTTTGAGCAGGAGCCAGCTCAGCAAGGGCTACGATGCCATTATTTTTAGCGATTACTCAAGAAAAAATGTATCGCCCACTCTGCAAGAGAAAATTGGCCGTGCAGTTCAAGGCGGCACCGGATTTTTGATGGCGGGAGGATGGAGTTCTTTCTCGGGACCCTTTGGCGGTTGGCGGGGCTCTGCCATCGAAAAAATATTACCCATTCACTGCCTTGACCGCGATGACCGTGTTCATTTTTCAGGTGGAGCCTATCTCGTCAAGGAGCAAAATCATTCGATGCTTCGCGGCCTATCGTTTCGGCCATCGCCTGTGATTGTCGGGATGAATCGCTTGAAGCCGAAGCAGGGCAGCGCCGTTCTTGTGAGCGCTCAGAAGATTTCACAGCGTAGGAACGGCTTAGGGTTAGACTCGACCCGTGACCCTTTGCTTATTATCGATTCCCAAAAAAAGGCGGCGGCCCTTGCGACCGATCCCGCCCCGCATTGGTGCGGCGGGTGGGTGGATTGGGGATCGCGGCGCATGAAACTTGCCGTTCACGGCGCGATTCAAATCGAGGTGGGGGATTTATACGTCCGCTTTTTCTCATCCTTGATTCGTTGGTTGTGTCAATGACAGGGGATGGGGCACCCAAGAGATTCAATGTTTTGAAATTCCTTCCGATAATACAAACCACGGAGGGAAATCATGATCAATCAAATGGTGCTTTCAACCGAGATTGAGTGGATTGGCTACGAACATAAGAAGAAGATGCTGCAGGTGGAATTTATTGCGGGCGGTACGTATCAATATGAAAGTGTTCCCGAATTGATCTATACCGAATTTCTCAACGCGCCCTCCCATGGAAAATTTTTTGAGGCTCACGTCAAAGGGAAGTATCCTCATCGAAAAGTAAGATGATAAGGGGCGTCATCGCTCCCGCTCGTCCTCAGCC
>CAYJSI010000014.1:0-46215 GCA_964373045.1 uncultured bacterium
CGGGGGAAGGAAAGAGAATAGTTTTGAGTTGGACGCGCTGGGTGGCATAGGGGTCCACAAAATCAGGGGGCACTAAAACTCCCTGCGTCCTCAATTCATCGGGTGAGAAAAGATGCAAGACATTCAAAAGCCCGAATTGTTCTTTGAGCCCGGCGACTTCGTCAAAGGACTTCGTTTGAACCAAATTCCTCCGTACACCGGCAAATTCCGCTGCCACATAACGCAGGAGCAGCTCCTCGTCTCCATTGGGAGCGGGACCCATTCTCCAATGCTGCAGCAACCTCTCTTCAATCGTGGGATCGTCCGGAGGAAAGAAAACTACCCGTTGGAACTGACTGCGGGCCACCATCTCCCCAACCACACGCCCGAGCACTTGAGAATGCACGCGCTCCACATCCGTAGGAATAGGGCCGCGGCCGGTGCCAAAACCGACAAACTCGGCTTTGCGCACATCTGCGGGTTTGCCGGGGGCTTTTTTCAAATAATTTCTAAGCAGAGCGTCAATAATCGCGCCCTGATCGATTTCGTTCATTTTTTTATTGCCGTGAGCGTCCGTACCGGCATACTCATATCTTTTCCAGGCCATTTCCGCGGCAGGATCATAATGATCACCGTCCGAACGAGCCATCTGCTGAAGCAAAGGATCCTCGGGATGAATCTGGAATCCTTCCGAGACCACGACCACAAGGCTTTTCTTCTCGTTATAAATTCTTTGAGCTTCATCCAAAACTTGCTGAAGTGAGACAGCAATTTCCGGCGTAAGAATCATGACCGTGTGGCCGTAATCCTTGATGGTTTCGGCAAGCGCGCTGTCTTCCGCCCAAGGACTGGTCGCGAGCAGTTCCAGATTCGCAGGCTGACGGGAACCCGCACTCAAGGCAAGGCGTCCCACCGTAGCGCCCATGATCGGAGCCACGATCACTTTATTCATGGCCGCGTTGGTGGTAGCAAGCGCGTAAATAAATTCCTGGGCTTTACGCACCGCAGTGTAGTAGCCCATGGGCTGGCCCATCACATCGCCGTCAATGGTTTTGTAAACCACGATCATTTTTGCCGCGATGTCTTGCGCAGCCTTAATCATGCGTTGTTGGACTGTTTCACCTGCTTTTAATTCTCCTTTTGCAAATTTCTCTTCAAGTTTTTTAGCAAAATCCGTCCAGAAGACGGCGTGGTCTCCGCCTCCGATCGCGAGAAATGCGTAAAAACCGTTCATGTTCGCAAGTGCAGAATCTAGATCTTCTAATTTTTCCTTAAGCAGGTTCACGCGGGAAGTTCCGGCCAAAGCTCCGCCCCGGCCTCTCAGCATGTCCTGGGCAGAAGTGTCTAAAATCGCAAGCCGTTTATGAAGATCAGGACCGATAAATCCCTTGATACCGTTTTGCACGGCGACGGGAATCAACCCTCGTTTCGCTAAGGCTTCCGCGGCCGCAGCAAAATAATCATTCACCCCCGGGCCTTCGCCGCCGGAAATAAAGATCGGGACCATTTTGTCTTTGTTCGCGGCAAGATAAGTTTCGTCGATTCCGAACGGAAGAGCCCTCACTTCAGCGCGGACAAAAGGTCCTTGGAAGAAACTGGAACGAGGCAATCTGATAGAAGCAGGAGGCCGGCGGTTGAAGTAAACCTCCTGAGCAGTGTGACCCTTCGAAATAAAATTAAGCTCAAGATCCGGCAGCGCAGGCCACCACTCGTCAAAGGGAATTTCGAATGGCTGAGGCTGACCTACAGCCTTCATTGTCCCAACCTCGACTCCACTCATTTCAATCTTAACGCCTGAATCAGTGACTTCACGCAACCGAATCATGTAAAGAATATCTCCGGAAGTGGAAGTGTGGTGCGATGTACTTCCGGTAGAAAGATGTTCCGGCTGCGGGATTGTCTGCGGCGCTTCCGCTTCCGCAACGGCATTTCGCACTTCCGATCGGTGGGCCATAAAATCCCGGTACTCGGCGCCGATTCCAATCGCATTCAATCCCTCTTCGTCATGATAAAAAAGCACGGTTCGATAAACCAAATGATCCACCAGCTTCCGGACAGCGGCGGGCGTCCCCCACTCGGCAGAGTTCGCAAACACAAGACCGCGGTCCACACCTTGTTGAATATCCGTTGCTTCGAGCGCATCCAAAAACCGTCCCTGCTTGCCGGTAAACCACTCATTCTTTTTATGGGCATGCCCTTTTTGATCCACAGGAGACCAGCCTTTGCCGTCCAGCCAATAAAAATGGAGCGGCCGGTGAGGATCATGAATAAAAGGCTCTCCGACTTTGATCAGTTCTTTCTTGTGATGTTTAATCTCGGCTTCGAGAGTTTCAATCTGTTGGGTAAGCGAGACTATTTTTTCTGTAAGGCTTCCTTTTTTCGCTTGCTTCAATTCTTTTTTCAACGCACCCAATGTTTTTTCGCGCGGTTTGATCTCTTTGGCGTGGTAGGCCGCCGTCTCTGGATTAATGGGTTCGCCTTTGACGAGAGCAAAACGACGGATCGCATCATACTGAGCCGCAAAAAGCTCGGCGTGCGCCTTAAGTTCTTCCGGGGACGGAGAATTCGCATCCCAAACCGCGCGGGCATTAAAAGGCAGCTCATTGAGTTCCTTTTGACCTTGGATAGGATCGACAACCATCAAATAGGCGATATGCCGCATTTTAATGGTGAGCATGCGCCATTCGGTCGATTTGTTGGCCACCCAGAATTTTGCGGCCTTGGCTTTTCTCAATAGTTCTTTGCGAAGTCCGCTTCCCGCATGAGTGGTGGAAAGCAGACGCCGCTCCGGATGCAGCTTTAATAAAAGTTGAAGACTTGCTTCAATCTCATTTAACGCTTTTTCTGTCGCTTCAAAGACCGGCTGAGCAGCGCGTATCGCTTGGTCTAACTTTTGCCGAAGCGGTTCCAGTTGATCTTTGACTGTCATATCTCCGCCTTCGATTGGTTGCCCTAATGCCTCCACCTGATTTTTCGAATCATAAAGTTGATTGCCTAATTTATCCGATGTCTCAATGAGGGTAATCGCATCTTTCATTTTTCGCATGAGTTCAGCCGGAATGGCCTGAACTTGGGCGCGCTTAAAATCCCGAAACCTGCTTTCTTCGGCTTCTGTTCTTTCAGGAATGGAAGTGATCCATTTCTCCAGCATGGCGGCTAAGCGGCGGTCCGTGAATTTGGGGCTGTTCACAATTTTTTTCCATTTGGCATGAATACCGATGGGCGCTTTTTGGGCGATCTCGAGCATACCCGGCTCATCGGTCAACCGTTTTCCATATAAAACCGCGCTCTGGGAAGAGAGCTGCAGCAAGCGCGCCCGGTCAAGGCTGGGGTCACCGGCTGAAATACCATGAACGTTTCCGTAACTCGGCACCACGGGACTTAGCGCATAACCATGCGTTTGAGCGCTGATCCAGAAAAGGACGGTCACAAAGGCCATTTCTTCCGGATCATGCTTTTGTTTATCCAGGGCCACGTCGGGCTCAACGTAAATTCTTTCGTGGAGTTTTAAACCTTTCTCACGGCCGAAAACTTCGATAAAAATGTTCTTGAGGATTACATTGCGGATCCAGTTGAATTCCATGGGCGAGGTAATATCGGGGAGAATGCTGTCAAGCTCATAGACACGTTCAAAAAGCTGGAAGAGTTCCGGACTGACTTTGTCCTGACCGAATTCGGCCTTGATTTTTTCCACCATCGCATCGCGGGTTGCCTGTTTGATCATGGTGCCTTCATCTTGCAAAAACCCGGTGGCTTGTCCTGTGGAAATCGAAGCGGTTGTGGCCTGCACAAGCCGCATCACATCGGCAGCAAAATTGTCAAGCGAGTCCACTTTGTTGGGACGCTCATGATCATTTTCAAAACTGGTCCGCACGGGACGCTGGAGTGTTTCGTCAGGCAGTGTGACGAGTTCGGGGTTTTCGCGCAACATGCTGGGTGTCACGGCCAAACTTCCCCGTTCTCTAAAGCCATCCATAATCGAAGCGACGGCCCGCGGCCCCATTTGGGAACCATAACGATGCTCGGAACCTCCGGCCAACGTTAAATGCATTTTGAGCGTGGCGTCCTGAGTCCAGGCAGCGCGGATGATGGCTTCGCGCGTTTCATGACCGCGATTCGCAAACCGGATGGAAGATTGATCCTCTGCACCCTTTTCTAACGCAGCGAGACGGGCTTCATAAAAATCCCGCTCCGAGGCAAAATTCCAATCGGGAAACCGGGTCCGGGCAAAATGAACCGAGTCGCTTAACCCCATGGCAAAGGCTGTTTCCCCGTCGGTTTCCCCGGAAAACAAAGGAAAGGGAGACTGATACACGGGTTGATTGGCGGCCGGGATCACCACATTGAAATCGAGCTGAACGCCCTGATGAATACTTTCCTCACCATTTAAAAATAATTTCACAACAAAATAGATTTCACCGTCTTTATGCATCACGATCGAATCATATTCAATTTGATATTGAAATCCAAAGCGGTTATTGTGTTTTCCTAAGCTAAAGTCTGATCCGAGTTGAGGAATCAGAACCTGATCGATGAGTTCTAGCTTCTTCCGGACATCGCCTAAATTTTGAGCGGTTGCGTTCTGTTTAATCGCTTCTACAAGCGGGTCAACGACTGAGATTAAAAACCAATTGAGGTCCTGCTCGTAAAATTTGGCGTACACATACCGGGCCGGGTCCAAGAAAGAAATGAATCCTCCATCAATGGGGGCTCCTCCATTTTGCGCGAGGCCCTGAATCGCGGCGATCAGAAGTTTTCCCTTGTCGGAATTCACCCCATATTCTTGGAGGGCGGCAAGAAACGGACGGGCAAAGGCTTCCATATCTCCCTGCGTCAGATAAATCAGTTTTTCAAACATCTGATCGAACGTAGCATAACGATTTTGCTTTTTATGATCGGCGGCATCGCGCTTGGCCGTTTCAGAGAAAATCGCCTCTACGCCTTCCATGACCATCGCTTTAGCCTGAGCAATCGCTGCAGCATCGCCTTGGATGATTCCTCGAGAAAACATTTTGTCTGTTTCCAACAGAGGATAAATATATCCAATCGTCGGCCCGGCCAGCCTGAGCTCGGCCCTCGGCTCTGCTTGGACTGATTCACCGGCAGATCGAACTCTGTCGCGAAGTTTCTCCCACTTTGCCTTGACTGCCTTATTTTCGGGTTCTCTCTGAACCACTTTCGTGTAATACTCAAAAGCAAGTGGGAAATTGCTTTTCTTCTCAGCTTGGTCGCCTAAAAATTCGTAGAGATCCAAGAGAATTTCTTTTGACTGCAAACGGGGATCACGCATCGGATGACTCAGACTCACGGCCTTTTCTAAATAGACCGCTGCCTTCAAGAGAAAGTCTGCGGTGAGGTCACCGGTCGCAGGATCGCGACCCGTCAGGAGGGCCTTAAGGGCGAGGGCGTGTTCCTTGGCAGCTTCATAATAATCGCTCCCTTTCGAATCATACAGCTCTGCTTTGGAAAAGGCTTCAACGGCATCGTCAAAGCGTTGATAAGCGAGATAGGCAAGCCCAAGATTATACCAATCGTCTTCATTCTTCGACCATGGCTTAGCACCTGCCGTACTCTGACTGCTGGCGTAGGCACTGATCAGGGTCTTGTAAGTAATCTTAAAAATACTGACTTCTCCGGAAGAGGTGGCGCGAACACTATAAACGGTGACATCCCCCGTCTTAGGATCAAAAACAGGGGCAAGCAGGCCTGGGACCCACGGATTGTCTTTCACGGCACTGGCAATGACAACATAATCATCAGCCGGAGCAAGTTCTTCGGCCGAATAATTGTGTTGCCATGTTTTTTGGGTTCCGGCCTCTTTTCCTGGTTCTACAAATCCAAATCCCTTAAGCTTCTTTTTCTCCGCTTCCGAAAAGCGTAGTCCGTCTCGATCCAGATCACTCCGGAATTGGGCTTCATCCAAGGCCTCTGCCGAAGCAAACCGTGCGCTCATTTCCCCGCCGATCGCCCGCACGATGGTGGCCACTAAAACGCCTTCCGGCGCGCCGCCGCGTCCCGTTAGAAAATCGATTTTTCCTGTCATCAAAGCAAAGGCGGGGGTCAAATCACCGTCCGCTAAAAGAAAAAGATTCCCGACTTGGAGAATTCCTACTTCTTTGGCCTTCTTACTCATTGCCTGATAGGTTTCATTCAAGGCCTTCTCGATTTGAGCCCGATCTGTGTCACTAGCCAATTCCAAATGACGGAATTGATCGATGAGTTGCTCTAAGAGCGCTTGATTCTCCCCGTCGATTTTAATGCCCGTCTCCACGAGCTCAACGATGCGCTTGATATGGGCAGGCCGAAGGAGAATGGCTCCCTTGAGTTCGCTGACAGATTTGCCGGTGGCTTTGGCAATGAGATTTAGATTTTCATGAGTTGGTTTTTCTACGCTGATTCCGCTCCCTTTAGCTTGAGGACCCACCACCCATTTGGAAAGATAAATATCGGGGGCCTTTGTGAGACCGCCAGTCCTTGCATAGGCGGCAATAGAAACAGATCCCTTGACAGCATCCCGACCTACTCCATTCGTTAATTCAACGACATCAACGGCAATGTCCGTGTTCGGCAGTTCCGTCGGTGAGGAAAATCCTGCCCCGACGTGCTCCCCGATAAAAAGCATGGGTGCTTCATCGCGCTCACCTTCCCCGATCACAATCTCACCTTTGAGCCATCGAATAGCCTTGTTGTAGTATTTACGGAGCCAGTAGGTCGCTGTCCCGTCGGCAAAATTTTTTATAAAATTATTTCCATCGCCAAGATTATGGATCCAAGCCATTACTTTTTGTGCGGCAAAGAAGGTTGGATGCAAAAGATCGAGCTGTTGCTCATAAAAACCTTGAGGACCCGTGCGTGGCTTAAGGGTTTGAATCTCTATTTTTTTCACTCCCCTCACAATCTCCTCAACCGGAGTAAAACTTTGGGCTGCGTGGAAAAGAAATGCGGTGTCAGTCGCGCGCACTTCAGAACGTTGAAGAGCGTCGGAAGCAAGCGATAAAATATATTCAAGCTCATAGCCTTTCTCGGCAAAAATAAAGCCTGCCACCTCGGCCGGCGCTTTCGTACGCTTATCCATATCCATCACAATAATAGGTATGGCCGGATGATCTTTCCGAATGGCCTCTGCAACCTCCAATCCTTTCCCTTGGTATGTCTTCAGAATTAAAAGATCAACGGGTGGTTTCTGAGGATCAGGCTGCAACATCTGCGGAACATCTTTTATCCGAGTTTGTATTTTAACTTTAGCCTGATAATTTTCAAACAGTTGGGCAAGAGCTCTTGAAAACCCCAGTTCATCATCTGCAATCAAAATATGTTTGCCGCTCACTACTTCATAATTCCGCGCTGTGGCACGGGAAGGGATAACGCGAATATTGTCGCCAAACCATTTTTCAAAATCGGGGTCATGATCGGTTGATTCATTCAAAAGCCTTCCTTGAACCGTAGCGCCCAGGGTAAATTCCTTAGCCCATTCTGGAATTTTAACGGCAAAACGATGTTCTGTACTTTCGAGATTGCTCGAATCGAATGACGTCACATTGTTTCTCCATGAACTTCCGGAAGAGGCATAAAGAACCGCTTGAATATTTTTTGCGGGATCCCCAACCGGTTTATCCGTTAAAACGGTAAAATAAATTTTTCGCTGGTCGCCCGGAAAAGAAACTGCAAGTGAACCATTTTGGTTTTGTAAAGGGGGAAAAACATTGTCGCGCCTGATTTCTGTGACCTTGGCATCAATCACTTCCTCAGGTGAAAGGGCGCGGACATTATAGCCAAGCCATGCCCATGTATAGTCACCGCTGCCGAACCAATGAAGCTTATCTGTTGTAAATCTTAAAGTAAAATGCTGAACTCCGGCGGGAAGAACGGCCTCGTAAAGAAATGCTCTGGGCCCTTCAATTTGTTTGGCATCTGCTAGTTTCCATCCCCAACCGTTTTCTTTCAGGTAATACACCTGCGCGGCCGTCGGGGCAGAAGATCGAGGAGTTACGCGAAATCTAATTTTTCGATCGGAGCCAAGAATAAGCTTTTTGCCTGGCAGCAGCGTGAGTCCCTCGAAACTAAACGCACTCTCTCTCACTTCCGCGCGCCTGCCCGCCGAAGCTTCCGCGGGGGAAGGCATTTGAGAAAAGAGTGCAAAGATTCCTTCCGGATGCTCGCGATAAGAAGCGGGAAGATGAACGCGGATCACGCGGCGGCCTTTGGCTTCAAAATTCTTAAAGTTGCCGTGGGCCTTGGCCCGCGTCAATTCTCCAAATGTGAATTTTTCGCCCGGTACCTGAATGTCTTTTCCTTCCGGGGTATCAAAAGTGAAAATGACAAGGAGCCCGTCTTTTTCACCGTAGATCTGGCCATCGGAGTGCTCGAAGCGCGGACCGATGCCGCTCATCGCCGATACTTTTAATCGATTCCTTATCTTCGCTTTAGTTTGTTCTAAAATACCGGCCAATCTATCGTCTTCATAAGTGTAGGCAAGAATTCCCACATAATCGTTGGGCCGGGCCAAACCCAAAAAGCGGCCGATCACATCGGCGCCAGTCTCCATTTGTGCTGGCGCTTCCATACCCTGCTGGCCAAGAGCGGCCGCGAGTTTTTCATTCATGGAAATTTGAACGCCTTCTGATTCAAAAGCAGGCCCTTCCGACGCAGCCTTACCTTGCAAGAGTTGACGCGTTGCTTCTTTGCTTCCTTCAACACCCGGCTGATTGAAAGGATGAACCCCGAGAAAATAACCCAGAAGCGAGACAAGAGCTTCAAAACTGTAAAGGATATCCCCTAAATGTTCGGCCTCGGAAGGAACCGTTATTACGAGGCGTCCTGCTCGAGTGCCGGGTTCAATAAAAGCGTATTCGGAAAAATTCGATTTCATCTCAATAATTAAATGATCAACGGGATAGGAAAAAGGTTCGGGGCTTTCCGAAGATTCAAACGAAACCATCGGAACATGGCTGGATTTGCCAAGGCTCTCGTTAAAAAGCTGCTGCAGGAAAGGCCCAAGCCAAAGGAGGTTTTTGGATAAACGAAAAACCCATTTGTCCCGGCCTTTGTTGAGATGCTCCAAAAGTTTTTCGGTCAGATTAAGCAGCGTCTTTTCTTCGGAAGGATGCTCCGTTAAACTTGTTTGAACCCGAAGGGCAGAATTTAAAAGGGGACGGATATCCACACCGACTAAAGCCGCGGGCACTAATCCAAAATAAGAAAGCGCGGAGTAACGGCCTCCGATTTCGGGATCATTACGAAATGTGCGCAGGAACTGATCTTCACCGGCTCCGTCAATGGTTTTACCGGGATCGGTGATGACAACAAAATGGCTTGCTACCTCGGCATTAACATTGGGAACTTTTTGAAGTCCATAATAGAGCTCAAGCTTCTTACGGAAGTGACGGTAGGGCAAAAGGGCGTCCATCGTTGTCCCCGATTTCGAGGCAACAATAAAAAGTGTTTCTTTAACATCCTCTCCGATTTGTTTCTCAATTTGATCAATCGCTCCGGGATCCGTTAAATCCAGCCCGATAAAACGAGGATACCCTTCTTTTTTCGGAAGTGTCTCAATGATTGTTTTAGCGCCCCACAAAGAACCGCCCGTTCCGATCAGCACCACGTTTTTAATCCCGCGCGCTTTAATCTCACTAGCAAACGCTTCTATCTCATCGATGTGAGCTGAATAATTTTTCGGCGCCTGGGCCCAGCCGAGCCATTTCACAATATCTTGACGTTCAGCCTCGGAAGGAATCGTATCCCAAACATTCGGGTCTTTGGTGAGAAGCCCCCCCAACAAACGGGCAGCTTTTTCAGTATCAAACTTAATCTCCCGTACTTCGCCCCGCGCCAAACTAGGGTTTAGTCGATAGGGATTAGGCGGTGCGCTAGCGACTAACGACTGATCCCTATCCCCTGTTTGTTGCCGTGTCTCGGAACGAGAAGAGGAGAGGGTGGCAGCAATAATGGCGGCCCCCACACCGGAGCCGTCCTTGGTCAGCTCTAACGTGATTTGTTTTGCTTTAAGGCCCAACATCTTTTGAAGAGCCGCGACCATTTGTTTGCGAAAATAAGGCGAGTTTTCATAGAGACCGCCGTCAATGGCGACCCGATATTGATTTTCGAGATCAGGATCATGACGTAAATGGACGGCTACGATTTCAGCCGCATAAAGCCTGGCCGAACGTTTCAAAAGGGCCTGGACCACCGCTTGAACGATTTGCCGGTCAGGAAGAGTAGATCCAGAAATGTTGAGTTGATCCTTTAGAATCCTTCGGACCTTTTCAAGTGTAGGACTTTTGTCCTCCGCCATGACGTGCATGTAAGCTGTTTCAAACGGCTTGCGCATTATGACAGGGAATCCGCTTTCATTTGCGTTCTGAAACAATACGTTCTGCTTCACTAAAGATTGGAGAGAAGCGCCGGCGCTGAGTCCTAAATAGAGACCTGAGGTTAATTTTTCAAGACGTTGTTCGTTGGTATTTCCTGTAGTTTGATCAACCGACCAATCACGCAGCGTCCTTATGACATGTTTGAACCCTCCGGATTCGTGATTAAAATACATCGGGCGGCCATTTTTCACCGATTCTAATGAGGACCCGTTGTGGCCGGAACCGGCAATGAGCGCCTGGAGGATCTCGAAAGACTCATGATGGTGAAGGTAAGCGGCGGTTGCTTGCGTTCCGACCGTATCATTAATAAGGGCTTTGACCGCGACATTGCGGATCTTGTTCCTCTTCAGAGCTTTTCGCAAAAGCTCAACGACATCTACATCTTTCCCCACAACTCCCTTCGTTTGATAACCTTTATCCCAACGCTTCAAAAAACCTTTATCGATCGCCCGTTGATCAATCGGAAATGAAAAGGTAAAACCAAGGTTCCACGTTTTTTCAGGATCCAATTTCTGTTCCTGGATAAACCTTTGAAGCTCGCCGGCGATAAAATCAAAAAGTTCCTTTGCCTTACCTTTTTTAAAACGGGCGGGAATGGAGGCGCTTTGCACAATTTTTTGAACTCTTTCTTCGGGTGTCTTGCCTTTGGGATTCAACGCAACTTTTAAAATTCTCAGGTTAGAACCTCCAAAATCAATCGCCAGAAACTCTCCGGCTTCCTGGCCCGTGACTTCGGAGGCAAAACTTGGGAACATGGCAAGGGAACTTTCTTTGCCGCTTAGTCCTGCAGCCATGTCGATTTGAAAATCTTTGATCAAATTGACTAACTGGTGGCGTCCAGGTTCATCTAAGTCCGGGTAATTGAGTCCTCGAAGAAGGGTTTCAACAGCCGGAAGAAAGGAAACTTTACGAAGCTCAGAACGCCTGCCTGCCGGCGAGGCAGGTCCAGTTCTGAGCGGAGTGCCGGAAATATTGATTTCCGGCCGTAGCTCGCCCCGCGCCTGTTGGGGCTGCGGGACGGCTGCGCGGCCCGTGCTTTCCACGGGCTGTCGCAGCTCGGAACGGGTTTCAGCGTCTTGGACCAGCGCCTGAAATTTGGGATAAAGCGTCTCGTAAGCGCCCGCATTCGCTGGCAGTGTCGGCTGATCTTCAAACACGACCAAATCTTGCATGGCTTTTGGCCATGACATGGGTTTTTTGTGGGTCGCATCATATTCCGCTTTTGCGGCATTGATCGCCGCGCCAAAAGCCGTGGAATTGATTTCAACTCCCGGCCTTTTCTTCAAAACATAAACGGGAACACCAAAAACATCTGCCATGATTTGACGGATGATTGGATTCTTGGATTCTCCTCCCGTAAAATTGATGGCTTTAACTTTAATCCCCGCTCTTTGGGCGACAAGCTTCATTAAAAGCACTTGTCCTTCCATGGCCGCGCGAAAAATCTGAGCCCGATTGCTGGATTCAAGCTTGAAGTTGGTATAAGGCTGACCGGGACGATGCTTAATTGGAATCACTTCTTCATCCGTATCCTGCATAATCATGATAGCGCCGTCATTGCCGGGTTGTGTTTTGCTTGCTTCTTCCGTGAAAATCTTCCACGCTTCAGCTTCATATTCTTTATCTCCGGACACACCTCTGGCCCGAAGACGCTCTTCAACTTCTGCTTTCTTAATATATTCGTCACGAACACTCTTTAAAGCCGTGCCGCTATTTTGGAAACAAATCAGTTTGATGAGTTTTTGCCAAAAAGCAGTTCCCATAATATTTCCCACTTTACTTGTCCGAAGCGCCTCTTCTAATTCAGCTTGATTGCTGATGCCCAGCGTCAGAACGCCGGAAGTTCCGAAACTTGCGCCGCTTCTGCCGCTTTGATTCAAGGCAAGCCCGATCTGATCCGCGGGATTGTCTCCTTCGGAAACGGAAACGCTCACATTTTTAGAATATCCGAATTTTTTAACTAAATAAGGAGAGATCTTGCCGACAACACTATTGGTCGGCTTGATCTTTGGCAATTTCCCTTGGAGCCCGGGAATAAGTTCAGTTAAATTTGACGCCCACTTGAAAGGATTTCTTGGATTCACCAGATTACTTGCCACAGCTTCTCCCGGACTCCAAGGCGATTTGGAGTTTCCCGTAGAAAGAAAAGTGATGAACGAAGGCCAGGTAAGAAAACTATCGGTTTTATCGAAAGCATCCCCTTCGGTTTGCCGGAGAAGTTCTAATGTTGCTGCCGCAAAGCGTTTTTCAATAGGCGATCCTGTCTGTTTGATCGCTTCTTTTTTACCTCCCAATTTCGCGGTCAACTGCTCGGCAACTGCTGCGGTATCTTTATTTTTCCAAATCCTGGCGACCGGAACAGCAAGATACTTCCCTGCTTCCATTTGCTGACGCATGGATTTTCCGGAGGAATCATCAAATCCTTTTTTAGCTTCAGCTGAAAGACCGACAAGCGCATGCTGCATATCGCCAGATCCGATCGATCGGATATTAGACATTTGAAGTCCGTTGTCATCCGCAAATTTCCGGATTTGAGCATGAAGATTCTCATAAGCCTCAACACCCATCAGCGGATTCACAACAAATGTATCCGGATTGGCCGCATTCACTTCCGTATCATGCCCTTGAGGCGATTTGAACTCTGCGTATTTGAGATCCGCATAAGACTCTTGAAAGGATGCAATGACGCCTTTATTATTCGGATCATGGCTCACTAAAATCGCCACCGCTCCTTGAGTGCTTAACCCAAACCCAACGGACCAGCGATGGCCTGTGCCTTTTAGCAGCTCAAGATCCACCACACCCGGCTCCGCTTGAACTGTCTTGGACGCGTTCCGTACTTCGGAGCGGGTGGATTTTTTGCTACGCACAGTACCCGCGAACACACCCAGGGCGCCTGAGTTAATAACGTCTACCGTAGAACCTGGCTCGATTCTTAAACCGAATTTCGCAAAATAAGCTCGAGCAATTTTACCGCTGTGTCCGAGCCGTCTGGCTTGAGCAGCCATAAATTGGACAAGAGCATTTTGTCTGTGGTGTTCAAGAAAACGCTCATACACTTCAAGTCGGGCGCTTTTCTTCCGGGCTCCCGGAAGACGGCGATCTAGAGCCGCCGCTTCTGCCATCGACATGGCACCATCCAAAAATTTCGCTTTGAAAGCAGCAACTTCCGGATTGTTGTACCGTTTTTTAAGCATGTCTTGAGCCGTTGGGTCTCCCAACATGCTGAATGCAATGATCAATCCTTTGGCAAAGGAATCCATGCCAAGGATATGCGCATGAAACGTGTCATTTAAATCGGTAGAGGTCCGGTGCGTTTTGGCATCAAAATGGACGCCGCCGCCGGGAAATCCGCCCTGTTTGACAATCACGAGCATAGCTTCCAGCGCATCGGTCACACCCGGAAACATATCCGTGTCCCAATTATTAATGGGTCCGCCGACTTTATTGGCGCCGCCGGAATTGGCATCGATGCTCCAAAGTTTTCCGGCATCCGAGGCCATTTGAAATTCATGCATCGCATTGTGCCCGGCCAGCGTGGCGTGATTGGTTTCAACGTTCAAGGCAAAATCATCGTAAAGATTAAAGGGTCTGCCTAGATTATCTTGATAAGTTTCACGCAAAAAATCCAACACGGATCTGACATCGCGATCCCATTGTTCGCCGGTAGGTTCATGCGGTTTAGGTTCAATTAAAAGTTTGCCGCCGTTTCCTAAAAATCCGATTTCCCGGGCATGATCACGCACCATTCTGAAAAACATAGCCAGCTGGCGTCTTTCTTCCTTGGTCTTTGTATTCAAAAGCGAGTGATACCCTTCGCGGCCGCCCCAAAGCACATAATTTTTGGCACCTAATTTATGCGTGACTTCCAAAGCTTTTTTGACTTGTCCCAAAGCCGCCAGCACGACTCTAAAATCCGGAGCACTTCCCGCTCCGTGCGTGTATTGCCAGTAAGAAAACAAATTCGCCGTGCCCCATAAAAGCTTGACCCCGGTTTCTTTCTGACGTTTTTGAATATGATCTGCAATCTCATCAAGATTCTTATTGGTTTGATCCACATCGATTTCTACCTGTCCGCCGCGTTTCCGTTTCTTAAACGCCATAGGAGCCAAATCGCGGTCGTGGAAAGCGTAGTTCTTGATCCCGAGTTTTGCCATGAGTTCAAACATGGCATCGACTCGTTGTTTATAAATCGCCACTCTCTGTTCATTAGAGAGGTTGGGATTGTCTAAACCCTTTGACCACGGATACTGTTTGGTGCCTTGATTGTCAAAAGGATCGGCTCCCGAATTATTTAAATGCCATGCCGCCACTGAAAAGTTCAGCCATTCGGCCATCGTTTTTCCGCCGATCACAGCATCTTCGTCATACCATTCAAAAGCCAGTTTGTCCGGACTTGCATTAGGACCTTCGTATTTGATTTTATCCACGCCAGGAAACCATTCCATGCGGCCGATTTTAATCGCCGTCCTACGCAATTCGCCCCGCGCCAAACTAGGGTTTAGTCGATAGGGATTAGGCGGTGCGCTAGCGACTAACGACTGATCCCTATCCCCTGTTTGTTGCCGTGTCTCGGCGCGGGATTCAGGCCGTCGGTCGAGGAAAGCGGACACAAACCCCGCAGGTCCTTGCTGCGCCAGACGCTGCGCTGAGAGCCGTTGCCGCAATTCTGAAACAATAGGAGGTGGTTGAGTCTTTGAAAGATCCTGCTGGAGGTTTGCACGGACTTCGGTTAAGTGAGTCGCTACCTGACGGGCGCTGTAGCCGGGAGTTGGAAGCGCAAGGAGGACGGCAATAAAAAGGGCAATGCCTTTATTCAGCATTTTAATTTTGCTGTTGGACGCCATGAGCGGTCAATCCTCCCTGCTGGGGTTGAGGCAAGGCCGATGAATAGTCGCGTGCCAGGCGGGAATTCCATTTATATTTTAAGATTTCAAAGTAGTGCTGGGATTCGGCGCTGGTATCTTTGATCATAAAGCGCGGGGACACCACGAGCACGCCGTAGCCTTCGTGAGCTAAATCGCGTTTTAATTCCTCCGCATGAAATCCGCCGATAATGAGGGCCGCAATTTGCGGATTTTCCGTTTTGAGTTTGTCGACCGTATTTTGCAGGAGGGCTTTTTCACGCTGGCGCGCTGCATCATAAAACCCTTTGGCCCCGGGGATCCAGGATTCAAGATAAGAAAGTGCAGGTTGAGGGTCGAAGGTTGAAGGTCGAAGGTTTGCTTTCCCTAAAATCTTCTTCCACTCGGTGGGTTTTAAATTCATCCGGCTGATTTTCTCAAGGTCTGAGGGGCTCATCTGTAGGGTAAAGAGTTTCTCAAGGAGGCTCACGGCGCGGGAAATATCAAGGAGCTCTCGGGCCTCGGGTTTTAGTTTTGACCTCTTTAAAAAATCCGTTTCCAGCTTTTCCATTTCAGTAAAGATTCTGCCGGAATCGGAAGAATCTAATGCTTGAAGGGCCTCGGCATATTGCTGGAGATGCACGGCCTCGGGGCGCTTGGCGATCTCGGGATATTCTGCAATCTTTTGAAGGAGCGTTTTAAGAAAGCGGATTTCATCCTCGGGATTTTTTCGATCCTGCAAGAGCTCGAGGGTTGAGAGCTCGGGCTTGGTGATTATGCGCGAAAGCAGCCGGATAAGCTCGCGCTTCTCCACTTCCATCTTCTCGTGGGCGAGAGCTCCCCCATCTCCGGTGAGGGCCAGAAAATGCTTAAGGTTGGGGTAAGTTTCAAAAAGATCCTCCCCGCTTGCGAGGGCAAGAAGGGTTTTAAAAAAGGGGACAGGTTTTAAAACCTGTCCCCTTTTTTTTCCCGAGGAGGGTAAAGTGTCTTTGAACTGCTTTGAAACAAATTCAAGGTACTCCAGCATGGAGAGCTTGCCCGTTTCGAAGGAGCGCTTCTTTTTTTCAAATTCAAGGACAGAAGGCGGGAGAATTTTTTCCTGAATAGCCTTCAACGCAGCGTGAAGCCCCTCGATTTCGCGGGTGAGCTTGGGCTGTTCTTTATGAAGACTTAGAAAGGCCTTCATGTTTTCTTCATAAAGCACGGGATCTTCGATGCCCCAGAGCTTCATGTCAAGGTCGGAGGCAATATCCAAGTATTCCTCCCCTGAAATTTTGCCGGCCAGAAGGTACCGGTCTGCGACTTCGATGCGCCCCTTCGGCGACCCGTCCTTCCTCAGGTAGGACAAACTCACGTCTCCCCAGCCGCCTTCCACCAAGATATGTTTCAATCCGTGTTGCTCAATAAGAAAGCGCAGGATTTCTGCGATCGACTTTTGAGCGCCGTAATTGACGTGCGCTTCCTGGATCAGAACAATGGTTTTGCCGTTCGCGCCCGGGGTGGATTCCTGCACGCGGCCGTACTCAGAGGGGATGGTGACAGCGAAGAGGGAGGAAAAGGAGATAAGGGAGAAGAAGGAGAAAAAGAGGGAAAATAAAATCGCAAACGATTGCGTCAACTTTCTAAAAGTTTGAAGACAATGCACAAAAAAAATTCCCTTTCTTCGGGACTCGATTTTTTTGACGCGCTTTTCTTTCGGGGCCTGTTCCCCGATCAATACTATTTGGGTTGTGAGGTACCCGGGGCACCAACAGATGCTGGTCAGAAAGTTAGCACATGAGTTTGGCGAGGTCAAGGGCTGAGACGGAAAAAAATAAGAATAAACGGCGCGAAAAGCGCTCGGTTAAAGATTGCGTGTGAAGATTAGAGATTGATCAGAAATGTTATAAGGACCCTGGAACAGAGAGAAACAAATGAACCGAAATGATCGGTATCTTTTTGTATTGTTTTAAAGCCAATAAATGACGGTCCCCGCTTACGAGATAATCGCACTTGCCGGCCCAAGCGCAGGCTAAAAAGATGTCGTCGCTCGGGTCTTCCGCAATCACCTGAGGAACGCGGGAAACTTCCACGGGCTCCGCAAACCGAAGCAGTCCGTACTCCACGAGGCTCCTGATTTCCTCAATCGTCAGCTGAAACTTAGGGTAGGCAAGCACCTTCAGGTATTCCTGTGCAATTGCTTTTGACACCACCGGGACAAATGCCTTCGCCTGCCAAAAATCCGCGATTGGGGCCGTGACCCCCCGCAAAATCAAGGCCGAGACCACAACGTTGGTATCGAGAACAGCACGGATCAAGATTTTCTCCGCGCCCAGCGGACAGCCTCTTCCACCTCTTTTTCCGTCATCCCCAATTGATTCATTTTGCTGCGGATCTTTTCCAAATTTTCTGACGTGTCCAAGGTGACAGGTTTTAGAATAATCTCCTGCCCTCTTTGCCGGACATCAAAATACTCAACGCCCGGAAAGGCCTTGATCACTCCCTGAGGGATCGTAATCTGATTTTTATAGGTACGTTTCGCAAGCATGGGATACCTCCGAAAGAAGGATAGCATACTTCATTATAATAATGAAGTAATGATAACCTAGACAGGGATGCGGCCTTCGAGGGAACGGGCGAGGGTGGCTTGATCGGTGTATTCGATGTGGCTTCCTACCGGGATGCCGCGGGCGATGCGGGTGATCTTGACCGAATAGGGTTTCAACACCTTGGCGAGATAAAGGGCGGTCGTCTCCCCTTCCGTGTTGGGGTTCGTAGCCAGAATCACTTCGCGCACCTTGCCTACTTTCACACGTTTCAAAAGATCCGCAATTCGAATCTCCCCCGGGCCCACGCCTTCCAGCGCCGAGAGGACGCCGAGTAAAACATGATAGACACCGACGTACTGCCCCGTTTTTTCAATGGCAATCACGTCCTTGGGATCTTCCACCACACAGATGACCCCCTGGTCGCGGCCGGGGTCGGAGCAGATGTGGCAGATTTGGGCGTCGGAAAAATTGTGGCAGGTCTTACAAAAGAAAACATTTTCTTTGACGGCCGTCAAAAGCGAGGCAAGGGTTTTCACTTCTTCGCGGCTGGTCTTGAGGAGATAAAAAACAATGCGCTCGGCGGACTTCCTTCCGATCCCGGGAAATTTTGCCAGGGCCTCCACCAGCTGCCCCATCCAGTCAGCGTACGCACGCATAGTATTAGACCAAAGACCAAAGACCGAAGACCGAAGACCTAAAGATAGTCATAAAATCGGGTCGCCAATTTGGCACCAAAAAGGACAAAAGCACTTGCTGCAACCGCCAAGATTTTCGTATTGGGATTCGCCTCTTTTTCGACAGCGGAAATAAGCCCAAATAGAGTCTTAGCCGCTTCGGATCTTAAGCCGTCAACCCTGTCATAGTCTTCTGTTTTTAGGTAACCTAAGCGTTCGGAAAGATGGAGAAGATATTCGGTTTCAACAATGGATCCACGCCCGATATATAAGAAATGGAGGTAATCGCGCTTAGACTTTCGGCTTGCGCCTTCAGCAATATTGGCCGGACACGACACGGCCGCCCTTCGAAGCTGCGATGTCAGGCCATAAAGTTCTTCCTTTGGGAAATACCGAGTTACCCTATATATTTCCAACGCTAAATTATCCGCATACTGGTAAGCTTTTATATTTTTATAGTCCCTCATTTTGCCTTTTTTAGTCTTTGGTCTTTTGTCTTTGGTCTTTTGTCTTTGGTCTTTGGTCTTTGGTCTAGTCTTTTTTGATGATCTTCGCGCCGTTGAAAATGTTCATGGCCTGTGTGATGATCTCGGGCATGGGGTCCGCTGTTTCCTCGGCGCTCTTGGAGGCCCCGGCCTTCTGCTCTCCCACCTCCGGCTTCGTCACCACAAAGACAAGCCTGATCTTTTGACCCAAGGGCTCACTGAAACAATCTTCGATCACGCGGCGGTTGGATTCCTTTTCGAGCATTTCCTTGTGGAATTGGAATTCGGCGGGAAGGCCGAGGGTGACAAGGTTATCCTCGCTTACTTCAATGGGGGAAGATTCCGAGAGAAAAATGCCGGTCGACATACGTTTCGCTTTCACGGCCTCGATCACCTGCGGCCAGATGGATTCGATATCATTGAGAGTCAGGGGAGACGCTATCGATGAAGAGGTTGAAGGTGGGAGGTCGAAGGATGATGATTTCAACGCAGGGGCAGACCCATGTGTCTGCCCGTCCATATTCGGGCGAACACCTGCCTCGCCCGCAGGCGGGCGCGGGTTCGCCCCTACATCCGAATCAGAGGGGGTCAGACCTCGCGCTTCACCTCGCCCGCCTGCCAGCTGGCGGTCAGGCTGAAACACGGAGTCTGACGCCTTTAGGTTTTGCTGAGACCCAACACCGCTTTTGCTTGCATTCCCGGCACCTGGCACCTGAGACCCGGCACCTTTTTCCAATAATTCTTCCACACTCCGCAACCCATCTATATGTAACAGCTTAAGCAGTGTTGTCTCGAGAAGAAGCTTGGGCGGGGCAAGATTGCGCCGGAGCTGATTTTGAAGATTTCCAAGCAGACTCAGAGCAAGCAGAAGTTCGCCGCGCGTAAAATCATTTTTTCTTTTTTTGAGCTCTCCCACGGCGGTTTCGCTCGCATCGACAAACTTCTCGGCTTGCTCCGCACACTGGAAAAGCAAGAGATGGCGGAAGATCTCAAGCAGCCCTTTGGCAAATTGAACCAAATCCCTGCCGCCTTCGTAAAGCTCCTTCACGATGGAAAAGATCTTCGATCCGTCCTTGGCCTTGAGCGCAGAAAGAACGGAAAAATAGGTCTCCTCAGCGGCAAGGCCCAGCATAAGAAGGACGTCCTCTTCTTTGATCTTGTCCTCGGAAAGGGACGCAAGCTGATCGAGAAGGCCTTCGGCATCCCGAAGCGCGCCGTCGCTTGCCTTGGCGATCTGGAAAAGGGCATTTTTTTCAAACTTTAATTTTTCCAACTTGGCAATCTCTTCAAGCTTTCGAACGATTTCCGGTGTCGGGATGCGCTTAAAGTTATAGCGCTGGCAGCGTGAAAGGATGGTGAGCGGCACTTTGTGGGACTCGGTCGTGGCAAAGACAAATTTGACATGCGGGGGCGGCTCTTCTAAGGTTTTAAGAAGCGCGTTGAAGGCCTCGGTTGTGAGCATGTGCACTTCATCGATGATGTAAATCTTGAAGCGCCCCGTCGCGGGCTTAAATTTCACGGTCTCGCGTAAATTGCGGATTTCATCGATGCCTCGGTTCGAAGCGCCGTCAATTTCAAGGACATCAAGAGAATTGGCCTGGGTGATTTCGAGGCAGGAGAGGCATTTGCCGCACGGGGTCTGGGTCGGGCCCTTGGTACAGTTTAAGGCCTTGGCTAAGATACGGGCCGTGGAAGTCTTTCCGATGCCGCGTGGCCCGGAAAAAAGAAAACTTTGCGAAATGCGTTCCTGACGAATGGCATTTTTGAGGGTCGTAACGATGGCCTCTTGACCGACCACGTCCTCAAAGGTTTGAGGTCTGAATTTGCGGGCAAAGATTTGGTAGGTCATAGGGCGGTTATTATACGTTGCCTAGAAAAAATAGTCAGGCGGTTTTTGTAAACTGAAATAAACGGAGAGGGGGAGATTCGAACTCCCGAGAGCCTTGCGACCCTAACGGTTTTCGAGACCGCCGCATTCGACCACTCTGCCACCTCTCCAAAATTTTTTCTTTTTAAAATTTTGGATCTCGAATCACGCATTTTGTGATGAGAGATCTTTACTTCATATTATAGGATCTCTCGTCGCTTAGCTCCTCGAGATCATTTTTCGCTGCGCTCAAAATGAGTCACGCCTGCTGTGACGAGAGGTCCCTCAAAAGCTGTAAGCTTATAGCTTACCGCTGTCAATTGAAGGCGATCAATTCCGTGGAGACACGGTTTTTGCCACGGCCTTTCGCGCGGTACAGGGCATCATCCGCCCTGCGTACCATGGCATCAGGAATGGCCTCGCTCGGATGAAGCGTTGCCACCCCGAGACTGATCGTCACCGGAATCGTTTTATCTCCCCATCTCGGCCGCGCCTCCTCCACGCTTTTGCGGATACGCTCGGCCACTTTGCTGGCCGCATCCTCGAGTTTTGCATTGCGCAGGAGCACGATGAATTCCTCTCCGCCGTAGCGGCCGACAAAGTCCACTTCCTCGGGAGGCCGCTTGGATCGCAGGCAGGAAAAAATGATGCGGGCAATTCTTTTAAGCACCATGTCCCCCGCCACGTGACCGTAGGTATCGTTGATGGGTTTAAAATTATCGACGTCGATCAAAACCAGGGACAGATACTGCCCCCGTTCGTGGGCCTCCTGGGTGACCCGGTTCAAAATTTCGCGAAAATGGCGGATGACATAAAGTCCCGTAAGGCCGTCCCGCGTGGCAAGATCTAAAAGCCGCATCCTCTCCCGCGCCGCAATGATTTGGACATAGAGTGTCGAGAAAATAAAGAGCGCAAGGATTAAAAGAAGCGGATGAAACACGAAGAGCCAAACACCTTTCAACCAAAAAAGGAAAAAGGCAACAAGGATCCAAAGGATACCGATCGAAAGTCCCGCAATAAAGGAAAAGGCATTCCGAAAGGTTGCAAAAAAAAGGGTGGCGATCATGCCGACCACGGCAAGACAGATGCCGTTCACGGCCCGGGAAGCCGGGAAGATAAACCGATTCTGGAGAAGGCTGTTTAGGACATTGGCATGCGCCGCAAGAATCGGACTAGGGGTCTCCTGCGGGGTCGCGGCAAGGCGGCCGAGGCCCGGCGCGGTTAATCCTACGAGGCAGATTTTACCTTTTAATTTTTCAGGAGCAATTAAAGGTAACTGCCCTTGTTCCATGGCATAAGAGCTCCGCACAAGATCCCCGTAGGAAAAATGCTCAAAGGTTTGTTTCCAGGCGCCTGCCCAATTGATTAAAAGATCTCCCCTCTCATCTTCCGGAAGTCCGGTTTGACCGGGCGCGCTCAGAGGCCCCGCCTCTTCCTTGGAACTCACCACCAAGCCTAAATAAGGATAGGTCTCATCCTGATTCGAAAGAAAAAGACGAATGCGGCGAAGAACGCCGTCGGCATCAGAGGCAATATGAATGTGACCGATCCCCTTCGCAGCCTTTTCGAGCGAGGCAGCAGAGTGAGCCCAAACCCTTTCTTCTCCTTTGGGTTCTATTGAAATCGGCAGAGAATGAACCCATATTTTTTTCTCCGTTTTTGTTTCGAGACCGACCGGCAGGTAAACGCGGCCTGATTTTTCGAGAGCAACCTGAAGCGCATTATCCTCGTAGGGGATATTCGATTCGCTGAAAACCGAGTCCAAGACAATGGCCTTGGCTTCCCATTGGGTGAGGAGATCCATCATCTGGGCGTAATAACGCCACGGCCAGGGCCAGCGGCCCATGGCCTGAAGACTTGGTTCATCGATCTCAATCACCGCAATCGCAGGGTGCGTCGCGAGAGGGGGCCGCTGCCTGAAAAAATAATCCAGAAATAAATTTTCGAAGCGTTCAAATCGCCCGATGGAAAAAAGAAAGAGAAACAAACCGACGATGAAAAGGCAAAAAACAAGGTGGAAGAGGTCTTGGCGCTCAAGAAGCCGTTTTCTTCTTTGACGGGTAAAGAGTTCGCTTACGTGCTGAAAGAGATTGGGGGAAGGTTTTTCGCTCATCGTGAATGAATCGGCAAGAAGGGAGATATTCTGGAATCAAAGAAACGTGTAAGTAGCAGCAAGTAGCGAAGTAGCGAAGTAGCAAAGTAGCCAGTAGCAAAAAAAAATAAATCAGGAAATCAGAATATCAGTGGGTAGCGTATTGGGGTGTCAGAGGATCAGGCTCCTGATATTCTGCTTTGCAATCTAGCTTTACCCCTTGCTACCTGCTACTTCGCTACCTGCTACTTTTCTACGAGCAGCCCATGCTGTTGCCGCAATTGAGGCACTTGTAGCAGGAACCGCTTCGAACGGTCGTGTGTCCGCAGCTTGAGCAAAAAGGCGCATCCCCCATCATCTGAGAAAGATGTTCATCGAGGGCATCGGCCTGAACAGATTTGGAAGTGACTTCGAGGGTAGTTGTGAGACGATGCTTTGAATGACCATTCGATCCCGATTTTCCGTTTCCTGTTTTCGCTGGATTAGAAACCGGAGCACCCTCAACCGCATCCGCGACGGGTTTCCTTTTTGAAATCTCGAGATCTTGCGTATCCGGAGGCACCTGAACAAAATCCGTGCGGCCGAGATATTCCATGCCAAGCAGGCGGAAAAGGAAGTCCACCACCGAGGTGGCATTCTTAATGTTGGGGTGATCGACGGGCCCCTGCGGCTCAAAGCGCGTAAAGGTAAAGACATTCACGAACTCTTCCAAGGGAACCCCGTATTGCAGCCCTAAGGAAACGGCGATGGCAAAACAGTTCATAATGGAACGGAGCGCGGCTCCTTCCTTATGGATATCCACAAAAATCTCGCCCAGCGCCCCATCTTCATACTCACCGGTTCGAAGGTAGAGTTTTTGACCGCCCACACGCGCTTCTTGCGTGATCCCACGGCGTTTTTTAGGAAGGCGGCGCCTGCTCAGTGCCGGAGGAGCGTTTTGAGCGGCCTTGGATTCGGCTTTGGACTTCGTGTCGGAAGAAGCATCGTCGGACTTGGTATTGAGAGGCTGGGAGAGTTTTGAGCCGTCCCGATAAAGGGCCGCCGCCTTCAGTCCCAAACGCCACGACTGGATATAAAGCTCTTCAATTTCCTCCACCGTGATTTCGTGAGGAAGATTAACGGTCTTGGAAATCGCACCGGAGATAAACGGCTGGGCCGCAGCCATCATGCGCACATGCGACATCGGAGCCAGATAGCGTTTCCCAAACCTGCCGCATTTATTGGCACAATCAAAAACAGGAAGGTGTTCGGGCTTAAGATGCGGGGCACCTTCAATGGTCATCATGCCGCAGATGACGT
This sequence comes from uncultured bacterium, assembly GCA_964373045.1. GTDB lineage: Bacteria > Omnitrophota > Omnitrophia > Omnitrophales > Aquincolibacteriaceae > CAYJSI01. The sequence goes on from CAYJSI010000014.1 coordinate 24,139, forward strand.
TATTGGCCTCTTCAATCTCAGCCTTGGAGAAACCGAGCGCTTCAAGGAGCGAGAATCCGCTCTTGCGATAATCCTCGGGTTTGACTCCGAGGCGCGCAAACGCCTCTTCGCCAAGCAGCCAGGGTGTGAAAGCGAACGAGAGATCAAAGGCCGAGGGCAGCGAGGCTTCAACCTTGGTAAGGTCCCCCTGGGTAAAGCCTTTTTCACGCAGCGTCTCGCGGTTGATCCAAGGCGTGCCGTCGAGCCGTGAGGTCCCTTTAATATATTCTGCAATGTCTTGAACCTCACCTTCCGAATAACCGAGTTTGCTGAGCGAGCGCGGAACGGATTGATTGATAATCTTAAAATAGCCGCCGCCCGCAAGCTTCTTAAACTTCACCAGGGCAAAATCAGGTTCAATGCCGGTGGTATCACAATCCATCAGAAGCCCGATCGTGCCCGTAGGGGCAAGGACAGAGGCCTGCGCATTGCGATAGCCATACCGTTTTCCCCACTCCACCACGTCATCCCAATCTTCCCGCGCTGCCTCTAAAAGATCTTTTGGGCAATACTGCTCGGAAATTTTATAGGCGGCGTCGCGGTGCTTGTTCATCACGCGGAGCATGGATTCGCGATTCTTTGGATAACCGGGAAACGGGCCTTTTGAAGCCGCGATCTCAGAGGAGGTTTTGTAAGCGTGACCGGTAAGGATAGCGGTAAGGGCCCCGCCGATGGCAAGGGCCTGCGGAGTATCATAAGAAATCCCTTGCACCATGAGGAGTGTGCCCAGGTTTGCGTAACCCAGACCGAGCGGGCGGTAATCGTGGCTGTTTTGTCCGATCACCTGCGTGGGATAGGACGCAAAATCGACAATGATTTCCATCGCCGTAATGAAAATTTGGATCGTGTGGCGATAGGCCTCGATATCAAAGGTGTCATCAGGCCGCAGGAATTTCATCACATTGATCGATGCAAGATTGCAGGCGGAATCGTCTAAGAACATATATTCGGAACAGGGGTTGGAGGCATAGATCCGATCCGTGTTAGCGCAGGTGTGCCAATCATTCACGGTGGTATCAAATTGAACGCCGGGATCCGCGCAAGCCCAGGCCGCATAGGCAATCTGTTTCATGAGGTCACGGGCCTTGAAGGTCTCGCCGATCTCCCCTGTGGTGCGAAATCGGGTCTGCCAGACGCCGTCATTTAAGTAGGCATTCATAAAGTCGTCTGAAATACGAACAGAATTATTAGAATTCTGGCCTGCAACGGTTTTGTAGGCCTCTCCATTGAAATCGGAGGGGTAGCCGGCCGCGATCAAGGCCTTCACCTTACGCTCCTCACGGACCTTCCAATTGATGAAATCCGCAATCTCAGGGTGATCCATATCCAGGCAAACCATTTTGGCCGCGCGGCGTGTCGTACCGCCGGACTTGGTGGCGCCTGCCCCGCGATCCAGGACTTCAAGGAAGGACATAAGGCCTGAAGAGGTGCCGCCGCCTGAGAGTTTTTCCTGACGGCCGCGCAGCCTGGAGAAATTCGTTCCCGTACCGGATCCATATTTAAAGAGCCGTGCCTCGGATTTCACGAGTTCAAAGATCGACATCAAATCATCGTGAACCGACTGAATGAAGCAGGCCGAGCATTGAGGGTGAGAGTAGGCATCCGTGGCCTGCTTCACGGTATCTGTCTTAGAATCCCAGAACCAGTTGCCGCCGCTTCCTTGAATTCCATAAAGATGAAGACCGCAATTAAACCAAACTGGCGAATTAAAAACACATTTTTGAGTCATGAGAAGATGCAGCAGCTCATCTTCAAAGGCCTGCGCATCTTCTGCGGTTTTAAAATAACCGCCGAAGGCCTCTCCAGCCTCGCGGATGGAGTGCGCAATGCGGTAAACCACCTGGCGGGCGCTTACCTCGTGGCCTGTCCCGGGGACGCCCGCCTTGCGGAAGTATTTGGACACAATAATATCCGTGGCAAGCTGGCTCCACTCTTTTGGCACCTCGATGTTATCCATTTTGAAGACGACGGAGCCGTCAGGATTCGTAATAACGGAGGTACGCCTTGCATATTCAATCTCATCTAAGGGATTAACGCCTGGGCGAGTGAAACGGCGATCGATCGCAATGCCGGCGCCAAGACGAGTCTCTTTTTTCGTTCTTCCCTCAGATTTTTGTGCCAATTTAACACTCATGGAAGGCCTCCGTACGGTTTAAAACCTTTTTAAAGACATACTGTCAAAATAACAAGCTGTTGAGGGGGTGATTGAATCGTCCACTATATATAGTGCCCTCAAAGGATAGTTCGTCAAGGGTTGTTTTCTTCTTTAGTGATTTATTCGCTGGACGTTTTTCGGTCTGTGTTGCGCATCACGCGCACCATGAACTCGAGGTTCTGCTTGAGATCCCCATCCCTACTCTTTGGGTTATTTGAGAGACAAAAAAGGATAGTCTCAGAAAAAAAACTGAAACTATCCTGAAATTTCAAAACCCGAATCGTTGAATTTTTTTAACGCGATCAGCACGTTTAATAAAGCCATTTTTTACTATTTTGAGGCTAGAATTTTTAATGAACTCAAAGAACAACACGAACCGGCAACTGTGCTGCGAATTTTATTCGCACTTGCGCGGTATGTCAATCGAAAAAGATGGGCTTGGCATAATTTTTTGCCAAGCTCATTTCTTTTTACCTTCGACCACCACGCATCCCACCATATCTCCCCACACATTGACAACCGTCCGGCTCATGTCGAGGGGCCGATCGATTGCAAGAAGGAAGCCAATTCCGTCGAGAGGAAGGCGAACGGCGCTTAAAACCATGGCAAGTGTCACAAGCCCGGCGCTTGGAATGGCCGCTGCTCCGATGGCCGCAAGGGCCGCCATCACAAAAACAATTAATTGCTGCGAGAAATCGAGAGAAATCCCGAGGGCCTGAGCCACAAAGAGGCAAGCGGCCGCCTCATAGATAGCCGTCCCATCCATATTGACCGTCGCACCCACAGGCAGGACAAAACCTGCGATCTCCTTAGGGATCCCGGCTCGCTTTTCCACGCATTCCATGGTTACGGGAAGCGTTGCGGAAGATGAGGAGGTGGAGAAAGACGTCAAAAGGGCCGGCTCCATCATTTTGACAAAGGGAAGAAGAGGCCGGTTCGAGAAGAGTTTGAAGAATAGGGGCAAGGTAATCACCCCGTGGATCAGAAGCCCAATCAGAATCGTTGCGGCAAACTTGCCGATTCCTACAAAGGTCACCCAATCAATGGCATGCACCATGCCGGCGAGTAAGCCAAACACCCCGATGGGGGCGAGTTGAATCACGCCCCCGGTTAATCTTAATAGAACTTCGTTCGCCTCAGCCACACCCGTCACAAGCGTCGGGATTTGGCCGCGAAGTACCAAGAGGGTCACTCCAAAGAGAATGGCTAAGAAGATAATTTGCAGCGTCTCGCCCTGTAAAAAGGGCTGAAAGAGGTTAGAGGGGATAAGATCAAAAGGATTCGGCGCTTGAGGCGGCAGGGCCGGCTTCTCGCCAAACACTTTGACCCCCACCCCCGGTTTAATCCAATTGACAAGAATGAGGCTTGTTAAAACCGCAAGCGCATTCGTGGTCAGATAAAAAGCGGTTGTCTTCAACCCAATCACAGAAAGCCGCTCGGCCGAGCCCACGCGAATGATCCCGTCTACAATCGAGACAAACATAAGCGGGATCACGATCATTTTAAGAAGCTTGATGAAAAGAGACCCAAGCGGGGTAACCCATGAAACATAGGAAGGGAAAAATATACCAAAGAGAACGCCTGCGGCCATTCCGAGGAGGATGCCAAAATGAAGCGGTATTTTTTTCATTTGCCGATGCAAAACTCTGAAAAGATCACGTCGAGAAGGTCCTCCGAGTAAATTTCGCCCACAAGTTCCGCGAGCTCATCCATCGCCGCCTTCAAATCAAGAATGACGATCTCAAGCGATTCCTGCCGCGAAAAAGATTTGCGGCAGCGCGTAAGGGAAGCGAGGGCTTTTTCGAGGGCATGCTTGTGACGCAGCCGCGTGACCTGCTCACCCTCTTCCGCAATTCCCCCCTCCAGCATAATATCGGCTATTCGTTTTTCAAGTGCATCAAAACCTTCCCGCGTCTTGGTTGAAATCGGAAGAAAATCTTCCGACCCCGTCAAGACCCGAAGCTCTTTTGGATCCAGAGCGCTTTTGAGGTCGCATTTATTGATTAAAATGAGCGCCTTTTTTCCCGGCACCGCCGCCTCAAAAACGAGCTTGTCTTCTTGATCTATGGGTTCTGACCCATCCACCATATATAAGGTGAGGTCGGCCTCTCTTAAAACCTCACGGGTGCGCTCCATGCCAAGCCGATCCACCGGATGGCCGGGTGTGGAAGCGAGGCCCGCGGTATCGATCAGGCGCACATAGAAACCCTGAATCTCGAGGGCCTCTTCTAAGGTATCGCGGGTCGTCCCTCGGAATTCTGAGACGAGCGCCCGATCGCGGGCAAGCAGGGCATTAAAAAGCGATGACTTTCCGACGTTGGGTTTGCCCACAATCACCACCTTGGCGCCCTCCCGTAAAAGGGCACCGCGCTTGAAGCTTTTAATCAGCGTTTCCATTTCCCCTTCAAGCTGGTCAAGGCGACCAGCGGTCTCGCGGTCGGAGAAGACCTCAAGATGTTCATCCGGAAAATCAAGCGCGGCCTCGAGGTGGGCATAAAGCATCATCAGTTCGTTTTTAAGGGACTTGAATTTTTGAGAAAGGGAGCCTGCAAGCTGCTTGACTGCAACCTTGAGGGATTGATCGCTTTTAGCCTTGATGAGATCCAAGACCGCTTCCGCCTGCGTGAGATCAATCTTCCCGTTTAAAAAGGCGCGCTTTGTAAATTCACCCGGCTCAGCATGCCGCGCCCCTTCTTGAATGAGAAGATCAAGGACATTCCGGCTCACCACCATCCCTCCGTGGGAGCTGATTTCAATCACATCCTCCCCGGTATAAGAATGAGGGGCGCGGAAAAGACTCGCAAGGACTTGATCGATGGTCTCGTCTTTTTCATTGAAAATACTTCCTAGGTGAATGGTATGAGAGAGAAATTCGAAGAGCGCGCCCTTTTTGGGTCGAAATATTTTTCCCACAAGGGATAGGGCCTCAGGACCGCTTACGCGGATGACGGCGATTCCCCCTTCTCCCGAAGGAGTCGCAATCGCCGCAATCGTATCATCGAGGTGGAGGTTAGGCATGGAGCCGTTTCCTTATTTCTCCGATTAAATAAAAGGATCCTGTGACCACCACGAGCCCCTTCGCTCCGACCTCTTTCCTCGCAAAGGAGAGGGCCCGGCGAGTGTCCGGCACGGGAAACAAATAACGAAAATGGGATCGGGCTTGCGTCATGAGCACCTGAATTTCCTGAGAGCGCGGGTTTTGCGAGGCCGTGATCACAATGTCTTTAAAAAAGGCGCCGAGCGTTTGAAGCATCTTCTCGGATTTCTTTTCGCGCGAGGTCCCAAAGATGAGGAGTGGGCGTCTTGCGGAATAATGTTTCCTTAAATAATGAACTAACGCCTCGATCGAAATAGGATTATGAGCGCCGTCTAAAAGAATATCCGGACTTCCGTGAAAGAGCTCAAGGCGTCCGGGCCATTCACGGCCCTGAAGCCCCTTTCGAATGGCCTTGGGCGTGACCCTAAAATTAAATTGATCACGAAGAATTTCAGCACCCTTGGCGGCGATGCCGGCGTTCACTCTTTGAAAATCTCCTTCAAGCCCTACTGAGAAGGCAACGGGCCTCACCTGCCTCAAATGGGCCCTCTGTCTCCTGACAAATCGTTTGATTTCGATCATTGCTTCACGGGGTTGACGGCCGCTTACCACCTCGATTCCCCGGCGGATCACGGCTGCTTTTTCCCGCGCAATTTTAGCGATGGTATTTCCTAAAATCTCTTCGTGATCCAGATGAATCGGTGTTAAAAGAACGATCTTTGGGTCGAGCACCCGGGTCGCATCAAGCCGCCCGCCCATTCCAACCTCAAAGATGCCTAGTTTGACACCTGCCTTCTTAAAAGCAAGCGCGGCCAGGAGTGTTAAGATTTCAAAATAAGTAAAATCGCCCAAGGAAGAAGGGAGCTTCCAACGCCCGAGGCAGCGCCGAATCTCTTGAACCCCCTCGGCCCATTCGGAGGCTCTCATCCTCCTGCCTTGAATCCTGATTCTCTCGCGCGGGTCTTCTAAGTGCGGAGAGGAATAAAATCCGGACCGTATCCGAGCCGCCCTAAGGATGGATTCGAGAAAATAACCTGTCGAACCTTTACCTTTTGTGCCGGCAATCAGAATCGCGAGATAATTTTTTTCCGGGTGGCCAAACCCATCAAGCAAAAGCCGCATCCGCTGAAGGTTCCAGAGACAATTGTCGGGTTCAAAGGTGATGCGTTCCAAGTTGATGAAGGAATTGAGATAGCGAAGAGAAGCGGGGTAATTCATAGGTTGCAAGAAGTTTCAAGAGGTTGCGAAAGGTTGCCAAATGTTACGTAACCTTTTGCAACCCTTGGCAACATCTAGCAACCTTTGGCAACCTTCAATGGCGGAAATGTCGCTCGCCGGTCAGCACCATGGCGATGCCGAACTTATCGCAGGCAGCAACGACATCGCCATCCCGAAGCGAGCCGCCGGGCTGAATGATGGCGCGAATCTTGTGATCGGCCGCCGCTTCGATGGAATCCGGCATGGGAAAAAAAGCATCGCTTGCGAGCATGCCACCTTCGGTGCGATAGCCGGCCTTACGGCATGCAATCTCAACCGAATCCACCCGCGACATTTGTCCCGCGCCGATCCCCACGGTTTGACGGCCGTCAGTTATGACAATAGCATTTGATTTGACAACCTTCACGCACTTAAATGCGAAAAAGAGGTCATTTAATTCGGCGGGTTTGAGTTTCTTTTGAGTCACGCACCTGATCTGGTGTTTCAATTTTTCCGCTGCGCTGTGGAGAGGTTTATCTTTGTCCTGAACCAAAAGACCGCTTTGAAGAAATCGAAGATCGAGGTTTCCTCCGGGCCCAAGAGGACCGGTTGCAATCAAACGAAGGTTTTCGCGCTTACGCATAAATTCCACGGCCTTGGGTTCAAAGCCCGGGGCTACAAAAACCTCAAAAAATCGGAGCCGCTCAAAGGCCGCCTGGGCGCTTTCAAGATCGCAGGGACGATTGATCCCGATAATCCCTCCGAAGGCAGACATGGCGTCACACTCGATGGCCCGATGAATGGCCTCCGGCATACTTGCACCTTCCGCAATCCCTGAAGGATTGGAATGCTTGATGACACAAGCTGCGGACATCTCACCGCTGGCCGGGAATTCCCGCATCACATCCATGGCGGCTTCAATATCCAAGAGATTATTAAAGGAGAGCTCTTTGCCGTGCAGTTTTTCAAAAGGCATTTTCCCTTTGGCGGCACTGGGAAGATAAAGGGCGCCCCGCTGGTGAGGATTTTCTCCGTACCTTAGATCGCAGGATTTGCGGAAGGCGATATTCACCGTAGACGGCAACGGTACATCTGTAGCAGGGAACGGCCGCGGCCGTTCCCTACTTTCAAAAAAATCTGCAATCGCTCTGTCGTACGCCGAGGTGCGCTCAAAGACTTTCAAGGCCAGGCGCTTTCTCAAAGCCCTTGAAATCTTTCCATCGTTTTTTTTAATTTCCTGAAGCACTTCCGGATAATCGGCCGGGTCGCAAACGACAGCCACCGCTTCGTGATTTTTTGCCGCTGAGCGAAGCATGGAAGGGCCTCCGATATCAATATTTTCGATGGCCGTCTCAAGGGTAACGGCCCCGTTTCGCGTAATCTCTTCAAAGGGATAAAGGTTCACCACCACAAGATCAATGGCCTCGATCCCGAATTTCTTGGCTTCGGTGCTGTGACTTTTTTTATCCCGCCGATAAAGAAGCCCGCCATGAATTTTGGGGTGGAGCGTCTTCACACGGCCTTCCAAGATCTCGGGGAATCCCGTAACCCTTTCAACGGGAATGGCAGGTATCCCTCCCGTCTTAAGGGTTTTAAGGGTGCCGCCTGTGGAGATAATTTCAATCTTGCGCTTGGAGAGGGCCTTGGCAAAATGAACGAGACCGGTCTTATCGGAAACGCTGATCAGGGCACGTCGAATGGCTCTCATGAACACTCCGTCAAGGCGCGCTTTTTGAAGAGAGAATGAAGTTTTTTTGTGGCAGGGCCCGGAATGCCGGAACCGATTTTGCGGCGGTCGATCTCACACACGGGAAGAATCTCCCAGGACGTATTGGTTAGGAATACCTCCTCCGCATTATAGAAGTCATGGCGCGTAAGAGGCTCTTCTTGGACCAAAAACCCTGCCGAGGCGGCGCATTTTATCACAAAGCGCCGGGTGACTCCATTTAAGATTCCGATGGGCGGCGGGGTTAGAAGTAGGGGCACGGCGCGCCCGCCTGCCGGCGAGGCAGGCCGTGCCCCTACAGACCGAACCATAAAAATATTCCCGATCCGGACCTCCGTCACAAATCCATTCTGATCGAGGAAAAGCCATTCAGTGATATCATGAGGCTTGGGCTCGAGCGTTGCCAGAAGGGCGTTTTGATAAGCGTTTGTCTTTGCCTCAGGGGGAGAGGCATTGGAATGAACGCGCGGAACCGGCGAGGTAAAAAGCGAGATTCCCTTTTCGTAAAACTTCTTGGGATGCTCTTTATTTCCGATCATCACAAAAATCCGGCCGTCCAAGAGCGTCAAACGAATGAAGACATCCCCTTCTCGCCCAAGGGCCCGAAGAGCAAGCCGAAGCTCCTTACGAATGTCTTCGGGGCGAAGAGAATCTTGGAGGCCGGCAGTTTTGGTCGACTCCAAAAAGCGCTTCAGGTGTTCTCCCTCTCTAAAAATTTTTCCCCGGTAAGTGCGAAGGCTTTCGAAAATTCCGATTTCTTCACCCAAAAGTTTTCGGAGGAAGATTTCATCCTTGATTTTTTTACCCCCTGAGAAAAGGCAGGCCTTCTGCTTTTTAACACCAACGGGGCCAGGCCCCCACCTGGCCCCCACCTGGCCCCTACCTGGCCCTTTCATAGACTCGCCTGCACAAGCGCTTGCACAAGTGCCTCTCCTTTGTGAAGTGTCTCTTCATATTCGCAGGCGGGATCCGAATCATGAACAATCCCCGCACCCACTTGAAGAGTTCCTTTATTTTTTTGAAGCACGAGCGTTCGAATGACAATGTTTAAATCGAGATCCCCGTTGAAGCCAAGGTATCCGATCGAGCCCGTATAGAGGCCGCGCCGGACGGGTTCAAGCTCATCAATAATTTCCATGCAGCGGATCTTGGGGCAGCCCGTGATCGTGCCGCCCGGGAACATGGCTTGAAGGACATCCAAGCTGTCTTTGCCCTTTTGAAGTCGGCCTGTAATCTTTGAAACAATGTGGATCACATGAGAATAGCGTTCAATTTTCATCATGTCCTCCACCTGAATCGAATCATAATCGCAGACGCGGCCGAGGTCGTTCCTTTCAAGATCCACAAGCATAATGTGCTCGGCCCGCTCTTTTTCGCTCGTCAATAACTCCGTTTCGAGATCCTCGGCGCTTCGATGAGAATCAAACCGCGGCCGAGTCCCTGCCATGGGACGGGTTTCACAATGAACGCCCTGTTTCTTAATCAAGCGTTCGGGGGAGGAAGACGCGACGGCAAAATCCCCCACCTTCAGGTAGGAGGAAAAGGGCGAGGGATTGATTTCACGCAGGTGTTCATAAAGATTAAGCGGCGCCCCTTCAAATTCAAATCGAAACCGCTGAGAGAGATTGGCCTGGTAAATATCCCCTGCTGCAATGTAGTCCTTGGCCTTTCTCACCATTTTTTTAAACTGATCTTTTGAGATTTCAGGCCTGAAATTTTGCACATGAAAATCTACGGGTTCCGAAAATTTCGTTTGAGCCGGCATTTCAAAATAATTCTTGAGCTGCTTAAAAGCCTTCTGGGCTTGGGGACCCTTTTCGGTCACAAGGTGAAACACCTGATTCCTGTGATCATAAACGATGAGATCGCGATAGAAACCAAGATAAAGAAGCGGAGATTCTAGAGAGGGTTTACCTCGAAATTTTATCCGATCGAAAGAAGAGGCGAGTTCGTACCCCAAAAAACCAACCGCTCCGCCTGTGAAAAAGTCGGCATGCGTGGGTGATTGAACCCCATATTTTTTAAAAAGGCGGCGAAGAAGCGGTAAAAGTTCCGAAACCGGGTAAACGCCGCTTTCTTCACCCGAAACGCGGATTTTTCCTTTTTCTAAAATGACTTCCAAAAAAGGATCTGCGCCAAGATAGGAATAGGATTGATCAGGCGGATGGCATTCCACGCTATCTAAAAAAAAGGAAACGCGCGAGGAAGACTCCACCCTGCGAAAAACTTCCAGGAGGGAAAGAGAAGACGGATAGGGTTTAATCATAGGAACCACGGAATGATAGGAGAAAGAGAATATCAGAAAATCAGATTATCAGAATGAGATATCAGAAAATCAGAAAAAAACTTATTTTCTGATATCTGACCTCTCGCTCTGATCATCCGATGCTCTGATACTCGTTTTGTTTTATTTCTATTCTGATTTTTTTAGATACTTCAGGAAGTCATTATCGGTCGTCAGAACAAGGCGCCCGTCTTTCAGGGCCTCGGGATACTGCTCAAGACTTGACATGAAGGCATAAAAGTCAGGATCCTTAGAATAAGCCTCGGCATAGATCTTGGTGGCCTCGGCATCGGCTTCCCCTTTAAGCTTTTGGGCGCTTCGGTAAGCCTCTGAGACAATCCTCCTTTGCTCCTTGTCTTTTTGGCCCTCGATTTCAGCGCGGACTCCCTGCCCCTCGGAACGAAGTTGCTCAGCCGCTCTTTTTCGTTCCGAGACCATACGCTCAAAGACCTTTTGTTGAACCGACTGAACATAATTAATCCGCTTGATCCTGAGATCGATTAACTCAATCCCGTACTCTTTGACGACCCCGCGGGTGGTTTCAAGAATTTTGCGGGTAATGGCATCGCGGCCGACTTCGATCTTGTCATAATTGGTTTCGGCGGAAATGTCTTCCTCGTCAGCCTTCACTTCAAGGATGCGGTTGCTGTTTCTCACGATGTCGACCAAGTTATGACGGCTGATGTAGTTGCGCGTAATCCCATCCATGATGTCATCCAGCCGCGACTGGGCATTTCGCTCATTATGCATCGTCTGAAGAAAGGTGAGAGGATCTTCAATGCGCCAGCGGCCCGTCACATCAACCCAGATAAATTTTTTGTCCCGCGTCGGAACCTCCGATGGGTAACCATCCCACTCGAGAATCCGGCGGTCAAACTTATTCACGGTCTGCACAAAAGGAGTCTTCCAGTGAAGACCCGGTACTTGAATGGGGCCGCCGACCGGCTTTCCAAACTGGGTGATGACGGCTTGCTCCGTTTGATCCACCACGTAAGCGCTATTCAAGATCACCACCCCCAGAAGGGATCCGATGATAATGGAGACTGCGGCCATCCCTTGTTTCATGCCGCCTCCTTTCCTTTTTCCGTATTTAATGAGAGCAAAGGAAGAATGCTTTTCTGAGAGTCATCCAAGATTAATTTGTCCTTAAACTGCGGATAGACCTTGGCCGCCATTTCAAGGTAGAGACGGCGTTTCGTCACAAGCGGCGCCTGCTTGTAGGCCTCAACCGACAGGGAAAAACGTTCGGCATCTCCTTTGGCGCGGTTGATACGCTCAAGCGCATAACCTTCCGCCTCCCGGATTTGCTGCTCGGCCTGACCCTTCGCAAAAGGGATAACGCGGTTGTATCCTTCCCAGGCTTGGTTGATGAGTTTTTCTTTTTCCTGGCGCGCCTCGTTTACATCATTAAAGGATGGCTTCACTTCATTGGGGGGAGTCACATCTTGCAAAATCACGTTTCGGATATCGGTGCCCGCGCCGTAACTATCCAAAACCTCCTGAAGTTTCTTCTCGACCTCGGTTTGAATGGTCTCGCGGCCCGCCGTCAACACCTCGTTAATCGTGTGATCCCCCACCACAAGGCGCATAATGGCCTCCGACATATTGCGGAGCGTTTCACGCGCATCACGGATGCGAAAGGCATATTGGACAGGATCCTTGACCGTATATTGAACAATCCATTCCACCATGGCCACATTGAGATCGCCTGTCAGCATAAGCGACTCATCGATAAAAGGATTCCCCGACATCGGCTTTGTCATTTTCCGTTCAAGGTGCATCGCGCCTTGATCCGGATAAGAGTCGCGGCCGGCATAGACAGTCCGCACACCGGCCATCACCGTGCGGAACCCGAATTCCTCTTTAAAAACATGCGTGACTTTCACGTTGCGCACGGTTTCGATTCCAATCGGAAGCTTGGTATGAAGGCCGGGACTCGTGGTACGTACATACCGGCCAAAGCGCTGCACCACGCCGACTTCGTCCGGACCCACCTGATAAAAAATGGTTCCGGCCATGCTGAAAAGAAGGATGAGAACAATCAGCGGAAAAATCGCGGGACCCCAGCGAAGCGGGGGGAGTTGCGGCATGCCTTCTTTAGGATATTGGATTTGCATAGGAGTTAAAGGGTGTGGCTATAGAATACCAGACCGCTCGCAAGTTTGGGATAAAAAAAAGTGGACTTCTGCGGCAGGAGTTCGCGAGCCTCTCCCATTTCGCGCAAAATTTCTACCCTCGGAGGATTCAAAAGAAAGGCGGCTTGGGCACTGCCCTTTTCCACTTGCCGGACGGCCTCCTGCAAAGAGTGGGTATAGCGAAGAAGTGTTTCTCGCCTTGCCTCGTTCAGACCCAGCACATGCTCGAAAACAAGGTCGTTCAGCAAATTAACATCGAGGTCATACCAAAAATCAGGTTTTCCGGCCCGCATCAAGGGTTTGACGCGACTGCGGTCTTCAAGGGTCGCGCAATAAGCGGCGCCGGAAGCCAGGAGAAGCCCGAAACTGCCTGAGGCAAAGTTCATGCGTTCAGGGTCGATGGGTTCAACTTTAAAATAGGGCCTCAAGAGGTCTGTAAGACGCGCAAGATCCAATCCCTCGATTGCAGGCAGCAACCGATGCGTGGGCATGAGAACTAGGCCCGGATCACGAAATTCGACGAGGGCCATCAGCACAGAATCCGTTGGAATTTCGGATTTGGAAGAGGCTCCCCTTTGGCGCCGCACATCTTGACTATACTCAAGCGCTGTTTGATAACGGTGGTGGCCGTCTGCAATATAAATGCGTTCCTGGCTCAAGGCCCTCTGAATCTGCTGAATTTCGGAAGCGCCCTGAATCGCCCATAAGGCATGGCGCACGCTTTGGTCATCCTTCGCTTCAAAAAGGGGAGCGGCACTCACCGCCTCTTCATAGAGGGATGCCATGATGGCGCTCGAATCTTCATAGAGCCCGAAAACGGGCGAAAAATTGGCCTGGGTTGTTTCCAGGAGCTTCCTTCGATCTTCCCGCGGTTTCGAAAGGGTCTTTTCATGGGGAATCACAATGCCTTTTTCGAAAGATTCCAAACGCAGCCGCCCTAAAAGAGCAAGTCTTTCGCGACTTGCGCCCGAAATCGGATCCGAAAAAATCTGCCGGTAGAGATAGTATCCCGGCCTTGGATCCTGCACGAGGATTCCCTGCGCCTTCCATTCGTGGAAAAAATTCCGTGCGCGGAGATAACGATTCCTCTCACCATTATCTGAATCTTCAATGCGGTTTAAAATAAGGCGGATGCAATTGTAAGGAGAGCGCTGATAAAGAAGCAACTGCTCTTCCGGTGAAATCACATCATAGGGAGGCGCGATCACCTTCTCGATGTCAGCCCTGGAAGGGTTGTAACGAAGGGCTTGGAAAGGTCTAAAATCGGCCATCATTATAAGCGGCGGCGCTGTTGCGGTCAATTTCATTTGGGTGCAATACTAACATAATAGTTTTTCTTTGACAAGGCAAGGACATCATAATAACATCATTTTCATATGCCTCGAGAGCGTTTTTCAATTAGAAAAATTCATCACCTGATTCGTTATTTCGTTCTTGCCGCGATTCTCGTTTTTGCGGCTTATGTCAAGGAGTGGAACGATGGCGTCGTTTTCTTTTTCATCGGCCCGCCGGTCTACCTTGCCTATGGACTCAAATCTCTTATTTATCAGTACCTTCGGATGCTACCTTCCAGCCCCAACATTGATCACTTTGCCTTTGTGCTTCCCGTAACACTTTTTTATTATGGCATCATCGGATTTCAAGTCAAACTGCTCCTCAACGAACGGGGCCTTATTCGCCTTTTGAGCATCGCGGCCCTCATGGTTTTTATCATTTACATCCATCATTGGTGCCGACAGGATCTGATGGGCTATTTGACTCCTAATCCTTAGCGCACGGAGACCCCATCGCGGATGGGCCTCTCGGGAACCACAAGCGTGAGCATTCCTTCGTCAGAAGCCGCAAGGAGCATCCCCTGAGATTCCACCCCGCGGATAACGGCCGGCTCAAGGTTATTGACCACGATGACTTTTTTACCCTTTAACTCCTCTTCCGTGTAGTACTGCCGAATCCCGGCAACGACCTTTTTGCGCATTTCTCCCACTTTAATCTCCAGGACATAAAGGCGATCCGCGTTTGGATGCGGACTCACCAATTCGATCTCCGCAACCCTGAGCTCAAGTTTTTTAAAGTCTTCCAGTGAAACCATGATCAGCACCTCCATTTTGGGTGAAAAAGGAGGTGCATTGTAGCATAAGGAAAAACCGTTCTTTATGAATAATTTCCAACGTTATCGGACTCAGATGATTTAACTGATGGAACTGTAATGAGATAGAAATCCAAGTTTTTAGGTTTTTAGCTTGATTGCATGCCTTTGGATGATATAATGGCGTCCGCTTAAGAATTCCTGCATCCTTCGTCTTTATTCAATAAGGAGGTTTTAAAATGGGAAAGATTCGAGTTGCGATTGTCGGCGTTGGCAACTGCGCCGCGTCCCTTCTTGAAGGAATTGAGTATTACCGTGCGGGTTCCAACGGCAAGCGGAAGGAAGAAGAGCACATGGGCCTTATGAACTATGATCTCGGGGGCTATCTTCCCGAGGACATTGAGGTCGTCGCCGCCTTTGATGTTGACAAGCGCAAGGTTGGGGAGCGTTTCGATGTGGCCCTTCGCGCAAAACCCAATTGTATTCTTTCTCTCTACCCCAATCTTTTAAAAAGCAAGGTGACGGTCGAGATGGGTCCTTTGCTCGACGGTTACTCTGAGCACATGAAAGATTATCCTGCAGACCGCACCTTCGTTCTCTCCAATAAAAAGCCCGTCAACGTTGAAAAAATCCTGAAAGATACCGGCGCCGAAATCCTCCTCAACTACCTTCCAGTCGGGTCTCAAAATGCCACCGAATTTTACGCCGAGACCTGCCTTAAAACTGGAATAAGTCTTATTAATTGCATCCCTGTTTTTATTGTCTCAAATCCCGTTTGGGCCAAACGCTTCGAAGAAAAACGAATCCCCTGCATCGGAGACGATATCAAGGCCCAGGTCGGGGCCACGATTGTGCACCGCACTCTCGCCAAGCTCTTTACGGACCGTGGTGTCAAAATTGACCGCACGTATCAATTAAATACCGGCGGCAACACGGACTTCCTCAACATGCTCAACCGAACTCGCCTTCAGTCCAAGAAAATTTCAAAAACGGCGGCCGTTCAAAGCCAGCTGCCTGAACCGCTTGAGGAGGAAAACATCCATATCGGCCCCTCGGACTACGTGGCATGGCAAAATGACAATAAAGTTTGCTACCTTCGCATGGAGGGACGCGGCTTTGCAGGTTTTCCGGTCAACCTGGAATTAAGACTTTCGGTCGAGGACTCCCCCAACAGCGCGGGCTGTGCCATTGATGCCATTCGCTGCTGCCGCTTGGCACGTGACCGAAGAATCGGCGGGCCTTTGATTTCCATTTCAGCCTATACGATGAAACATCCCCCCAAACAAATCGCGGACACAGATGCCCGCGACTTGGTAAAGAAATTTATCCAGGGCACCTGCCCCCGGTAAATGCTTCGAAAAACAGTATATCCCCAGGTCGAGTCCCTTCTTAACCGGATCGCCGGAAATCTTCACAAAAAAGGTTTTACCCCCAATCAACTGACCCTGGCGGGACTTGCCCTCAATTTTCTTGCAGGCTGGATTCTTTCCTCGGGGCTTCTTTTCCTGGGCGGCATGATCCTCTTAGCCGGCGGCCTTGGAGACCTTTTGGATGGACCGCTGGCCCGCGTCAGCGGCCGGGTATCCAAGTTTGGCGCCTTTTTTGATTCAACCGTGGATCGCTATTCTGATTTTTTTCTTTTTGGCGGCCTGGCCCTTTACTTCGCAAAACAAAACCAGGGGGGCTGGCTTTTTCTTGTTTTGGGGATCCTCGCAGGCTCCTTTGTCACAAGCTACGCCAAGGCTCGGGCCGAAAATCTCATTCCAAGTTGTCAGGTGGGAATCTTTGAACGTGCCGAGCGGGTCCTTGCCCTTGCCCTTGGAACACTCATTGCGGGGCTTCTTCCCTGGATCCTTTGGATTCTTTTTCTTGGCACCAATGGCACTGCCATCTATCGAATCTTCTACACCAAAAAAATTCTTTCTGAAACTCCTTCTTCCCCTACTGCTTAGCTTCGCGTTCTCCGCCATCTCACCACCCGTTTCAGAGGCGAGACTTTCCCGCGCCCTCCCGGATATTATCGATAAAGTCCACGAACGGCAGGCGGGGTGGACCTTTCTTCGGGCAGATCTTACGCTTCGTTTTGAATCACCTGAGGGGGGAGGCGCCTCTTGTGAGGGAAAGCTCCTCTACGAACGCCTCGAAGAAAAAATTCTTCTCGAATGCAGAGACCCTGAGGGAAGGCTTCAATTTATTTTTAAAACGGCGGATCGGAACTTCGAAGTTTACCTTCCCAAGAGCGAGGAAGTCTACCGGGGAACTATTTTTGACCTTAAAGATTCCCCTAAAATCGAAAGCTACTTAGAGCCGCTCGACCTTTATCGGGCCCTGAAGCTCGGAACCATTCCCCTTGAAGGGGCAAAGGTCGCCCGGTGGAGTGAGACAAAAGCCACGATCGAAATTGACCGCCAAGGAGAAGAGGGGGGAGGGCTGGCAAGAAAGTTGGAAGTGGACGAGACCGGGTTGGTTGGGCTCGAGACCTTCTACAACCGAGAGGAGCTGCCTGAAACTTTGATCCGGCGCTCGGCCTTCCGGGAAGTCCAACAGGTAGGAGTAGGCCGCGAGCGGGTCATTATGTTCCCTTTTTCGATTGAGATTGAAAATCCTCCGGCCCCGAATGAAACCCACCCTCAAAAAACAATCCTTATCTTTCATCAGATCAATTTCCCGGCCTTGCTTAATGAAAAAGAATGGGCGAGCGCCTGGCCCGCCACGGCTAAAATCGTCGATCTGACCCAATGAGGCTCTATTCACCGACAAAGGGAAGTAGCTTCCAAGGTGAGGTGTGTCCCCTGAGAGAGGGGTTAATCTCGCAAATTAAAACTTCCAGAGTAAATCGAGCTGGAAGCGGCGCTGCGCTTCATCGCGGACGCTGTTGGTATTGGCCGTTAAATTGTTCACAAGACTCGCCCCTAGATTTACCTGCAAATTGTCCGTGAGGGCGTAAGCGAGTTTGACGATACTTCCCCGTTTCCCGGCGCCCCCAAGGCCGAAATCGCTATCCGTAAAAGCGCCGACCACGGACTCCGGCTCAAGCCTCCGGTAGGCATAACCGATTTCCCAGCTTCCTTTTTTCTCGACCTTCCCAAGCTTTGTCCCAATGGACCACGCAGCACCTTCATCGCCTGTGGCTTGATTTTCTATGTTGTGGGCAAAATCAAAGTAGGGGCGAATAGGGATGCCGCGTGTTTCGAATGAAATTTCATTGTAGTATTCGAAGATTTCAAAATCCTGGGCATCGAGCTCGGCCGCAATGCCGTCCGCGTTGGTGTTGCCGCGGGCAAGGCTTGTCGTGCCGATCAGAAAATTACTCTCTACGGCATAATCGTTATAACTAAAGAGCGAAACGGCGGAGGTCCACTCAAGCGGTTTTTCTGTCCAAGGGGTCGTGATCGCCGTCGTGGCGCCGAGTTGATAGGCAAAAAGCTCGGCATCGCCTCCTGTGGCGGCGTCTTCGTCGAGCACATATTGACCAGCGGTAACGAAAGGTTTGAGATCAATTCTTTCGGTATCGATCGTTTTAAATTCTAATTGCTCGGCCGCACCTTCGGGTTTGACATCTCGATCCCAAAGAAGCTCAGACGATGCCCTCTCAAAGGGATTGTCCATCTTTCCGGCTGTCAGTTTCACCTTGTCCACAACCCAGGCGCTCGCCCAGGCAGGCGAATACATGGCATAGGCGCGGTCCACAAAAATATCTTTAAAGTTGAAGTTGTTGTCAAAGCTCGTGTTGGTAGTACTGGGGTCGGCTTGAACGCCGCTCACGCTCTCCCCTGAGGCAAAGGAAAATCCGATTTTCATTTCATCGCTAAATTTTTTCTCGAGGCCGTAACGCAAGCGGTAGCGGAAGCGGTTGCGATCATCGGTTTCAGCCGGGTGACGGCTTTTAAAGTTAAAGGCCTCATAGCGGAGTCTGAAATCCCCTTTCAAGGAAAGATTTTTAAGCCACATCTGCGACCCACCGAGGGCTTCAGATAGTTTATTCTGAAAGTCGGCGTCTGTTCCAGAAGTACTGCCAGGCCCGCTCCCGCCGGCGGCTCCTTCTTTTTGAATAGGCGCCCTATTTTCAAGATCCAGGATGCGCCCATTCTGCCTTTCAATAGTTCCCTTCAGCTCGAGCATCTGCCTTTGCAGATCCTGAATGAGGCCAAAAAGTTGCGGATCCGCTGGTTCCGCCGCCGCTTGACTCGTCAAGAATAGAAGACAGGAAAGTGAAATAAAAAGGGGTATGAGTTTCATAAAAATCCTCCTTGGGTTTTGGACAGTCCTTACTCTTACAACGGCACAAACGAAAAGTAATTTAACCAGGAGGGTGTCAGAATTGAATCAAGAAGGTGTAAATTGTGAGTAAAGATTTGCTGTGTGTGGGGTCGCGTGACTCAGCGTAAAAGTGAAGGTGCTGCCTCGGCCGGGACTGCTTTGACAGGAAACCTCACCGCCGTGGGCTTCGATGATGTGCTTGACAATGGAAAGGCCGAGGCCTGTGCCACCGGACTCCCGTGAACGGGCATTGTCGACCCGGAAAAAGCGCTCAAAGACTCGTGTCTGATCTTCGATTGCGATCCCAATACCGGTATCCCGAATAGAAACCGTCACGCGTTCTTCGCTCGTCCGGACCTCGATAAAAATTTCACCGCCCGGTCGGTTGAATTTAATCGCATTGTCCATTAAATTGACAAGCACCTGCCTTAAACTATCTCGATCCGCCAAAACCCTAGGAGAGGAAGGAGCCAGGAGATGGGCCTGAACTCCTTTCTGCGTGAGGGCCGGCCGAAAATTAGCCATCACCTTTTCGCATTCTTCTTTCAAATCGAGCGGCTCGAGTTTAAGCCGAAGCTCTCTGGATTCAATTTTAGAGAGCTCGAGCAGATCTTCGACAAGTCTTGTGAGACGGCCGGTATCTTCCTGAATTAGGCCAAGAAAGCGTTTCGCCTTTTCGGGGGATTCCACTGCGCCCTCCTGAAGCGTCTCGACAAAACCCTTGATGGAAGTAAGGGGGGTTTTGAGCTCGTGCGAAACATTGGCGACAAATTCTTTGCACAACTTTTCAAGTCTTTTAAGCCGGGTGACGTCTGAAAGGACGAGAAGGCCTGCGACCCCCTCTCTGGAACGTGAGATCCCGACAGCATTCGCACTCACACTCCTCTTTTTCCCCAGAGAAAGTTCTACTTCGCGCGACTCCGCTCCTTGAGTTTGCATCGCACGGTCCATCATCTCATCAAGGGTGGGATCCCGCACAAGCTGAATAAGGCTTTTTCCGACAGCCTTGACACGCGGCGCACCCAGAAGGGATTCAGCGCTAGGGTTCAGCATGACCACTTCCTTGCGGGCGTTTATGGCCACCACGGCCTCCGACAAATTATCCAGAACCGACGTCAGCTTCGTTTTTTCTCGTTCAAGAGATTCGATTTTTCTATGGGTATTAGCGGCCATGCGGTTTAAGGCCCGGATGAGACCCTGAAGATCGTGGCTTGAGGCCTCTATTTTTTCGGAGAATTGGCCCGCAGCGTATCGATCCAGGGCCTTTAGAATCGGGAGAAGTTTTCCGCGCAAGCGTTTCCTCACGAAAAAAAGGAGAAGAAAGGCGATAAAAAGACCGCTCAGGAGCCCAGCGGCAAGGAAGAGGAAGGCTTCACTTTTCATCGTGGTCAAAACGATAGCCTGCACTTTTTACGGTCACGATGCGGTCGGCTTCGGACTTTATTTTCTTTCGAAGCTGCCCCACGTGCATATCGATGGTGCGGGTTTCAATATGGAGCGATTCGTCGTAGCCCCATACTTTATTCAAGAGAAATTCACGCGTGAGCACACGCCCCTTGGCTTCGAGGAGAGTCTTCAAGAGATCGTATTCCTTGGGAGTCAATTCAACCAATTTTTTCTTGAGGGTCACAACGTGTCGGGCCGTGTCCACTTCAAGAGCGCCCGCTTTCAACACTTCATCCGCCGGCTCCTCCTCGGCACGGCGGAGCACGGCTTTAACCCGTGCAACCAACTCACGGGGGCTGAAGGGTTTGGTGACATAATCGTCTGCGCCGATTTCAAGACCCACCACCTTGTCGGCTTCTTCCCCCTTGGCGGTGAGCATGATAATCGGGATCGCTGCCGTCTTTACGTTTTGCTTTAAGATTTTGCAGATTTCAAGGCCGCTGATTTCGGGGAGCATGAGGTCAAGAAGAATCAGAGAGGGCCTTTCCCTGCGGGCCATCTCAAGACCTGCATTTCCCTTCGCAGATGCCAGGACGCGAAAACCCTCTTTTTCAAAATGATAGCGGATGAGCTCGGTGATATTTTTTTCGTCTTCAATGAGGAGCAGGGTGTCTTTAGTCATAGGGATATCCCGATGGCGCTTTCTATAATACGGGGAAGGAACCCGTCAATGAAAAAATGGATCGACATGACAAACTTACGCTACTCGCCGATGATTTTGACGAGGACGCGCTTCTTGCGCCGGCCGTCAAATTCGGCATAGAAGATCTGTTCCCAGGGACCGAAATCGAGCTTACCGCCGGTGACGGCGATGACGACTTCCCGGCCGAAGAGCTGGCGCTTGAGATGGGCATCACCGTTGTCTTCCCCGGTTCGGTGATGGCGGTATTTTTTGAGGTCATAAGGAGCGGTCTTTTCAAGAAATTCGTCAAAATCCTGAATCAGGCCCGACTCATCGTCATTGATGTAGACGCTCGCCGTAATATGCATGGCATTGACAAGACAGAGCCCCTCCCGTACGCCGCTTTTACGGACAATTTCCTCCACCTGCACAGTGATATTGAGATATTCCCGGCGGTTTTGAGTCTGAAACCAAAGGTATTCGGTGAGCGATTTCATGAATCATGTTCCGTCATATTAGAACTTGAGTTCTGCACTTTTTTCCCCTCTCCCTCAAGGGGAGAAGGAAAATACTAAAAACTGCCAAACTCAAGCTGGATAATTAATTCTTTTTCCATTCTTCATCCTCGCTATTAGACGACAAAGAGGCGGCGGACACCTTTGAAAGGGCAGCCATTACTCCCCCATCCTTACCGCCAAGCCCTTTTCCAAAAGCAGGTTATTAAGATAGATTCGTTTCCCGGTTTTGTCATTGAGGAAAACATCCGCCACAAACCTTCCAAATTTGTCGGATTTGCTGGTGCGAATGAGGATGGTTGAAAGCCGAGGGTGGAAGGTGGAAGGCAAATCCGAACCCTGAGATTCTGATTTTCCTTCGGCCATCGACCTTCCGCCTTCTGCCAGTTTTTCTTCCACAAACTTCTTTGCTTTCTTCCCCTCTTTTGTATCCATCTCCGGGCAATCGATTCCGCGAAGGCGCAGTTTCTCGCGGACACGGGTACCCAATCCCACATCCATCACGGCCCAAAGGGTATCGCCGTCGATGACGCGTTCCACCACGGCTTCGTAGGTGTAGGAGGGTTTGTCGGTAA
>CAYJSI010000015.1:0-43271 GCA_964373045.1 uncultured bacterium
AAAAGCTTGAGGCGAATCCTTTCTTAAGATACTCCTATGGCAAAAAGATCAAAAATGATCCTCGATTTGAATAGCCTCATCCGTTACCAAAAAAACACGTCACATGTCGTATTTGTCAGATGAATCATGTCGTATTCGTCCGATTTTAACTCTTTGCCGTCACAAGCATTCGTGCTAATATTAAGCATAACGTAAGATATTACATCAGCTTAGATGGGAAATTGGCATCACAACGATTTATGTATCCGAGTCTTTTTTCTGCAGATGCCTGGTATGACAACGAGTGGGGTTACTCCAACCGCTGTGTCGATCTCGCCGTTTTTATTGGAAATAAATTGCAGCGCCCGGGGAAGGCCAACCCCGAAAAGGTCGCCGCCCAGGCATAGCCTCATCCATTGCCATCCTACTCATTTAACTCATGTCTAAGACAACCCAAAAACAAGTGAAAATTCAAAAGCCTGCGGCATCCTATTATTGGGCCATCAGTGTCGGCATTTTTTTGCTGGTCCTGTTCAGTTTTTTTGCCATCTCGGTCCGGAAACCCCTCTCGTCCAACCAGCCCGTTTTTGAGATCACGAACTTCTACGGCCAACCCGAAATCTTTGTCGCGGACAAAGGAAAATGGATGCCCTTGAGCCGGGGGAGTTTTGTGAACGGCCGTGATAAAATCAGGACTGGGACAGCGAGCGAGGTCGATCTTAAGGTCGGTGAGGGTATCCGCCTACAACTGAAGGAAAATTCGGAACTTCAGGGCGAAGGACCTGTCCTGAATTACGGAACTCTTCTTTGGGCCACGGATCTCAAGGCCAAAGATCCTGCCCCCCTTGACATCGGCACCCCTGTTTTCAAGGGCCGCATCCAAGGCAACGGTCTCCTTTCCATGGATGCAAAAAAAAAGAGCGGCTGGCTTGGTTTATTGCGTGGCTCAGCGGAACTTCGTGAAAGATCACTGGTTTATCCCCGCGGTTTTACATTAAAGGGTCTGCAGAAGGCGGAGGTTAAAGAGGATCGCCTTGGGCCCTCGCCGCTTCCCATCAGCCGTGAAGAGTGGATGGCCATGCGGGACGCCTATGAACTCATTCAGCGGAGTGCGGCGCAGGAGGCCATGCAAATTGATCTGGCCAAAGAGGCCGGCAGCCTGTTTGATTTTATTTTTGATCACGGAAATTTTTTCACACCCAAAATTGGCTTTGCCAATCGCGAATTTTCGAAAGAGGACGACACGGGCAAGGTTCATCTCCAGATTGAATACGACGTCTTTCCTCTCGGCTCGTACGTGGGGATGTACATGAAAACTCGCAATTTAGATCTTCTTAAGTTTGAATCGCTGAATTTCATTGCGCGTCCCGTCGCAGAAGAGGCCTTTCCGGAAGCCTTCCGCATTGAATTTAAATCCCGAGCTCAGGTGATCCGTGCCTACCAGGCGAAGTTCGTCAAAGACAAACCCGAGCAAGCGCTGCAATTTAAAATACAGACCACGCGCTCCATCCCCGTCGATGAAATCGCTTTTGTCTTTACGCATGCCAAGGTGGGCGAACGCAAGAAGGGGACGATCCAGCTTGAATCGATCAACCTCATCCCTCGCAAGGAACCCCCGCCTCCGAGCGTCCAAGAGGCAGCCCCGGCTGAAACAGCGGCTCCGACTTCTGCGGTCCCTGTGGTCTATAGTACCCCTGACGAAAAATCGCCGGAAGAGCTGCTCGACGAAATTTCTCAGGACACTCCAAAAAATCCACAAGAAGAAAAGAAAGATCAACTGCCAGCCGATTTCTAAGTTCCGCACCGATGAAAATTGTCATTGCCGGGGGAACAGGCTTTGTCGGAAGTGCGCTGAGCCAGTTTCTGATTCAAGGGTCCCATTCTCTTTCAATTTTAACCCGCCGTCCTAAACAACCGCGCCTCGTCACTTCATCTCCATCGCTTTCCTACGTTTCGTGGGATGCCAAATCTCTCGGGCCTTGGATTCAGATCTTAGAAGATGCTGACGCCCTCATCAACTTAGCAGGAGAGGGGATCGCAGACAAACGCTGGTCCCGCAAACGCAAAGATGAAATCCTCCTAAGCCGCATCCAGACCACTCAAATTCTTGTCGAGGCGATGAGGCGTATGCGCAAACCGCCTCAGACCTTGATCAATGCGTCTGCTGTGGGCTATTACGGCAACGTGGAGACGGGAGAACTCACGGAATCTTCTCCAAAAGGTAAGGGGTTTTTGGCCGATACGTGCAGCTTGTGGGAAAAGGCAGCGGAGGAAGCCCGAGACTTAGGAATTCGGACCGTGAGGCTTCGCATCGGCATTGTGCTTGAAAAAGAGGGCGGGGCTTTAAAGAAAATGCTTCTTCCGTTTCGCTGCTTCGCGGGCGGTCCGCTCGGTTCGGGGCGGCAGTGGGTCCCGTGGATCCATCGTGACGAGGTAGTCCGCATCATTGATTTCATCCTGCAGGAACAAAAAATTTCCGAGGCCATCAATTGCGTTTCGCCCAACCCCGTGACCATGAAGCAATTTTGTGATACGCTGGGCCGAGTGCTCAAGCGGCCTTCTTGGGCCCCCGTGCCGGCTCCGGCGCTTCGCCTGCTCTTAGGTGAGATGGCGGAACTGCTTTTGGGGGGACAATGCGCCCTTCCGGCTGAATTAATCAAGGCAGGCTATGCGTTTCGCTATCCGACTCTGGAAAAAGCGCTCGATCAAATCCTTAATCGATAAAGGAGGACCGTATGGCAAAAGGACTTAAAAAACTTTCTTCCGGCCGTGTGACCATCTTTAAAATTAAAAACCGCAGGGGATACGCGGCTCTTTGTTTCAGCAACCTCACCGAGGGGAGAACGCCCTCCCAGGCCTTTGAGAGAATGGGAAAGGCTGTTAAGCGGATGGGTTTTCAGTTTTCCAGAAACACACCCAAGGCCCGATAGTCCATCTCGTCCGTCATGAAAACCCTTAAAGCTAAACCAGCGCCTCGTCCCGTTCTCAATCTTCCTCCTGCAAAACTCTGGATCGAAGGAAAATGGACCGCTTCTTTTTCCGGGCGCACGTTTGAGACCATCAACCCGGCCACCGAAGAGGTTATCAGCGAAGTAGCTGAGGCGGGCGAAGAAGATATTGACCTTGCCGTCAAGGCAGCCCGCAAGGCCTTCGAATCGGGCCCCTGGCATCGGATGAAAACAGACGAGCGGGTGAAAATCTTAAGGCGTCTCGCCGGCCTCATTCGTGATCATGCGGAAAAACTCGCCCTGCTTGAGACGGCGGACTCCGGAAAACCCATTCGCTTCAGCCGCACGATTGACATCCCGAGCGCGGCCGATGCCTTCGATTATTATGCCGGATGGGCAGATAAGCTTTCCGGGGAGACGCTTGCGCTTGACCCGCAATATTTTTCCTATACCTTACGTGAACCCCTGGGCGTCATCGCAGCCATCACGCCCTGGAATTTTCCCCTCACCCTGGCAGCGCAAAAGATCGCTCCCGCTCTAGCGGTAGGGAATGCGGTCGTTTTAAAGCCCGCGGAGCAAACTCCCTTAAGCTCGCTTTATTTGGCCGAGCTCAGCCAGGAGGCGGGACTTCCGGATGGGGTTTTGAATGTCGTGACGGGTTTTGGTCCTACCGCCGGGGCCTCCCTGGTGCGGCATCCTGATGTGGACGGCATCTCCTTTACGGGTGAATACATCACCGGGCAGGAAATTATGCGAAACGCCTCGCATACCCTGAAACGAATCTCTTTTGAGCTCGGCGGAAAATCACCCAATATTATTTTCGCCGATGCGGATCTCGAAAAGGCGGCGGATTTCGCCTGCGACGGCATTTTCTTTAATCAGGGGGAAGTTTGCTGCGCCGGCTCGCGGCTCTTCGTGGAAAAGAAGATCAAGGATTCGTTTACGGAAAAACTTTTGGAACGCTCTCAATCCTGGCAGCCCGGAGATCCGATGTCCCCCAAAACGGAAATGGGGGCGCTGGTCTCGAAGGAGCAATTTAAAAAGGTGCTCGACTACATCCAGCTTGGCGAAAAGGAAGGAGCTAATCTGCTCGCAGACGGCCGCGGAAGGAAGGGGAAGGGATATTTTGTGGGGCCCACGATTTTTCATCGCGTCACCAACAAGATGCGCCTTGCGCAAGAAGAAATCTTTGGACCGGTTCTTGCAGAAATTGAATTCGTTGACTTTGATGAGGTGATCCGGCAGGCCAATCAAAGTTTTTACGGTCTGGCCGCATCCCTTTGGACCCGCGATATCGAGCGTGCGCATCGGGCCGCCCGCGCGCTTAAGGCCGGAACGGTTTGGATTAATTGCTTCGGAGCCTTTGATCATGCCATGCCCTTCGGGGGATATAAAATGTCAGGGATGGGCCGCGAGGGCGGGCGCCCTACCTTTGAATTCTATACGCAAACGAAATCCGTCTGGCTGCATTTGGGATCCTCCTAAAATGAATTGGATTTTTCACAACCACCCCACGCTCGAGCCAAGCGACGAAAAGGCCGTCCAAAAAGCCCTCAAAAGCGGATGGGTGGCTCAGGGGAATGTTTCGCGCGCCTTCGAACAAAGGCTTTCGGTTTTGCTCCATCGAAAGTATGCCAGGGCCACTTCCTCCGGCACCGCCGCCCTTCACCTCGCCCTCCTCGCCCTCAAAATTAAGCCGGGAGAGGAGGTCATCTTACCCACCTACGCCTGTACCGCTCTTCTGAATGCTGTCTCTTATGTCGGCGCCAAACCCAAACTGGCAGATATCGATGAAAGGAATTTAGGCCTTTCGAAACGCACAGTTAAAAAACTTATTTCAAGACGCACACGGGCCGTCATCTTAAATCACACCTTTGGTTTTCCGGCAGATATCGCGGGCATCCGGTCCTTTGGGATCCCCGTCATTGAGGATTGCGCCCAAGGCCTCGGCTCTGAAGTGAAGGGGAAGGCCCTCGGAAGCTCCGGCAATTTAACGGTTTGCTCCTTTTATGCGACCAAAATGATCACCTCCGGCTATGGAGGAATGGTGCTCACGGATGATCCGGCTTACGCCCGAGCCCTTCAAGATTTGACCCGTTATGATCAACGCAGCGATTACAAAGTCCGTTACAATTACAGCCTCTCGGATATGGCCGCGGCGCTGGGCCTTAACCAGCTTCAAAGGCTGAACCGATTTCTTGCAAAAAGAAGAACTATCGCTAATCGCTATCAAAAAGCCCTCGCCACCTCGGAATTTTTCTTCTGGAGCGGCACAAATACAGAGAAACCGAATTTCTACCGGTTTGTGGCGGGAAGTACAAAACCTTATTCCGAATATGTAAAATATTTCAGGCGCCGCAAGATTCAAGTCATCAGCCCTCTTGCGCCCTACCAGCTCCTGCACCGCTACCTCGGGCTTAATCCACGTCCTTATCCCGTTGCGGAATATATTAGCCGGACTCTCATTTCCCTGCCGATCTATCCAAGCTTGAAACGCGAGGAAATCGATCGCGTCGATCGTGGCCTCAGGGAATTAACCTTCTAAGAACTCAACCAACAAAAAAAGGAGCATTAACTATGAAACGACTCTTCACGGCCATCATTGCCATTGCGATCATGATTTCTTTTGCCGCTCCGCAGGCCTACGCGGTTAACACCGCCAGACACGGAAAGATGACGGGAAAGACCTTTGTGCGCGGGTTGGCCTCGCTTATCATCTGGCCCGGACTGGGACAGTACCTCAATGACAATGAAACCAAGAAAAACACCACCCACGCTTTACTCGGACTCACCGGTATTTTCCGGCTTTGGTCGGGGTGGGATGCGATGATTGACCGCTCAGGTGGACGTTGGGACGGGAAAATCTAATCTTTTTCGCTCACTCCAAAAGGGAGCTTCGAAAATAAGCCCGCCGCCTTCGACTTGAACGCGGAGGCGGTGTGGGCAGCCCTGCTGGCCTGATCAAGAACGGCTCGAGCCCCCGCAAGCGTGTCTCGCGCGGCCTCTTCAAGCCCTCCCAGATCAAATCTCACGAGCTGCGCAATGGTCGTTTTGGCAAGGGCCTTGACCACGATTAAGCTCACCAGCGCGTTTAGATTCGTAATATTTTCATATCGCTCGTGAAGATGAATGGGAAACTCCTTCACCAAAGGCTGAGGACCTGACTCATAGTCCTTCAAGAATACCTCTCCGATCCGAAGATCGAGATGATCAATTTGAATATCCGGGACAGAAGACGACATTGCCGATCGGCCGCCCTTGTTTTGCTCTTGAACGCTTTTGAGGGCATCTAAATTGAGTACCCCTTCCCGGTTTCGGACAACATAGAATTCAGTCACATGGATTCGAATCTCCTCCAGATGGACCTTACCTGAAAGGAGGGGGAGGGGATCAAAATTCACGTAGATTTCGGGTAGGCGGACCATCACTTTATCGGCAAACCCGAGGGGATTAAAAAGCGTCATCTCTTCAATTCGAACGCTCGACTCGCCTAAGTTTACGTGAAAGCGCTCAACCGAAAGCTTGAGCCCAGTCGCAAAAACCGCACCTTGCTCAATGAGAACCTTCGCAAGCAGATCTTTGCCGAGAAAAAACAAGGCAAAGAGAATGAATATCCCGATAACCCAATTTTTGATTCCTTTGAACATATAGACCGCTCCTTTTTTATGCGGGGCATTTTAAGGGGCCATCATCTGGAAGTAAAGAAACAATCGTCCCGGAAAAAAGACTTTGAAAAACAGCTTAAAACTCATACAATCTCCGACTCTATGCACAAACTAACGGTTCGCAATATTTCAATCCAAAATAAGTGCGTTCTTATGCGGGTGGACTTTAATGTGCCGCTTGATGACGCAGGGGTTATCACCGACGATACCCGGATCGTCAAATCCCTCGAAACCATCCGCTACTGCCTGGCTCAGAACGCAAAAATCATTCTGATGTCGCACCTCGGCCGGCCCAAAGGGAAGCCGAACTCTAAACATAGTCTCAAGCCCGCCGCCCTGCGGCTATCTCAGCTTCTCTCTCTTAGGGTTGAACTTCTCCCTGACTGCATCGGCCCTGCGGTTGAAGCCAGGGTTAAATCCTTGAAGAGCGGGGACATCGTCCTCCTTGAAAATCTCCGATTTCACGAGGAAGAGGAAAAAAATAACCCGGCTTTTTCAAAACAGCTTGCCAGCTTGGGCGAGGTTTACATCAACGATGCCTTCGGCACAGCCCACCGGGCCCACGCTTCTACGGTGGGAGTTACGCAATTTTTACCCGGTGTCGCGGGCTTTCTCTTAGCCAAGGAAATCGAATATTTTGATAAAGCCATTACGAATCCGGAAAGACCCTTTGTCACGATCCTGGGAGGAGCCAAGGTTTCGGATAAAATCAAACTCATCGATAATTTGCTCGAGAAGGCAGATACCCTGCTGGTGGGCGGGGCCGTGGCGTACACGTTTTACAAGGTGCTCGGAATCGGGATCGGAAATTCAAAGTACGATTCCGAGGGTTTTGAGGTCGCCAAGGCCGCGCTTGAAAAATCAAAACGCAAAAACGTCCCTATCATCCTGCCGACGGATCGTGTCATTGCTGAGAAACTTGAAAAGGGGACGCCCCATAAAACCATCACGAGCGATATTCCGGACGGCTGGTCGGGATTTGATATCGGGCCTCAAACCGTTGAAAAATTTAAGTCGATTCTAAAAGAAGCTAAAACCATCGTTTGGAACGGCCCCGTCGGCGTCTTTGAGGTCCCTCCCTTTGATCAGGGGACGCGCGCCCTTGCAGAATTTGTGGCAGGTTTAAGTCATGCGACCACTATTATCGGCGGGGGAGACACGGCGGCGGCCATCACGCAACTTGGCCTCGAGGAGAAAATGTCGCACGTCTCAACCGGCGGGGGCGCCTCCCTGGAATACCTCGAAGGTACGACGCTCCCTGGCATCGCGGCCTTGAGAGACCTCAACACGGCCACGGCAAAAAAATAATCTTTATGAGAAAAGCTCTTATTGCCGGCAACTGGAAAATGTTCAAGACGATTGGCGAGGCCGTGAATCTCGTTCAATCCATTAAGGCCGGTGTGTACAAGGTCAGCGATTGTCAGATTGTGGTCTGCCCTCCTTTTACGGCCCTTCAGGCCGTCTCCAAAATTCTTGAGGAAAGCCCCATCGATCTCGGAGCACAGAACATGCACCCTGAAACGGAAGGCGCCTACACCGGAGAGATTTCGCCCGGAATGCTCAAAGATGTCCGCTGCCGCTACGTCATCCTGGGGCACTCCGAGCGGCGTCACTATCTTCAGGAAAGCGACACCTTCATTAATGAAAAGGTTAAAACCGCTCTCAAATACAGCTTGATCCCCATTGTGTGCGTCGGAGAAACGCTTGAACAGCACAACGCGCGTCAACAGTTTGAAATCGTAAAACAGCAATTTGATAGTTCTCTTAAGGATCTTAAGAAAGACGAGATCCTTAAAACCGTGATTGCTTATGAGCCGGTCTGGGCCATCGGAACGGGAAAAACGGCGACTCCCGAACAGGCCGAACAAATGCAATCCTATATCCGCCGCCTCCTCAAAGAAAAGTACACGGACGAAACCGCAAACCGCATCTCCATTCTCTATGGCGGGAGCGTGAAGCCCGACAATATCGCCGAGCTCATGAAAAAACCCAACGTGGACGGCGCCCTCGTGGGCGGGGCCTCACTTAAAGCAGAATCTTTCACTCGGATTGTTCTTGAAGCCGCTTCGCAGGGAGTGGTGGGAGCCAAAAAATGACCGTTCTATTAATCAGCGTTCACGTTATGGTATGTTTGGTCCTGATTTTGGTCATTCTCCTCCAAGCGGGAAGGGGACAGGGCTTGAGCGCCCCATCTTTCGGAAGCGGAAACGTGCAATCCCTCTTTGGGACTCGAGCCGCAGATTTTTTAACCAAGGCCACCTCTATCGCGGCCATCTGTTTTCTTTTTACTTGTATTGGTCTTAATATCGTGGAGGTTCGAAAGAGCCGGAGCCTGCTTGAACACAGCAAACCGACTGTTCCCCTCGATGTGGACGCCATCAAAAAGGCCCTGGAAAAAGTAAAGAAAGAGGCGGAGGGTCAAAAAACGCCCGAAGCCCAAACCGCCACCTCGGCTGAGACCAAAACCCATACCGGTGCACCTCCTCAGGAAAGCATTCCATCTTCCGCAACTCCAAAAGCTGAAACCCAAACCGCAGCTAAAACCGCTCTTGCGGATGCCCCTCAGAAATAAAACCCCACAACTTGTCTAGGAAGAGGTCCCATGACCATCCAGGCACAGCCATCCGTTTCCAGTATCCGATATCTTAGGGGAGTGGGTCCCAAACGGGCGCTCGCGCTTGAAAAATTGGGCATTCATTCGGTGCGCGACCTTCTGTATTTTTTTCCTCGCCGCTACGAAGACCGAAGCCGTTTCATTCCCATCATGGAACTCGTCCCCGGCCAGAGCGCCACGCTGCGGGCGGAAATCTTATCCGTTCAACTCAAACCCCTTAAGCGGATGCCCTTAGTCGAGATGATGGTGGGAGACAAAAGCGGAGCCATTCACGCCATTTGGTTTAATCAGCCTTACCTGAAAAACCAATTTGCCGTGGGCCAAGAAATTATCCTGCATGGGAAAATGGATCTCTATCAGAAGCGGATGCAGATGATGTCGCCTGAATATGAAATTTTAGATCCGGAGGAAGAGGCTATCCACACGGGGCGCATCACCCCCGTCTACCCGCTCACGGAGGGACTTTTTCAACGCTCACTTCGCAGTACCCTCCGGGAAATCATTCAGACCCAACTCGATAAAACCCTATCGGATTATTTGCCGCAATCCTTTCGAAGGGAAAAGAACCTTGAAGAGCTTAGGGACTCGGTCCGCGAAATGCATTTTCCGACTTCCTTTGAGCGGCTTGAATCGGCCCGAAGGCGCATTGTCTTTGACGAGTTTTTTCTTTTTGAGATTACCCTGCTGCAAAAAATGGAGCAGATGAAAAACCGTTACCAGGCGCGCGTTCTCAAAGGAAACAAGAGCTCAGTGACGGATTTCGAAAAATCGCTTCCTTTTCGTTTAACAGCCGGCCAAAAAAAAGCGCTCGGCGATCTTGCCGAGGAAGTTGCCCAGCCCTCACCTATGAACCGACTCCTTCAGGGCGAGGTCGGTTCGGGAAAAACGGTGGTGGCAACCTACGGCCTGCTCCTGAGCGCTCAGAATCATTTTCAGGGCGCCTTCCTTGTCCCCACCGAGATTCTAGCCGAACAGCACTACCGGACTTTAAAAAATATCCTGAAACCCTTTGCCCTTGACATTGGGCTTTTGACGGCAAGCACACCGAATTCCCGCCGTGAAAGAATGTTGGCGGATCTCAAGCAGGGCCGCCTCCCGATCGTGATTGGAACGCATGCGCTTCTTAATGAAGAAGTGAAGTTTGCCAAGCTTGCCTTCGTCGTGATTGACGAGCAGCATAAATTTGGGGTGTACCAACGCTGCCGGCTGCTCCAAACCGAGCCCCGGCCGCATCAGTTGGTCATGACCGCGACCCCCATTCCGCGCACCCTTGCCCTCACCCTTTACGGAGATCTTCAGGTCTCCACCCTTAAAGAATTGCCTGCGGGCCGAAAACCCATTGCCACCTACTGGGTGACGCGATCGAAGCAATCGGAAATCCTCGCCCACATTCTGGAGAAAGTCCGAAAGGGGGAGCAGGCCTATTTTATTTTTCCCATCATCGAAGAAACGGAAAGATCCGACCTCCTCGCCGCCAAACGAGCCTTTGAGGAGCTGCGAAGGGGAGCCTTTTCTTCCGTTAAGATGGGACTCGTTCATGGCCGTCTTTCTCGTGAGGCTTGCGAGACAACGATGCAGGCCTTTCGGCGAAACGATATTCAAATTCTACTCGCCACCTCGGTCGTCGAGGTGGGTGTCGACAACCCCAATGCAACGGTGATGGTGATTGAAAATGCAGAACGCTTCGGACTGTCCCAACTTCATCAAATGCGGGGCCGCATCGGCCGCGGATCTAAGCCCTCGGAGTGCTTTCTCTTCGGCGAACCCAAGACCCTGGAAGGGCAGAAAAGACTGCGTATTTTAACCAAGACTCAAAATGGATTTTTGATCGCGGAAGAGGACCTTAAGCTCCGAGGACCCGGCGACTT
The DNA here is from genome assembly GCA_964373045.1 of uncultured bacterium. Classification (GTDB taxonomy): domain Bacteria; phylum Omnitrophota; class Omnitrophia; order Omnitrophales; family Aquincolibacteriaceae; genus CAYJSI01. The sequence continues at coordinate 11,075 of CAYJSI010000015.1, forward strand.
TTGGGGATCTCGGCAAAGCGGGGAGCCGCTTTTTCGGACGGCCGACCCCATTCAGGATTACCCCCTGCTTTTGGAGGCGCGGGAGGCGGCCTTGCACCTTGTCAAAAACCGGCTCCTCGATCAATCGCCCGAATGGGTTGGGGTAAAGAATTTTCTTGCACAATTTCCGCTTAGGTATTAAAGAAGATCTATGCGCATTATTGGGGGAGAGTTTAAATCGAGAAAGCTTAGGTTTCCAAAAACCAAATTGACACGCCCGATGACGGACCGCGCCAAGGAAATCGTTTTTGATATCTTGGGAGGGCTGGTGATCGGAAAGCACGTCTTGGATCTCTATGCGGGCAGCGGGAGCCTCGGCCTCGAGGCCTTAAGCCGCGGAGCCCTTGACGCTACCTTCATCGACCGCGCTGAATGGTCCCAACAAGTGATCCGCAAGAACCTCCTTGAACTCGAGCTGCAGAAAAAATCCACAGTGATCCGGGGAGAGGTGCTCCGCATCATCGATAAACTCAAAAAAGCGGGAAAATCTTACAATTTAATTTTCGTGGATCCCCCGTTCAATGAAGGACTTGTGAAAAAGACATTGCTGAAATTAGACCAATCTGGTATAGTGCTGCCCTTCGGACAAGTTGTGGTAGGGCATACAAGGCAAGAAGAATTGCCCGAAACGCTCGAGACATTGAAATTGGCTCGAACGAGACCGGTCGGGCAGGCTTGCCTTTCTTTTTTGTTCCGATTAGGCTCACGCCATGGAGAAACAAAGAGCTATATATCCGGGGAGTTTTGATCCCGTAACCTTTGGACACTTAGATGTGATCCAAAGGGCCCGCTCGATCTTTGACGAAATTATTGTCGTGGTGGCGGTCAACCGTGACAAACAGACCCTCTTCTCATTGGAAGAACGCGTCGATTTTATGAAGCGAGCGCTTCGAAAGATGCGCGGGGTAACGGTCGAAAGTCTTGACAGCCTCACCGTGGAGCACGCGCTCCGCAGAAAGGCTCGGACGATTATCCGCGGCCTTCGCGCCATCTCCGATTTTGATTATGAGTTTCAGATGGCCCTGACCAATCGAAGGCTCTCCAAGCAGGTTGAAACCGTTTTTTTGATGCCCTCGGAATCTCATTTTTATTTGTCCTCCCGGCTTATTAAGGAAATTGCCTCCCTACAGGGGGATATTCGCGGCTATGTCCCTGATTTTGTCGCCAAACGAATTCGGGAGAAGTTTACGCTGGCGGGTTAGAGGTCGCGATGCAAATTCGTCTTGTAGATTATAAAGAAGGCGTCGCCAAGCGCGTCCACGAAGATTACAATCCCAAACGCTTGGAACTCGAGTTTGTCGACTGGGCCTATACCCAACCCCTTCACATGGAAGGATCGGTCGAAAAGGGGATGGACACCGTAACCTTTCGTGGCCGATTGGATTCTGAAATTGATCAGAGCTGCGGCCGATGTTTAGCGGTGCGCCACCGCCGATTAAGTGTGCCCTTTGAATTGTTTTACGAGATCGCGGGACGGGAGATGATCGAAACCTTGGAGGATTTACGCGAGGTTTGCTTATTAGATCATCCGCTCTCGTTTCTGTGCCGGGAAGATTGCCGCGGGCTGTGCTCGGAATGCGGTAAGAACCGAAACGAAGAAAACTGCGCCTGTGAATCACGCAAACCCAAAGGACCGCTGCTCTCGTCCCTGAAAGAAATATGGAATCAGAGTCAGAAGGAGAAAAGGCATGGCTAATCCTAAGCGCCGCCATTCAAATACACGTTCTCGCTTGAGACGCGCCCACGATTTTTTGAAACCCGTGGGGGTCTCAAAGTGTCCTCAATGTCAAGCCCCCGTGCTCCCTCATCGCGTCTGCCCTTCGTGCGGTTATTACCGCGGCAGGCAGGTGGTCACGATCAAGGCCAAGGAAGCCAAGACGGAGTAAAGACATGATGGGTCCGGGAGGAATCGGCCGATGATCCGTATTGCAGTCGATGGCATGGGAGGCGATTACGCCCCGCAGGTGGTTGTCGAAGGCGCCGTCCGGGCAGCCAATGATTTTCCTGACCTTGAGATTGTCTTGGTCGGCCAGACCGATGCCCTCAAGCGGGAACTCAATCGCCACAAGGTCCTGGGGGGGAAAATTGTTCTCGAGGAAGCAAGCGAAGTGGTGGGAATGGGCGATTCTCCGGTCGCAGCCCTCAAAAAAAAGAAAAATTCATCCATCTCCGTTTGCATCGATCTCGTCAAAAATAAGCAGGCCGATGCCGTTGTCACGGCGGGCAATACCGGAGCAGCGGTGGCAGCATCCGCGCTCAAACTTGGTCCGCTTCCGGGCATCCGCCGGCCCGGCATTGCCATTGCCACACCTACTTTGCGCGGAATCTCCATTGCCATGGATGTCGGCGCCAACATCAGTCCCTCGGCAGAAGAACTTTATCAGTATGCGCTGATGGCAGATATCTACGCCCGGTGCGTCTTTAAAAAGAAACGCCCCGCCATCGGGCTCCTCAACATCGGCGAAGAAGAATCCAAGGGGACCGTGGCCTTGAAGGAGGCCTACAAGCTCCTTCGGGAGTCCCCGCTCAATTTTGTGGGCAATATCGAGGGCCGCGATTTTTTCACCGGCAAGGCAGATTGTATTATATGTGACGGCTTTGTAGGAAATGTCGTCTTAAAGATGTGCGAAAGTGTCCTCGAGACCACGGTCGCCATCATCACGCGCGAACTTAAAAAAAATCCCGTCACCATGCTGGGAGCATGGCTGTGCAAGCCTGCCATGAACGCCATTCGCAAAGAAACCAATTATGAAGAGGCGGGTGGTGCGCCGCTCCTGGGCGTCAACGGCACCGTCATTATCAGCCACGGCATCTCCTCCGCCAAGGCCATTCGAAACGCCATTCGCGTCGCCGGCGATATTGTTTCCACGCGGGTCAATGACCGCATCGTGGAAGGCATTGCAGCGCTCAATCACTCCTCGAATTCTCACTCCAATTCTTCGCCGGCCGATGTTCCCCTTGAGGGAAAATATTAATGTCCCGCCCTTTGAGATCCTGCATTAAGGGTCTCGGAATTTACATTCCCAAAAAAGTGGTTACGAATTTCGATCTCGAAAAAATGGTTGAAACAACGGACGAATGGATCCGCACTCGCACCGGAATCGTCGAACGCCACCTCGCGGAAAAAGGCCAGTCGGCGAGTGATCTCGGAATCCCGGCAGCGCTGGATGCCATTTGCGATGCGCACCTTAAGCCTTCGGATATTGATCTCATTATTGTCGCCACCATTACGCCGGATATGTTTTTCCCTTCCACGGCCTGCGCCATTCAGGACAAGATTGGTGCTAAGTGCGGCGCCTTTGACCTTGCCGCTGCGTGCTCCGGTTTTACTTATGCCCTGACGGTTGCCGATGGACTCATTCGGGGAGGTGTTTTTAAAAATATCCTCGTCGTGGGGACAGAGGTCCTGTCGGGATTCATCGATTGGACGGATCGCTCAACCTGTGTCCTCTTTGGAGACGGGGCTGGGGCCTGCGTGGTCTCGGTTGCAGACGGTAAGGAAGAACACGGCATCATCGCCACTTATCTTGGCTCTGACGGATCGGAGGGGGATATCTTAAAAATTCCGGGCGGAGGTTCCTGTATGCCGCCTTCTGAGGAAAGTCTCCGCCAAAGAATGCACTACCTAAAAATGCAGGGCTCCGAAGTCTTTAAGGTGGCGGTTCGAACCATGGATCAAGCCGTTCGGGAAGTCGTCACGCAGGCCGGTTTATCCATTTCGGATATTGACTGTCTCATTCCTCACCAGGCGAATCGCCGCATTCTGGAAGCAGTCGCAGACCGCCTTGAAATCCCTCTTGAGAAAGTCTTCATCAATGTCGACCGTTACGGCAATATGTCAAGCGCCTCCACCATCGTGGCGTTTTACGAAGCCGTCAAGAGCGGCAAAATCAAAAAGGGGAGTTACGTGGCCCTCGTGGCCTTCGGCGGGGGACTCACCTGGGCCTCAACCTTGATCCGCTGGTAATCATGCCTATGCCTGAATCTATTGGTTTTTTATTTCCTGGCCAAGGAGCGCAGTCGGTGGGAATGGGAAGAGATCTTTACGATTCCTTTCCCACCGCCCGAAAAATTTTTGAAGAGGCGGATGCTGTTTTGGGAAACCCCATTTCAAAAATTTGTTTCGAAGGACCGGAAGAGACGTTAACCCGTACGCGATTTGCCCAGCCCGCTATCTTTGTCACCAGTCTTGCGGCGCTGGCCGTGCTTAAAGATAAATTTTCCGATCTTAAACCGTCTTTGACCGCCGGATTGAGTCTCGGAGAATTTACGGCACTTGTAGCCGCGGAGGCCCTATCGTTTGAAGATGGGTTGAGGCTCGTCCAAAAGCGCGCCGAGGCGATGGAGCGGAGCGGCGAAAAATTTCCAGGAACCATGGCATCAATCTTGGGTCTTTCAAAAGCGGATTGCGAGGCCGTGAGCCGCGAAGCAGGTTGTGAGGTAGCCAATCTCAATGCCGAAGATCAAATCGTTCTTTCCGGCACGTTTGAATCCATCCAAAGAGCATGTCCCTTGGCGGAATCAAAAGGAGCCAAGCGGGCCATTCCTTTGAAGGTAGGCGGCGCGTTTCATTCTTCCTTGATGCGGGAGGCTAAAGAGGATCTTGAAAAGGCCCTCTCTCAAACCGTGATCCGTAGACCGTCTGCTTTTTTTGTCCCCAATGTGACGGGTCAAAGCGTGTCGGACCCGGATGAGATTCGCACCCTTCTTGCCAAACAGCTGATGAGCCCGGTGCGCTGGCATGAAACCATGATTTTTGCAAGTCAAACGGGCACAAAACTCTTTCTTGAGATTGGGCCGGGAAAAGTGCTCAAAGGATTGGCACGAAAAATCCTTCAGCCGGCAGCCGTGGAGAGCTGTGGCACCTTGGCTGACATTGAAAAATTAGAAAAGTTATTTGTCGGAGTTTAATCATGTTACTCAATGATCGAGTGGCCATTATTACGGGGGCAAGCCGCGGGATTGGACAGGCCATTGCCCTGGAATTCGCAAAACAGGGGGCCAAACTTGTGCTTTCGGCCTCCAATCTTGAAAATCTTAAAGAAACTGAAGCCCAAATTAAGGGCTTGGGAAGGCCTGCGCCAATTTTGACGCAAGCCAATGTCAGCATTGGGGATGAGACAAATAAAGTTGTCAAAAAAGCCCTTGACACCCATGGAAAGGTAGATATACTTGTCAACAACGCTGGCACAACACGCGATAATTTGCTGGCGCTCATGCCCGAAAAAGATTGGGATGAAGTTCTTTTGACAAATTTAAAGAGTGTTTTTTTATTGACCAAAGCATGCACGCGCCCAATGGTGCGCCAGAGATCTGGCGTGATCATCAACATCTCCTCGGTCAGCGGAATCACGGGGAATGCGGGACAGGCCAACTATGCAGCCTCGAAAGCAGGTATGATTGCCTTTACAAAATCTGCCGCCAAAGAGCTTGCGAAGCGCAACATTCGCGTGAATGCGATTGCGCCTGGCTTCGTTAAGACGCGCATGACGGACAAGATTAATCAAGAGCTCCAAGCGAAGGTCCTGGAGCAAATCCCATTGGGTCGAATGGGAGAACCTCAAGATGTTGCCGAGGTGGCCGTTTTTTTAGCATCAGATGCGGCGCGTTATATCACCGGGCAGGTCCTGGTGGTCGACGGCGGCCTTGTGATGTAAAACCAGCACTTATTAACCAGGAGGAATCAATGGCAGTTCAGGAGAAGATTACGGAAATCATCGTCGAACAGTTGGGCGTGAAGCCTGAGGAAGTAGTCACGGAGGCATCTTTCGTGGATGACCTCGGCGCGGATTCGCTGGATACGGTGGAACTCGTCATGGCCCTTGAAGAAGAATTTGGAATCGAAATTCCAGACGAGGATGCTGAGAAGATTCAGACTGTTGGCGATGCGGTTCGGTACATCGATGAAAAACTCGGATCCAAAGCGTAAGTCTCCACGGATCCGCGTTTAACTGTCCATATTAGATCTTTCCGTGAAACCCTGCAGGGTCGTCGTCACAGGTGTTGGCATGATCACTCCCGTCGCCAACACTGCCGAAGCTACGTGGCAAGCCTTTCTGAAAGGTAAGAGCGGCGTGGGACCTCTTACCCAAATTGATAAAACTCCTTTCAACTCGAAGGTTGCCGCCGAAGTTAAGGATTTTGATCCTACCCAGTATTTCAAACCCAAAGAATTAAAAAAAACCGATCGCTTTGTTCAATTCGGTGTCGCGGCCTCCACCATGGCCATGCAGGATGCCCATCTTAATATTAAAGAGGTAGATCCTCACCGAGTCGGCGTCCTTGTCGGCTCAGGGATCGGAGGACTGCGCGTCATTGAGGAGCAACACAAGATCCTCCTTGAAAAAGGCCCGGGACGAGTTTCCCCCTTTTTGATTCCCATGCTCATCGTCAACATGGCACCTGGGCAAATCGCAATCAGTCTGGGAATGAAGGGGCCGAACAATTGCGTGGCCACGGCCTGTGCAACAGGTTCTAACGCCATCGGAGACGCTTCCAAAATCATTTTGCGCGGAGAAGCCGACGTTATGATTGCCGGAGGTACGGAGTCTTGCATCACCCCTCTCGGGTTTGGAGGATTTGATGCCATGAAGGCCTTAAGCACTCACAACGATCTGCCCGAGACCGCCTCGCGTCCTTTTGATGCCACCCGAAACGGATTTATCATGGGAGAAGGCTGCGGAGTGATTGTGTTGGAGTCCCTTGAACACGCCGAAAAGCGCGGGGCAAGAATCTATGCCGAAATGGTGGGTTACGGCATGACTTCCGATGCAAGCCACATCACCGCACCGGATCCTACAGGGGAGGGCGCTGCCCGCTGCATGATCCTAGCCATGAAAGACGGCAATATTAAACCCAGCGAGGTTGACTACATCAACGCGCATGGGACCTCGACCCCCCTTAATGACAAGGTCGAGACCATCGCCATTAAAAAGGCCTTGGGAGAAGATATCGCTAAAAAAGTGAAGATCAGCTCAACCAAGTCGATGACCGGTCATCTTTTGGGCGCGGCGGGAGGGGTCGAGGCCATTGCCTGTATTATGGCCATCCGGGATGGGATCATTCCTCCCACCATCAATTACAAGAAGCCGGATCCCCAATGCAACCTCGATTATACGCCCAACGAGGCCTGCCGCCACAAGGTTCGGGTTACTTTTTCTAATTCCCTCGGATTCGGAGGACACAACGCCTGCATTGCCTTCAAATCCTTCGAAGAATAATTGCCCGTCTTCCCCCCTCAAGCTTCCCTGCCATATTGTCGAAAATTTTATACGGTATATCATGAATCCATCTCCGCTCATGAACCCACGGGGAAGCTCAAACCATGCGTCTTAAAAAACTCGAACTTTTTGGTTTCAAATCCTTCGCCGACAAGACCGAAATCCTCTTCGATGACGGCGTCACTTGCGTCGTCGGCCCCAACGGCTGCGGCAAAAGCAATATCTCGGACGCCATCCGCTGGGTCCTGGGGGAGCGGAGCGCAAAACTCTTGCGCGGCTCCAAAATGGAAGATGTCATCTTTAACGGCACGGACTACCGCAAGCCCCTAGCCCTGGCCGAAGTGGCCCTGACGATCGACAACTCAGATCGCGGACTTCCCATTGACTACCATGAAGTGACAATTGCGCGCCGCCTCTATCGATCGGGTGAAAGCGAATACCTGATCAACAAGACCGTCTGCCGCCTGAAGGACGTTCAGGATCTCATTCTCGACACCGGAATCGGCTCCAACTCCTACTCCATGATCGAGCAGGGGAGAATCGATTACATTTTGAATGCCGATGCCGAAGAGCGTCGCTTTCTCATTGAAGAGGCGGCAGGCATTTCCAAATATAAGGTCAAAAAGGAAGAGGCCATCCGGAAGCTCGAGCGCACGGAAGACAACCGGCTCCGGTTAAACGATATCATCCAAGAAGTCCACCGCAACATTCAATATGCCGAGCGCCAAGCCCGCCGCGCCGAACGTTACAAAGAACAGCTTGAGCAGTTAAAGGCCCTCGAGATCCGTAAGGCCCTCCATGACGTCAAGCGCCTTACCGAGGAAAAAAAGTCGGCCGCCGAAAGCCAAAGCCGGCTGCAGGCCGAACTCGAATCCTTAGAGGCTGAGCTCGCGGCCTCGCGCTCACGACAAGATCAGTGGACTCAAAATCTTCACGCCATCCAAGAGCGTCACTCCGAAGAAGAGGCCAAGCGCTATCAGCTCACGTCAAAAATGGATCAAAACGCACAGCAGATCCGCTTTCATCAGGAAACGCGCATGGACATGGCAAACCGCGCAGGCCAAATGAAGCAGGAGCTTGAGCAGCTTCAAAAGCGCCTCGAGTCAAACGATAAGGATATTGCCTTGAAGCACGAAGAGGGTGCGCAGCTCGCCCAAGAAAGAAAGGCAGCGAGTCAAACCCTCGAGGCCTACCAGAAGACACTGCGCGAGATTGAAAATCAATTGGAACACGCAAAATTTTACATGAATCAAGTGAAATCCGAGGCCTTTCAAAGCGCTGCGGAGACCTCGAGGATTCGTAATGAATACCACCGCTTAAATGCCTTTCTTGAAACACACGGGGAGCACAAACGTAAACAGGACGCGGGCTCTGAGCGCCTCAGGCAGGAGATGAGCCAGTGGCAGGTCAAAAGCGGGAATTATGATCAATCTCTCCAGGGGCTCAATGAAAGACTCCAAGCCCTGCAGGTCAAGCGATCGGCTCTTGAACAGGCGCTATGCGAGACTCAAACTCGTCTTGAGACCGAGCGCGAATCGCATTCGGCCCTCAACCAAACGATTCGCGAGAAAAAAACCCGCCTGGAAATGTTTCAGGATCTTCACGCGGCCACCCAATTAAACGAAGAAGAGCTGTTAGCGCAGGCGGAGGCCCACGAGCGGGGTTTTGTGCAAACGCTTCGGGAAATCTTTTCTGTCACCTCAGGCTACGAATGGGCCCTTGAGGCAGCGCTTGAAGCCTTCTCAAGATCCCTTATTGTCGACAATACCGAAATGGCAAAAAAGCTTCTCTCCAAGCTCCGTGAGAAGAAAACCTCGTCCTTAGGACTTCTTATTCGTGAGATTGCAAGGCCCCATGACAACGGACGGGTGATTGAATTGCCGTCTCATGTGGGTACTTGCCGGCCTTTAAAATCGCTCGTGCAGGTCAAAGCGGGTTATGAAAATATTTTTGAGCCATTCTTCGCCGATGTTTTTGTAGTGGAAACCCAAACCTCAGTCGATGCCGTGCATGAACTCCTGCCTTTCGCTTGGGACAATAAACTTTTAACGCAGGACGGTCTTATTTTGGGCCCCAAGGGCCGAATTTTTTTCAGAAATGAGCATCCTATCTCCGAGTGGGGAAGCGTCCGATCCCAAGGCGAAATGGAAAAAATCCGTTCGGAGATGGAATCGCTTGAGCGCCTAGAGATTGAGTCCGCCAAACAAATCGCCCTTCACCAGGACTCGTTAAAGGCCCTGCAGACCAAGAAAGAGGCCGGCGAGGCCGAGCGGCTCGAGACAGCCCTTCAAAACGAATCCTTTGACTCCCTGCGTGAAGGAGCTAAGGATAGGATCCTTTCCTTTGAAAGGGAGATTCAGCTGATCGCGTTTGAGACCGAGGAAATGCAATCCCACGCCTCAAAGGCGCTCGCCCAAAGAGAAAGTCTCCAAACCCAGCTCGGACGCGCAGAAGAACTCGAAAATCAGATCCGAGAGCACCAGGATGCCATCGTCCGTGACATAGATGGATTTGAGCAAAAAAGAATGGAGACTCATAAGTCCTTTGCGGAATGGGGGGCCAAGTCTGATAGCTTAGAAGAGCGCTCGCGCCTGATCAATGAATCCTTAACCTATCTTAAGCAGCACCATGAAAACGATAGCCTCCAAATCATTTCACTCCGCGAAGAAGCTGTGCGCCTTCAGGCCAAAGAGGAGCGCCTTGTCTCTGAAGATGCACGCCTCAAAAGTGAGCAGGAAACCCTTGATCAGCTTAGACGCGAATCTGAAATTGCCCTCGGACTCATCCGTCATGAAAGAGAGTCTGTCGAGGAAGGGCTTTCGGACGAACGCGAGCACCTCCAGGAACGCCAGAGCAAGCAACGGGAGATTCAAGGCCGGCTTCATCAGCTCGAAATGAAGCACCTCGATTTGGGTTATCAGGAAAAAACCATTGCCGATCGCCTCCAACAGGCCTATCGAGTGAACCTCTCCGAATTAAGGACGGCTGAGGATGAAAGCGAGGAAGAACTCCCGGCAGACTTTGAAGAAAAGATCTTGCAGTTTAAGGAAAAAGTAGAGTCCCTCGGAACAGTCAATCTGTTGGCCATTGAAGAGTACGAGGAATTAAAGACGCGCTATGAGTTTTTGATCGCGCAGCAACAGGATTTAGACCAAGCCCGCGAACAGCTCATGGAAACCATTCGTCAAATCAACCGCACCACGAAATCGCTCTTCGAAGAAACGTTCACAAATGTCCAGAGGACCTTTAAGGAGTATTACGAGACCCTCTTCCGCGGGGGAGAGGCCCGCCTCGTCTTGGTGGATGAGACCAACCCCCTGGAGTCCGGCATTGATATTGTCGTGCGGCCCCCGGGGAAAAAATTAACGCACATCTCACTTCTTTCGGGCGGCGAGAAGGCCTTGACCGCCATTGCCCTTCTCTTTGCCCTGTTTAAGATCAAGCCCTCGCCTTACTGCGTCCTCGATGAAGTGGATGCCCCGCTCGATGAGGCCAATATCGACCGCTTCCTCACAGTGTTACGCACGTTCCTGACCGTGACGCAATTTATCATCGTGACACACAACCGCAAAACCATTGTGATGGGGGATTCGCTCTACGGGGTCACCATGCAGGAACCCGGCATCTCTAAGATCGTCTCGGTCAAAATCATCGCTGCCGTTTCCATGGCCGAGACATCCAAAGCAGAAGATCGAGGAAAGACTCCCGTCCAAGAACAGATTCACGCTTGAATCTTCCCAACTGGATCACCTTAATCCGAATCCTGCTCGTTCCTTTCTTCTTTACCTCCCTCGTCTCGTATCAGCCGGGGGAAGAAAAGGTCCGTTTGGCCGCCTTTATCATCCTGCTGGCCGCTTGCTTTACGGATGCCCTCGACGGATTCTTAGCGCGTGTCACAAAAAGTAAGACGGCTCTCGGAACATTCCTCGATCCACTGGCGGATAAGCTGATCCTCCTATCCGGCTATTTGGGACTCCTTTTTGTCGAATTTCTTCCTTTTAAGCCACCCCTTTGGGTGACGGTCACCATCGTGTTTCGAGATCTTGTCATTGTGGTCGGGATGCTGGTCATTTTTATCACGAATGGCTCGGTGCGTGTCATCCCCAATTTCCTTGGCAAGTGCACAACGGCCTTTCAAATGGCAACCCTGCTATCGATCCTTTTAGGTTTTAGAATTTCGATTGTCTTGTGCTACATCACAGCCGCCCTGACCATTATTTCCTGTTTGTCTTATGTGGCACGCGAAATGAAATTGCTCAAAGGGATTCGCTGATGGCTTTTCTCATCTGGATTTTGGCCGCCTACCTCCTGGGCTCGATTCCCTTTGGTCTTCTGGTAGGAAAATGGGTGAAGGGCGTTGACCTTCGCGAGCATGGCAGCCGGAATATCGGCACCACGAACGCTTTTCGAGTGATCGGAAAGAAATGGGGCCTTGTGGTTTTTTTGCTCGATGCGGCGAAGGGATTTCTCGCCGTAAGGCTCCCCACCCTTGTTTTAAGCGCTAGCCTCTCACTTCCCCAGGCGGTGCTATTGGCCGCCGCTGCCATCTTAGGCCACGCCTATCCCTGCTGGCTCAAGTTTAAAGGAGGCAAGGGGGTGGCCACTTCCTTGGGCGTCTTCCTGGCTGTGGCCTTCAAACCCACGCTGATCTCTTTTATCCTCTGGTGCCTCATTTTTGCCGCAAGCCGCATTGTTTCCATGGCCTCCCTTGCCGCTGCCTTGTGTTTCCCAATTGCCGTCCGCTGGACCACCCGGAGTGAATCGGGCACTCCGTGGCTTTTTACGATAAGTATTGTTTTGTGCCTATTTATCTTCTACACGCACCGGGCCAACATTGGCCGCATCGTCCGCGGTGAGGAAAAAAGGCTTTTTTGACGAGTTTTAAAATATAAAAATATTTGTTGCATTTTATTCAATAGTTTGCTAGCCTCCTTCCCGTTGAGCCTACCGATTTTGTTTCCTTAAGAATGCCTTTAGGAGGAAACCATGAATCCCCAAACCCAGCAGCAACAGCAGCAAGAAGCGCCCATTTATTCCTTTCCCAAATCCGAGGGCGAGGAAATACAAATGACGATTAAGAAGTATAAAGACCGCTTCTACATCGACTTACGTGTCTGGTATCAAAACGATAAGTCGCCCGAGTTCAAGCCCACTCAGAGGGGAGTCTGCTTTACCGTGGACCGCCTCCCGGACCTGCAAAAGGGAGTGGATCGACTGGCGCGAGCGGCTTCAAAACTCCGTACCGAAGACAAGGTTGAGGTCTAATAAGGCCTTTACAGTCTTTGCCTAAGTCGGTAAAATATCACGAGTTGCGCATATTGGACGGTCCAGATATGCGCAACTTCGTCATCATCTTAAGGAGATCCTGTCATGTCTGAAAAGAAAAAAGCAGAAAAAGAACCAAAACTGCAAAAAGAAGCACTTTTGCCTGGCAAAAAGGCCACTTCCGAAAAAGAGAAGGCGCTTGAACTGGCCCTTCTGCAGATTGAAAAACAATTCGGCAAAGGCGCCATCATGAAGCTCGGAGAAGGCCGCCACGAAAATGTCATGGCCTTGTCCACCGGTGCCTTGAGTCTTGACATTGCCACCGGCATCAACGGAGTTCCGCGAGGGCGAGTGGTGGAAATTTTCGGCCCGGAGTCGAGCGGTAAAACCACTCTGACCCTTAGCATTATCTCGAGAGTCCAAACGCAAGGGGGAACCGCGGCCTTTATTGATGCCGAGCATGCGCTGGATCCCACGTATGCTCAGAAAATCGGTGTGAATCTCGATGAGCTTTTGATTTCACAGCCGGATTCCGGTGAGCAGGCGCTTCAAATTGCCGAAATGCTCATCCGCTCCAATGCCGTCGACTTGATTGTGGTGGATTCGGTCGCCGCCTTGGTCCCTCGCTCCGAAATTGAAGGCGAAATCGGCGCTTCTCAAATGGGAGCTCAGGCGCGGCTCATGTCGCAGGCCCTTCGCAAGCTGACAGGAGTCATCAACAAATCGAAGACCTGCCTCATTTTTATCAACCAGCTCCGGGAGAAAATCGGTGTCATGTTCGGGAACCCCGAAACGACACCGGGCGGCAAGGCCCTTAAATTTTATGCCTCCATGCGCATGGACATTCGCCGCATTGGAAGCATCAAAAAGGGGGAAGAGGTGGTCGGAAACCGCGTGCGGGTCAAGCTCGTCAAAAACAAAGTGGCACCGCCCTTCCGTCAGGCGGAGTTCGACATCCTCTTTGATGAGGGAATTTCGCGCTCTTCAAGCGTGCTGGATGTGGCCACCGAGCATCAAATCATCGACAAGTCCGGTTCTTGGTTGATCTACAACAGCGAAAAAATCGGCCAGGGCCGGGATGCGGCCCGTATGTTCCTGAAGGAAAACGAAAATCTTATGGCGGAGCTTGAAAATAAGGTTCGCGATAAGCTCTCGGGTAACGCTGCTGTTGCAACACGCTCCCATTAATTCCTAAGCTCCAGCTCAAACAAGCATCCCCCATTCCAGAAGGGGATGCTTGTCTCTTTGTCCTGATGAAGGAGTTCTCATCATGTCGGTCGATCAAACATCATCGCAAGCGTCCTCGCAAAAGAGACAGGCTCAAATCACCTCCCTTCGGATGCTCACCGCAAGCTCAAAGAGCCGGCAGGAACTCACCAAGAGGCTGGCCGAGAAGGGCTACGGCGAAGGAGTGATTCGAGAGGCTTTGGATCAGCTTGAGGCGCAGGGGATTCTGAGTGATCGCAAATACGCCGAGGAGCTCTTAAGCCGTCTTACGGTGGGAAAGCCATCGGGACGGCGTAAGATTGGTTTTGAACTCAAACGCCACGGCATTCCCCGTAAGATTCAGGAAGATATTCTCTCCAGCCTCGAACCGAGCGAAGAGCGCGAGAGGGCCCGCGAGCTGGCCCTTCACAAATGGGACAGCTCTAAAAATCTGGGAAAAGAGAAACAAAAAAAACGGGTTTATGATTTTCTCGTTCGCCGCGGGTTTGATTTTGAAATCGCGCGCGACATTGTCCAGAGATTGGAGAGTTCTCCTTCATGATGACGGCGGATCAAATTCGCTCAAGCTTTCTCGCATTCTTCAAGAAGAAGAATCACTCCATCGTCGCAAGCGACCTTTTGGTGCCGCAAAATGACCCCACCCTTCTTTTTACGGGCGCGGGGATGAATCAATTTAAGGACTATTTTCTCGGCATCAAAACGGATCTTAAGCGGGCGGCTACGAGCCAGAAGTGCCTTCGTACCGGGGATCTTGATGAAGTGGGGCGGACCCCGTTTCACCACTCCTTCTTTGAAATGCTGGGGAATTTTTCCTTTGGCGACTATTTCAAGGAGGAGGCCATCGCTTGGGCCTGGGAATACCTGACGCAAGATCTCAAACTCCCGAAGGAAAGACTTCGCGTCACCGTGCATGAAAAGGACGTTGAGGCCTACAAGATATGGCGCGATAAAATCAGGATCCGCGAAAACTGGATTTACAAGTGCGGCGATAAGAGCAACTTTTGGCCCTCGAATGCCCCCAAGGACGGCCCAAACGGCCCCTGTGGACCGTGCTCGGAAATTTATTATGACCGGGACCCCGGCTCCAAGGATGAAAAAATTGAAAGCCCGCGCTTCGCTGAAATCTGGAATCTTGTGTTCACTCAGTACGACCGTGGGGAGGATGGCGGGCTGGCTCCTCTCAAAAATAAAAATATCGACACCGGAATGGGCCTTGAGCGCCTCGCCTGTATCCTGCAAGGCAAGAAGTCCAATTTTGAAATCGATATTTTTGAACCGATTAATCAGGAAATTCGGAGGCTCTTGAAACTGGAATCGCAGAAAAAGGCAGGGCCTGAAGAGTTGACGCATCTTTATTCCATCGCAGACCATGCGCGAGCCGTCATTTTTTCCATGACAGACGGTGTCATCCCATCGAATGAAGGCCGGGGCTATGTGATCCGAAAGTTGATCCGCCGGGCCCTCTACCACGCGAGGGATCTCACGCACCACGAGCTCAATCGTCCCTTTTTATACGAGCTCATCCCGGCCGTAAGCGCCGTTATGGGGAAGACTTACCCTGAACTCGAAGAGACGGCTCTGAGCATTCTTTCCACCTTAAAAGGCGAGGAGGAGCGGTTCCTCGCCACCCTTGAAACCGGGCTTGAAATTCTGCAGACTAAGCTTCGATCTCTCAAAAATACAAGGCGGCTTCCAGGAGACATGGTCTTTGAGCTTTACGATACTTACGGGTTTCCGGATGAACTCACGCGAAAAATTGCGGGGGAGGAGGGGTTTGAAATCGATCAAGCAGGCTTTGATTTCCTCATGAATGAACAGCGAAAGCGGGCCAAGGGCGCAAGCCCCATTTCGGCGAATATTTTTTCTACCTCCGAATTCGAAAAAAAACTGACCGTCTTACCGGCCACAAAATTTCTTGGGTTTGAGTCTTTAGAATCCCACGCCCACGTTCTTCTTCTTGACTTAAAGGGCAAGGAGGGCGCCCTGGTTCTTGACCAAACCCCCTTCTACGGCGAAAGCGGCGGCCAGGTGGGAGATCGGGGGACGATGAGCGCAAAGTCCTTCAAGGCAAAGGTGCTGGATACGCAAAAAAAGGATCAGCACATTGTGCATAAAATTGAAATTGAAACGGGCGGCGTTCAAGTGGGTGATGAGGTCTGTCTCGAAGTCGACCGAGGCCGCCGTGAGCGGGCGATGCGTAATCACACGGCCACGCACCTTCTTCATGCTGCTTTGAGGGAAATCTTGGGCAAACAGACACGCCAGCTGGGATCTCTTGTAGCCCCGGAGAAGCTTCGTTTTGATTTCTCCTACCCGCAGGCCCTCACGAGCGAACAAATCAGAAAAATTGAGGACCGGGTGAATCAAGAAGTCTTGAATGACGCAGCGGTTGCAAAGGAAGAAAAATCAACGGCGGAAGCCAAAAAAGAGGGCGCCATCGCCTTCTTCGGTGAAAAATATGGATCCAAGGTCCGTGTCATCACCGTCCCGGGATTCAGCAAAGAGCTCTGCGGCGGCACCCATTGCGACCGCACGGGTCAAATCGGGGCCTTTGTCATTATAAGCGACTCTTCGATCGCCAGCGGCACGCGGCGCATCGAGGCCTTCACCGGCGAGGGGGCACTCAATTATCTGCGGACCCTGCGCAGTCAAATGGCAGGGCTGGCACTTAGTTTGAAAACAACCCCGGAAGACGTTGGGGCACGGCTCGCCAAACTTCAGGAGGCCTACAAGAAACTCGAAAAGGAACGCAAACAAGGAGTCACCTCCAAGGTCGATCCTCAGGCAATCCTGAAGGAGGCCAAACCCGCCGGCGCCTTGCGGTTCCTGGCCCATCTTGAAAAGGGGATGGCGATTGAGGAATTAAGAAATTTGTCGGACCGTCTCAGGCAGTCCTCCACGCAAACCGTTTATCTACTCGGCAGCCATGAGAATGACAAAACCCATTTAATTATGGGAGTCAGCCACGACCTTGTAAAAAGCAGCTTGGATGTGCGCGATTTATGGAAAGGGGTTTCCGCCGCTCTCGGCGCGAGCGGAGGAGGACGCAAGGACCTGGTTCAGGGCGGCGCCCAAAATCTCGATCAAGTCACGCGTGAATGGCAGGGTCTTATTCAATCCTCCATTGAACGCTTAAAGAAGGAAAAAATTTCGTAAAGGCAGGCCATGCAAGTCCTCACTTGGGATAAACAAACACAGAAAAAGATCAAGCGCGATTTCGCCCACGTCTTCGATAAAGAAATCTTTAAAAAGGTAAACCGTATTTTAGCCGAGGTCCGCGAGCGGGGTGATGTCGCGATCCGCCGCTTTACGCGCGAATTCGACGGTCTTGAGCTTCCCTTGAAGCGCATCCGCGTTTCACAGGGAGACATCAACCGAGCCTTTGAAAAGATCCAGGTACCGTTTGTCCCGATCCTCAAACAGATTTCCGAGAACGTCAAAGAATATTACGAAAAGGAACTCAAGCAATCTTTCGAAGTGAGAAACAATCAGGGCGTTTATTTAGCGAAGCAATATCAGCCGCTCGAACGCGTAGGCATTTATATCCCGGGAGGGCAGGCGCCGCTTGTCTCCACGGTTTATATGACCGTCATCCCGGCCAAAGTGGCGGGCGTGAAAGAAATCGCGCTTTGCTCGCCTCCTAATCGGGATACCGGCGAAATCGATCCTCACATTTTGGTCGTCGCCAATCTCCTCGGCGTGAATGAAATCTACCGCGTGGGCGGGGCACAAGCCATCGGGGCCATGGCCTTTGGAACGCGCACCGTCCCGAAGGTCGACAAGATCGTCGGGCCGGGAAATCCTTACGTGACCGAGGCAAAGCGGCAGGTTTACGGATTCGTCGATATCGACATGGTGGCGGGTCCAAGCGAGATTGCCATTATTGCCGACGCGGCAGCCGATCCCGACTACGTCACCTGCGACCTTCTTGCCCAGGCTGAGCACCACGGAGGAATCGCCTATCTTGTCACGCCCTCCAAGAAATTGGTTGAGATCTTAAGAAAGCGAGTCGACTCAGGATTGATCATCCAGGTCAAATCGCTTCAGGAGGCCTGCGAGGTTGCCAACGAAATTGCGCCCGAGCACCTTGAGATCATGACGGAAGAACCCGAGAAATGGGCCAAAAATATAAAAAATGTGGGCGCGATCTTCTTAGGCCCTTATTCTCCCGCCGTGGTGGGGGATTATACTGCCGGCCCGAGCCACGTGCTTCCCACCGGAGGAACGGCCCGTTATTATTCACCCTTGAGCGCATCCACTTTTATTAAGAGCACTCAAGTCATTTCTTATTCCAAAGAGGCCCTCCTGAAAGCGCGAGAGCACATCCAAAAATTAACGGACATGGAGGGCCTTGTGTTGCACCGCATTTCCCTTGAGGTGCGGTTCATTGAAAAAGAAAAAAGAGTCACCCTCTCCAAGGAATTAAAGGAGTCCAGCGAATGAAAAAACAAACGCGATCGGCGCTTATAAAGCGCAAAACCTCGGAAACCGATATCGTGCTCAAACTTCATTTAGACGGCGCGGGAAAATCCTCGATCACGACCGGCATGCCCTTTTTAGATCACATGCTTGCGTTGCTTTCAAAACACGGACTTTTTGATCTCGAGGTCAAGGCCGTGGGCGACCTCCACGTCGATATCCATCACACCAATGAAGACGTCGGGATCACGCTCGGTCAAGCCCTGCACAAGGCCCTGGGACCCAAGGTGGGGATCCGGCGCTACGGCTTTTTCAGTGTTCCTATGGATGAAGTGCTAGCCCGCGTCACCCTTGATATCTCGGGCCGTCCCTCCCTTCACATTTCGAAGGCGAAAGGGGTCCGCTTTTCAAGGCTGGAAAATTATTCCTTCCATGACGCCATGGAATTTATGCACGCCTTCTGCCAGCACGCCGGCATCAACATGCACGTGGAAGTGCTCTCCGGACACGACTCGCATCACATCATTGAAGGGGTCTTCAAGGCTGCGGCCAGGGCCCTTGACATGGCCACACAAATCGATCCCCGCGTCAAGGGCATCCCCTCGACAAAGGGCAGTCTCTGATAGAAGGTTACAAAAGGTTGCAAAAGGTTACCGGAAACAAATACTCCAAAGGCAAACCCGCGTATGAATCACTAAAGTTCTACATCGATTTTTGTGAAATTCGGCGGTCCATTTATGTGATTACGGATCGTTTTCCGAAACTTCACATGCGTCTTGTATCTCAAATGCGGGAGGCGGCCCGCTCCGCCAAGCAAAATATACGCGAAGGTTATCGGCGTGGTTCTATCGGTGATTTTATTCGTAGCATTAAAATTAGTCAGGGTTCCCTTGAAGAACTTATCGGTGATATCGATGACTGCAAGGAAGACGGGCTGATAACAACAGATGAGTTTCTAAAGCTCCAAGCCCTATTCCATATTGTAACCTCTTGCAACCTTTTGCAACCTCTAGTAACTTCTTGCAACCTTTATGATTATTGTTGTCGACTACGGAATGGGAAATTTACGCAGCGTCTCAAAAGCCTTGGAACACTTAGGCGCGAAGGTAAAGGTAAGCTCATCTCCCGCAAACATTAAAAAAGCAAGCAAGCTGGTCCTCCCGGGTGTAGGGGCCTTTGGAGATGCAGTGAAGGAACTAAAAAACCGTAAGCTCTTTCAACCGATCCAGGATTTTATTGGGAGAAAAAGACCCTTTCTTGGAATATGCCTCGGCCTTCAGCTCCTTTTTCTGGCAAGCGAAGAATCGCCTAAAACCAAGGGGCTTGGCATTTTTGAGGGCAGCGTGAACCGATTTCGCTCAAAGGACATCAAGGTTCCGCACATGGGATGGAATTCTGTCTCGCTTTGTTCCAAACACCCGTGGCTGAAGGGGGTCCCAAACCATAGCTACTTTTATTTCGTCCATAGTTATTATGCCGCTCCGAGCGACAGAAAAATTACCGTGGGCGAGACGACCTGCGGCGATGAGACCTTTGCGGCCGTGATCGGAGGCGACAATTTACTCGCCACCCAGTTTCACCCCGAAAAGAGCCAGAAATTAGGTCTGCAAATTTTGAAAAATTTCATTGCATCATGATTTTGTATCCTGCCATTGATCTCTACGACGGAATGGTGGTTCGCCTTTCACGAGGAGATTATCTTCAAAAAACCGTTTATTCAAAGAGTCCGGAGGCCATGGCTAAAAAGTGGCGCAAAGCTGGGGCTGAATGGATTCACTTAGTCGACCTCGAGGGCGCCAAAACAGGCATCCTCAAAAATCGCTCTTCCATTTTGTCTATCCGTAAAGCCGTCGCCTGCCGCCTCGAGGTGGGCGGGGGCATTCGCACCTTGGAAGATATCGGGGCCCTTATCCAAGACGGCATCGATCGGGTGATCCTGGGCACCAAGGCCCTCGAGGAAAAATTTTTTAAGCTAGCCCTCGACCAATACGGTTCCAAGATTGCCGTAAGTTTGGATGTCAAAGAGGGGAGGGTGCAAACACAGGGGTGGCTTAAGCCGGGTGAGGAAACGCTCGAGGAGGCGCTTACGCATTTTAATCATTTCCCTTTGGAAACCCTCATTTTTACCGATATTCAAAAGGATGGGATGCTGGAAGGACCCAATTTTGAGATGCTGAAGAAAGTTCTGGCTCAAACTAACTCCAAGGTGATCCTCTCAGGCGGCGTCTCCACACTGGAGGACATTCGGGAGTCCGCCAAGGTGAAGGCCGCCCATTTTGACGGCGTCATTATTGGACGAGCCCTTTACGAGAAAAAGTTTAGGCTAAGCGACGCCTTGAAAATTGTACGAGGGGTCCCATGCCCTTGATCAGTCCAACCGTGAAAGAATACCTTCACATTATCTTAACGCAGCGTGATTGGTCCTGGACCGTCGCAGCGGCCCTTTATCTGGTCATCGGGCTCATGATTCGAGGATTATTCTTAAAACCCATGCGTCATCACGCCAAAACCCTTCCCAGCAAATATTATCATAAGCTTAAGAGCGCCTACTTGAGCCGCTCCATCGTTGGATGGATCTTTTTTCTCATCCCGCTCGTTGCGGTCATCATGCTCTGGAATCGGGGCGAGATGCTTGCCCTGTCGCGCCGTGAATGGCTTTATGTCCTGGGCTCCGTCGCGAGCTTCATCCTTTCCATCATTTTCCATATCGCGGCCCTGGGCATGGGCGCCATTGATCTCCTCAAAAAAATCACCGAATCAAGCTCTTCCGAGTAATGCTTACCAAACGTATCATCCCATGCCTGGACGTCAAAGACGGCCGGGTCGTGAAAGGCGTGCAATTTGTCAACCTTCGCGATGCGGGAGATCCTGTGCAATGCGCCGTGGCCTATGATCAAGAGGGGGCCGATGAGCTTGTTTTCCTCGACATCACGGCCTCTCATGAAAAAAGGAAGACCCTCCTGTCCGTGGTTGAAAAAGTGGCGGAATCCATCTACATTCCCTTTACCGTGGGAGGTGGGATTCAAAGCGTCGCCGATATTCAAGATTTACTGCGCTCCGGCTGCGACAAGGTATCTATGAACACGGCCGCCATTCAAAATCCAAAGCTCATCCGGCGATCGAGCCAACGCTTCGGAGCTCAGTGCATTGTGCTCGCCATCGATGCCAGACGAATCGGCTTGGCCGAGTGGCGCGTCTTTACCCACGGCGGCCGCAAACCTACAGAATTAAATGCCATCGAATGGGCTATGAAAGGAGAAAAACTCGGGGCAGGGGAAATTTTGCTGACCAGCATGGATCGAGACGGAACGAAAGATGGCTACGACCTCGAGCTCCTCCGCCGCGTCTCGGAAGCCGTGCGCATCCCTGTCATTGCCTCGGGAGGCGTCGGCACCCTGGAACATCTCTACGATGGATTCAAAAAGGGCAAGGCCGATGCCTGTCTGGCCGCTTCCATCTTTCACTTCGGTGAATTCAAAATTTCAGAGGCAAAATCATTTCTCCACCGCAAGAACATCCCTGTCAGGATTTAATCGTGAAAGACTATCCGACCATCTTTGACCTCATCTCCTGTGAATTCGACGGCGCCAAGATTCCCATTGTTCTTATCGGCGGTTTTGCTCTGAAGGCTTATCAGATCACGCGCCAAACCGCTGACATTGATTTCTTGATTGCAGAGGAGCATTACGCCGAGGCTAAAAAGATTCTGTAAAAGTACGGCTTTAAAGAAGTCGCTCAGAGTGAAATCTTCGCGCGTTTTCAGGGAAACTCGAAAAAATATCCTTTCGATCTCGATTTTCTATTTGTGGATGCGGCGACACTCGCTAAAATAAGAACAGAGGGAAAAACTGTCCGGATTGCGGGTAATTCTGTCCTGGCGCCTCCCCCCTCCACACTTTGAGGAACCTCCCTTCTACCCCCCCCTCCTCAGAATAATGCATCCTCTGAATAATGTATCCTCTTGACACACTTTTGGATTGAGGGCATACTCTGGAAAAATAGCTGTAAGCTATAAGCTGTAAGCCTGCCTGCCGGCAGGCAAGCCATAAGTAAACTCAATAACACCAATCGGTTAAACAAATCAACCGTTAGCCTTTTTAGCTTACAGCTTAAAGCTTCTTTAAGCTTATAGCTCACAATAAAGGGGTTTAGCATGCACAAGTTCAAATTTAACGATAAGGGACTGATCCCGGTCATCATTCAAGAGGCTGAGAGTGGGGAGGTCCTCATGTTAGCCTACATGGATCAGAAGGCCGTGGAGCGTACCTTAAATGAAAGGAAGACGGTGTTTTACTCCCGCTCACGCAATGAATACTGGGTCAAGGGAGAGACCTCCGGGCACACTCAGGACGTGATCCAGGTGCTTACGGATTGCGACGAAGATACGCTCTTGATCCGCGTTCGTCAAAAGGGCGGTGCCTGCCACTTAGGATTCAGGACCTGCTTTGTCCGCCATCTGAATCAAAAGGGCGATATCATCAAGATCACCCAGGAAAAAATATTTGACCCAGACAAAATCTATAAAAAATAGATGATCACGCCAGACATAAAGATTTTTAAACAGCTCGCCCGCAAGGGAAATTTGGTTGCGGTTTGCGAAACCATTGCGGCAGACCTCGAGACGCCGGTCTCGGCCTTCCTCAAGCTTGCCGCAAAACTCCCGCATGCCTTTCTCCTGGAATCGGCCGAGCAAGAAGAAAAAATCGGCCGTTATTCGATTATCGGCCTCCGGCCCCGGCAAATTGTGATCGCCGACGAAGGCCAAATCTTTGAGGAGGTGAGGGGAAGGCAAAGACTCCTCAGGGGGGCGGAGGACCTGGTGACGCTGATTGAAAAAACTCTTTCCGGCCATAAGCTTGTCAATCCCGAATCCGTTCCGGGTTTTTCGGGCGGCTACGTGGGGTACCTCACTTATGAAAATGTGGAACGCTTCGAAGCCATTGACCTCCTTCCTCGCCGAGGGCCTGAGATCCCGGCAGGCATTTTTTTTCTGACAGAGGACCTGGTGATCTTTGACCATTTTAGAAAAACCCTCTCCGCCGTGGCCCTGGTTGAAATTAAAAAGGGGGCCCGCCCGGAAATCCTTTATCACGAGGCCGTTCGCCGCATCCATCTTCATATTCAGAGCCTTAAGCGATCGCTACGTTATCCGAAACCGGCCCCTGACGGCCGCAAACTCGTGCCCATTTCGAATATGAAACCTTCGGAGTTTCGGAGGAAGGTGAGAAGAATTAAAGACTACATCCGCGCCGGTGACTGCATCCAAGTCGTGCTCTCGCAGCGTTTCACCTTGCCGGGAGTGCGGGATGATTTTCAGATTTACCGCGCCCTTCGCTCCATCAATCCCTCGCCTTATATGTTTTATTTTAAAGCCGGAAAGCTTCGGCTGATCGGCTCTTCTCCTGAGCTCCTCGTCAAGAAAACGGGAAGCGAGGCCGAGGTGAGGCCGATTGCCGGGACACGGCCGCGCGGAAAATCTCAGGCGGAGGATACAGCCCTGGAAGATAATCTCAAGAAATCCCCCAAAGAAATGGCGGAACACCTGATGCTGGTTGACCTCGGGCGTAACGACCTCGGCCGCGTCTGCGAGTTTGATTCCATCGCTGTCAAAAATTTTGCGCGCGTCGAGCGCTACTCTCACGTCATGCACCTTGTAAGCGACGTGGTGGGAAAACTCCGGACCGGGCAAAGCGCCTTTGATCTCCTGCGCGCCACATTTCCGGCCGGCACGGTTACGGGGGCCCCCAAGATTCGTGCCATGCAAATCATCAACGAACTCGAAGAGGAGAGGCGCGGCCCTTACGCCGGTTGTCTCGGTTACTTCGGCTTTAATCGAGACATGGACATGTGCATCACGATCCGCACCCTGGTGACCGACGGAAAAAAAATTTATCTCCAGGCAGGGGCCGGGGTCGTGAAAGATTCAGACCCCAAGCGCGAGTATCAGGAATCTCTCAACAAAGCGAAGGCGCTTCTGAAGGCCATCGAAATCAGGGAAGAATTTTAATGTTGCTCGTCATCGATAACTATGACTCCTTTACCTACAACCTCGTGCAGTACCTGGGCGAGCTCAAGGCCGAGCCCATCGTCTACCGAAACGATCAGATTTCAATCGCCAAGATCCGCAAAATCAAGCCCAAGCGCATTGTCATTTCACCCGGTCCCTGCACTCCCAAGGAAGCAGGCATTTCAAACGAGGTCATCGAAACCTTTAGCGGCAGGATCCCGATCTTAGGGGTCTGCCTCGGCCACCAGTGCTTAGGCTACGTCTTCGGAGGAAAGGTAGTCCGCGCCGAACGAATTATGCACGGCAAGGTCTCCGACATCTATCACCGCGCGAAGGATCTTTTCAAAGGCCTCCCCAACCCCTTTAAGGCCACGCGGTATCATTCGCTCCTGGTCGAGAAAAAATCGCTCCCCGGCACACTCGAAGTCACGGCCTGGACAAAGGACAACGAAATCATGGGCCTGAAGCACAAAAGGCATTCGACCTGGGGCGTGCAATTCCACCCCGAGTCGATTCTCACCACCGAAGGTAAAAATCTGTTGCGAAACTTCCTTTTCCTCTCCAAAAAAATATGACAAAAACCAAAAGGGGTCGGGCTCCAGAGCCTGACCCCTTTACAAAACTTCTTGTTAAGAGGAACCTTGCCTTCCGAGAGGCTTGTTTTATATTTACGGAGCTATTCAAAGGCGGCCTTTCAAAGCAAAGCGCGAAGGCCCTGCTTCTTTTGCTTGCCCGAAAAGGGGAGAGCTTGGATGAAATTTCAGGCTGCCTCGCGGCCCTGAGGCGTCTTGAGCCTCCGCATGAACTGAATTGGAAAAACCTTCTCGACACCTGCGGCACAGGAGGGGATCAAAGCGGATCCATTAATGTCTCGACCCTTGCGGCGCTTGTGATTGCCGGAGCGGGCGGCAGGGTCGCCAAACACGGCAATCGGGGGATCTCCTCCAGATGCGGGAGCTCAGACTTGATGGAGGCCTTGGGTGTCCGATTGAATGCCTCTCCTAAAACGATGATTCGAGCTATTCAAAAATGCGGCATCGGCTATTTTCACGCCCCTCACCACCACCCGATTTTCTCCCGTGTGCAGCCGCTGCGCCGCGAATTAAAAACGCGCACGATTTTTAATCTCCTTGGGCCCCTCGTCAATCCCGTCACCTTAGATCATCAACTGATCGGCGTTTCAAAAAAAGAGCACGTCAGACTTTATGCCCGCCTCTTAGCACGCCGCGGCGGCGTCTCCGCCCTTGTTTGTCACGGCCGGGACGGCATGGATGAGATTTCGGTCACAGCGCCGACCGATATCGCCCTCATTCAAAAAGGAAAGATTCGATTCCAAGTGATCGATCCGAGAAAATTCGGTTTTAAAACACAGGCGAAAAAAAATCCTTCAGGGGGATCGGTTCAAAAAAATAAGGCGCTCGCCCTCGCCATTTTAAAAGGCCGCCTCCGGGGCCCCCTGCGTGATCTCGTGGTTATGAATGCCGCCGCCGGGCTTGTGGTTTCGGGAATTGCCAGCAACTTTAAAGAAGGAATTCTCTTATCCGAGCACTCCATTGATTCCGGCCGAGCCTACGCCGCTCTCCAAAAATTGATAACGATAACAAGAGGACAGGGATAATGCTTGTTGACAGTGTCATTCCCGCATGCTTTAAGCGGGAATCCACCTTGACAGAAAACGATGGATCCCCGATAAAATCATTCGGGGATGACAAATGATCTTAAATGACATCATCATTCAGCGGCGAAAGGATATCGGGGAGCTCAAGCGCAGATTTCCCCTTCACCGCCTGCGCGAGGCGACAGAGCACAGGCCGCGCACAGACGCGCGGTCTTTTCGAAAGGCCATTAACTCCCCGCACAAACTCAACCTCATTTGCGAGCTTAAAAAGGCCTCGCCCTCGCTTGGCATTATCCGCGAGGATTTTCAGCCGCTTCGCATCGCAGGCATCTTTGAATATGGAGGCGCTGCCGCTATTTCAGTGCTCACGGAACCTCATTTTTTTAAAGGCCGGCCGAGCTATCTCAAAACCATCCGGCAAGTCACGACGATCCCCATCTTAAGGAAGGATTTTATCTTGGAAAGTTACCAAGTTTATGAGTCGGCACTCCTCGAGGCGGATGCCTTCCTTTTGATTGCCTCGATCCTGACGGAAGAGGAATTAAAAGACCTTCTCCAGCTTGGCAAGGCCCTTCACCTCGAGGCCTTAGTCGAGGTCCACAGTGACGAAGATTTAAAAAAGGCCCTGAAGGCCAAGGCCGAGATCATTGGCATTAATAATCGGGATCTTAAAACCTTCGCGGTGGACCCGAATCGCGCCAAGCGCCTGCTGCCCAACATTCCCAAAGAGGTCACGGTGGTCGTGGAAAGCGGCCTCGAGAGCCATGATGAGCTCATGGCTTACAAAAGTCTCGGCGTAAGCGCCTTTTTGATTGGGACCACGTTGATGAAGGCTGAAAACATCCTCGTCAAATTGCACGAATTGCTGGGAAAAGATAAGAAATGGAAACAAATGTAGAGAACGGCCGCGGCCGTTCTCTGCAAAGGGCCGTTCACAACCTGTGCAACCCAAACGAGATAAATCATGACCAAAGTTAAAATTTGCGGAAACACAAACGCCGAAGACGCAAGGCTCGCTTGCAGCCTCGGAGCGGATTACCTGGGGCTTATCTTTGCCGAAAGTAAACGCAAGGTGACGATCTCGATGGCAAGCTCCATCCTAGGAGCCTTGCCCCATTTTAAGAATTTTGTGGGCGTCTTTGCCAATCAATCGAAAAAGGAAGTGGAGGTCGCTGCCTCCGAGCTCGGGCTTAAAATCCTGCAATTTCACGGCGATGAAACCGCGCTCTATTGCCACTCTTTTTTGGACAAAGGTTATCAGGTCATTAAGACCTTTCGCGTCAAAGACAAAATGAGTTTGAAGAGGATCGATGAATACAACGTGACCGCGTTTCTTTTAGATACCTACGTTAAAGACAAGCCCGGAGGCACCGGCATCCCCTTTGATTGGGGCCTCTTGAAAGACCGGCCCTTTATCCTCGACAAGCTTTTTTTAGCAGGAGGGCTCAACATCCATAATTTAGGAAATGCCATCGACACCCTTCATCCCTACGCTGTGGATGTAGTGAGCGGTGTTGAAAGGGAGCCCGGTAAAAAAAATCCCGAGCTGCTTCAAGCCTTCATTCGGCTCGCCAAAGAAGGGAGGAGAGAACGTGCCCAAAAGGACTCCCTTCATTCATAAGCTTCTCAAGAATTTTGACAAGATCGATCGCGAGACGCTTCAAACGTCGGTGGAGGACATGGTCGAGGAGAATGCCCTCTACCAGGAGATTCTGGAAAATTTGGAGGAGGGCGTTCTCGTGATCGATTCAAAAGGCCGCCTTCGCGCCATGAATCGCCAGGCCGCGCTCTGGCTTGGAATCACCCCTCCAGCGGGCCAGAATGCCAGGCTCTCCGACCTCCTCCCGGAGACGGATTTATCGCGTTTCATTCTAAGACATTTGGATTCCTTAAATGAGCGAAAGGTCGGCACCTTTGAAATCTTATCTCCCCGCGAACTTTCGATTCAAGTCTCTCTTATCCCGCTTTCAGACGCCTCCGAGACGATCCTGATCCTTCTCAGCAATCTTTCACGCCATCAGGACGCGAAAAGGGAGGATGACCTTGCTAGGATTGAAGTACTGGTGCGACTCGCGGCCGGCATTGCCCATGAAATCGGGAATCCCTTGAATGCCATTGGAATCCATCTGGGTCTCCTTAAAAAACAACTCAAGGAACTCCCCGAGGCCAAGAAGGCCCACTTCGAACGTACGCTTGATGTTCTGAACGGTGAAACCTCGCGCCTGGATAAAATTATCCGCAACTTCCTTCGCGCCACGCGAAAACCGCCCTTGAGATTCAAGACCGATGATCTCAACAGCATCTTAGACGAGGCCCTTCAATTTATGGGCCCGGAGCTCGCCAAAAATAAAATTGCGGTTCAATTCAAACCCGACCGTTCGCTGCCGTCATTTATGATGGATCGAGAGCGGCTCACCCAGGCCTTTATTAATTTAATCAAAAATGCCGAGGAGGCCGCGATGCCAAGGGGAGGAAAACTCACCATCTCCACCCTCAAGAAGGAAAAAGCGGTCATTCTTCGTTTTAAAGACGAGGGCCAAGGCATCCCCGAAAATGACCTGCCTCATATTTTTGAAGCCTACTACACCACCAAGGAAGAAGGGTCCGGACTCGGGCTGATGACCGTTTTTAACACCGTTCGCGAGCACGGGGGACGGATTGAAGTGACAAGCCAGGTCGGAAAGGGCAGTGCGTTTACGCTGCTCCTTCCGATCCGCGAACCGCAGCTCCAGCTGCCGCAATACAAAAAATAACAATTGAAAGCAGGTTGCAAGATGTTGCAACCTTAAATCGGAGTTATTGAACCCATGCCCATTTTCGCAACCATTTTGATTGTCGAGGATGAAAAAAATACGCGCGACGGCCTGCGTCAATTTCTCGAGGGACTCGATTACGACGTCCTGACGGCTTTAAGCGGGGAAGAGGGGTGGAAGCTTTACGGCGAGGAAAAGCCGGATTTAGTCTTAGCCGATATCCGCATGCCGGGATTGGACGGCGTGGCCCTGCTTGAAAAGATCAAGGCGAATAACCCGAAGGCGCTTGTGATCCTGCTTACGGCCTACGGCTCGGTGGAAGATGCCGTGAAAGCCATGAAAAAAGGGGCCTTTTATTACCTCACAAAACCCATCAATCTGGAAGAACTTGAATTTCTTGTGAAGAAGGCCCTCTCGAGCTTGAGCCTGGAAGAAGAAAACCGTGAACTCAAAGCTGCCCTTTTCGATGAAAAGTTTGAAAGGGGAACTATCGTTGCCCAGTCCGGCAAAATGAAGGAAGTCCTCAAAACCGTGGACCAGATCGCAAAATCGAACTCTACGGTTTTGATTGAGGGGGAGAGCGGAACGGGAAAAGAGCTCATTGCCCACCGCCTTCATGAGCACTCCCCAAGAAAAAATAAGCCGTTTGTGGCGGTGCACTGCGCTGCCTTAACCGAGACCCTGCTTTCGAGCGAACTCTTCGGCCACGAACGGGGCGCCTTTACCGGGGCGACAGAGCGAAAGATTGGACGTTTTGAGCGGGCCCACGAAGGCACGCTTTTTTTGGATGAAATAGGAGAAATCTCCCAGGAAACTCAGGTGAAACTTCTTCGCGTGCTTCAAGGGGGCGAGTTTGAGCGTGTGGGCGGCACCAAAACGCTTAAAGTCAATGTGCGCCTCGTTTGCGCCACCAACAAAAGTTTGATCGATGAAGTCAAGACGGGGAAATTCCGTGAGGATCTCTATTACCGGTTAAATGTCATTGACCTTAAGGTCCCGCCGCTCAGGGAAAGAAAAGAGGACATCCCGCCCTTGATCAACACCTTTCTCAAGCACCTGGCCCGCATGAACAACAAAAAAATTACCGCCATTCATCCTGAGGCCGTGGCCCAACTTCTCCGTTACTCCTGGCCGGGCAATATTCGGGAGCTTAAAAATATTATCGAGAGAATGGTGGTGCTCTCCTTAGACTCAGAAATAGAACTCGCCAATGTCCCCGAGGACATTCGTTCAACGGATGCCGGCATTTCGAAAAAACTCGCGGACTCAAACACCCATTCCCTAAGCGATGTGGAAAAGGTTTGTATTCAAGAGACTTTGGGCAATTCCCAAGGGAACAAATCTCTCGCCGCCAAAAAGCTCGGCATCTCACGGCGCACCCTCTACCGCAAAATCGAAGAATATAAGTTATAACGTTATGGGGGCGGACCCCCGTGTCCGCCCGTGTTCCGAAATTGTGATGGATTGCAGGGCCGGCACAGGGGCCGGCCCCTACATTGGCAATGGGCAATTCGACACAGATGCCCCGCCTCAAAATGACACACTTACCCTTATTTTTTACCGGCCCCTTTTAGCCCATCTCTAACGCCTTCCTGTGCAATGGGTTAAAACTTGGAATTTGGGACACCTTTGGCATGGGAATTGACCTAAAGAGGGTAGCATTTTCATTGTTCACTCAAAAAGGAGACTCAAAATGGCGAAGGTACTTGGAATCGATTTAGG
Organism: uncultured bacterium; assembly: GCA_964373045.1. Lineage (GTDB taxonomy): Bacteria > Omnitrophota > Omnitrophia > Omnitrophales > Aquincolibacteriaceae > CAYJSI01. The sequence goes on from CAYJSI010000015.1 coordinate 41,345, forward strand.
CACCACGAATTCTTGCATGGCAATTATGGAGGGGGGAGAACCGAAGGTCATCCCGAACAAAGAGGGTAATCGCACCACGCCTTCGGTGGTCGCATTTACCAGAACAAAGGAGTGGCTCGTGGGACAGGCCGCCAAGCGCCAGGCCATTACGAACCCCGAAAATACGGTCTTTAGCGCCAAGCGTTTCATCGGTCGGCGCTTTGAAGAAGTTCAACAGGAAATCAAACTCGTGCCCTTTAAAACCAAGGCGGGCAAGCACGGCGAGGCCGTGATTCATATCGCGGCTGAAGATCGCGACTACACGCCACCTGAGATTTCCGCTAAGGTGCTTCAGAAATTGAAAGCCGATGCGGAAGCTTACCTGGGGGAGCCCATCACACAGGCGGTGATCACCGTCCCTGCTTATTTCAATGATTCCCAGCGCCAGGCCACGAAAGACGCCGGGCAAATTGCGGGCCTCGAAGTCCTTCGTATCATCAATGAACCGACAGCGGCAGCGCTCGCTTACGGCCTGGATAAAAAGAAAGATGAAACGATCGCCGTTTACGACCTCGGAGGCGGGACCTTTGATATCTCGATCCTTGAAATTGGGGAAGGTGTCTTTGAGGTGAAGGCCACCAATGGCGACACCCACCTGGGAGGTGATGATTTTGATCAGCGCGTGATCGAGTGGCTCATCGCCGAATTCAAGAAATCAGAAGGGATTGATCTTGGCAAAGACCGCACCTCGCTTCAGCGCTTAAAAGAAGCCGCGGAGAAGGCCAAGTGCGAGCTTTCAACTTCTCAGACGACTGAGATCAACCTGCCTTTTATTACGGCAGACGCCTCGGGCCCGAAGCACTTCCTTCTAACGCTGACACGCTCCAAACTCGAGCAGCTCGTAGGCGACCTCGTCGAAAAAACAATCGCACCCTGCAAGAACGCCATGCGAGATGCCGGTGTGAAGAGCGAAGATATTGACGAAGTGATCTTGGTAGGCGGACAAACCCGCATGCCGGCTGTGATCGAAAAGGTGAGGGCGCTTTTTGGCAAGGACCCGCACCAGGGCGTCAATCCCGATGAGGTCGTGGCCGTAGGCGCCGGCATTCAGGGCGGCGTCTTAAAGGGCGAGGTCAAAGACATTCTTCTTTTGGATGTGACCCCGCTTTCGCTTGGGATTGAAACTTTGGGCGGTGTCATGACCAAGTTGATTGAACGCAACACCACGATCCCGACCAAGAAATCGGAAATCTTTTCGACCGCTGCGGACAATCAAACCGCGGTCACGGTGAAAGTGCTGCAGGGGGAGCGCGAAATGGCGGCCGACAACCGCGTGCTCGGGCTCTTTAACCTGGAAGGCATCCCGCCCGCTCCTCGCGGCGTCCCGCAGGTTGAAGTCACGTTTGATATTGATGCGAATGGCATTGTCCACGTCACCGCCAAGGACCTGGGGACAGGGAAGGAACAAAAAATTAGGATCGAATCGTCTTCAGGCCTTTCCAAAGACGAGGTCGAGAAGCTTGTCAAAGAGGCCCAGTCCCACGCCGAGGAAGATAAAAAGAAGCACGAGGTCACGACAGCGCGTAATCAGCTAGACAGCTTGATTTACGCAAGCGAAAAGAGCGTGAAGGAACACGGCGATAAAATCTCGGCCGATGAAAAATCCAAGGTTGAAGAGGCGCTGAAAGAAGCCAAGGAAGCCTTGAAATCCGACTCGGCGGAAACCTTAAACGCCGCGGCCCAGAAGCTCACCACCGCTTCTCACACCATTGCCCAGAAGATCTACGAAGAGGCCGCTAAGAAATCCCAAGGGGCTCAGGGGCAGGGGGCCCGCCACACTGAAGGCGGGCAAGCAGGGGGCAAGGGCAAAAAAGGCAAGGAAGAAGGTGTTGTCGACGCCGACTACGAAGTCGTAGACGACGAAGCCAAAGAGAAAGGGAAATAACCC
>CAYJSI010000016.1:0-43230 GCA_964373045.1 uncultured bacterium
TTATAGGTAATCGTGAATTCGTTGTTTCCCCCATTATGCGTGAAGAAGGTGTGGTTGCCGCCTAAGAACTCATCGAAATTGACCCAGAAGTCCACCGTAAAATCCCCGGTGCCGAAATCAAAGCCGTCGCTATCCGGGAGCGTGAGGTAGTCGAACCAGCCGACGAAAGAGGCGGCGCCTTCCCCAAGACGGCGGTGGTCGAGGCTGACTCGGGCATCCCCGCTCACAGTCACACCGCTGCCAAAACCGGCGTTGGACTCCGCCTGGCGCTCGCGAAGCGTCACCATTTTTCCCTGAGCATTTTTCACCGCTTCCCGCAGGAAACCAAGCGGGTCGGTGGTGGTTGTTACCTTATGCCCTTGAAGCGTGGCGTGCGAGGTGGTAATTTCCTCCTGCCACCCAAAGCCGAAGACTTCTACCTCCGCCAATCCTACATAATAAGCGCCGCCTTCCTTTGGTCCGGCCCGGAAACCGTGGATCTTGACATAGCGGGCATTTTCTTCGGGAAAGGTCACGGGGATCACCCCTTGATGAGCGAGATTCGTCGCCTCGCCGACTTTCTTCCAGGTGATGCCGTCGGTTGAAACGCTCACTTGAAAAGCGCGCACCGGATTGGCTTCGGACTGATTACCGGTGTCGACACGCACTTCGGCGACGGATTCGACTCGGCCCAAATCCAGACGCACGAATTCATTGTCCTGGGAACCATCCGTCTTGTTCTGTGAGACCCACGGCCGCTGGCGGTCGTGATCGCCGTCCACTAATCTTGCCGGAGGCTGATTCGCCGCGTTCTGGGAGGCGCTTGTGGTCACGGTTGCCTCCGCGGCCAGGTTTCTTCCCAGCCCCTCACGGCGCCATTCTCTTATCTTTTGAAACTGGTCTGTGCCCGCAACCGGCACAAAATGGGTTTCGCGCACCTTACCCCGCGAATCCATTTCGATTTCAAGGATGCTTCCGTCGGCCCGGTTCTGTCTTGTGAGGGTCGTCGCGCTCACAGGTGTTGCCGCCGCAAGTTCCTGCTCTTCGCGCGTTTCAAGAACATTTCCTTTTGAATCCAGGGTATAGAAATAACGGATCGTGTTGCCGTTATGATCCTTCATTTGAAGGAGCTGGCCGTCGCGGTTAAAAAGCCGGATGGTTTCGCCTAAGAATTGATTGTTGGTTTCATAGGTGCGAAGCAAATTGCCGAGGGCGTCTTTTTCGTAACGGTAGAAAAGCGTCCGGCCGTTTCGGTCCGTCACGCTCGTCACATCGCCAAAGAAGGAAAGGTTCCTGCGGGAGGCCGTCTCGCGGGTCCCGTATTCTTTGGAGGTCGTGAGGAATTTTCCGTCTTCTTCATCGATCCGGCCGTCTCGGGTAATGTCAAAACGAGCCAGCGTCGCAGCGTCCGTTTTTCCGTATTCAGGAAGAAGTGCCGCCAAGTCACCGTCATCGACCTGCCGGTCGCCCGTGAAATCATAGCGGGGCTTTGCGGTTTCATAGACCGTGGTGACGTTCCCGCGGGCATCCTTGTCGTAGGCATAAGCCGTCACAAAACCGTTTTTATCGATTTGAGAAATCGTTTCGCCGGTGGGCAGAAGGCGTTTTATTGTCTGCAGGGGCGACTCGCGAGTCGCGCCCACGCCCCAATCTTTTTCCCGCACCTCGACCGTGTTGCCATAGGCGTCTTTTACATATTCAAACGTCGTCTCGCGGCCGTTTTTGTTCCGCATAAAAATCTGCTCGCCTTCGGTATTGAATCGGAAGAGTTCGGTGTATTGGATCTGCGGGTCGACCGTTGTCTCGGCCGCTTCCCGGACGCGGCCTGTCTCATCGTAAGTCAGACGGATCGTCACTTCGCGAGTATTACGGTCGCGGCGGTAGACCGCGTTGCCGTAGCGGTCGAGGCGCTCGAGCTCGGTAAAATCGATGGCATTGCCGAAGCTATCCGCAAAACGGATGCGCCGCTCGATTTCCTTTTCCCCTCTCGCGTTCTCGCGGGTCGTGATGTCGGTGATGACCCCGTTACGATCCGTCACGCGGGTGATCTCACCGGCCGTATTAAGCTCGCGAATTTCTGTCGAGCCGGTACCTGCCGTGTCGTGAGGATAAAAGGTGCGTTCCGTGATGCGCGTGACGTTTCCAAGCGCATCCTTAACATAGGCGTATTCTTTAATGAGGCCGTTGGTGAAATGCTCGCGCGTGAGTTCGCCCTCGGTATTAAATTCCTGCTGGAGGACGCCGCCGTCTCTGGAATTCGTGGTGTAGCTTTTAAGCGGCATGCCGTAGGGGTCGCGCTCATAAACCATTTCGCGCCTGAGGAGCGTAGGATCGGTTTCTTGAAGGAGTTCACCGTTGGAATTATGGCGGCGCGTGGATTTTGAAAGGGTGAGGTCTGCCGCCTGCGTCATTCGTCCTGCCGCGATCAGAAATTCGGCGACCGCGGTTCGGCGGTCCTGATCGTTTTGCGTGCGTTCGGCCGTTGTCAGTTCCTCATAATCGCGCGCCCCGGCTCTGAGCAGTTTCTCACCTAAGAGATTCCAGGCATTCGTAAGCGCCGGGCTCGAGGCAGGCCCGCCCGCCGAAGGGTTAGTGGCGGGATTAAAATCATCTAAGTCGATGCGTCGATATCCCCCCCCACCCCCCGGGGGAGAGGGAAGGGTGAGGGGAGTATAAAAATTCCAGGCCGTCTGCTGTTTGGCTTCGAGAATATCTTTGGCATAGTCATAAATTGTGAGGACGCCCTCGGCCGAGACGGAGGCTACCACATCGTTTTCGCGGTTGTAAATTTTAAACGCGCGGTCGCGCCGAAGGGTGGTCCCGGCAGGCTGGGCCGTCGAATTAAAAAGCTGTTCGATATCGGCATCCAAAATCCGGCCGTCGGCGTTGCGGTCGAGAATCCCCATAAGGCCGGCGTAGTCTACGACTCGGAGCCATTCCCCCCTCCTCTCCTCCCCCCACGGAGTGGGGGGAGGAATAAGGTGGGGGGTAAGCCAACCGTTGATACCTTGAACGAAATACTGAGTTTCCGCCACCACCTTGCCAAGCCGGCTCGGATGGGCTTGAGGAGTGAAAAGAAGAAGCCGGCCGTTTCGATCCAGCTCAAGGATTGTTTCACCCTCTTCATTAAACAGGCGGAAGGTGCGGCCCTGATTCTGGCTGTTGGATTCAAAGTGCGCGATCTTGCGGCCCTGGGCATCCCGGATATATTCATAGGAAGACATGCGGCCGTAGAAATCCGTCACCGAGATCATGTCGCCTAAGGCATTGTAGCGGCTTACCGTGACTCGGCTCGGGAAGGCGCCGTTGGTTTCATCGATCCTCTCAAGCCGGCCGGTCGCCGTGTAGAAATGATTTTTGATGGTGAAGGCGTCCGTCATTTTATCGATTCTGGATTCGCCGCTTACGGTATCTATTTTATAGGTCGTCACCGAGACCTGCTGCTTCGGCTGGCGTTCAAAGGCCTGGGTCGCGGGCCGGTAGAGATATTCATACCGATAGTCCACGACCTGATCGAGCGTGCCGTCAAAGTGATAAACGTAACCCGACTCTTTATCGGGATGGGTCATCGAGCCCAAGTGATAAAGAATCTTTCGCTCGATTCTTTCGCCCTCGACCTTGCCGGAATAGAGCACGGCCTGAATTTCATCGTCGGCAAGATCGCTTGTCCCGCGGTCGCGGACCTGGATCACAAAATCAAGGTCATTTTGTTCCTCGCCGGATTCATCGTTGTCAAGATCCCAGTATTCGGGGCGTGCGTGCGTGAGCGCCGCGTAACTGTCGCCTGCGCGGTAAAAATAATAATGTTTTGTGATGTCGCCGCCCGGCAGCGTTTCTCTTAGGATCGAAATACGCTTTAAGGGAGTGTCCTGGTTCGGACGGGGAAGCTCGCGGTATTCATATTCTTTTTCAATACCTTCTTTGTCGCGGCTCCTCGTGAGGAGGCCGTCAGCATTACGCTCCTCGAAGGTCACATAACGGGCAGCTTCGCTATTATTGGTTGTATCGAGAAAGCGGTGCGCGGCTTCTTTGCGCTGAAGCTTGCGGTCAACTCCCGGATAAAAAGTATAGGTATAGGTCATTTCTTCGCGGATCGCGTCCCCGGCCAGGCGTTCAGAAAGAAAGACCAAATCTCCATCCCGGTTATGGGTTTTGACGACGCGGGATTCCTCAACGCCCTGAGCTGTGGTGCTGATTTCAGTGGTGGTCCGGCTGCCCGTTGCGGCATCCGAGGTATATTGATAATCTGTCCGTCTGCCGTCCGGATAGACAATCGACTGGGTTTCGCCCGCGGCCGTGTAGGTGTAGCGGGTTTCTCCTCTTTGGGAATCCACCAGACGTTTCAGGCGGCCTTCCACATCATAAAAATTTTCAAGCGTCACGGTCGTCGTTACATTCTGGCCGTTCACATTTCTGGCAGTAAGGGCAATGATTTCTCTTTTGCGCTTGAGCGTGCCGGTGGCGTATTTTTCAATCTCAAAGGTTTTCACGATCCCCCTGGCGGAATCTTCCTCCCGCACAATCTCCCCATCAGCATTAAAGAAGCTCGTGACACCCGCTTCGTTCGTGCGCCGGGTTAAAATTTCGGAAGTGCCGAACTCACGGCCCTTTTGATAGATCCTCACCTGAGCCGGTCCGCCTGCCACCTGCGTCGTTTCGGTGACGTTTTCACTTTGGGTGAGGATACGCCCGCGGGCATCCCGGGTCCGCGTGAAAACCGAAACGCTCTCAAACCCGGTTTTTGTTTCCGTCATCCGCAGGGCCTCGCCGTCAAAGCCGCGCACGTAAACAAAAGTGGATCCAAAACCGTCTTCATAACGTGTGAGGTAACCGCGGACATCATAAACCTCCCGGCTTGTACGGGGTGCTGCGCCGCCGGTGAGCTGGGTTCTTCGCTTCACGATCTCAGTCGGACGCCCGAGCGTATTCGTGGCGATTGTTTTTTCCGTCCGCTCGCCGTTTGCCTCTGTAAGCGTTTCCTGCCCAAGCGCATCCCACTCCTGAAGACTTGACTCACCCGAAAACTGCGTCGCCACTGCAGAACCTTGAACACTCACAAGATCAAACCAGCGCTTAAGAAGATCGAGCGCCACGCGCTGAACGCTCGGCGCTACGCCAAGATTGGCCTTTGCATAAGCAAGAAATCCTTCCGGGTCGTTCAGCACCCGGTTCCTTTGGCGGCGCACCCGCCCCCTTGTGTCCCGTTCCCGGACGGCAACATGGCCTGCGCCTGATTCTGAAATCTCGTAGGCAATTTCCCCGCGCTTCGTGAGTTCCTGGGCAGTTATCAAATCCACGAGGCGGCCGAAGGCGTCGACCCCCGTCGCCGTCACTTGTTTGATTTTATCAAGGGCGTTCGTGTAGCGCGTGGTTGCGAAGCGGGTTTCAATGCGATGATTGCCTGCTCCGGTCTCAATCTGAGAAAGCAGTTCGCCCGTCGGCGTATATTGATAGCTCATTACAACAGATTGATGATTCGTCGTGCGAAGGCGGCGGCCCTGGGCGTCAAATTCGTCGAGGAAAACCTGATCCGGTTCTCCCGTAATAACAAGGCGCCTTGTTTCGCGCTCGATTAAACCGTTTCCACGCCGCGTGCGGGTAAAGCGTGTGATAAGACCGTCTTTATTTTCGGTTTCCGTGACCTCGCCTAAGAAATTGACGGCGGTGCGCTCGATCAGTTTCTTCGGCCCGGCGTGACGCGCCGTAAGTTCGGCCAGGGTGTTCACGCCTTCATATTCGTAAACGCGGGTTTCCCGGGGGGCCTGCCAGGCAAAGCGGTCATATTCGGTGACGCGGCCCTTGCCCGCTTTGTCGATCAAGGCGATTTCATTTCCGAATTCGTCGAATTTTTGCAGCGTGTCGTATTGAAAGACATTGCCGAAGCTGTCGGTCCCGTTCACGCGCTGAGTCTGTGTTAAAAGAAAACCCGAAGCGGCACGGACCTCGCCAAAGGTCACGCGTTCTTCAAAAGTTCTTTCCACATTGTCCGACCCGGTGAAGCGAACCCTCTTAGTCGTCGTAAGCCGTGAATCGAGTGCCCCGTAGGTGTGAAGGATTTCATCGCCGTTGGCTGAAACCTCGCGCGTAAAACGGCCGAGATTATCCCATTCTTCAATGGCGCTTACCTGAACGCTTCGTCCGTCCTCGGCGGTCCAGGCCGTGCGGGTGGTGCGTTTCTTTAACCGGCCCGTGGCGTAGCGCTCAAGGACAACATCAATCGTTTTTTCGTCGAAGCCTTCGCGGCGGGTGACTTCGCCTAAAAGATCAAAGACCGTCTTTTCTTTCAGGGCTGTTTTGGTTTGATGGCGCGTGAGAAGTTCAGCCAAGTTCGCCACTTCAAAGTAGCGGTAGGCGGTTTGGGAAAGCAGGCGTCCGTCCGCGCGGAATTCATATTCATAGAAACGCGCCTCGCCTGCGGGATCGATTTCCTGAATGAGATTTCCAAAAGGATCGAAGGCCTGAAGACGCAGGGTTTGAATTGGATTGCCGAAGCCGTCTTCGAAACGCTCGCTCTCTTCCCTTTTAAGAAGCGAGCCCTGCGCATTCCTTGTTTCAAGATAGGTCGTTACGCGATCGTAGCGGGAAGTGGCTTGAGATGCAGTATGAAACGTTTTGGAAAGAAGCTGATCGAAGGCATCATATGTATAAGAAGTCTGGTTTCCCAGAAAATCGGTTTCGCGCGTCACGCGTCCGCGGAGATCAAAATCCACAAAATCGGTCCTTTGAACCTGAATGCCTCCTTCAAGATAAGAGGTGGTGATAGCACGCCGGCTGAGATTGGCTTTGTTGTCGCGGGTGAGCTGAAACCGTATTTCAACCGAATCGGCCCCTCGCTCAAGAATCGTATCGCCCGCCTCATCGAACTCGCTGACCGAAAGGACCGTGGAGGGATTCGCCGAATGCCGGGCAAGAAGCGCCGCAATTGTCGTTATCCCCGTGTAATCATAGGCGGTGCGCCGCCGCGGCTTCGTGTTGTAAGCAAAAGATTCGTAGACATAAACGCGTCCCTGCCCGGCGGGACTGAGTTCGGCTGTCACGCGGCCGCGCTGATCGAAGCGGCGGACCTGGACCGATTCAATGGCATTTGAAAAATCATCCGTGAACCGAAGCGTCTCGGTGCTGGTTAAAATATTCCCGAAGGGATCTTTTTCATAAACCCAGGTTGTGATACTGCCCCTGCCATCCTCGAAGCGAAGCAAATCTCCTTCTGCGTCATAGGTCCAGCGCGCCGTTCTTCCATCAAGATCGCGGCTTTCTGTTATTTTTCCTTCACGATCTTGAACCGTACTTTCCGAAGTTTGATAAAGGAGGGCCCCTTCCGGGATCTCGCGAAGAATTTGAACTGCGACGGGTCCCTCTGAGCGGTCTTCATAGGTTCTCTGCTCGACCCTTCCTATGCGATCACGCCGATAAAGTGAGCGGCCCCTGGCATCGGGTCTAAAGGAAACCGTGTAAACAAAACTGCCGTCTGTCACGGAGGCTGTGACCAGTCCGCCCACAGCGTAAGTAAAGGTCCCCCTCTTTCCGGAAGGCGTTTCAAAACCTGTTCGTCTTCCCTCCGCGTCAAAACTTTCGCGCGTGACTGCGCGGACGGCATTGCCGAAACCGTCCGTATATTGCAAGGAGTGCGTCGCGGCGAGACTGCCGCCCGTTTCTACATAGTCATAGGTTTCGCGCCGCCCGTTTGATTCTTCACGGGCATTCACCCTCCCTTGAGCATCATAAGTCCATTGCACCGAATCGCCATTGCGGTTGACGGCACTGAGAAGCCGCCCTGAAGCATCCAAGGTTCTTCGTGTTTCATAGCTTACGACCCTCAGAGCCGCTTCCTCGAAGCGCGACCAGCGCACGGCGTCGCGGACCTCGGTAACCTTTCCGTTTGCGTCGCGGGTGTAGTTCATCTCATGCAACTCATTGTCTGAGGTGAGCACCTTGCGGGTATTGCCGTAAACTTGAAGCGAGCGCAGGTTAACGTTACTCGTTTGAACTTGAAGATAAGGGTCCGCCTGCACCCCTTGAAGGATAAAAAGCGGCTCCGCCGCCGCCCCGACTTGATCGGGTTCTAATAAAATTTCTAGACCGGTGAATGTAAAATGAAACTGGACCTGATAACGCTTGCCGGCAGTTGGAGTATATTTGGAAAGGATGTCTTCTTCCCGGTCCACGAGAAAAGGAACGCCATCCACGATTTCTTCGTGCGGGCGCTTGATCTTTAATTTGAAAAATCCGTTTTCTGTAACGACCTGCACCCTGCCCTGAGCCGGCCTGCCGCGCACAAATTGGTCCGGCATCACAAAACCGGTTTCAAGGAAGAGTGAGTTCGCCCCCTGTCCCACCTCGAAGGCAACATTTAAATTCGGAAGGGTAACGCCGTGAGTAGGGGCATCCACACGAAAAGATGGGATTGCGAACTGCATTTGATCAATCAAAAGATCGCGGTCATAGAGAGAAAGGAGATTGCCCCATTCATCAGTTCGAAGGATGCCTTCTTGCACGAGAGAGCGGATCGAGCGACTAGCTGCGGTAGGATCAAAGACCGCCACGGCACGCATCGCTTCGAGATTCACGTCTTCACGCAGAATTTCGAGAAGGTCTCCCTCCTGATCAAAGAGTTTGAATTCAACCCTGCGCCGCCCGGAGCCTTCTGGAAGTAAAATCATTTTTAACGGTTGATAGGATTCCCGGTTTGAAAAGGCGCCTTCGTCCACAGAATAACTCAAGGTGGCGGGCACAAGGCCGTAAGGGAGGGTTCTAAATCCGACTTCCAGATTTGCGGCGTTTAAAGCAAGTCCCGTAAATCGGATATCCTGGAAGAGACTCACTGGGGTCACTTCATTTAAGGTAATGGTATCCGAGAATGTCGCGATCAGACCGGCAAGGTCGCGCACCTGAAACCGAACTTCCTTCTGGCCGTTCATTTGCGGCAGTTTCAGAACCTTGAAACTCGCGGCCGCTTCCCAGGCGCTCCACGTCGAGCCGCCGTCCATCGAAAACCGTACCCGGTCAACGCCTGAAGCGGCATCCTGAGCCGCAAGCGTAAGCTCCACATAACGGGAGGTCGTCGTAACGTCTCCCTGGTTGATCAAAACCGATCCGCCCGGAGCAGTCGTATCCAAAACGATCGCCGCTTGGATGAAAGCGCTGAAATTTCCAGCTTGATCGCGGAGCTGATAGAGAATTCGTTTGGCGCCGTCGCCGGTTGGAAGATCGATTGATTTTGAGGCGCTGAAGGACTCCCAGGCACTCCAGGCTGCACCCTCATCCATTGAAAAGCGCATCATCCCGAGGCCTGAAGTCACATCAGCGCCCGTTAAAGTTAAACTCACACTGCGTGAAGTCGCATAAGCCGCACCGCTATTGATTTGGATCGTACCGGTGGGACTCACCGTGTCCAAAATAATGAAGGCTGAAACTCCCGAGCTCACGAGACCGGCAAGGTCCCGGAGCTGAACGCGCACTTCCCGCGATCCTTCGCCTTCCGGCAGCGTCAGAGACTTCGTTGTCTGAAAGGCCTCCCAAACGCCCCATGTGCCGCCGCCGTCCGTGGAAAAGCGCATGCGGTCAATGCCTGAGGTGGCATCCTGAGCCGTAAGCGTGAGGGTCGCCTGCCGAGAGCCTGTAAAAAGATCGCCGCCGTTCACCTGTAGCGATGCCGTGGGCCGCGTCTGATCCAAGACAATACTTGAGCGAATGGAAGTGCTTACATTTTGCGCAATATCACGAAGCTGAAAGGAGATTTCTTTTGCGCCGTCTCCTTGCGGGAGCGTAAGCTGTCTCGCCAAATTAAAATTTTCCCAGGCCGTCCAGGTAATCTCCCTATCTAAAGAAAAGCGCATCTGGCCCACACCGGAGGTCGCATCCGCCCCTGTAAGAGCCAGGGTCACATCACGGGAGACGGTGAAGGGGTTCCCTCCATTAATATGAAGAGACCCCGACGGGGCGGCGCGGTCTAAAACGACGTTGAAAGTGCGGGTCGTGACGTTTCCGGCTTCGTCACGCGCTGTGGCCTGAAGCGGATTGGGGCCTTCGACGGTAAGGACTCGGTTTTCCGTTACAACATCGCGGCCGTCGATAAGGCAGATCAAGGTATAAGCGGTTTGATTCGTCACGGCGCTCGAGGTAAATAAAATGTCGGGAGGTGTGGTGTCAACTGTGACCGTAAGATCACGCGCCACGGTGTTGCCTGCGGCATCCGAGCGCACGATGCGGAGAGTGTTCACATTTTCCTGTAACGGGCCGGGCGGCACGCGAAGCGAATTCAGTGCGGCCCCTGAAACCCTTTCCTCTTTTCCGTCCACCCGGAAGATGAGTTCATAATTGGCCGGCCGGTTTGTAAGCGCCGGGCCTTGGACGAATTCAAAAACAGGTTCATTTGAAATAATATTATTTTCTGTGGTCACGGTGGTGTTCGTGAGCGCGCGGATGGCATCGCCCACGCTTCCGTCATTGTTGCGGCGAAAGATGGTGTTACGGACCACGGCCGTCCCCCATTCCTGAATCACAACAACCCCGGCCTTGCCGAAGGACTCGTTGTAGCGGCGCGCCAGGTCGGTGTTGCCGGAGAAAATTGAGCTTTCGATGGTCGCGTTGCTTGTATAAACCGTTTTGATGGCACCCGCTCCGTAAAATCCGGCGCGGTTGTCTTTAAAAATGGAATTCGTCACCCGTAGCGTACTCGTATTGACCGAGATGGCGCCGCCTGACTGCCCGTAATTATTAAGGAAGAGGCTGTCGGCCACATTCACCGTTCCATTTTCCGAGTAGATCGCCCCGCCCGAATCCCCGGAATTATTTTCAAAGACCACGTTGGCGGCATTCAGCTTTGATCCCCACACATAAAAGACGCCGCCCTTGCGTGAAGCGCCGTATTCTCCTGTGGTCTTGAAATTGCGGAAGGTGAGATTTTGAACCGTGAGCTCCGAGGCGCTTCGGACCATCATAAATCCAAAGATGCCGGGCTTGCCTTCGATCACAACATTCTCCCTTGCGCCATCCCCTCGGATCGTAAGCATCTTGAGTCTCAGTTCGGCCGTCTCATCCATGGTGTAAGTACCGGCATGAAGGACGAGCGTATCCCCGGAGGCCGTCTCATCGATTTTCTGCTTGAGTGAATCTCCCTGATATAAATGGAAGGCCGTTTTCCCGCCGGCCAGATATTCTTTTCGCAGCCGGCTTTGATCATCGTAATCATTTCCGTCGGCCCCGCGCGTGAGTCCGGAGCCCTGAGCGGAGGAGGCCGCAACAGAACCCGCCGAATTGGTGGCAGCGCTCAAAGGAGCGCTTGACTGCATTAAGAACTGAATACTCGTGGCGGCCTGCGGAGCTAAAGGAGTGGCCGTGGAAGGAGCGCTCTGGGAGACGGAAGCGATCGGTTGCGTCAGTGTCGGTCTTTGATCAACGGGTGTTGGCTCGGCCGCAAAGGAGATTTGAGTGACAAGAAAAGTACAGCTTGTCAACCCTGCCACGATTTTTTGGAACCACTTGATCTTGATCACTCGCTTAGACCTCGAAAATGCTCTCTTTTCCAAAAATCGATTTGGTAAAAAAACATACCACCTGATTTGAAAAAAAACAAATCTAATCGGCCCTTTTTTCCCAAGAAATCTATTAATAATAAATTAAAAACTACTATTGATAGATAAATAGTTTAACAAAGTTTTAAAATATAGACATCCTTGAATTCCCACTTTCAATTTATAGCAATCTTGACAGGAAAGAGGCGTGCAAGCGTTATTATTTGGAGAGAGATCGGTTTTCGCTAGGGTATCCCAGGGCAGCGAGGCGATTCACGTTCTCCTCCGGAGTCGCACTTCGGTTCTCCTGCCGATGCGCCGTTCGACATTCCCCTGCGAGGAATGCCTCTCTCGCGTCTCCGGCCTCGCTCTCCCGCCGAAAATCGTGGCGGGATCCGTGCCCGCTCGGCCTCCGAGCGCGCCCTGGCAGAAGACCCGAAGTGCGCCTTCAAGGAAAATTTCAGCTACCCTAGAACCATCCGTCAAGCGAGGTGATTTCTGTTCTCCGGAGGAAGCTAAAGGGCCGAATTTCCAATGGGAATGGGAAATTCGAGCCCGCCAAATGGCGGGTGGCAGCAGGTTCCGCAAAAGCGCGAGGAGAAGCCCTGCTTGCCTAAAGCCAACTCTCTTAACTTGCGTGAGGCCCAAGCCGATTGTGTGGCAGCTGTGAACCACCTGCCTTGAAAGAGTTCAATGCCCTGGTTGAATGGCAAGAGGGTTTCGAGGAGCGCTTGCGGAAACCTGCAGGGACCCGCCATATATCATTTAATGGCAGGAAATATCGGGTTGACTTTTTGGGTCTTCTACGATAAATCACTCGACAGGTAACGGGAGGACGCGCGGATGGCTCACCAGATCCAGCTATTGCAGTTTCTAATCTGTAGGGACTTTAAAGAGGAACGCCAGGACGCTTACACGGCCGAGACGGTGCACGGCAACCTCTACGCGGCCAAATTCCCCCACCGCTTCGGGAAGGGCTATGTCATTACCTGCTGGAGGAAGGACGGGAAATTCCACAAGGAAGTCATTGAATACTCGACCGACTACGGCGCCGCCTGGAAGAGCCCGCATATGGATATCGAGCCGGTCACCAACAGCGTGATCTTCCGCTGGCACAAGCACCCCTTCCCGCCCGAGCTTGTCATCGAAAAACCCACCACGCTTACGGTCCGTGTCAATTTGGACGGCTGCACCGCCTTCGAATCCTACCTCTTGATCGAGCAGACCCCGTAGAACGGGGCAAGCCTCGCCAAGCAGACAACAGAACAGAGACCGCAGACCAAAGGCAGTAAATGGATAAAAGTAAGCAAAAGAAAGAAAAAGTTGACTTTTAAATGTTTTGTGCTACTTTTGAAATGGAGGCTCCAAATGAGTAAAACTTTTTCCACAAAACTAGATCCCAAGGTATTGCACCTACTCGACGTTTTCTGTGAGCGCTATCACATCAAAAAGGCCCATTTGCTTGAGGAAATCATCCGGGAAGGGCTCCGGCGAAAAGCCGAAGCGATGGAACTTGCTGAATCACTTGCCCGAGGTCTCGAAGATGAACGTCAGGGAAACCTCATTTCCGCAGAAGACGTTGAAGATGAGATTTTTGGGACAAAAAAAGGCAAATAAGCTTGTTCCGCATTCTGTATACCTCAGAAGCGAAGGAGCGGCTTGCTGAGATCGCAAAGATGGATGCGAGGTCTGCGCGGATCACCTTGGATCATATCGCAAAACTCCCTGTCACCTACCCCTCCGATCCTTTTCTGAAAGGTCCTCATTTTAAGGGCCTTCGTCGTAACCGCTTAGGCAAGTACCGAATCATTTATCGAGTGCTTGATAAGGAAAAGGAAATTCATATCCTCACGATTGGCTTACGAAAGTCGGTCTACAAATGACCTCTGCCATCTGTGGGGCAGAGTCGGCCCTTACGATGAGCCGAGGAGTCGATCGATTTCATCTTAAAAAAACAAAGGGGTCATCCTGCCGCCGGGCGGGATGACCCCTTCTGCTTTTGCCGATGCATTGAAACTTACTTCCAGTCGAGGCGCTTTGCCTGAAGATCCTTTTGGAGTGTTAGAAGAAGGGCACAATGCTTCTTTTTAATCTTGGCGTAGATACCTTCGGCTTGTTTTTCATCATAAATATGGGACGTTTTATTGCGATCCTCAAGCATATCAATCCATCCCTGGCCGTCCTCCAGTATGTTTGCTTGAAAAGCTTCCTTCACGACCGCTCGAGGCGTCGAAGCGTTGACACCCTGAAATTCCAAGACCCGCTTCAAAAGCTTCCAGGCTAGCTCAAAGGTAAATTCAAAACGTTGAATCACTCCGTCAATCACAATGCTTTGTTTCGTGGCATCCTCCTTAAGAGCCTCTTCGAGGCGGGACACCGCCCTTTGGTAATCCGTAAAAAGTTCTTCAATCCTTTTCTGATTCATAAAGAACTTGCCCTTCTTTTAAAATTAAATCTTTCAGCCGCGGTTTTGAAAGGGTGTGATAGTTTACGAGATCGACCTTCAGAGGAGTACGAAGCTCCTCCTCAAGTGCATTTTTTGCGAGATTGATATCCGTATCGGTCCAATCTTGATCCATAACGGCGAGATCAATATCAGACGTCTCTTTGTAACCTCCCGTTGAGCGAGAACCGTAAAGAATAATCTTCTTCACCTTTTTTTGGTTGAGAATAATACGAATGATCTGATTACGCAAGGAAGGCGAAACGGCTATTTTCATAACGGCCGTATCTTAACACAAGATTTTGTCATAAAAAAACGAGATCTTGCCGCGTTATTTCCCAATCTTCTCCTTTAAATACCGAGCAGTCTATCGACTTCATCCTTGAGCGTAACCAAATTAAACGGCTTTTGCAGGAAGGCGTCGCGGCCGAGGCGCTCGGCTTGATCGATCACGCTCTGATCCACGTAGCCGGTGTTAACGATGACCTTGGTTTGAGGCGACATCTCTTTGGCGGCCTTGAGCACCTGGATACCGGAGGCGTCGGGAAGTTTCATATCGAGGATGATGAGGTCGGGTTTGACCTGCGTGAGGCGTTCGATGCCGCCCTTCACCGTATCGGCCGTGAAGACCTCAAAACCCTCTTCTTCGAAGAAGGATTTGACCTCTTCCACAATCCCTGTTTCGTCATCCACGATCAGTAGTTTTTTCATAATTTCAAATGGTTAACATCGTAGGGGCGAACCCCTGCCCGACAGCTGGCAGGCGGGCATGTGTTCGCCCGTCGATCTAAGGGCCGACACACGGGTCGGCCCCTACGTGCTTGCTTGTATTCGCAAACCACCCACATCCGTCCCCGCCTCTTCATAAATGGGAAGCGTGAGGGTAAAGGTCGTCCCCTCACCCACCTTGCTTTTCACTTTCATATCGCCCCCGTGAAGCTCCACGATATATTTGCACATATAAAGCCCCATCCCGGAACCCTTGCCGGGGGGTTTTGTCGTAAATCCATAATTGAAAATTTTTTTTATAACATCTTCGCTCATCCCCGAGCCGTTGTCCGTAAAATGGACGGCCACTCTTTGCCCATTCTCAGGATCGATATCGGCGGTGACGTGAATCTGGCGGTGGCGCTTGCCCCCCATGGCATGGTAAGCGTTGATAAAAAGATTGAGGAAGACTTCCTGCAGCCGCTCGAGGTCGCCTCGAATCAAAGGAATGCTTCCCGGGATATCGAATTCGACTTCCGTCCCGGTGAGGTTGTCCAGATAGGTCTGGAATTGCACGAGAGGAAGCGTCTCTTCTAAGATCAGTTTAAGGGAGAGGGGCTCAAAGGTCCCTTTTTCCGATTTCTTGAGGAGGCCCGTAAGAGTATTCACGACTGCTTTGATCCGGCCGATATTCTGCTCCATTTTCTGGAAGATATCGAGGATGTCCTTGATCTTGAGTTCCGGCTCCTTGCGATATTTCAAAATGGCGCGAGAAACATTCATGGAGAGAATGGTTAAAGGATTGTTTACTTCGTGGCCGACCGAAGCCGCAAGCCGGCCCAGGGTGGCCATCTTCTGCTCGTGGATAAGCTGGGCTTGTGTGTCCTGAAGCTGTTTATTCGCCACCTCGGTTTCGCGCAGGGCCTTCATTAAAAGATCTTTGGAATATTCAAGCTGATGGTTGATCTTCTCAAGCTCCGCGGTTTTTTTGATGGCTTCGTCATAGAGCCGCGCATTCTCGATGGCAATGGCAGACTCCTGCGCGAGGGTAAAAAGGACGTTCAGGTCTTCATCCGTATAATAATCCCCCGATTTTTTTTCGCCCAGGATGAGAACGTTTCGGAGATTGCCGCTCAAAAAACTCGGCACGCAGCAGCTTGCCTCAAGCTCCTCCATCTGAAGTTTAATCGAGGCAAAGTCATAGCTGTGCGGCGAGAGATCTTTCCCCTTTTTCCGGCTTCCCTGGGCAAGACATTCTTTCACGCGCTCAAGGTCCACGGCCTCCTTTTCACGGAGGAGGTATTGAATGAGGTAACTGGCCTCCGGCACGCGGTAGTCGAGAAGGGTCCTTTTGTAGCCGCGCTCATAGCCTAAGACATAATCAGCTGTCTCCGTTTTCAAGGTAAGCACGGCCGCGTTTTTGACGCGCATCTTCATGGTGACAAAGTGCACCACGAGCTGCATGAGTTTCTCGAGGCTCTGGATCTGCGACATCCCCCTCGAGGCATCCTTCAGGATCTTCTGGTAGTCATATTTCTTTTGAAAGAGAACGTGATCGGTGAGATTCACCAGCAGACTGCGAATCGGGTCATAACCTAAAACGATTAGAACGATGCTCAGGGCATAGGACCAGAGGCCCCGCACGTCCAGGTAGGTCGTAAGCACCTCCTGCACCAGAAAGGCTGAAGCGGTAAAAACACAGTAAACAAAGGCCGCAAGGCCCGTAAAGACGACGGTTTTTTTAATGACCACGGTAATATCGAGAAAGCGGTGGCGGACAATGGCATAGGCCGTCGCTACGACATAAAAGGAGACGAGGATATTGCCGTAAGGAGGAATGAGGATGTTATAGGAAAGGAAAAAATTCGTGCATCCCCCCGCGTATCCTACCAGGGTACCTAACAGAATAAGGCGCAGCTGATCTCTTAAATTTCCGCTGGATTTCCGCATGGCGTTAAAGACCAGCCATTCGCCGTAAAAGATGATCATGAACCAAAGAAATAAATAGACGTGGTAGAGCGGGCCGACATCCGGCCAGAAGGGAAAAACCAGTTTGGCGGATACGCCGGGGATAAAGTGAGGCGTCGTATTAGCCCACAGGGCCCAGAAGCCGAAGCCGTAGCACAGCTTCAGGATAAAATTTTTGGAGGCATCGGGCTTGAGAAACGTAAACAGGTGATGAAGGTAAAAAATCGGGATGAAGGCAGCGGCGCCGTTTAAGAGACGCACAAAAAAAAGCGCTCTTTCATAGGTCGTTTCGTACAGCCACTGATAATAAAAAAGACTCCAGAGGGCGATCGAGAGCGTGAATAAAAAATAGGTCCTGTTTCTGGCGTCACGGGGGTTGCGGCCCAGGACAAAAATGCCCAGCACGATGCTTGTGATCACATTGATTAAACTGCTCGCGATGCAGTAGGATACGATCATCGTTGGCCATCCGTCGGGCAGGCAATGACGTCATTGCGAGGAAGTCCTGCCGAAGGCGGGACGACCGAAACAATCCCGGAATTGACATTTGGGCCTATCAAACGCCGCGCCATCTTTCTCATGACAATTTCGACCGGATGATGCCGAGGATTTCGGCATTATCAAAGGGTTTCTCAAGATAAGCCAGGAGGCCCAATTTTTTCGCCTCCGCCTCGACTTTCGGGTCGGTAAAACCAGAAATAAAAATGACGGGGATGTCCTTCCTGGATTTGCCTTTAAGGGAATTTTGAATGCCTTGGATGGTCTCAACACCATTGATACCCGGCATGCGGATATCGCAAATAATTAAATCGATATTCTCAGCATCCGCCACAGCCATGGCATCCCGGCCGTTTTCTGCGGTACAAACTTCATAGCCGCTTCTCTTAAGGAGCACGGTAAACGTCCGCGTCAAAATCTCTTCGTCATCAATAACAAGAATCTTCTTTTTCATGACATAATCTTTTAAGCGGAATTTTTACGAAGTGGAAAAAGCACGGCGAAGCTGGTCCCCTTCCCCTCATCGGAGAAAACCTCTATCTTCCCTGCATGTTTCTGCACGATCCCATAAGTCACGGCAAGACCCAACCCCGTTCCCTTTCCGATTTCCTTGGTTGTAAAAAAGGGGTCAAAGATCTTGGCTAAATGCTCCTTGGGGATGCCGATACCGTTGTCCCTTACCTGTATCTGGGCGGCACCATTTTTTTCACAAGTCTCGATCTCAATACGCCCGGGACGGGAGGTCTGCTTAATGGCATCTTTGGCATTTAAAATAAGATTCGTGACGATCTGCTCTATTTCGTTGGCATTGCCTTGAATGGTCAACTCCCCTTCGCTTCTTCGGGTAATCAACTCGATATTTTCCTGATTAAGCTGATATTTTAAAAATGCCATGGCGCTTTCAATGACTCTGTGGATATCCACCGATGAAATTTTTTCTTGGCCGGCGGGTTTGCGGGAATACTTCATGAGTTTCTGGACGATGACCTGGCAGCGTTTGGCGCCTTCTTCGATGAGAGAAAGGGACTCTAAATCATCCTTCTTGGCGTCCATCTTCAGAATTTGGGCGTTAGTCAGGACGGCCGTCAACGGATTATTGATCTCATGGGCGACGCCGCCGGCGAGGGTGCCGATGGTGGCCAGCTTTTCGGCCTGCACAAGCTGGGCCTGGGTATCCTGAAGTTGCCGGGTGCGCTCGTCCACCTTTTTTTCAAGTTCTTCATTCCATCTTTTATAGGTCTCCTGCATTTCGATCAGGCGGAGCGAATTGGAAAAGGCGATGGCCATCGGGCCCTTGAGCTGAGTGAGAAAATGGATTTCGGCCGGCGTATACCGCCTTAAATTTTCCTTCTTGCCCACATGAAGGACCCCGATTAATTTCCCGCCCAAGACAAAGGGAACCGCCACCTCGGCCTCGACTTTGGAAAAATAATCGCGGATCACCTCTTGAATCGCCTCGGCCTCGGGATCTGTCTCGATTAAATCCGCCACCACGACCTCATCGTGCCGCTCGAGCCAGCTTAAAAACTCATGGTGCACGGGAAAGGGTTTGAGGCCCCGAATGCGCTTGACGATCGCAGGCGCAAGCTCCTGATCGGATTCACTGCGAAGATAAACCGAGATCCTTCGGGTGTAAAGCGAGCGCCAGAGCAGCCTCACAAGCCCCTGCAGGAGATCCCGAAGATTTTTAAGATGGGCCAATTCATCCGAAAAACGGTTTAACACCGATTGAAGATTGGCGCGCCGGCGCTGGAAGACGTGATCGAGCTGGGGCTGAACCATGCGAAAGTAAAAATAGAAAGCGACGAAAAGCACCAAATAATAAAATGTGACATGCATCGAGTTTAACCCGCGCGTCCAGTCGCGCGTCACATAGATCAAGAGGGTAAAAGGCGAGACCGCCACGAGCGTGCTTGTAAACCACATGAGGGTTTTGTGGATGACGGTCTGGATATCCATCACCTTGTATTTGATGATGGAGTAGGCCACGAGCATGATCCAGAAAAAAACGGAG
Source organism: uncultured bacterium (assembly GCA_964373045.1). Lineage (GTDB taxonomy): Bacteria > Omnitrophota > Omnitrophia > Omnitrophales > Aquincolibacteriaceae > CAYJSI01. The sequence continues at coordinate 19,124 of CAYJSI010000016.1, forward strand.
ATGTAGCCGAAGGGATAAACGCCCAGGTAAATGATCTTGGGGAGATAATCCACCGATCCGGTCAGCGAAATGAGGAAGGCGATGGCGATCAGCCGGATTTGGGTCCTTCGAATTTGATTGGACTCGGAGCGGTAGGCCTGGATGAAATTATAGAAGGCCTCTAAAAAATAACTGAAGAAAAAGACAATAAAGCAGTAATTGAGCGGACCGTATTGGGGGTAATAGCCCCAGTAATAACTGTAAACTCCCTGAAAACTAAGCGGCGAAAAAATCCCGACGAGGTAAAAAATTCCCGATCCCACAAGCCCCACCATAATCCGGAGCTTCTGCTCCCGGTAGAGCTTGAGCCAGATGGCGGAAAACATATAAACGCAGGTCGAGACATAAGAAACGCCGAGAAAAGTGATCCGGCGGTAACAGGTGAGCGCGATTTCAGGAGTCTTGGCCGCATACATCAGGGCATTGCCGTAGAGCCAGGCATTCACACAAAGACAGATGAGAAAAAAGGAGGCGTTGGTAACCGATTTTGGATTCTGAATGAAAATAAAAAGGCCGACCAAAAAGATCACCGTGCTTACAACCGCCACGGGGATGGAATGAGCGTTCCATTGAAAGAGTTGGGTGATCTCAGCGGCCACTTTTGAGGAGCGTTTCTTTCCTTTCCGCCCGGATTTCCTCGATATTTTTTTCGGTGAGTTCGCGGTTGCCCCAGAAAAAGGGCGCGAGTTCAAAACCGTGTTTTTTTCCGATGGCGCGGATGAAGTCTACCTTTTCGTTCGTGATATTACCTTTTCCCCACGAATAATTTTCGTAACGCTCCTCAAGGTCAAGCAGGATGGCCTCGGCAAAGCAGCCGTAGAGCACGCGGGGGCTTGGCATGCCGATATCAAACCCAAGATCAAACTCGGTAGGCATGGAGGCAATCCCTCCCGAAAAAATAAGGATGTCACGCCGATCACAGGCCGTGTAGGAAATATTTTTGGGGTAGCCGATATCGCACACGATGGCTCCCGATTTAAAGCAGTTGAAATCAATAATGGAGTTGGAGGTGGAGGCCGCCGCAATAATAATATCTGCCCCTCGTACGGCATCATTATTATCGCAGCTTGTCTTGATTTTTGCCCGGCCGCTATAGGAAAGCAGCCGGTCCATTTCCATGAGGCCTTTTTCACTGCGGGCCGTAATAGTCACTTCGGCCACTTGTTCAGCCAGGATCCTGGCGCAGGCGCTTCCGATATCCCCCGTACCGCCGATCACCGTGACCTTCGTTTTGCTCAGATCAATATCCATAAGCCCTGCAGCCTTGATCACGCCCTCCACGGTCAAGGCGACGGTAAACGTGTTGCCTGTGGTCACAGGCACATTCACAAGACTGGTCAGTGGTTTGTTGTATTTTTCTCCGGCAATGGAAGTAAATCCGCCGAGCGTAACGATGCCGACCCCGAGGCCTTCAGCGACCTTGCAGGCTTGGATCACCTTCTCCACCACGCGATCGGGATTTAAAAGCAGCATGTCGGGAATGATCGGGCACATGATGAAATAGCCGTGGGTTGACTTCCCCGCCTTCGACTTAAAATTCTGGATGTCGTAAGACTTATAGGCGGGCGCCATTTCAAACACGCGAACCAGAAATTCTTCCGAAGGCGGTTTAAAATCGGGCTTGAAGAAACGGAAATAGCGGATGAGGTGCTGCAGATTATAAGGATGCCCGATCACGGCAAATCCCTTCACATCGCTGATTTTGCGATAACGGATATTTTTGTAACGTTTGAGCGATAGCCGCTCATCGATGGCGGCAAGCATGGCCTCGAAATTTTTTTTGACCTTATCGCCTAAAATAGGGCCGATGACTTTTTCAATAAGGGGAATGCCCATCCGCAGGTTCACCGTCACCGTCACCTCGGTGCCGCCGTCCGGAAGGTCCTTCAAGACCCACTGACCTTCAAACTGCTCAAGATCACCCGAGAGGGCTTTAAAGGTGATGGTGAAATGATCCAGGTCATAAATCTCTTCTTCCTTCCAGCTCAGGGGAATTTTGTCGATTTCGACACTCCAGGCCGTCACCGCCCGGTGATGATTTCTCTCAAGCCGGGTGCACTGTTTGACATTCGGCATGAAATGCGGAAAATCCTCGATCCTCGAGATGAGACGGAGCACTTTCCATTTCTTCGCCCGGATGATTTTTACAACCTTGATCTGAATCGTATCCATTTTATCCTAGGTTGTCATTTCTATGGAGGCCATCTATTGGGGCCAGGCCGTTAATTGGTTTTAAAGGGATCTGTCCTCTTTCGTGGTGATGTCTGCCTCTTTTTCTTTCTTCTCCGCACCGCCGAAAAGATTTTCCCATTTATAAGTAAAACTGATGATGAATTCATTCAGCACAGAAAAATATTTTCCGTCCATCGTGGTCCCAAGCGATTCGCTCACGTTATTATCAATGTTTCTGCGCAGCCACAAACGGTTGAAATAGGTCAGCTCCGCGAGAATATTGCGGGAGAGCGCATAACTCGCCCCGGCTGAAAATCCCACACTGTTGGAATCGGGGACGGCGGGGATGTAGCTCACATTGGGAACGGGCGTCCAATAGAAAAGGGCACCCGCCAGGAGAGTCAGTTTGTCGTTTAATTTATGATTACCGCCCAGATGAAGGCTAAAGGCATCTTCGTAATCTTTGTCCGCTTTCCCAATGGCCGCCAAAACCACATCATCCGCAGCGCTTACGGGATCGGCATTGATATAAGAACGTTCAAAGGCTTGCCAGCGGGTGTAACCAAAATCCGTTTCAACGGTGGTTCGGTCGGTGGGTTTAAAGGCATAGCCAACCGTAAAGTTTAGGGGAAGGTCGATTTTGTCCTGTCCGCCGGTTTCAAAGTTGCTGCGTGCCCCGGCCCCGCGCTCGACTTTTATCACCCCGCGCGTATGAACCGTGACGGGACTGCGAAAATAAAATCCAAGCTGATGCATTTTATGGGGCTTAAGCAACGCTCCCCACTGCCATCCCCACCGGTTGCCGGAAAGATTGAGCCGGACCTGACCGTCCGCGGTGACAGCGGTCAACCCTTGCGCCGCCGCAACGATATTGGGATAAGCCTGAATCCCCCCAAAATCGAAAATACGGTAATACATGGGGCCGCCCCCGATTGAAAGCCAGTCGTTCACCTTGACTGCCACGACGGGTTTGATCGTGTACATCTTAAGCCAGTTTTTCCAGCCCGCGTAACGCACCTGCGGGAGATTGGCATCGTATTTATTCCCTAACCCAAAGGGAGAATCCGATCCTACTCCGAAAACCAAGCGGTTGTTTAAATACTTGCCGGGATTGATGGTCGCATAAGCCGTCGGGACCGTGTTAATCGTTCCCGAGCTATAGCTAACACCATCTTGCCGCCCCGTATGGCGCGTAAAAATGCTTATGAAAGCAGCGTTGCCCTGCACCTGAATACCGGGGAGCTGGGTAATACCGGCTGGATTATAGGAAATCGCCGCCGGTTCATCGGCTTGCGCAACGCCCGCATTGGATTGCCCTAAAAATTTTGCGCTGTAGGTGGCATTTTCAAAACCGCCGGATCCGACCGCAAAAACACTGGGGGGAAGCGCCACAGTAAGGACGAGGAGTGCAAGAATAGGTTTTTTCATTGGAACCCCTTTCGATGGTTTAAGTTATGAATAGAGCACCCTCTATATATCGGTCGATTCCGTCAAATAATCAAGCTCTCATCAAATCAGCAGGGTCTGCTTGCGCTGCTCACAAACCAACGGGGGTCTGACCCCCGTTGGGTTTTGCTTTTAGCTGACTCCCACTTTGGGAAACTCCAGCATAAATGTAGTGCCTTGTTCCAGTTTGGATTTTACTGAAATTCTGCCGCCGTTTCTTTCCACCAGCTGCTTGGTGACATAAAGCCCGAGGCCGGTGCCTTCGTCTTTGGTGGTGTAGAAGGGTTCAAAGATGTGGGAAAGATGGGCCTCGGGGATGCCGGGGCCGTTGTCTTCGACCTTGAGCTTGAGGGTGTGGTTTTTAGATTCTGCGGTTAGTGTGATCCTCCCCTTTTGCGCCTGCCGCTTCATGGCTTGGCAGGCGTTGACAATCAGGTTAAAGAGGATCTCTTCTAAGTGGCGGCGGTCGGCATGAAGGCTGGGGAGATCTTGGGGAAGGTGTTTGATGAGTTCGATTTTATCGAGCTCAAGCTCGTGATTGACAAGGAGTAAAACATTTTCAAGGACCTCGCTGAGGCTGACCTCCGTAATGGCCGTCTTTTGATCGACCCGCTGCTTGGCAAAGACGGCAAAGCGCTTCATGATGTCTATGGCGCGGGTGGACTGCTCGGCGGTTTTCTTTAAGATCTCGGTGGCCTTGGCAATGATTTGATCTTGATCCTTGTAAATTCCCTCTTGGAGATTGGCAAGATAGGATTCGGCATTGCCTTGGATGATGTAGAGGGGATTGCGGATTTCATGATTGATGCTGGCGGCGAGGGTCCCAATGGCGGCAAGTTTGTCCCGCTGAAAGGCATCGGCGATCTGCTCGGAATCGAAGAGGCCATATCGCATCAAAGCCATTCCCATGAGAAAAGGATAGAGAGGCATTAAAAAGAGAAGGTAAATAGGAACGGGTATTTTATAAACTGGAAAAAAGGTACTGCTCCCGCCCACAAACGCAAGAAATGTAGCGGCAGTAAAATACTTCAATTGTTCTCTAGTCCGCCCCGATTGCGAGCAAGTAAATGCTTTGATGAGATGATAGAAAGAGTAGCTCACCAAGACAAAAAACATAAAAGTGAAAAAATGGTAGGCGGGCCCTGGAGAAGGATAAAAATCAAATCCAAGGATAGAATGCGCTCCTTTAATAAACAAGGGGGTAAAAGAGAAAATAAAGAGCGTAAAGGAAAAAATGTAGCTTAAAAAATAAAAGCGTTCAAAGGGTTCTCCTTTTCGAATAAAATCCAACGTGAAGTGCGTCCACAAGACTGGAATAAAAACAGAAAAATGATGAGCAGCCCTTATGAACAAAAAGCATTCTTTCTCGGAATGTTGATGCGATGCATACTCAGCAAAAAATAAACTCCAACCTGCCGCACAAAGACTGAAAAGGAGAAAACGTATAGCAATAATGTCTCTTCGCTTGATAATAGCTAGATAAGCGACCACTAATGCCCCAAACGAAAAAAGCAAAACAGAGATGGAATAAGGATTCATTTCATTAAATGAGCAATTGGTGGACGGTTTTTTCGAGGTTGAGGATGGAGACGGGTTTTTCGAAGTAGACGTCGACCCCGAGGCCGGCGATGCGCCTGCGGGTCACTTCATCCTGGTAGGCGGAGATCACGACCACTATGGCATGCGGCACGATTTTGCGCAGATGCGGAATAGCCTCATCGCCGTCCATTTTTTTCATCTTAAGGTCGAGGAGGATGATGTCGGGGCGTACACGCTCACAGAGTTCGACTCCTTCAAGACCGTCTCCCGCGGTGAAGACCTCGTAGCCGCGAGGACTGAAATGGTCTTGAATCAGGTCGAGAATTCCGGGTTCATCATCCAGGGCTAAAAGCTTCACACTCTGAGCCGGCATAGGCGAAAAGGGGGCTACGGCTGGACTTCTTTTTCGCGGCGGGCTCGGTCAATGGCTTGATAATGCCGCAGCTGCAGCCGCACCTCGGGAGAGGCAATAATGGCCTTCTGCATTTGATCGATGGCATCGCGTAAGGCGTCTACAACCGCGTCCTGAGGACCGAGACCTGTTGAATATTGAGGATCGACCCTGACATAACCCTCCCCGCGAAAGGCCTGCTGCCAAAAAATATGCCCCCGCGGACTTTTCATGGCCGTGGCTAGCGTCAACTGCGCCCGGTAGGTTTCGGCCTCCAGGGCAATATCGTGAGCTAGATCAATAATCCGGACTTCAAAATGGGCCGGAACCTCGGAAAGTTCTGTTTCAACCTTTGGCCCCTTTTTGGCGAGCTCAACCTCACCAAACATCTCACGGAAGGAGTCTTCGATCGTGATGGGAAGGGTGTGCTGGGTATGAAAAGACTGAAGATCGCCGACGTCGTAGCCCGAGCGTGGAGCTTGATGCATCTTATATTCGTCCGAAACATCGAGGATAATCTTCTGATCAAATTCCGGCGGGACATCGAGGGGAGCTGAGCCGATCATCTGCGCCGCACCCGCACATCCCGTGAGCAGAAACAACGCCACGATTGATGCCGAAATTTTCATGCCCCGCATTCTACGAACTCGATCCTCTTGCGTCAACATAAATGGGGCATCTAAACGACATAATGCTCATTGTAAGACAGGCGGCATTGAGCCAGTTGCAGGGGCCGGCCCATGTGTCGGCCCGCGGTCTTTAACCGATTCATTCGACAACGGGCGGACACGGGGGTCCGCCCCTACAATCAGACAAGATGAAAAATTTACCGAAGGACGGGATGCGAGAGAGACCCCGCCGTAGGCGGGACGAACGGCGCATCGGCAGGAGATCCGAAGTGCGGCACCGGAAGAAAGGATATATTGGCTTGATGTAAAAGTGTCAGTCGAAAAAAAAGGGGTCCGGGAGACCCGGACCCCTGTGGAGGAAAAACGTGAGGTTGGTTCTTACTCTTTGGAAAGACTGACGTGATCGATAAAAATCGTTCCCTTTTTGGGGTTGGAATTGATATCGTCAAAGACCACAACGAATTCGTTTAAGCTCTTCCAATCCGTAATGCGGCGGAATTTCTCGAAGGGAATCGAGATCTTCTGCCACTGATCGGTCAAGCCCGTCACAATATAAGGCGACGGTTTGTTGGTCATGTCTTTAAGCTCAATTTTAACGCGCTTTGTAAAATCGTTCGTCTTATCACCCTTCACGTAAAAATTGAGTGAGTTGTAAAGACTTCCATCTTCGCCGTTCATCTTCATCCAAAAACCATTGTAGGCAGGATTCGGGGAGTCCACATCATAATCCAGACGAATGGAATAACCCGCCGGATCCCCCATGGCATCATCAGCTTCAAAGGACATCTGAGTGCCCTGGGTTTCATCGTTGGGATCCTTATCCCACGCCCCGAAGTCGCCTCCAATATTATTGGGCTTGTCCCCGGTATCAAAATCCGCAATGACCAATTCCTCAGCAGCCATCAAGGGTTGGTTCATAAGTCCAAAGGATAGGACCACGAACACCATGAGGACCGTGTACATTATGGGTTTCACTTTCATATTTTTCTCTTGCTCCTTTCTCGTGTTTAAATTTTGTTCTCTAGTTTCGCGCTGTTCGTGGGATGAGGCCGTTTTGCTCCATGCTGCTTATAAATAATAAGACGAACTACGGACTTATTTTATTCATTTTAAAAGCCCGTTTCCAGTACTATTATTAGGGCCCCTTCTACTACGGGTGGCCCCCCTACAAAGACTACGCCCGGCCTTAGGATGGCAAGCACCGTGTCAACGTACTGCTGATTTCCCTTGCGGATGACGGCCTGGACCAGGATCCTGCCTTTTTCCTCCCCCTGGAGCGTCAAAATTAACTCATAGCCCTCGGGCAATGCTTGCTTGACGCGCTCGGCCTTCTTAAGATAACTCACCTCGGCCTTGAGCTGCCGGTAGGAGGTATACGAGAAGAGGTTAATCAGCTCGTCCCGGTAGGCGTCATTGTCCAAATCAAAATCAGAACCTTGATTGGAGGCCACAAGCACGGTGGCAGTGACTCGGACGCCCTCTTCAGAAGAGTTTTCCGCAAAACCAGTCTTTGAGAACGACATCAGCAAGAAAATAACAACGACGGGGAGGGATTTGGCTAAAAAATTCATGGCAGAGTCCCTCCCGAGAAAACCCAAACAATGGTAAAGGGTGCACCGTTATATACTTTCTGATACACCATAATAGCGCCCGTCTTGCTCGCCGCACGTCTCACCTCCACTTGCGGTTTTTGAAACACGGCGGCACGGCCAAAGGGGTTCGGGGTTGGCGGCGCCTGAAATAGAAGAAAGGCGCAGAAGACAAGCGTCAGGCATAACGCAGGGACGGTAAATCCCGGCGTCAACGTCAAAAATAACGCGGGCTCCTTCCAAAAATGGGTGCGGATGAATTTTTCCTTCTCGAGGCGGATCTCGGGACGGATGATTTCCCTTTCAAGATAGTTTCGGTAAAATCCGGCTGCTTTTCTTTCGTTGACTTCGCTCATAAGATGCCTCTTCCGTATTTCTGACTTAAAATTTCACTCAGCTTTTTGCGGGCGTAATAAAGCCGGGACATCACGGTCCCTATTTCGATGCCAAGCACCTCGGCAATCTCCTCATAACTCATCTCCTGCCACTCCCGGAGTGCCAAGATTGCTTTGTGTTCAGGTGTGAGGCCCTCGAGGGCCTTCTCAAACAGCGCCTTCAATTCCTCATGCTGTATCTGATCCCTCGGACCGCGGGAGGGATCCGCAATCACAAGCGGCGCCTTCTCATCCTCCCCGCTTGCATCCGTCAAATCAATCACCTCATGCGGCCGCTTTTTCCGCACCTGATCGATGGCGGCATTCATGGCAATCCGGTAAAGCCAGGTTTTAAACCGCGATTTCTCCTCGAAGCCGGCGATCTCGCGAAAGGCTTTAAGAAAGACATCCTGCGCCACATCACGGGCCGCTTCGCGATCGGCGAGTACGCCGAACGCAAGGCCGTAAACCATTTCATAATAATGATCAACGAGTTTTGCGAAGGCGTTTCTGCTGCCGGCCTTGGCCTCGTGCACAAGCCCGCGGTCAGGATCCTGCATCATAGAGATAGACGGGAACCTCGTGATTAGACGTTGAAAGAGGGTGAAATATTCGATCCGTCCTCACCCAGCCCCTTTTCCGAATGAAAGAAAGGGTTGGATGGGGGGAAAGGGTGCAGATTAGGTCGGCTCTTGGTCCTGGCTGCCGTCCTGAGAATGACTATGAAGACGTTTCTTCATCATTTGCTTCGAACGCGCCTTTTCGGCCGGATCGACGACGCCATCTTGATTTTGGTCCATCCGCTTTTTCTTTTTTTCTTTGAACATTTTGCGTGCTTGCCGGCGTTCGGTTTGATCGACCACGCCATCCTGATTAAAATCGGCGCGCTTGTAACTTTGGCCCGAATCACCGCCGTCGGAAACGCTGCTTGTTTCGCCTGAAGCAGAACTGCTCTCAACGCTCGATGCTGAAGAGGAAGAGGACGTACCTTCAGCCGCTGAAGCGCCGGGCCAATCCGTTCCCTTTCCACCCATGGGACCAGGGGGATTATCCGTTTGATTGGGATTGTCCGTCCATCGCGGTCCCGCACCTTGACCGCCTGCTGGACCAGGAACATTCCCTTGCCCCGAACCCCCTACAGCTCCCGGAGGATTGGTTCCGCGATGAAGACCGCGGCCTTCGCCGGAACCCATATGAGGACGATTGGGATCGGGATGCTCAAAACGAGGGCCTGCACCAGGACCCCCCGCCGAACCTGGAACATTTCCTGCTCCCGGACCACCTGCAGGACCTGGAACATTTCCGCGTCCGGGACCACCCGCCTGACCTGGAGGATTTCCAGCGCCTTCCCGTTTGGCATAGCTGTCGGCTGGATAAAAGACAATAGTTAAAATACAGAGAGGAAGAAACCACTTCAGAAAGGTCTTCATAACAACCTCCGTCGTTAATGGGTTACGAGGGCTGGCCCAGCCTTCGGGACGAGTCGCTATTTAAAAGTATGTCCTGCAACTAGCAATTTGTCAAAACCATTATCGGACTATACCTCATTTACTATACCCCATTTAAATGTAGGGGCGAGGGGTTCTCTCCCGACGTTGAATCAAATAATCTCCCACGAAGAACGGTAGGCGGAGATTGATTCAGCGTACTGGATAAAGTCGCGGTAAAAGGGAATAGCTGAAAGAGTTGCACTGTCACCGATCATCACAAGTTTGCGTTTGGCGCGTGTCATGGCCACATTCATGCGTCTTGTATCCGCTAAAAATCCGAGTTCGCCCTCCACATTGGAACGCACAAGCGAAACCATGATCACTTCCTTCTCGCGCCCCTGAAAACCGTCGACGCTATCGACTTCGATTTCAGGCGCGAGAATGAGGCTTGCCAAGAGCCGCACCTGCGCGCTGTAAGGGCTGATCACGGCAATATCTTCAGGACTCACACCGGCATCAAGAATTTTCTGGAGATATTCCATCAAAAGCGCAGCCTCTTCGCGGTTGTAACGGCTCTCCGAACCCGGCTCAAGCGCTTCTTCGAAACCCCGGCCCGCAGTGTCGAGAAATAAAAACGGTTCTTCGGTTTCGGGGAGCCGCTTGACATGTTTTAAATCCGCAAGCGTATGATGCTTCACCGAATCGTCGGCGACCAGTTCTCCGCCGTAAAATTCCCGGGAGGGAAAATTCATGATCTTTTCATTCATGCGGTATTGAATCTTTAAAAGGGTCCGCCAATCTTTGCCGAGTAATTTGTGAAACCGTTCAAATAAAGTAACGGCCAGCCCGCGTCTCTCGGCTTCCTTTGAAATCACAGTCGGCGGAAGCTGGTAATGATCTCCGGCAAGCACGATTCTTCCGGCCTTCAGAACGGGAATCCAGGCGCTGGGTTCTGTGGCCTGGCTTGCCTCATCCATTACGAGAAGATCAAATTTTCTGGCGCGAAGAACCGGATCCGTGGCGCTTGTGTGCGTTCCCACCATCACGGGCGCGCTTCGGATCACCGCCCTAAAAATTTGGTCATCGAGACCGCGAATTTCAGCTTTTATCCGGTTAATTTCTTCAAACAAAACGGTCTTTTCGTCACGACTAAGCGAACGACGGCGTTTCGATCTTTCGTAACGCGTAAAATGCTTTGCCACTTCGGATTCAAGCTCATCGAGCTGCTTGGCAAGAGGATGGTGGGCAAGCTTAAAATCAAGCGTGTGAACCCGCAGATGCTCCATAATGCGTGCCGGATGTCCGAGACGAAGTGCCGGAACACCGGCCTTCACAAGGCATTCGAGGATATGATCACAGGCTGTATTGCTCGGAGCGGTGGCAAAGACAAATTGTTCGGTTGCGATTGCCTGACGGATGATTTCAATGAGAACGGTTGTCTTGCCCGTGCCCGGAGGACCGTGCACGATCGAAATATCGCGCGAGGCAAGTGCCGCCTGCACCGCTTCTTTTTGCCAGGGGTTTAAATGCGAGTTGAAAAAAGAAATTTTTTCGATTGGGAGCGGATCGTAGGACTCAGGTTTTTTAAGTCCGAGGCTTAAATCCCGGAAATAGGCCGGCCGGCTATGTTTTGCTGCCGCCACTTCTTCAAGCGTCTGATACATCTTCTTATAAGTCATCCGATTTCCCGAAATATTGAGCGTATAAAGTCCGGCCTCGCTCACCCATTCGGGAAGTTTGCGGCCAAAGGCCACCGTGATGGTCTCTTTGTCTTTTTGGTAAACCGTTCCGGTCGGAAGATCAAAAATATCTTCGGCTGAGTCCGACAGGCTGACAGGGTCTCCCACATCGGGGGAATAAAGCGGGAGAGGTTTTTCGCTCTCGTAACGGAAACTCAAAAGACGGTGGCCGGCCGGGCTGAAATGCGATTCCGAGATTCGAAGTCTGAGAAGGGCCTTGCCGAGAAGTTCACGCTCTTCAGGGGTGCGTTTGACGAACACCTCTTTAAACTGACGAATCTCCTCGGCCTCTTCGAGCTCGATGAGTTTGCGCAGGTGATCAAAATGTTTTTCAGGATCCAATTTTTTTCCCACATGAGAAAACTTTTTAGACATGCCACCACCCTACCAAACTATCAGAAGAATTTCAAATTTAACTGCAAGACCAAAGAGTTGATGATAGGACCGATTGTCGTTAGAATACCATCCTTCAGAGGAGGAATCATCTATGGCGGAAGATAAAGTGACGATCAATTTCGGCGGCAAGCAGGTGGAGGCAAGCCCGGTGGAGGTCAATCAATCGAGTGAGCGGTGGAATGACTATATTTTGGAGGACGGCACGCTTCTGAAAATGAAACTCGTGCTTAAAAAAGTTCTGCGTGTGGATAGTGAATATGACGCGGAAGGGAATCCGGTTTACGTGATGCAATCGACCAATGTAACATCGGTCAGCGCTTCCAAGAATCTTAAGCGCAGTAGCCCGCCCCTTTAAGAACAGGTTAAAAGTTTTACGACTTCACCCACTCCGACTTTTTCAACCTTGCCGGTCCGGCGGCATTTCATTTCAACATTGCCTTCTTGGAGGTTGCGCTCACCGATCACGATCTGGATCGGAATGCCGATCAAATCCGCATCGTTGAATTTCACTCCGGCCCGTTCATCGCGGTCGTCGTAAAGCACATCACGGCCATTTGCCGTAAGGTCCGCATAAATTTTTTCGGCCGCTTCACGTGTCTTATCATCGGCCTGATTCACGGTAATGATTTGGGCTTCAAAGGGCGCCACGCTCGCAGGCCACTGGATCCCTTTTTCATCGTGATGCTCCTCAATCACGGCGGCAAGAATGCGGTTGACGCCAATCCCGTAGCAACCCATGATGGCCGGCCGGCGCTCCCCTTTTTCATCCAGGAAAAAGGCCCCGATCGATTTGGAATACCGCGTCCCCAGTTTAAAAACATGCCCCACCTCCATCGTGGTTGTCAGGCGGAGCCTTCCTTTTGCATCGGGTGCGGGGTCGCCTTCTTTCACAAAACGGATATCCCCTGCCGCGGCCGGTTTGAAATCGCGGCCTAGGTTGATATGCTTAAAATGTTTATCCTTCTCATTGGCTCCGCTCACAAAATCCGTAAGCCCTAAAATATCCCAATCGGCATAAATCGGAATCTTAAGTCCCACCGGCCCCGCGAACCCGACGGGTGCCGCCGTGGCCTTCTGGATTTCGTCCGTGGTCGCCTGCCTTAACTCACGCGCCCCCACGAACCGGCGCAGCTTTCCTTCATGGACTTCGCTATCACCCGTTACAAGCGCCGCAATGGGCTTTCCATCCGCCATAAAAAGGATCGTTTTTACCATCTGAGAGGCGGGGATTTTAAATCGATGGGTTATTTCATCAATGGTGCGTAGGTTGGGCGTGTCAAAGGCTTCCGGTTTGGAGGATTTGGGCTCGGGGGTTTTCAAGGGCGGTTTGCCCCGCTCCGCAATATCAAGGCTCGCCAGATAATTTCCATCGGAACGCGCCACCCGGTCCTCGCCGTAGGGGCACTCCACCATAAATTCCTGGCTCATGTTGCCCCCCATCATCCCGGGGTCTGCTGTTACCACTTGAAACGTAAGACCGCAGCGCGAAAAAATTTTGTGGTACGCCTCCGACATTTTTTGATAGTTTCGATCGAGCCCTTTTTCATCCACGTCAAAACTATAGGCATCCTTCATGATAAATTCCTTGGTGCGGATCACGCCAAAACGGGGCCGTGCTTCATCACGGAATTTGGTTTGAATCTGATAAAGGGTGACCGGAAGATCGCGGAAGGATTTGATCGAGCCTCCCACGAGCTCTGTGATCACCTCTTCATGGGTCGGGCCCAGCACAAATTCGTGCCCGGAGCGGTTTTTAAATGAAATTTTATCTTCCCCGAGTGTCTCGAAACGCCCTGATTTTTTCCAAATCTCAGCCGGATGGAGCGCCGGCAAAAGCACTTCGTCAGCTCCGGCCAGCGCCATCTCCTCACGGATAATACACATGATCTTTTGGAGGACTCTGAAACCAAGCGGCAGGTAACTATAAACACCCGAGGCGAGCTGACGGATCAGACCGGCGCGAAGGGCCAGCTTATGGCTTTCGGCCTCCGCATCCTTGGGCAAATTCCTCAACGTGGGTATTAAAGTTTGCGTCCAGCGCATAACAATTTTGTCAAGGGGTCATTTTAACTTTTGGGTTTAGGGGATGGCCCGCGGGAAAAGGCCTTTGATTTTTTCGAAGATCTCGATATTGACCAGGTCATTATAAATCACAAATCCCGCAAACACTAAAAGCAGAACAAACCCCACCTGCGTGGCCCGCTCCTGGGCCTGAAGGCTCACGCGTTTTCTACGGATCCCTTCGATCAGAAGAAAGAGAAGGTGCCCACCATCCAACGCCGGAATAGGGAGAAGATTCATCACGGCAAGCGAGACGCTCAGAGTTGCTGTCAGCTGCAAAAGATAAGGAAGGCCGAGCCTTGCCGCATCCCCCGTCATGGCCACAATGCCGATGGGGCCGGAGATGGTCTTCATGGAAAGCTTTCCGATAAGTAAATAATAAATGGCCTTGTGCGTCATCACCGTCAAGAAGGCCTCGATCTCCCAGGCCCGCTTAAGCGAACCCCAAAGCCCGTAGCGCTCGAACACATAAGCCTCGGGATGAGGCGTAATGCCGAGTCGCTTGAGCTTTACGGGATTGCCAAAGAGATCCGTTACTTCATCCACCTTCGGTTGAATGGGGATGGGAATCGCCCGGCCCTCACGCTCCACCACCAGCATCACTTCCGGCGTCTCGGATTTTTCCAGGGCCGTAGTCAATTCGCTCCAGGTTTGAACGCGTTCAGAGCCCACTTCTAAAATTCGATCCCCCGCTTGAAGGCCGCTCGCCTCGGCCGGATAACCTTTGATGAATCCCCCGAGCGTGGTCCCGGGAATGGGCCGTCCCATCATAAAAATAGCGGTAAAGAGAAAAAAGGCGAGGAGATAGTTCATGAGGACGCCGGCCGCCACAATAAAGATGCGGTGAGTTAGCGGCGCCGATAGATAATCACCGGGCCGGAGGCCGCCCTGTGCCGTCACTTCGCTGGCGGACTCTCCCGCCGGTTTCACAAATCCGCCGAGAGGAAAAAGGGAGAGTGCGTATCGAGTTTCTCGTCCCTGCCAATAAAAGATTTCAGGCCCAAAACCAATGGAAAACTTCTCCACCTTCACCCCTGAGAGGCGGCAGGCGATAAAATGGCCGAGCTCGTGGATGATAATCAAAAGGCCCAGTACAATCACAGAGGGAAGAACAGAGGAAATCAAACTCATACAAGCTCCCGGGCCTCTTCTCGGGCCCAACGATCGGTTTCGAGAAGTTCCGCAAGGGTCGGGTGTTTAAGGAGTTTGTGCTTTTTCATAACATGCCGGATGATTTTTGCAATCTCAAGAAATGAAATTTTTCTTTCCAAAAAGGCCTCGACCGCAATTTCATTTGCAGCATTCAAGGCGGCCGGCATCGAGCCGCCCGCGCGGCTTGCCTCATAACCAAGCTCGAGACAGGGAAAACGCTTGAGATCCGGCTTTTCAAAATGAAACGACCGCTCCTTCGAAAAATCAAGCTTGGGCAAATGATTCGTGAGGCGATCCGGATAACTCAGGGCATATTGGATGGGAAGCCGCATATCCGTAATCCCAAGGTGAGCCAGGTGGCTCCCATCCACAAATTCCACCATGGCGTGAATGATGGCCTCGGGGTGAATCAGCACCTCAATTTTTTTGGAAGAGACCCCGAAGAGATTCGCGGCCTCAATCACCTCCAGCCCCTTGTTCATGAGGGTCGCGGAATCAATCGTGATCTTGGGGCCCATCTTCCACTTGGGGTGCTTCAAGGCCTGTTCGGGTGTGACACGGGCCAGGGATCCTTTTTTATTTCGGAACGGCCCGCCGGAAGAGGTCAGGATTAACTTCTTAAGGGAACCGAGATTGCGGCCTTCGAGACATTGCCAGAGGCCGGAGTGTTCACTATCAATCGGAAGGACAGAAACATTGAGCCGCCTTGCCTCTTTCATCAAAAGATCGCCTGCGACCACAAGCGGCTCTTTGTTGGCAATGGCCACGTCCTTGCCGGCTTTGACGGCGGCAAAAAGGGGCGCAAGGCCGATCGCTCCCACCATGGAAAAGATGGTCTGATCGACAGAAGGCAAAGTGGCGGCCTCGATGAGACCTTCATCGCCTGCCACGACACGAACGCCGTGGGGCTTCAATTTTCTTTCGAGCTCTAAGGCGAGCCCTTGATCATAAAGACAAACAAGCTCGGGTTTGAATTCACGCGCCTGCGCGCAAATCTTTTCAGAACTTTTCTTGGCGGCGAGGGAACGTACTCGAAATTGGCCGGGATGAGTCCTGACGATCGCAAGCGTATTGATTCCGATGGAGCCTGTGGAGCCTAGGATGGCGATATTTTTCATACCGTTAGCGAGGCACTAAAAAAACAACGTAATAATAAACCAAGGGAACGCTCAAGAGTAAGCTATCCAGCACATCGAGGAGCCCGCCCAAACCCGGGACATCCCCAGAATCCTTCACGCCGGCATCACGCTTCAAAAGACTTTCGACTAGGTCACCCAGCTGAGAAACAATCCCCACCGCGATCCCAAGGAGCACGAGATGGCTCAAGGCCACATCCGCAAGGTAACTTTTTGATAGAACCGAAAGGACCAGCGATGCAAGAAATCCCCCCAGGGCGCCTTCCACCGACTTGTTGGGGCTGATGTGTTCAATTAATTTTGTCTTTCCCCATTTTTTCCCGACAAAATAAGCGCCTGCGTCTCCTCCCTTGACCACAAGGATGGTATAAAAAACCCACGAAGCACCGTGAAGAAGCTCTTTCATTTTGATCAGGTGCGAGAAAAATAAAACCACGTACACCATTCCGAAAATAGGGACCGCGGTCCCGAGAAAAGATTGGTGGCGCAGGGACGGCTTAAAATGAACCGTGAGGAGAATCAGGCATGCTGCCCCAAGCACGAAGGGCTCGGCCGAAAAAGGGGCTGCAATGGGAATGAAGAACGCAAGAGAAAGACTCAAGGGGCGATTCACCATCACTCCCTTTTTCTCGGCAAGCGTCAAAAATTCGTTGAGACCCAAAAGGCAAAAACCTTCGATCACAAGAACAAAGATCCACTCGGGCGCCCAGAAAATGGCGGCAAGGGCCACCGCAATAAAAACCGCCGAGGTCACAAGCCGCTTGCCCAGTCCGTCCATCACACTTTCTCCTGGGTGACGCTCGTGCGTCCAAAGCGCCTTTCCCTTTTCTGATACTCCCGAATGGCCTTCACAAATTCCTCTTCCGTGAAGTCCGGCCAATATTTCTCGGTGACATAAAGTTCGGTATAAGAAATCTGCCAGAGCAGAAAATTGCTGATTCTCATCTCGCCGCTCGTGCGGATCAGGAGATCGGGATCCGGAAGATTTTTCGTATAAAGATGAGACTGAATCATTTTTTCGCTGATATTCCGGGGATCCAGCTTGCCCGCCTTGGCTTCTTCGGCAAGGGCCCGGCAGGCATCCGTGATTTCAAGCCGCGAGGAATAACTGAAGGCAAAGGTGGCCGTAAGCCCGGTATTTTCCCCCGTGTAATTTTTGACCTCAGCAATTTTCTTTTGAATGATCTCGGGAAGATCCTGGATCCGGCCGATGGCGTTAAAGACAACATTATTTTTCATGAGCTCTTCTTTTTTGCGGTCGAGGTAGTCCGAAAGAAGATTCATGAGGAAGGTGACTTCGGGTTTGGGGCGGGCCCAGTTTTCCTTGGAAAAGGCGTAGAGCGTGAGGTATTTGACGCCATATTTAGGGCAGAGCCGGATCGTGTCTTCGACGCGCTCAACACCCACTTCGTGCCCTCGGATGCGGGGAAGACCGCGGGCCTGAGCCCACCGGCCGTTGCCGTCCATGATAATCGCAATATGCAGAGGAATATTAGAATCGGTCATTTATACGAAGATCGTTTGGGAGCGTTTGCTGCCAACGGACACGATTTTAATGGGGGTTTCAAGCAGGGCCTCTAAACGCTTCAAGTATTTCTTGGCATTCACGGGAAGCTCTTTCCAGCGCCGAATGTGCGAGACGTCTTCCTGCCACCCTTTCATGGTTTCGTAAACGGATTGGCAGCGGGAAAACTCGTGGATCGAAACCGGGTTTTCCCGATAGATCTTACCACCGAGTCGGTAGGCCGTCGCAATTTTAATTTCAGAGAGACCCGATAAAACGTCAAGCTTCATCACGGCGAGTTCATCCAGGCCGTTGATCCGCACCGCGTGGCGGGCGATCACGGCATCAAACCAGCCGCAGCGCCGCGGGCGGCCTGTGGTGGAGCCGAATTCTTCCCCTTTGGTTTGAATCTGTTTCATGAGGCTTGGCGGAAACTGGGTGGGAAAGGGGCCTTCGCCCACGCGTGTGGTATAGGCCTTGACAACACCAATCACGCGGTCGATTAAAGTGGGGCTGATGCCGGAACCTGCGATGGCGCCGCCCACCGTGGCGTTCGAAGACGTCACAAAAGGATAGGTCCCGTGATCGACGTCCAGCATAGTTCCTTGGGCCCCTTCAAAGAGAATGCCTTTTCGCCGCTGGCTGGCACGATAAAGATAATAAGCCGTATCCGTGGCAAACTTAAGGAGCCGCGGCCGCATCAGTTTAAATGGGTTGAAAATTTTCTGGAAAGAGAGACCGGGGTGGCCATAAATTTTTTTGAGGACCTCATTTTTTTCACGGAGCACGGAGATAAGCCGCCCTTTGAAATAAGAAAGGTCCTTCAAATCACCGACACGAAGGCCCGTGCGGGCAATCTTATCCGCATAGCAGGGGCCGATTCCCCTTTTAGTGGTCCCGATCATCTCCCCGTGCTTGAGTGAACCCTCGCGCAGCTGATCCATCAACTTATGATAAGGAAAAAGGAGGTGGGCCTGCTCGGAAACGAAGAGGCGGCCTTGGACGCGGATCCCCCGGCTTTCGAGGACATCGACCTCTTTAAAGAAGGCCTCGGGGTCAATCACCACGCCATTGCCGATGACGCAGATCTTGCCCGGGTGAAGGATGCCGGAGGGAATGAGGTGAAGAATAAATTTTTCCTGGTCGAATTTAACCGTGTGGCCGGCGTTGTTGCCGCCCTGATAGCGGACAATGATGTCGCTTTTGCGGGCAAGAAGGTCGATAATTTTTCCCTTGCCCTCATCGCCCCATTGGGCGCCGATTAAGATACGGTTCACCCCGTTAGACCCTCCCTAGAAGCATTACGAGATACAAAAAAAATCGTTCCTTATTTTGCTCAGAATGTGGGTACGAAGAAAACAGAGGTCTAACGGGGTTCATAACTTGACAACTTTGACGTCGAGGATGGGCTTGAACTTTTTGATCTCTGCCAGGACTTTGTCAGAGATAGGGTTGTCTGTATTGATGGTAGTCAACGCGAGCGTTTTCTTGCCTTTCCCGACGCGCGCCAAAGACATTTCGGCGATGTTGACCTTATTATTTCCAAGGATGGTCCCTAATTTTCCCACGACCCCCGGCTGGTCTTCGTTCGTGACCACCAGCACGTACCCCTCGGGATCGATATCGAGTCCCCAGAAATCATTGATGCTGACGATGCGCGGCAATTTGTTTCCGAAAAGCGTGCCCATGATGCGGTTTTTGCCGTTCTCAGAACCCGCGCTCACTTCCACTTCAATATAATTCGTAAAATCAGCCGTCTGGGTGCTGCGATTTTCATTGACCACAATACCGCGCTCCTTGGCCATGGCCGAGGCGTTAACGAAATTGACCGTCTCCCCGCAAACGGGGGCCAAAAGCCCGCGCATGACGGCGTTGGTAAGAGGCTGAAGAGTGTAACGAGTCACCTCCCCGCCGTAACGAATATCCACGGTTTTCAAACCCTTCCCGAAAAGCTGGGCCTGCAGCAAGCCTATTTTTTCGGCGAGGGTAAGCCATGGCCGGAGGACCTTGTAAGTCTCGGGATCCAGGTTCGGAAGATTGACGGCATTTTTAATCGCCCGCTCTTGCAAAGCATCCACCACTTGACGCACCACTTCCACCGCGACATTTTCCTGTGCCTCCTGCGTTGCCGCGCCCAGGTGAGGCGTGGTGATGACCTCCCTCAATTTAAGAAGCGGGTTGTCACCCGGCGGCTCCTTTTCAAAAACATCGAGCGCGGCCCCTGAAACTTTTCCAGACTTGATGGCGTCAAGTAGTGCTCTCTCCTCAATGATCCCGCCGCGGGCACAGTTGATCACCTTCACTCCTTTTTTGCAGAGCTTGAAGGCCTCGACATTCAAAATGTACTTTGTCTCGGGCGTAAGGGGTGTGTGGACGGTAATAAAATCCGCAATCTTAAGAAGTGATTTTAGATCCATAAATTCCACGGGTAAGTCTTTTACGCTATCCTTGGAAATAAAAGGATCAAAGGTGACGACACGCATCCCGAAGGCCGTGGCCCGCTTGGCTACTTCCCGGCCGATGCGGCCAAAGCCGACGACGCCGAGCACCTTGCCGTTGAGCTCGGTCCCTAGAAAGTCCTGGCGCCTCCATTCTCCGCCCCGAACAGAAGTGGCCGCCTGCGGGATATTGCGGGCCAGGGCCATTAAAAGCGAAAACGTATGCTCTGCGGTGGAAATGGTGTTCCCCTCGGGCGTATTCATCACGATGATGCCGCGCTTGGTGGCCGCTTCCAAATCCACATTGTCCACGCCGACCCCGGCGCGGCCGATGACGCGCAGTTTGTCTGCGGCTTGAAGGATCTCTTTCGTCAGCCGCGTGCCGCTTCGAATGATGATGGCATCGTAGCCGGCAATGATCTTTTTAAGTTCCTCGCCTGAAAGACCGGGGATCTCGTCGACCTGAATCCCTTTTTCCTTTTTTAATTCCGTCATCCCTGCTTTTCCGAGCGGATCGCTTACTAATATTTTCATCATAGCTTTCCTCGAAAGGTCAGTCCACAGTCCATAGTCGATAGTCCACAGTTTAATGCAAAGATCGACGCAAACCTTGCGCCATCTTTATAATTTCCTCTGTCTGCTGATAAAGCTTGTCGAATTCTTGAGGTGATATCAAACCTCGCTTTCGTCCGATGTAAAAACATGCTACCACTTCCACGCCTGAGCGAATTGAATAACTAACAAATTGCCTAAATTCTGCATTTGTTTGACCTGTCGAACCTTCTGCAATATTCAAGGCAATGGAGTCAGCCGCTCTCTTAAGCTGAGAACTAAGAATATATAACTCTTCTTTTGGAAATCGACGAGTCAGTTCGTGGATGGAAAAACTTAAATCCAAAGCTTTTTTCCAAACTTCTAACTTCTCAAACTTAAACGCCACTTTACTTTGCCTTTCCACTGTGGACTGTGGACTGCGGACTATGGACTCGCATCTCCATCAGGGTTTCGTGCAGGACTTTGAATCCTTCTTCCAAATCTTTTTTTGTGATGGCGCCCATGTGAGCCACGCGGATAATTTTTCCTTTCATTTCCCCTTGCCCGCCTGCGAGCGTAACCCCTTTTTCATCGCGCATAATTTTGACAAGTTTTTCTCCGTCGATACCCGAGGGCACGACGGCCGCACTCGCCGTCGAGGAGGGCGCCTTTGAAAAAAGTTCGAGGCCCATGGCCTTCAGCCGCTCACGCGTAAACTCCCCTAAGGCAGCACAGCGCTTGAAGACATTTTCGAGCCCCTCAGAAGAGATTAATTCAAGCGCCTTCCCAAGGGCGATCACAAGCGTCAAGGCCGGCGTAAAGGGGGTGTCCCAATCCCGGATTCCCTTTTCATAAAGTCTCAAGTCCAGATAAAACCTTGCGATATTGGCGCGATCAAGCCGCCTCTTGGCCTTATCGCTCACACTGATAAAAGCAAGCCCCGGCGGCAGCATGAGCGCTTTTTGGGAGGCCGCGATCACAAGATCGACTCCCCACGCGTCCGTCTCAAGCCGGTCCGCGCCCAGGCCGGAAATAGCGTCGACAATCAAAAGGGCGTCGCTTTTGCGGGTGATCTCACCGATGGCGCGAATATCATTCAGCGCTGCCGTCGAGGTCTCGCAGAGTTCGACACAAACGGACTTGAGGTTGGGATTCTTGAGAAGGGCTTGAGCAATGGCCTCCGGTTTGACGGCCTCTCCGTACGGAACTTTGAGCACCGTGGGGGTCAAGCGATAGGCCCTGGCTAAATCCGTAAACCGTTCTCCGAATTTTCCGCCGTCCACCACCAGAACGTCATCCCCCACGGAGTGAAAATTAACCAGGGAGGCCTCCATGGTCGAGGTTCCGGAACCTGTAATCGTGTAAACAGGATTTCGGGTGAAAAATATTTTCCCGAGCTCGCCCGTCACGGCCTCAAAGATTTTCCGATACTGCGGCGTGCGGTGGTGAATGACGGGCTCCGCTAAGACGGCACGGACGGATTCAGGAACTGGGGTGGGCCCCGGCGTCAGAAGGATATTTCTTTTTTTCACTTCTTGCCGCCGCCGATTTCCGATCGGGAGGTGATCACATGATCCACAAGGCCGTAGTCTTTGGCCTCCTTCGAGGACATGAAATAATCACGGTCCGTATCCTTTTCAATGCGCTCAAGCGGCTGACCCGTGTGATTCACTAAGATGTGGTTCAGCTGATCTTTGAGCTTGAGGATTTCCGTCGCCTGAATGTGGATGTCGGAGGCCGACCCCTGCGCCCCGCCCCAGGGTTGATGGATCATGACGCGTGAGTGGGGTAGCGAGTATCGTTTTCCCTTGGTGCCGGCAGCAAGGAGCAAGGCACCCATGCTGGCCGCCTGCCCCACGCAGTAAGTTGAGACATCGCATTTCACGAACTGGATGGTGTCGTAGATGGCGAGCCCGGCCGTGACGGAACCGCCCGGTGAATTGATATAAATATTGATATCTTTCTCTGATTCTTCCATTTGAAGGAAGAGGATCTGCGCAATGATCAGATTGGCGATCGTGTCATCGATCGGCGTTCCGACAAAAACAATGCGATCCTTAAGAAGGCGCGAATAAATATCATACGCGCGCTCGCCCCGGCCTGTTGTCTCGATCACCATCGGTACTAAGTAACCACTCATAAAAACCTCCTTATTTCTCTGCTATTTTTAAGACGACTTTGCATTTTGTTTGATGAATTCGATCACCTTTTCATTTCGAATCTGATCCTGAAGTCCTTCGCGCGCCTCTTCGTGCTCGCGGTAATATTTTTCGACAATGTCGACCGGCTGGCGATACTGGGCGGCCGCACGCTCGAATCGGGATTTAAAATCCGCCTCTTCCACTGTCACCTTCTCCCGCAAGGCGATCTCATCCAAGAGAAAAGCGAGGTGAACCTGGCGGCGCGCCTCGGGTGCCAATTTCGCCTCCAGTTTTTTTTTCGTTTCCTCCTCTTGGCCTTCCGAAAGCCCGTGGCGCTGGGTGTGCTGAAGCGCATCTTCCACGAGCCGCGCAAGGCGGCGAGCCACGAGGCGCTCCGGCAGCTCTAATTTGTTATGCTTCACGAGTTCCTCTAAGAGCGCCTTTTCAAACTGGGTTTCGACTTCGTGCTCCTTCGCCTCCCGCAGGTCCTTTTCGACTTTTTCCCTAAGCTCGGCCAGGGTCTTGAATTCACCGGCCTCCTTAGCCATCTCATCGTTTAACTCGGGGAGGTGCTTGGTTTTAACTTCCTGGACTTTGACCTTAAAAAGAGCGAGCTTTCCCGCCAGTTCTTTTCGACCAAAATTTTCCGGAAACTCGACCGACACTTCTTTTTCATCGAGCGCCTTCAAGCCCACGAGCTGAGGGGAAAAACCCTTCAAAAATTCATCTTTCTTAAGTTCAAACCAATCCCCTGTACGCTTATCGGCCTCTTTGCCGTCCACTGAGCAGACATAATCAGCAATAAGAAAATCACCGAGGGCAGAGGGTCTGTCTTCAACCGCCTTGTACTGGGCGAGCGACTCCTGAACGCGTTTCAGGGCCTGTTGACTTTCTTCGGGTTTGATTTCAACGCTCGCTCGCTTAATGCTTAAGCCCGTCACCCGGGAAAGTTTAATCTTGGGACGAGTCTCGACGAAGGCCTGATAAGAAAGTTTTTGGTCCGTAAAATTCACTTCCTTGATCTCCGGAAGCCCGAGGGGCTCGAGGGTCTTTTCGCGAACGGCCTCCTGAAAGGAGTGCGACAGAAGGTGCTTCAGGACCTCCTGGCGCGCCTCCTCCTGAAAATGCATCACTAGGACATCGCGCGGCGCCTTGCCGGGACGAAATCCCGGAATCTTTGCCTTGGGAGCAATCTCTTTATAAAATTGCTCGTACTCGCGCTGAATGTCTTCTCCGCCAATCTCGATCTTTAAAACCTTTTCGCAGGACTTTCCGTCCTGCACTGAAATCTTCAAGGGCTTCACCTCTGCAAGCGACATTCGACAACCTTTCTTAGATCCGCTTCTGGAGCGAGTGGAGGGAATCGGCGCCTCCGCCCCGATAAACGGATTTTGGCT
>CAYJSI010000017.1:0-40906 GCA_964373045.1 uncultured bacterium
CTTTCCGACCCTTCAGCGCCGGGATATCTTATCCTGCGGCCGTTCCTGCGCGGCTGGATCGAAGAAGCGAAAGTCAATCAAGAAATCTCAGAGGTCTTAAGCCCGTTGCTCGAAACAATCTAAATATGCCCTCACGAATCTTTTACCTCAAACACCATTTGGGCCATCTGTACATCAGCAAAGACTGCCATCGCGAGATTCAAGCCGCATGGCTTTTTCTGCGGATTTGTTTAAAACGCTTGCGTTGTAACTTGCGGTGATTAAAATCATTATCCGTCAATATCGCAATGGATGAACAAGGAGAGAAATCATGAAAAAGAAAAATTGGATACCGTGGGCGGTGGTGCTAGGTGGGGTGTTACTATTGTTTGCGGTTTTCGGCGGCACGTACAATGAGCTCGTAACCTTGGAAGAAAAAGTCGCCGCAGCCTGGTCGCAGGTGGAAAATGTGTACCAAAGGCGCCTTGATCTTATTCCTAATCTCGTGGAAACGGTGAAAGGCTACGCCTCCCACGAGCAGGAGACCCTGCAATCGGTGGTGGAGGCGCGCTCCAAGATCTCGGAAATTAAACTCGCCCCGGGAGCCCTTACTCATTCCGAAACACTCGCCAAGTTTGAACAGGCGCAGGACAACCTCTCCTCTGCCCTGAGCCGGCTTCTTGTCGTCGTAGAGCGCTACCCTGAGCTTAAGGCCAATCAGAATTTTTTGGCTTTGCAGAGCCAGCTGGAGGGCACAGAGAACCGCGTGACGGTCGAGCGCCGGCGCTTCAACGAATCCGCCCGCGAGTTTAATACCAAGATTCGTGTTTTCCCAAACAGCCTCGTGGCTTTTCTCATGGGGCTTCAAAAGAAGGCTTACTTTGCAGCCGATGAAGGAGCCAAAGTTGCTCCCAAGGTCGTTTTTTAATCCTAAGGGTCCGGCCTTCGCGGCCCTTTTTATCTTCACCCCCCTCGCCTGCCTTTGGGCGCTTACCATCCCCGAGCGCTCGGATGGGTATGTGAGTGATTACGCTCAGCTCCTCTCCCCTGCCGCCAAAAGTTCGATCGAATCCAAATTAAGCCGTTTTGAAACTGAGACAAGCAATCAAGTTGTAGTCGTCACATTCCCTAGCCTTGAAGGTGAATCCCTGGAAGATTTTTCCATACGCCTCGCCGAGGCCTGGAGGGTCGGTCAAAAAGAGAAGGATAACGGCGTCATTCTCTTCATCACAAAGAAAGAGCGGGCGGTGCGGATCGAAGTGGGCTACGGCCTTGAATCCGTGCTGACGGACGCGATTTCAAAGGACATCATTGAAAACCGAATCGTTCCGCATTTCCGGGAAGGCCGTTACGATGAAGGCGTGGAAAAGGCCGTGGAGGCGATATTCGCCGCAACTCGGAAAGAATATAAGCCGATTCTAAAATCAACGCCGAAAGGTTCTTGGTGGAGCGAGGAATTCATCGGCACCCTCTTTGCGGCATGGTTTATTCTTCCCACTCTTTTACCAACCGCCCTGCTGCGGGTTCTTTTTTTCCTGGGTTTTGCCACGCTCTTTGTAAGCCTTGGGCTTCAATGGTATTTTTTGACCGCCTGCGCCTTTTTGCTCGGGATCCTTCCACTTCCTCTGCATTATCTTTTCCACGCCATGAACCGCCTGGGTTCGGGCACGGTGATTGGCAGCCGAAGAGGTGGCGGGTCTCACGGCAGCTCGTGGGGCAGCGGCGGAGGCTGGTCGAGTGGTGGGTTTTCAGGCGGGGGCGGAAGTTTCGGAGGCGGAGGAGCCAGCGGACGATGGTAGAACGAAAACTGAGCCCCCGAAAATTTTTCATGGCGGAAGAAAAGGAAGCGCTTGTTCAAGCCATCCGCCAGGCCGAGCAAAAGACCTCGGGTGAGATCCGCGTCTATTTGGAACGCAAAACCCACAAAGAGATCATGGCTCGGGCCCAAAGGGTTTTTGAAAAACTCGGTATGGCGCAGACCGAAAAAAGGAACGGAGTTCTTATTTATCTTTTACTCGAACCCCGTCAACTGGCCGTCTTGGGTGATCGAGGCATTCACGAGGCTGTGGGAACTGCCTTCTGGAAAGCCGCGGTCTCTCAAATCGAAGCCGCGTTCCGGCGAGGTGATTTTTTAGAAGGCCTTGTTCAAGCGATCAAGCTCCTTGGAGAAAAGCTCGCCCTTTATTTCCCCCGCGAGACGGCGGACAAAAACGAACTCAGCGACAAAATTTTACAACACTAAACAGAGGGTGCCACGCACCGACGGCGCCTGGCACCCTTAGAAACGCTAGCCAACCATGCTCCAGACGCCGGCAAAAATTCTTATTGTCGATGATGACCCTTTGGTTTTAAAAACCGTGAGCCGGCTGCTCGCCGCTCAAGGGTATCAAACCGCCACAGCCGAGTCGGGAAAAAAGGCCATCGAGCTCGTTTCCCACGAAGATTTTGACATGGTCATGTCGGACATCCGGATGCCGGAGCTTGACGGCATCGAAACCATTGAAATCATCAAAAAACACTACGAACACCACGGGAAGGTGTGCGCCTTTATGTTTATCACCGGTTATGTGGATGATGAAAGGGCCCGGGAGGCGCGCCGGCTTGGCGGCGCAGGTTTTCTGCCGAAACCCTTTGAGATCGATGATCTTCTTGCCACGGTAAAGTTCCAGCTTGAGATGCAGAACTATCCCCCGCCGGAATCCGCCTAGCCGGGGGTAACCGGGGACAGTCCCCTTTGGGACTGCCCCCGGTGGAACACACACAGCTAATGAGTCTTTTTTATTGGAAGATAATTTTGGCGGGAGGAAAACCGTTGAAATTGGCAACGGCGCTTGCGGAAGAATAGGCCCCGATATTTTTCACGTAGACCACATCATTGACATAAAGCTCGGGAAGCTCGGTATCGAGGGCCAGGGTATCGAAGGAATCGCAGGTGGGTCCGGCCAGGGCGCTTAAAAATTTCTGGCCGCGGCGGAGCGTCTTAAATTCATATTTGCAGTGATCAAACACGATCCCCGAAAAATCCTGATACACCCCATCGTTTAAATAATAATAATTCTTATTGTTGCGGAAGGTGCGGCCCACCACCTGGGTCACCAGGATCCCGGCCGGACCCGCAAAAAATCGCCCCGGCTCGGCAATCACGCGGATATTTTTTCCAAAGAGCTGTTTGATCTGCTTGCGAATCTGAACCGCCATGCGCTCAAAATTAACACCGATCTCAGAATCAAAATGCTGGATGGGGAACCCGCCGCCGATATCCGCAATCTTTAAGGGCATGCCGTTTTGTTCAGCTTCCTCGAAAATCTTGGCCGCCACCTCCAGGGCCTGCAGATAATTCTCCACATTTTTGGATTGCGACCCCACGTGGAAGCTCACCCCTACCGGCACGAGGCCCAGGGTCTTCGCCTTGCGGAGCATCAAAAAACCCATGTCGGGATCGGCGCCAAACTTAAGCGACAGGTCCACCATACTGCGCAGATTGTTCACTTTGATCCTTAAGAGGACCTGCGCCCCGGGAAAATGTTCCGAGATCTTGTAAAGCTCAGGCTCGTTATCGAAGGTCATCAGGCGCACGCGGCACCTTCGGGCCGCCACGATGTCCTCGATGGATTTGATGGTATTGGCAAAGATGATCCGCTCGGGTGAGGCCCCGAGGCCCAGGACATAACGCATCTCAGACGCACTCGCTACGTCAAAACCGCAGCCCAGCTTCACGAAGGTTTTGACTATTTTCGGATGCGGGTTGGCCTTGATCGCATAGTAAGGAAAAACTTCGGGGAGGCTTTTTTTGAAGCGCCGATACTGCCTGACGAGCTGGCTTTTTCGGAGGATGAGGAAGGGAGTCCGCTGCTTTTTTAAAAATGAGCGGATTAAATTTTCAATACCCTGAGAATCGTTTTTAGACGCTGACTGTTTCGGAGCCGACGAAAGCACGTTTGACAACGTGGGCACGTTTCCTCTCCTTATGGTCAACCAAGAAAGTAGTGAACTGCCAGACATCCTCTTCCTTGGGCCTTTCGATGTCGTATTTTGTAAATTTTGTGTTGAGGTTTTTGAGCGGGGTCCAATCGCTCTGGCGTGAGACAAAGGGTTTGAGATAGAGAATGGAGATATCCAGAATGAATTTGTGGTCGATGTCATCCGGGAGGCACACACCCTTGTTAGGATTTTTTATCATCCACATGGCCGCGGCTACGACCGAGATCGCAACCTGCAGGGTGGTGGCTTGCTGATGAGGCACCAGTTCGCGCGCCGTATGAATATCCAGCAGGCTCCCGCACCACCAGGAGGTAAAGTCATGGCCCATCAGGAGTACCCCGAGTTCATCGGCGCCGCTTATAATTTCGTCATTCATGATGCGCTGCTCGGACTGAAGCTTAAACTGGCGCATTTCAAGTTCATGCAGCGAATTGATGGCCGCATCGGCCGGGCAGTAGGCGTAGTGAACGGTGGGCCGGTAAACCGCAGCACCGTCTTCCCAAACCGTGAGGCGGTCTGAAATGCTGAAGGCCTCGCCGTGGCGGATCACCATCCCCGTAATTTCCCCGCACGGGACCCAGGAGCGAACCCAGGTCTTCATGCCGATGGTATTCAGGCAAATTTGGTTCTTGGGTCCTTCCTTATGAAAGAAGGCGCCTTCGGGGATGTTGCGCTCGTGCGTGCCCCAGCCAAGTTCGGCGGGAGCCACCCCTTCTTCGAAAAATCCTTCGATGCTCCAGGTGTTCACGAATTCATTCACCTTCTTCGGCTGATCCGTGATCTGGGTATCACGTTCACTGATGTGAATCACCTTCACACTTGCGAGCTGGGCCATCTTGGCAAACTGCTGATCTTGAAGAGCGGCTTCTAATTGAGGCCTTCTCGCATCAGCGGGTTTCTCCTTTAATATTTTCTGCACAATTTCCGTCAAGGCATGCTTGGTAAAGTGGGAAACAAGGCCCGGATTGGCGCCGTGGTCCACAATCGCCGTCGTGCCGTTGTTGTCTCCCCAGCGCGCCAGCATTTTGCGAAGCTCCATGTGACGCGTGTAGAGGGTGTATTTGGTGGGGTCGTTCCGCTGTTCATCTTTATAGGGGTCCCACTCCTCTACCGAGGTGTTCACATAGAGGATCTGCCCAGCACGGCACCACTCCAGAAGTTCGCTCGTTTCGATATTCCAGGCGAGGTCAATGATCATGTCGCCCGCACCCACATATTTCGCAAGAAGTGCCCGGTAATTTTCCTGCGTCACACGGTCAAAGACATACTGAACACCTTTCTTGAGCGCAGGCTCCACGCGGTGACGATTGTCCACAAAATCCATGATGGTGATATTTTTTGAGGGCATCTTGATGAGATCAAGGACAAGCGGGATAGCGCATTGAGAAACAGAACCACACCCAATAATCAGTAAACGGCCTTTAAATTCCATGGAATGAACTCCCTTTTTTTAGCGGCAGGGCGGATGGCGCGAACGGCCATCGACTGAGGATGTGACACATGAACCGTATTGTAACCATTTTTCCCGCACCGCGAAACAAAAAAATGATCCATCCGTGCGCTACGGGGTCCCGCCTGAGGAATCTGGCATTGAGTCATTTCAAGTTTGTGTCGGCTCAAAACTTAGTCTTCTCGCCGTTCGTCGTTTCCCAGCGAGAAACACCTCACTCGCAACTCCGGCCTCGTTCGTCCCGCAAAAATAGTGCGGAACACCGTGCTTCCGCCAAACAGCGCGGACGGAATCTTGAACTCTTTCAAACAACCCCTTCGGCATCCCTATGAGATGTAAGGGTGGAGTCGACCTCACCCCTGCGATCGCTTAAAGAGACGCTGCGGACCGAAGGGTTTCAGTATCATGACAAGCACGGGCACAATGAGAAGCGTGCAGAGAAGGGCGAGAAAAATCGTAAGACTCGTGAGGACTCCAAAGTGAACCGTCGGCCGAAACTGGGCAAAGACACTTGAGGCGAAACCCGCCATGAGGATGAAGGTCGACATCACAAGCGACTGGCCGATATTGCGGTAGGTGTGGTGAAGGGCCTGAAGATAGTGGCGCCGGTGCGAAAACTCGTAACGAAAACGGTAAAGAAATTGAATCGAGGCGTCCACCACAAGCCCTAAGACAATGCTTGAGATCATGGCCGTGGGGCTCGAAAGTTCAATGCGCGTAAAACCCATGATGCCGTAGATGGCCAGGATAGGAAAAAGATTCGGGACCGCGGCAATGAGGGCCAGTCGGATGGAGCGAAAGAAAAAAAAGACCGCTATCAGAATCGAGAGAAAGGCAAATCCAAAACTCTGAAGCTGCTCGGTGACAAGATTTTTCGCCATTTTCCCAAGCAGGACCACATTCCCGGTAATCCGATAGACCAGCGTTTTGCCAAGATGGGTGTCGAGATACTCGCGCGCCTCTTTTTCTACCCGCGCCCCTCGCGTTGTTCCCACCGCCCGCATCCTGGCCTCAAGCTGAATCTCGCGAAAATCGGGCGATAAAAGTTTTGCGAGTTCCGGATCTGTGGATTTTTTAAACTCCTTGAAATAACGCTCAAGACGCTCGCGCTCCTCTGGAATCCGGTAGGCCTCCGCATCATCCTCAACCGCCTCATGAATCTTCTTGATCAGCGTGGTAATGCTATTGACCTTCGAAATCTCGGGCATCGATTCCAAAAAGGTTTTAAATTCATCGACCTGCCGGAGGGTATTTGCATCCACAAATGTCCCGCCCCCTTTTCTCCGGATCACAAACCCGAGCGTATAAACTCCCGTCAGGTGCTCATCGATAAAGCGGGTTGAGATTGCAAGCGGAAGATCCGGCTTCATCTGTTTGATCATATTGGTATCCACCTCCACCCTTTTAATACCGTACACCGATGCCGCGATCCCAAGCGCGGTGAAAACCAAAATCCACCACTTCCAGCGAAAATCAAATTTTTCCAGGAAATTCACAATGACACGATTAAAAAAATGCTTTTCGCCCCAAGAGCCCTGCGAGGGCCGATAAGGAAGGATGGGAAGGAGGATGGTGGTTAAAATGATTTCAATAAAATAGGAGTAAAGGGTTCCCAAGGCGGCAAAAAAACCAAAGCCCTGGATGGCGGGAACGGGGTTGATGGCCAGGGATAAAAATCCCAAGATGGCCACGAAATGCGTAAGGAAACAAGGAACGCCCAGCTGGTCGATGGTGAGGACCAGGCACTTTCGCAGGCTGGCGTGATGAGGACGGATTTCAAAAAATAGATTGATCAGGTAAACCGAGTTGATTACCGACACAATCATGATGACCGGCGCCAGGAGGGAGGTCATGAGATTGAGCTCCTGACCTAAGAGGGCGATCGTCCCCATCGACCAAATAAGCGACATAAAAACAATGGCCATGGAAAGCAGCATGCAGGAAAAGCTTCGGTACATGAGAAAAGTTGTCACCATAAGAAGTAGGGTAATCATGGGAACAAAAATAAACTGGTCACGGCGGATCAAACGGATGAAATCGTATTGTTCGATGGGAGAGCCCGCAAGATAAAACCGAAGTTCGCGGGATTCGAGTTTCGCAAGGTATTCGCGGAGCTCATGGATAAATTGACCTTGTGACTTGCGATCCGTGCCCCCCGGTTTTAGGTACACGAGGACCGTGGCAACGCGGCCGTCCCGGGCCACAAGATTTCCCTGATAAAGTTCGTTGGCAAGGATTTTCATTTTGGCCTCGAGCACCGGTTCCTCGCCTTTGAAAACCTTCCGGAGGACCGGAACGATCTTGGCCCCCATAAACTTATGCTGAATATCCCTGGCATTCGTTAGGCTGAGTACTCTTTCCACTTGCTTGAAACGTACTATTTCATTCGTCATACGCTTAAGCTTCTTCAAATTTCGCAAAGAAAAAAGATCGGGAGAGGCCACCGCAATGGCGATCATTTGATCGCTGCCGTACTTTTCACGGTATTCGCGGTAAAATTGAAACTCTTCGGACTTTTTGTCGAAGAGGGTTTCCATAGAAGGATCGATTGGAAGTCTCAAGGCCGCCCAACCCATGAGGAGAGTCACGAGGATCATGGCCAGCGCAAGAGGCCATTTCATGATCAAAATCAGTTCTGCAATGCGGCGAAACATAAAAGATAGTTTAAAGGTAAAAGTCAAAAGGAAAAAGGTAAAATTATCTTTCAGCGGTAAGCTATAAGCTGTAAGCTATACGCTTTTATGGATTCATTGATCGACCTTCGGCTGTGGATTCTTCTTATGGTAGCCATCGTATGGAGCCGGCGTGCCCAGCGGGCCCTTCAGACGATCCGCTTCACTCCCCTCCTCGATCCATCCCCTTGTTTTCTCTCCCCTCCGAAAGAGCTCGTCTCGATCATCATCCCCGCCAAAAATGAGGAGCGAAATATCAAGGGCTGCCTGGATCCCTTGCTGCGCCAGGATTATCCCCATTTTGAAATCTTGGTCGCCAATGACAATTCAACCGACGCCACGGAAAATATTTTGCGATCCTACGGCAGCAAAATCCGCTACCTCAATGTGCCTCCCACCCCGGCGGGGTGGACAGGAAAAACATTTGCGCTTCACACCGCCGTCCAGCAGGCCAAGGGCGAATGGTTTCTTTTTACGGATGCCGATACGCGCCACGAGCCTACGAGTCTTTCCTCTTCTTTCGCCCACGCCCGGGCACGGGATTTTGAATTTTTGACGCTGCTGCCCCGCTGCCTTGCGGAAAGTTTTGTTGAAAATCTCATGCAGCCCTGCGCCATGGCCCACCTCGGGCTTTGGTTTCCCATGGAGAAGGTGAATAATCCCAAATCGCCGGCCTCTTTTGCCAATGGTCAGTACATTTTGATTCAGAAAAAATTATACAGGCGCATCGGCGGCCACGAAGCGGTGCGGGGGGAATTTCTGGAGGATTTTTCGATTTCAAAGAAAGTAAAGTCGATGGGCGCGAGGGCTCAATGCGCCCTTGGGACCGAAATCTACGGCACGCGGATGTACGATTCGCTGACCTCCCTCTGGCGGGGCTGGCGGAGGATTTATCTTTACGGCTTTGAAAGGAATGCGTTGAAACTGACTATGAGGGCTGTGAGCGTCATCTTTTTTTCGGTGCTTCCCTTTGGCTGGACGCTTGCCCTGGGAGCGCTCCTTCTTCTTCACCGCGAGCACTCCTACGCCGCCTTCACGGCCTCGCTATCGCTCTGCCTTCTTATCCTCGTGATCTCCTGGAAGGGATACGGCATCGTCAGGGCTAAAAAAATCTTTGCCTTCCTTCATCCCCTGGCTGCCGCCATCTTCGCCATGATTCTCTTCGACGCCGCCTGGATGGCCGCCGCCAAACAAGAAACGAAGTGGCGATGAAGCAGGGATAAGTCGCTAGTCGATAGGGATTCGGCAAGAAGGGTCAACGATCCTGCGCGGGCTCGGATTCCTCCGGAGAGAGGACTGCGAGGTAGCCCACCTCCACGGCATATTGAACAATCAGTTTGAGGAATTTGTAGTCCGTCTTGGGAAACGAAATTCCGGTTCCCTCAAGCGCCCGATCGGCATTCGTGGTGTCAAAGGTAAGGTGATCGTTTAAATAACCCAAGTAGGGCTCGAGCATCTCAAACACCATTTGCTCCTCGACCGCAAGGTTTTCCTTTACGAAGTCCTCAGGGCGAATGACTTGGATCGGAGGGACGCGGGGGTATTCTCCCCCCACTTTCAGGAGATTGCCGATCGTTGGCGGTTCCTGTGTCACAAGGTGATAGGTTTTCCCGATCGAATCTTGGCGCCTTGCAATCGCGCACGAAGCGCGGATGACAAAATCAATGGGGACAATATTAAAGGAATTCTCCGGATGCGTCGGGATCTTAGTAAGGATCCCGTGCGCAAAGAGTTTCATAAAAGGATAAATCACATTAAACTCCGAGACCTCCCCAGTTTGAGAATCTCCCACCACAATACTCGGGCGGAAGATGGTCACCGGAAGCCCCTCGGCCATGGCAAGCCGCACGCGGCTTTCGGCCTGATATTTACTTGATTCATAGAAATTAGCGTGCGCCGGTTTCTCGGGAAGTTCGTCCTCTTTGGCGTGGTAAGTCTGGCGGCTTCCGGCCACAAAGGCCGTGCTGAAATAAAAAAAGCGCTCGAGGACACCGTTTTTTCGAAGGTCCCAGGCAAGCCTGAGCGCCTCCTGCGTCCCGCCAAGATTGACCTGCATGCAGTCCTCTTCGGAACCATTCAGCGTGGTCAAGGCAGCGATATGATAAAACTCTCTTACGTCACGCCGGAGAAGCTTGAGATCCGCCTGAGTGAGCCCCATGTCCGGAAGCGTCACATCTCCTTCTAAAACATGGACACGCGTTCCGAGAAAGACTTCGAGTCCTTCGGAGGCCAGGATCTTGCGCATCCGCGCCCAGTGAGATTCGAGCCTTTTGCGGCGGATGAGAAGATAGAGCCGGTCGTTGGTCGTCGTCAAAAGCTCCTTGACGAACTCTTTGCCGAGGGTCCCGGTCACGCCCGTAATAAAAACCGTCTTAGGGTTAGACTGAGGATTCATATTTTTTTAATGCCAGGCAAATGTTCTGGCCTCCAAAACCGAAGGAGTTGGAAAGGGTAACGTTGACTTCTGCCTCACGCGCTTCATTGGGCACGTAATCGAGATCGCAATTCGGATCCGGCTCACGAAGATTAATGGTCGGAGGGATGACCGAATCCCGCATGGTGAGGAGACAGGCAATGACTTCAATCACCCCGGCAGCCGCGATCATGTGTCCGATCATGGATTTTACGGAACTGATGGGAATGTTGCAAGCCTCCTCTCCCATGGCTTTTTTAACCGCACGCGTTTCAATGGCATCATTGACTTGTGTCGCCGTTCCATGCGCATTAATGTAATCGACTTCCTTCGGCTCGATGCCGCCTTTGCGCATGGCCATCTCAATGGCGCGTTGGGCTCCCCGGCCTTCGGGATCCATATCCGTCAGGCGGTAGGCATCGGAAGTAGAACCATATCCAATGACCTCGCCGTAAATCCTGGCATTGCGCTTAAGGGCGTGACCCAGCTCCTCCAAGATCACGGTGCCGGCCCCTTCGGCAAGGACAAATCCATCCCGGTGTTTATCAAAGGGGCGGGAAGATTTTTCGGGCTCGTCATTCAAGGTCGAAAGGGCTGTCAGAAGGCTGAACCCGGCCACTCCAAAGGGATCGACCATGGTGTGAGAGCCGCCCGACATCACAATGTCCGCATACCCCGCACGAATCCATTCAAAGGCCTCTCCTATCGCTTGGGAAGAGGCAGCGCAAGCCGTAAGACAGCTCGAAACAGGCCCGCGGATGTCGAAGCGTCGCGCCAGATGGGTCACAGTCATAAAGGGCTCGACCTCAAATTCTTCCAAAGGATCCATGTGTTCATGGGATGATTCAAGAAATCGAGCCTTATCCACAATCCCGGGTCCGTCCGACCCAGACCCAAAAGAGGAGGTTATGGTCTCCACAAAAGAATTAAAATCGATACCGTTACTTCCCGCACCGTAATAAATACCGAATCGCTCGGGATTAACATTAAAAGGGCGAAGGTGAGAATCTTTAAAGGCCTCTTCCGCCGATTGAAGGGCAAAAAGGGTGCTGCGGCTGGCCGGCTGCAGGGCCGGATCACGCTTAAGCAACCGAGCAAAATCAAAACCGCGGACCTCCCCCGCAATCCGCGTAGGAAATTCGCTGGCATCAAAAAGAGAAATGGTGCCGATCCCCGATTTGCCTCGCACCATGCCCGCCCAGGTTTGAGGAGCGCTGAGCCCGAGCGGCGATACAGCCCCGATGCCGGTGATGACCACTCTTCTCATTTAAGCCTTTCTTAAAACGAGCGATGCGTTTTGGCCGCCGAAACCGCACGAATTCAAAAGACACGCGGAGGCATTCGACGATTGAGATTGGCCCCGCACAAAGGGAAGATCGCATTCCGGGTCCGGATCATCGAGATTGAGGATGGAGGGAATGGCGCCTTCATGAAGGGCGAGCGTTGCCGCGGCCACTTCCACACCCCCTGAACCATTCACCAAATGGCCCGTGATGGGTTTGACACTCGTCACTTTGATTTCGCCGAGCGCGGTTTCAAAAACAGACTGAATGGCCTCGGACTCATGAACATCATCATGCAGAAGGCCGCTGCCATTGGCAAAAACAAAATCAATTTCAGAGGGGCTCATGGAGGCATCGTTTAAGGCCCCCGCCATCGCCACCCTTTTTCCCACAAAATCCATGGCCGAGCGCGGGTCGTGATTAAAGTCCGAGGAGGAGCTGAAACCAACGATTTCTCCGTAAATCTTAGCACCTCGCCGCTTGGCGTGTTCGTGTTCTTCCAAGACGAGAAGCCCCGCACCTTCTCCCAGCACAAGACCATCGCGATTCCGGTCAAAGGGCCGGTAGGCCTTTTCGGGCGCCTCGTGGCGAACCGAAAGAAAACCAAGCCCATGAAAATGGGCAATCCCCATGGCATTCACTTTGGAGTCGGTGCCGCCGGCGAGCATGAGATCGGCGTCACCGCGGACAATGATGCGAAAGGCCTCGCCGACGGCCTGCGTTCCGGCAGAGGAAGATGTCGTGATCGTATTATTCGGGCCGCGCAACCCGTGGAGGATGGACACGTGACAGGCCGGCATATTGGGAAGATATTTAAGGAGCCAAAGAGGGTAAAGGGCGTGAATCCCCTCTTGCCCATATTTTTTAATTTGAAAGACACCGGCTTCATCCATGCCATTACGAATGCTCTGCCCCATTTCATCCACGGCGTTATCGATGATCCCGGTGCCGAGTGAAATCCCAAACCGGTCGCGGTCGTGATCTTCTAAGATCAGCCCGGAATCTTCGAGGGCAAGCGTGCTCGCCGCCACCGCGAGCTGAATTTCGCGCGACATTAACTTCAGACTTTTCTTTTGTTTTACATAGTCGGCGGGATTGAAATCGAGGACCTCTCCGGCGTAGGGGGCGGGAAAACCATTTAAAGAAAAAGAAGAAATATTGCGGATGCTCGAATGCCCCTGCAAGACTGAGCGCCAGTAGGCATTCCAACCCTTGCCGCAGGGTGTCAGAAGGCCGAGCCCCGTGATGACAATGCGCCGTTTGCTCATTCGACCTTATCCCGCACCCGGAAGTGATTCATAAACTCATCGTGAAAGGTAACGGACTTTGTAACTTCCCGAACAAGGCGGCCCACATTCATTAAAAGAAACCGTGCGTGCGCGATTTTTCCCCGTGCGCCGCGAATCTCCCCGTCTAGCCAGGCCCCCTCCGGGCGGAGGTTCTCGGAAGTGGCTTCAATTTCAATCGACTCCCCGGCCTTAAGGTCCTCATCAAAATCCGCCTCCTCAATTTTGGTGAAGACAACATCCTGCTCAAAATTAGTCTCGGCCCCCAGCAAAAGGCCGCCCGTCTGGGCCATCATCTCCACCATCAAAAGCTGTGGGCTCACGGTCTCGTTGGGGACAGAGCTCCGCGTCACGGCCGACGTCCCCTTTTTGATTCGAACTACCTCATGAAGCAAAAGCCAGCGCATTAGGACTCCCACACCACCACCTGGGCCCCGACGTAATCACGTTCGTAAAAAAAACTCCCTTGGGCCCGAAGGCGCTGTTCTTTGGAATTGAGTAATTCTACCTGGAATTGATCACAAGGCAAGGATTTCACCTGCATGGAAGAAAACCCCTCGATCCCCATCCAGGAGCGGCCAAGGGCTTTAAAAAAGGCCTCCTTGGCGGAAAAATTTTTGGCGAATTCAAGTACAGAAAATTTTTTTCGTAAGTAGGAGCGGCGTTCGGCAGGGGTAAGAAGCCGGGACTTGATTTTTTTTTGATGTCCTAGGAAAAACCTGCGGGCCCGCGCAAGCTCGAGTATATCGATCCCCACGCCGCGAAGTTTTAAAGATCGCGGCACAAATCAGGCCTTAACGTTTTTGGCGAGACGGTCTTGAATGTAATGGACGATCATCTGAACCGTAAAGTAATCCCCAAGCCTTGAAACCTGAGGATTGAGCGCAAAGGCACTTACATCCAGATAAGGCACCTTCGCTTTCAACTCCTCAAGGCCTTCGGGGGTCACGGTCCCGCCTCGGACAAAGCGGTCGTCATTGAGAAGATTGCCGGGGAAAAGTTCCCCGCTTGGAATCTTGATATCAAAGGCCTTTTCCAGGCGAAAAATGATATCAATAAAATCAATGGATTCGGCCCCAAGGTCCCGTGGAAGCGAGGCCTCCGGCCGAATCTCGGAGCTGTCCATCCCCAACGCACTCGATAAAACATCCTGAATTTTAGAGACGATTTCTTGTTCCATAGGGGTCAAGATTCCTTTAGGTTGAGATAGATTTGAGTGTGGGACCCATTTTACGTACAAGTGTCAAGCGGGCCGAAACTGCCACCTGGCCCTTGTGGAGCAAACGGGCATTCCACTTCTCCCCGTTTGATTCCGGCACACGCTCCAGATGGCTTTCCCAGGAATCCCCGGGCTTGAGGTAGGCAGAAAATTTTGCGTTTTGGACCTTTTTGAGTTCGAAGGCTTCTTTTTCGCCGACGGCCTCGTAATAGCACTGAGTCGTCTCACGCAGCATCTCAAGGGCCAGCACGCCGGGAAGCACCGGGAATCCGGGAAAGTGATCCTTGAAAATTTCGGATTCTTCCGGAATGCGGCCGGCGGCAGCAATCCCTTTGCCGCGCTTGACCCATAAGACCTGATCAACAAATAAGGGTTTCATACCTTGGAGGGTTGAAGGATAAAGACACCGTTTAAAATCCTGAGACCGGCGATCCATGTGTAAAGATTTTTCATTTCAAGCACCTTGAGTCCCAATCGATCAAATAAGGCCGTCCACTCCTCCTGCTTCTTAAACTGCGAGGGGTGACCAAAGAATTCAAAATTAAACATCTGATCCCGAAACTGCGTCCACAAGCGGCCTGCGGGATGCCGATAAAGATCTTCCACCACAACAATCACGCCCTGCGTCACGCGCAGGGCCTCGCGCAAAATGGCCTCCGGATCCGGCACGTGATGGAGCATGGTGATCAAAAGGCTCGCCTCAAAACTTTGATCGTGAAAGGGCATCCGAGCGTTCTCATAAATCACAACCGGCGCTTTTTGAAAGCCGGGCTTGACGACATCCAACACCGTCAGGTGATGTCCCCGCCTTCTCAAGGGCTCCGCATAAAACCCCCAGCCGCCTCCGATATCGAGGATCCGGCTTTGAGGTGCTAACCAATTTTCGAAAAGCCGTACAAATAATTCCGAGCGCTCGTCCAACTTAAGCCCGGGATTGCCCTCGACCACCCGGTCCAAGAGGCACCGCTGATATTTGCGGATTTGTGTAAGAAGAGCTGAAGCCACAACTGCTTGATAATCCTTGAGTTGGATGCGGCATTATAACACACACCCTTTCTCCTCAAAACAAGCTTTTATGGAACAGGAAGTAAGTTGAACGAAATTCTGTTGGGATGGCGGGTGGCGGGTCCTGTCAGCGACGTATCCCGCCCTTCGGTGAATTTTTCATAAAGCAGGACATTTTGAACGCCCTACGTTCTCCCGTGACGGGGGCTCGAGTGGTTGTGGAGTAGAACCTCTCGGAAGCGGATTTTAAAAAATTCCCCTCCAGGGTGGGACTTCCGCCAGCAGGCGAGAGCCGCACAAACCGGCGTTCATTTTTCGCGGCTCGAGCGATTCCGCAGGAGATGAGAAATGGCCTCGCTGCAAATTGATAAATATTTTTGTTTGATTTTTGGGGACGGGGTGCCTATTCTTGTAGGCCTATGGCAAAAATTCTTCAGGATAAAGTGGCTCTCATTACGGGGGCGTCGCGCGGCATCGGGCGTGCCATTGCTGAAAAACTTTCCGACCTAGGCGCAAACATTGTGGTGAATTACGCCCGTGATGAAGAGGCCGCACACGAAGTCGCGGCCAAGATCACGGCGAAGGGTCTCAAGGCACTCCCCTTCCAGGCAAACGTGGGCGACCCTGCGGCCATCGAGTCCCTTGTCAAGGCAGCCCTTGCCGAATTCGGCCGAATCGACATCTTGATTCACAATGCCGCGCTCGGGGCCTTCAAGCCGGTGCACAAGCTTAAGCTAAACCAGTGGGATTTATCGCTGGATATCAACGCCAAGGCCTTTTTTCTTTTGACGCAGCAGGTCCTTCCTTCCATGCAAAAATCGGGCGGGGGTGGAATCATCGCCCTTTCAAGCCTTGGGGCGCACCGCTTCATTCCGAATTACGGGGCCATCGGAGTTTCAAAGGCGGCGCTTGAAACGCTCGTGAAATATTTTGCCGTGGAGCTTGCCCCTTACAACATTCGAGTGAACGGCGTCTCAGGCGGGCTGGTGGATACGGATGCCTTGAAGTCCTTTCCCCGCTACGAAGAATTTAAGAAAGAAGTCCTGGCAAGAACACCGGCCGGGAGGATTGGAAAAGCAGAGGACTTGGCAAACGTGGTGGCGTTTCTCACCTTACCCGAATCCGCCTGGATCTACGGTCAGACGATCGTGGCCGACGGCGGCTTATCGCTCATCTAATTTTTTTGGAACAGCGCGGACAACTTTTCCTGCCCCATTACCGGAACTTTCGCGACTTCGAGATTTTCCCGCACGTGGTTTTTGGATTTCATCCCGACCAGTGAGGTGGTTATCCCCGGGGCCGAACGGGCAAATTGCAGGGCGCGTTGGGACGACTTCGGAAGGTCGGGAAAATGTGGATCCAAATAAGAAGGGAGCTGGCCGGTGAGGCGCCCTTGAAGAAGCGAGCCGCTTCCGATCACAATCAAATCAAATTTGTCCACAAGACCCAAAAAAGGAACGGCGTTAGCCCCGTAGCGTTGATTAGCGAGGATCCACGCCTCGGGCATGGCTAAATTAAAAGGCAGCTGCACGGCCTTGAAGTGATGGCCGGCGCCGCCCACCTCCCGTGCTAAAACCTGAAGTTCTTCAATAGAAAGATAATCCTCCGCATTCTCCTCGACCCGGTAACCATTCCAGGTGGCCGTGCCGTACAGCTTGATTTTTCCCTCCTGAACTTTCTTTTCAAGCCACTCGAAAGCGAGGCGCATGCGGTTTAAAAATTCTTTGCGCTCCACTTCCGCCAGCTGGGTTTCGGGGTTGTGAAGATAATAAATGTCGAACGTCTCAACGCCAAGATTAGCGAGACTTCTTTGAAGTTGATTTTCCAAATAGCGCGGCGTCATGGCGTGGCACTCCTGTACCACCTCTTCGGGTTTTAAAATCCCTGTCTCGATGAAAGTTTTTTGGAAATAGGCGGAAGGATTCGCCGGATATTCCCCGTCAAAAGGAATGAATCCGCCTTTCGTACAGAGAATCAATTCCTCGCGTTTCACTTCTCTGGAAGCGATTAATTCCTTAAGGGCTTTCCCGAAACTGCGTTCGCTCCTCTGAAAGCGGTAATTGATCGCCGAATCGATCACATTGACGCCGGAAAGAACAGCAACCTTGAGCGCCTCTTCATAGAGTCGATCCGTTTCTTCGTCCCCCTCTCCTAAGTAACTCCCAATCCCGACCGAAGAAAACCATAAACCTTGTTTTTCCCGAAAATGGGATGGGTGTAGGGGCCGTTCGCGAACGGCCCCTACAATGAACTGATCCCGATAATTTTTTGTCCCCTCCGCCGTCGCAAAACCTTTCATGACTTCTCCATCTCAATATTGCCGGGGGTTTGGCCCGGGATTAATTGTTGCGTATCGACATTGACTTGCTTGGTCTGTAGTCTGTGGTCTTTAATTGAATCATCATGACGATCAATGCCGCCATGGCGAGGTAAGGAAAGAGCCAGCCTCCCAAGCGGTAAAGCGTCGGGGTCGGGCGGATCGGCAGGGCGTAAACCTTACGGCCCGAGATAAAAATATCTTTTCCTTTTAAGTCCTGAATGCGATCCAGGACTTCGCCTTGGCTCGAGATAAAGGCAGAAACGCCTGTATTCGCCGCCCTGATCACCGGCACGCCGTTTTCAATGGCCCTAAAAATAGAGGCTTGCAGGTGCTGGTAAGGCGCGGCCGATCTTCCAAACCAGGCATCGTTTGTCATGACCGCCAAAAGTTCGGCCCCTTTTGAGACAAATCGCCTTGCGAGATTGGGAAACATATCTTCAAAGCAAATGAGCGTGGAAAAGGAAAGCGGGGTATCGGTAAGCTGAAAAACCGTGGCCTCTTGCCCCGCCTCAAAGTTGCTTACCCCCATAGAATAGGCAAGCGGCTCCAGCCAGCCAAAAATGAATTTAAGCGGCACGTACTCTCCAAAAGGAACGAGGGTTTGCTTGTCGTAGCGCGCCTTCACGGCCCCGTCGCTTTCCACCAGGTAGGCGCTGTTGTAGGCTGTGATTCCCTTTTCGAGGTGAGGGCTTCCCACCACAAGGGGGATCTCAAATTTTTTCACAAGCGCCAAAATCTTCTCGGCCTCGCGGTCGTGATTGAAATAACCGGGGAAGGCCGCCTCCGGCCAAAAAACAAGATCGGGTTGATCGTAAAACGCAAGCTCGGTCAGTTTAAGATAAATTTCGAGGATCTTCTCACGCGCCACCACCTGCCACTTGACCTCCTGCGGAATATTCCCCTGAAGGATTCCGATCTTGAAGGTCTTGGCCCCATTGTCTGTTTTACGGACGTGATAAAAACCGTGAGAGAGGAGAAGAAGAAAAATAACGGGGAGTGCGGCAACCACGTAAGCAAGCCTTTGAAGAAGCGCCCGCTGGATTAAGGAGGTTCTCACGCGCGAGGCCAGACGGGTCGCTTCGTCCCAACATTGGGTTTTAAGTTCCTGAACGGTCTCTCTCATTTCCACGAGGCAGGCATTGGCAAAAACGATCACAAAACCAAGCCCGTAAGCCCCGATCGTATTAGCAGACTGGCGGATCCACGAATAATCCGCCTGAGAATAGGCTAAAAGGTTGAATCCCAATCCGAACACGGGGATCTCGGTACGCACTAGTTCAAAGGTGCTCCAGGCGGCTGCCGTCCACAAACACCTGGCAAGAGGAATGCGAACCGTCCGGACCTCATAAACGACCCAGGCAAAGGGAAGAAAAAAAAGGGTTTGAAGCAGGCTCACGAAAATCCAGCCAAATTCCGTCACGTGAGTGAGCCAGTGAAGCGAGAGGGTGAAGAACACGATTCCGGTCACAAAGCCTCTCACCAGGGCCTGCCCAAGAGAGGTTGACTTCAGAATCGCGGTCAACAAAGG
Organism: uncultured bacterium; assembly: GCA_964373045.1. Lineage (GTDB taxonomy): Bacteria > Omnitrophota > Omnitrophia > Omnitrophales > Aquincolibacteriaceae > CAYJSI01. The sequence continues at coordinate 19,137 of CAYJSI010000017.1, forward strand.
GACCAGGCTGATCCAGGCCAGGAAACCTAAGTTGGAGGTGGGAAACGAAAAGAGAAGAAGGAAGCCCGAAAGGGCGGCAAGCAAAAGTGGGCGGCGAAAGAAATGTTTAAGTGAGTGGAAGAAAACTGGTTCTGTCATTAGGCTCCGTGACATTTTTTGTATTTTTTGCCGCTGCCGCAGGGACAAGGGTCGTTCCGCCCGACCTTTTGCCCATCGTTACGAATGGTCTCGGTTTTTTCCACACGGGAAGGTGCTGGTTTTCCAGAAAAAGGAGCGAAAGATTCTTCTCCAGACTCCGCCGAAGGTTCCCTCAATGAACCGATTCCTCCCGATGCGGGATGAAGAAACTGGGCCTTGGAAGAAGACTCGAACACGCTCGCCATTTTTTCTTCCCGCACCACCTGCACGCGGAACATAAGTTCGATGGCTTCGTCTTTGATACTGTCCACCATGGCATCAAAAAGACTGAAGGCCTCGCGCTTGTATTCCACCAAAGGATCCTTCTGGCCGTAGGCGCGCAGGCTGATCCCCTCTTTTAAGCTGTCAAGGCTGTGCAGATGATCCTTCCATTTCGTATCAATCACCTGAAGTAAAATATAGCGTTCGAGAAATCGCATACGCTCCGGCGTAAACTCCCGCTCCCGTATGTCCTGATGCGCCGTGATTTTTTTTAGGATCTCCTCCCGAAGCAGCTCGAGAATATCAAAATTGTCCTTCACGACGGTTTTAAAATCCGTCCCGAATTTAACGGCAAGGGCCTCCGCGAGGCCTTCCGGATTTTTATCCTCCTCACGCCTATCGGGGTGCGCATAAGTCCCAAGCAGGCTTTCCACCACGTCTTCGATCATCTCAAAAATATGCTCGCGGATTTTATCTTCGTTCAGAAGCCGGTCGCGTTCGGAATAAATGAGCTCGCGCTGGCGGTTCATCACATCGTCATATTCGAGGAGGTGTTTGCGGATTTCAAAATTCCGGCCTTCCACACGCCGCTGAGCCGTTTCAATTGCTTTCGTTACAAGCGGATGCTGAATCTCTTCGCCTTCTTCCATCCCGAGGCGCTGCATGAGGCCTGAAATGCGGTCGGATCCAAAAATACGCATAAGGTCATCTTCAAGTGAAATGAAAAATTTGGAAGAGCCCGGATCTCCCTGCCGGCCCGATCGGCCGCGGAGCTGATTATCGATACGCCTTGCTTCGTGTCGCTCGGTCCCGATTACGGCCAGCCCGCCTTTTTGGGCCACACCCCCTCCCAAAACAATGTCCGTTCCGCGGCCCGCCATGTTGGTGGCGATGGTAACCGCCCCCTCCTGACCGGCGAGGGCAATAATCTCGGCCTCTTTTTCGTGGTATTTGGCATTTAAAACCGTGTGCGGAAGATTTTGGCGCTTGAGCATATTGGAAAGCCGCTCGGATTTCTCAATCGAGATGGTGCCGACTAAGATCGGCCTCCCTTTCTTGTGCTCGTCGACAATTTCCTTCACGACCGCCTCAAACTTTTCCTTTTCGGTCCGGTAAATGCTGTCGTTTTGGTCGGCGCGTACACAGGATTTATGGGTCGGGGCCACGAGCACGCCCAGTTTATAGATTTTTTCAAATTCCACAGCCTCGGTGGCGGCGGTTCCGGTCATGCCGGCCAGTTTTTTATACATACGGAAATAATTTTGGAAAGTAATGGTGGCAAGCGTCTGGTTTTCACGTTCGATCCGCACACCCTCTTTGGCTTCGAGGGCCTGGTGAAGCCCGTCCGAAAACCGCCGGCCCGGCATCAGCCGGCCCGTGAATTCATCCACAATAATCACCTTGTCGTCTTTGACTACATATTCTTCGTCGCGTTTAAAAAGCACGTGGGCCCGGAGCGCCTGGTTGATATGGTGAATGACGTCAATTTGGGTATTTTCATATAAATTTTCAACCCCGAGGAGTCCTTCGCAATGCTTGATCCCGTCTTCGGTCAAGGAAACGGTATGCGCCTTTTCATCGGTTTTAAAATCTTTCTCGGCTGAGAGTTTGGGAAAGATGCGGTCGATTTTGTAATACTTATCGGTCGACTCCTCCGCCGGGCCCGAAATAATCAAGGGAGTCCTTGCCTCATCGATCAAAATTGAATCCACTTCGTCGACGATGGCGTAGTGGAGCGGGCGCTGGACACGCTGGTCAAGACTGGTCACCATATTGTCCCTGAGATAATCAAATCCGAATTCGTTATTCGTGCCGTAGGTAATGTCCGAGGCGTAGGCCGCACGGCGCGTGTCGTTTGAGATATCGTGCTGAATCACACCGACCGTGAGGCCGAGCAATTCATAAATCGGGCCCATCCAGTTGCGGTCGCGGCGGGCCAAGTAGTCGTTCACGGTAATCAAGTGCACGCCCTTGCCTTCCAAGGCATTCAAATAAATAGGAAGCGTCGCCACCAGCGTTTTTCCTTCGCCCGTGGCCATCTCCGCAATTTTTCCCTCGTGGAGGATCACCCCTCCCAAAATCTGCACATCGAAGGGACGCATCTTGGTCGTGCGCTTCGAGGCCTCCCGCACCACGGCAAAGGCCTCGGGGAGAATATCCTTTAAGGTTTGGCCGCCTGCAAGCCGCTTTTTGAATTCGTCCGTCTTCGCACGGAGTTTAGTGTCAGAAAGTTTCTCGACCGAGGGCTCGAGGTTATTGACTTCACGGACGGTCGGCCACAGGCGTTTGAGAGTCCTTGTGTTCTGCGTCCCGAACATTTTCTTTAAAATGAATCCGATCATGATGAACTCTTGCGGCCTTTGAATTCGCCTGAGACAAACTGTTTCAAATAGGTCTGGATAAAAGGATCGAGGGCGCCGTCCATCACGGCCTGGCCGTTTGAGGTTTCAACGTCGGTGCGATGATCCTTCACCATGGTGTAGGGATGAAAAACGTAGGAACGGATTTGGGATCCCCAGGCAATTTCTTTTTTCTCCCCATATTTATTTTTAAGCTCTTCTTCTCTATCGCGGCGGTAGCGCTCATAAAGACGGGCCTTCAAAATTTTCATCGCGATCTGCTTGTTTTGGTGCTGCGAGCGCTCGTTCTGGCATTGCGCCACAATCCCCGTGGCGATATGCGTCATACGAACCGCGCTCGAGGTCTTATTCACGTGCTGGCCCCCGGCGCCGCCCGCGCGGTAAGTGTCGATCCGGATTTCAGACTCCTTGACTTCCACCTCCGGGACATCTTCCACTTCGGCGATGACATCCACCGAGGCAAAGGAGGTGTGACGCCTTTTGTTGGCATCGAAGGGTGAAATTCGCACCAGGCGATGCACGCCTGACTCGGCCTTAAGGTACCCGTAGGCGTAAGAACCCTGCATCAAAAAGGTTGCATTTTTTACGCCCGCTTCCTCACCCGGCATCAAATCGACGGTTTGAACTTGATATTGGTGCTGCTCGGCCCAGCGCATGTACATGCGAATGAGCATGGAGGCCCAGTCGCAGGACTCCGTGCCGCCGGCCCCGGCATTGATGCTCACAATGGCGTTGTGGCTGTCGAGGGGATCCGAGAGCAGCCGCTGGAATTCAAGCGCTTCGATTTCGCGCTCAAGAGTGGCGACTTCCGTTTGCATTTCTTTCACGCTATCGGCCTGGTTTTCGTCCAAGAGCCCGAGAAGTTCTTTAAGATCGCAGGCTGATTTGTGGGATTTCTGCCAAGGTTCGGTAATTTTTTTAAGGGATTTCAGCTTTTCGATCGTGGCCTGGGATTCCTCGCGGCGGTCCCAGAAACCGGGCTGGGCCATGCGGTCATTCAGGCGGGTGATTTCCTTTTCGTGAGACTCGAGGTCAAAGATACCTCCTGATCTCGAGGAGTTTTTCCTCAAGATGCTTAAGTCGTTCCTGGAGCGCGAGTATTTCTTCTTTCATAAGGCAGGTAGTGTATCAATCTTTTTTCTTTGTTTCAATAACGGCAAGTGACGTCACGTGGAAGAATTCCCAGATCTGGCGGGCGCAAGATTCGTTCATACCGGGAAGACCGGCCAGTTCATTGACGCCGCTGCGTTTGATTTCATCCACTGAATCAAATTGTTCCAGCAAGATGCGCTTGCGTATTTCGCCGATGCCAGGAATTTCATCGAGCGCAGATTTCGTAAGCCCCTTTTCCTTGAGGAGCCGGTGATAAGTAATGGCAAAGCGATGCGCCTCGTCGCGGATTTTTTGAAGAAGGTACAGGGCGGAAGAATCACGTGGAATTGAAATTTCATCACCTGATGTTGAGCAAAAGGGGCCCGGCCCCGAAGTGCTGGGGCCTGGCTCCTTTTGCTTTTGATACACCGTCTCAAAGCGTTTGGCAATGGAGATAAGCTCGGTCGTTTCAAACCCTTCCTCTTTTAAGATTTCTGAAGTGGCCGAAAGATGCCCCTTGCCGCCGTCGATTACAATCAGATCGGGAATAAAATTTTCCCGGCCTTCTTTGATGCCGATGAGCATGCGTCTTAAGGCCTCTTGAATCATGGCGTAGTCATTAATCCCGACCACGGTCTTGATTTTGTAACGGCGGTACTCGAGCTTATCCGGAAGCTCGCGGTAAAAACTCACTTTCGAGGCTACGGCCTCGTCTCCCTGGATATTGGAAACATCAAAGCAGACAATCTTCTCGGGCGCCTTCTCCATCTCGAGGATTTTCTTGAGCTCAAGGGTGGCGGAGAGCGCAATCCCCAGGTCCTGCTTTTTCAAAGAAAACCTCTTTTTCTTAAGCCGCGCCAGGGCCTCGATTTGCTCCTTAAAGAATTGCGCATCTTCAAAACGAAGCTCGCGCGCGGCGTGCTTCATTCGGTCGGTGAGATATTCCATAAAGCTCCGCTTCCCTTTTCCGAGGAACCGCTTCACCTCCTCCACCACCCGGCTGTATTCGGTTTTGATTTCCGGCTTAATGCAGGGCGCAAGGCACTGGCCGATGTGGTAATAAAGGCAGGCCGTCTTGGGGAGCGTCTGACATTTTCGAATGGGAAAAAGGGCGTTGATCAAGTTCACGGCCTCGCGAAGGAGTTTGGCATCGGTGTAAGGCCCGTAATAAACGGCCTTTTTATCTGTTTTATTGCGCGTCAGGTGGATCCGCGGGAAGGCCTCGCGCGTAATTTTTAGGAGCGGATAACTTTTGTCGTCTTTGAGTTCTTGATTGTAGGGCGGTTTGTATTTGCGAATCAGTCTCGCTTCCAGAAGGAGCGCATCCACCTCGGTAGGCGTTTCAAGATAATCGAGATCCTCGACTTTTTGGATGAGGATGGCCACCTTGGGAAATTCAGGGTGGGGTCTTAAGTAAGAGGAAACCCTTTTTTTGAGCGAGCGGGCCTTGCCGATGTAAAGGATCTCCCCCTCCGCCCCCTTCATTAAATAGACTCCGGGGTCGAGCGGCAGGCGGCTTATTTTTTCCTTGAGGGCCGTAAGCGGCATAGAAGGTTTAAAGGGGCCATTAAAGGGGCCTGGCCCCCTTTTTATTTTTAAGCACCCAATCCAGCGCTTCTTTCATTTCCTTAACGCGAAAAATTAGGCAAAAGAAGAAGTAAGCCAGAACGGAAAGGCCGATACTGCCGAAGACTTGGAGGAGTTGAGGCGTAAGGCCGGCGCCGGGAAAGCGCGTGCTTAAGGTGCCATGAAGAAAAAACGCCACTCCCCCCATGGCAAGCGACGCCAAAAGAATGCGGACAAAGGACTCGGCCATTTCCCGAAAAGGAAAGGGCGAAACCTTCCGGTGATAAAAAGCGATTAGTAAAATAAACTGCAGGATCCCCGAAATCGAGGTGGCAAGCGCCAGGCCTGCCTCGGCAAAATACCGCATCAGGATTAAATTAAAAATAATATTACTCACTAGCGCCACAATCCCAAGCTTGACGGGAGTGCGCGTGTCCTGCACGGCATAAAAACCGGCCGTGAGAATTTTCTGTCCGGAATAGGCAAAGAGCCCGATCGAGTAGCAGAACAAAACCGCGGCCGTTCTGGCGGTGGAGACCTGGTCAAACTCTCCCCTCTCAAAAAGGATCTGCACAATGGGGACGGAGAGGACCATCAGCCCCACGGCGCAGGGAAGAATAATCAAAAAAACGCAGCGGAGCGCAAAGGACAGGGTCTTCTTCGCCATCTCCATTTCCTTTTTTGCCGCGTAATGAGAAATCATGGGGAGGAGGGCGGTGCCGATCGCAATGGCAAAAACGCCTAAGGGAAATTGCATGAGGCGTGTGCCGTACCAAAGGGCCGAATTGGCGCCCGGACCGATCGTCAAGCCGAGCGTCATATCGACTAAGAGATTAATCTGAACAATGGCGAAACTAAAAATCGAGGGAAGAAGAAGGTGCGTCGTTTTTTTCAACCCTTGATCCGCCGTCTCCCAAACCCAATGAAGGCGGAAGCCGAGGCGATAAAGGGGCGGGATCTGAACCCCAAGCTGCACCGCGCCCGAAAGAAGAATCACCCAGGCAAGGCCGTGCAATTGATCCTGCGGCATTTTTCCAAAAAGCGGGGCCACCCAAAGGACCCCGGCAATCCAGAAAAGATCGAGGATGACCGGACTTAAGGAGGGCGTAAAAAAATCGCGGTGGCAATTTAAGATCCCCATCGTGAGCGCTGTCAGCGAAATAAACCACAAGTACGGGAAGAAATAGCGCAAAAGGTCAACCACCAGGCGGAGGCGCTCCGAAAGCGCGGGGTTCTGAAGGAGAAGGTGAAGCACGCCTTCCACGGCCAGTAAAAATAGGGCGAGGGCGCCCCCAAGGAGGGTGAAAACAACATTGGCAAATCGATTGGCTTCGCTTTTCCCTTGACGCTGAGAGGTCTCGCTATAAACCGGAATAAAGGCGCTTGAAAGCGCGCCCTCACCCACGAGGCGCCTTAAGAAATTAGGCAGTGCAAAGGCATAAATGAAGGCGTCCCACTGCCAGGTCGTGCCGAATTGCTTCGCGCTCACGATATCGCGGATCATGCCAAGCACACGGCTTAAAAGCGTCATCAGGCCCACAATGCCGGCGGAGCGCACGAGCTCTTTTTTGGCGCAGGGCGATGAGGCTTCGGTTCGCTCCTTCGCAGGCGGCATCGAAAGGCTGACATCCGAATTTTCAAGCACGTCCAGCGTTTGTCCCTCTTCTTCTTGGCTCATATTGACAGGGGTGATGTCCTTGTGTTACAGTGGCCGCCGCTTTACCAAGGAGATTTAACAAAATGCCTAATATTAAATCCGCAGCTAAACGAATGCGGAGCGACGCAAAAAAAAGGGCCAACAATCAAGAGGCCATCTCGCAATTAAAAACCCTCGATCAGAAGCTCAAAAAACTTGCGGCCGAACCTGCTAAAGCAGCGGAGGTTGCCCAACTTGCCTTTTCCCGATACGATCGCGCCGTCTCCCGGGGCATCATCCCCCGCGGCCGGGCCGACCGCAAAAAATCCCGCATCACGCATTTTCTCGCCAAAATCAAGTCGTAGTCTGAACCAGCCAGCTTTCAAGAGCGCTCAACCCTTCCGCTCGTCCTGTTTTAAGCTTCCAGTCGAGTTGAAACAATCCTTCTAAGGCCGTCTCGAGCTTCTTTCGTGTGAAGCGCTTAAGCTGCCGCAAAAAATGGGAGGCTTGATTGGGATACACGCGGCAACGTTTAAGCACTTCGCCCTCAGGACGTCCCTCTTCCAGCAGCACCCTCGCCTGCCAAAAGCGCCTCACCTGCCAATGGAGCAGGCCGAGAAGTGAAATAAGATCGCGCTCGGAATCTCCCACAAGCTGACGGAGGAGCCTCAAGGTCTCGGCCGTATTTTGATTGGCGAGGGCATCCGTTAATTTAAAGCCGTCAACCTCCTGCCAATTTTCTTCAAAAAACGCCACCATTTCTTCTGTAATCTGAGTTTTGGCGCCGGCGTGAATGATGAGCTGCTCGACAATCGAATCAAGAAAGGCGGGTGCGTCCCCCGCCTGGGCTTCGAGGCGTGTGAGCGCCTGCGGGGTCATGGTTTTCCCGCTTTGTTTAAGCTTCTCCCGGATCAACTGGGCACTCGCGCTCTTTTTTTCACGATCTTCGAGTGCGTGCACCTCGCCCAGGCGTTCGAGTAATTGCGTAAAAACACTCCGGCGATCGAGCGAAGGGGCTTCGAAAATTAAATAGGCGCTCGGCGAGGGATGCTCCAGGTATTCGCGAAGCAGTTCGGCCTCCTCCGCTTTTAAGGTATCAGCCTCCTTCACGCGGAAGATTTGGGCCTGGGCCAAAAAGGGGAGCGAGCGGGCCTCTGTTAAAACCTTTTCAATCCCCGCCTCGGATAAGTGGTAAACGTGAGTAGGGACTTCCCCTTTGACGGCGGATCGAATGGCGGCTTGAAGGGTCTTTGATTTTTCTTCGACAAGAAAGGAATCTCCGGCAAGAAGATAAAGCCGTGAGAGCTGCGGCATAAGAGGAAGGATTAATTACCAGTCTTCGACGATGCGATCGACAACGTTCCGGGCTAAGCGGTTCACGGCACGCTCGGCGGCCTCACCGCGGGCAATGGAGCGGACAGCGCTTACAAAATATTCAGCGTCGCCGGTAAAATTGGGCTCTTCCCAGATCAGTTCATTGTTTTTTGCATCGAGGAGTTTCATTTGAAGCACAATGAAGAGACGGAATTCCTCGACCCCCTCCAAGGTATTAAACCGGACCCCGTGCTGTTCAAAACCAACCATGGAAGCGCGCAGGAGCACATCCGCGTCTTCGCTCCTGACGATCCGCAGATTTCCGTCTTGCTCAAGGCGCCGGAGGATGGCGTTTGTGATCATCATTTCAAGGCCGGGGTGATAGGCGTAGACCTGGTCCACAGGAACTTCATTGCGGACCGTGTCGACATAAATCGTTTTCATGCCGCGCGGGAGAGTCGTTTTTTGGGTGTAACCGCACCCGGAAATCAAAAGAGAGACGCCGGCGAGGATTCCGAGGACTGGGCGAAAAGGGAAACGGAAGAATTTCATCGGCGCGAAGCGGCGGGGGCTTCTACCAACCCAAACCGCTCAAGTTCCTTCGAAAGAAAATTGCGGCGTGACTCAAGCTGCGAGACCCGCTCTTCCATGCGGCTGCGTTCGGTCAAAAGGTCCTGAGAAACGGCCTTCGAATGGGTTTTGGGCATCTCGCGATCGATTTGAGAGATTCGTTTTTCAAGGATAGAAGACTCCTCGACTTCGAGTTTGCTTTCCTTCTGAATGAGTTCGCTTAAATTATCTTTGATATCCACCAGCTCGCGCTCCAGCTTGCGCTGCTGCTTGAGAAGCTCTTTATGTTCTTTTGCGCCGCGCAGATCACCCTCTTGAGACGCCTGCCCCGCTTCCAATCCCCTTAACTTTTCTTCAAAAAGATCCTTCTGCTTTTTATGAACTTCTTTCTCGGTCTCAATCCTCTTCGTCAGGGCCTGAATCTCATCGCGCAGGGCGGTTTCGTCAGGCCTTGAGGCCGAAACCGGCCCGGCCTCGGATTCCGGCTTTGAGGAAGCGCGCTCTTTCAAGGCTGCGGCCTCCTCGGGCGCCGCGGCCGACTTGGCCTGAAGGAACTCTTCGACCTTCCCCAGTTCGTTTTTAAGACCCTCGAGCCTTTCAGTCTCGTCATTTAAGCGATGAATGATGATTTCCTCGCGATTCTTCTTTGGAACGACGCGCTTTGCACTTTCGATCGCCTCGCCCACAAACTGGTAAGGCACGGTCACAAAGGAGGAGCGGAATTTGAAACCGCCCGCGAGTGCCGCCTTCGCCTTCAAAATCTCAAGCTCTTTCTGAAGCTTGATAATTTCCTGACTTTTGGCTTCGATGAGCAGGCTTTCGAGCTCCACTTCATCCTTAAGCGACCTAATGGTGTCACTGTCCGCGCTCTCTTCAGGAACGCGAGCAGCTGACCGGGATAGCTCGACGCCTTTATCCGGCAATCCAAAAAGGAAAACTTTCCAAAAGCGTCCGAAACCCCTTGCGGGCGCCGTCACGGCACGGGCCGCTTTCACCATAGAACTCTGTTCGTCTTTCTTTTGTTCCAGCAATGAATCCAGCTCGGAAAGAACTTTTTTCTTTCTTTCATGGCGGTCCTCAATTTCCTGGTACCGCTGGCGGATGTCTTTTTGAAGGCGTTTGATCGATTTGCGAAGCAGCCTGGGATCCGGCTTCTCCTGCATATCAAGCTCCTTAAGCAGTCTCTTCTGCTCCTGCAGCGCAAGCGCCTCATCAAAGGCTTGCGCCAAGGTTTCAGTAAGACTTTGCTGCGTCGCAATGCTTTCTTTAAGATGCATCTGCCTCTCTAAAAGTTCCTGAAGGCTCTTATGTTGTAATTTTTCCAGGCCGTCAAAAGGATTCAAGCTGGCCAAAAGCTGAGTCGGGGCTGTGAACCAGCTGGTTTTCCCGAAATGCTTTTCATAGAGATCGCTTTTCTGATCAAGCTCGCTTTCCAATCGACCTAAGTTGCTTCGGGCCTCCTGAAGCTTTTTCTGCATGGCACGAAGATCTAAGTCCTTCACTTGGACCTTTTCGGCCCAATCGGCGCCCTGATCAAACCTCTCCCCTTCAATTTTGTTGAGGAGGCTCTCGATTTCGCTGTGGTGCTTATAGAGGGTCTCCTTTTCTTCCAAAATAAATTTCTTTTCCTCAGAGAGCTGAAACAGTTTCTTCGCCTCCACGCGCCGCACCTTTTCAATAGCAGAGGGCGGCTCTTTGATAAAGGGCAGGTATTCTATATAGGATTTCTTTTCGGCAACCCCGAGTTCCTGGTACCATTCCTTCAGGCGCTTTTCTTCCGTGACTAAACTCTCGCTTTCCGCTTCAAGAGAGGCGTGCCACCTTTCGAGTGCCCGCTTAAAATCCTGAGAAGGATTCGTCTGGGTCAGTTTCTGTTTCACCTGCAGATTTTTAAACTTGGCCTGGAGTTCACTTTTTCTCCGCTTGAGGTCCTGCCGCCGCCGTTCCAGGCTCTCCTTTTTGTCCTTTTCAAGGGTCTGTTCTCGCTTCTCAAGCCGCTCGAGTTGCCTTTTCAAGCGATCTTGCTCAAAATGATCCGTCGCAGGAGCTGCTTTCAGCTGGGCCTGCGTCGTCTGGATCTGCTGTCCGAGAGCTTTTTTCTGCTGAGAAATAAAATCTGCCGGCTGCTTGAGGGACTTCAATTTGTCGGAGGCCTTTTTACCCCACCCGGTGTGCGGGTAGCGGGCCGAGACGTCCGAATAATAAATGAGCGCGCTGTCAAGATAATTTTCCTTTTCATAAAAAAGACCGACGCGGAAATTCTTCTCGGCATTCTTTTCATCGATGACCTGCCGAAGCTTCGCGGCTTGCTCTGAAACGGCTTCGCTGGGGTGATGTGTCAGAAAACGATCCACTTGAGTGGAGGCCTCATCGAGCGCACGCTGATCACGGAATTGAGTTTTTGATCTGAGGAAAGAGGTTTCGGCCAGTTCGTAACGGGCCTGGGTCACCAAATCACTTTTGGGGTAATCATCGATCAAGGCTTGAAAGGCATCGGCAGAATCCTGATACCGGCCCGCCTGCTTCAAGGAAAGTCCGAGCTGAAATTGCGCCTTGTCACCGTATTCGCTAAAGGGAGCGTGCTTGACAATATGCTGAAAGATTTCAATGGCGCGCGGAAGCGAGGGAAGGATCTCAAGCCCGAGCAGCTTGGCCTTCTTTCCCGATAAGAAAAGGTTGCCTATTCGAAATTCGCGTTCAATCACCTCTTTAAAACGCTCGCTCTGAGGATAGGACTGGACAAGATTTTTATAAGCCTCGAAGGCCTTTAAATACTCTCCCTTTTCTTCAAGAATGGTTCCGAGCCGATACTGACCCTCTCCGGCCACGCGGGCGGCTGGATATTTCTTAAGCAGCTCTTCTAATTGCTTGATCGCTTCATCAAGATTTTTTTCTTTATAAAACTGCATGGCGTAATCATATTGCTCTTCCGCGGAATCTGAGCCCGCACCCTCCGGGTTGACAAACTTTCCCTGCTCAGGAGACCACACCCAGTAGGCTGAAGAGGGGAAGGAGGGAAGGAAAAAAAATAGGGCGAGAATCGCGATCTGCTTAAATTTCATAACTGATTCATTGACCTCGAGTTACGCGGGATTTGATGAAGGTAACTATAGCATGCAAGATTTTCACTGTCAACGAAAAGACATGAAAAACGATTGAATTGACGGAGTCTGACCTTAGGTCAGACCCTGCTAGTTTATCAAAAGTGGGTATTGTTAGGAAATGCTAGAAAAATTAACTGAGTTCTTGGGCGAGCCAGGCAAGGTAGGGCCGGCTTCCTTTTTGAATCGCAACGGCAATGACCTCGGGAACCGAGTAGGAGTGATTTTCTCGAAGAGTTTTTTCAAGCCGTTTAAAGAGACTTTGCTTCGTCTTAATCAAGAGGAGAACCTCCCGCCCCATTTTCTTTTTCCCCTTCCACCTATAATGAGATTCCACCGGCTGGGTGATATTGATACAGGCGGATAATTTTTTCTTGAGGAGTAGGGCGGCAAGGCGGCGCGCTTCTTGGCGAGTAGGGGCTGTCGAAAAGACGAGGAGATAAGACAAGGAGGCTTAAGGTTTAACGGAGGTTGAGCGAGCAGCGGTAACCGGTTTCAGGGCCGGCCAGATTCACGTGACCTTCGCGCGCCAGCCATCCTAAACTCATAAGAAGAAGCTCTCGGGGTTTGCCGATGGCCTTTGTGAGTTGATCGAGGGTGGCGCTGCCGTTATGATCCAGGTGATGCCAAATGTCTCCGGCTACAATCCCGATTTCCGTTATCATGGTGACTCCTCCGCTTTGAAGCTCAATTTTGATCACAAACGGTGCAACTATAGCAGATTCGATCCGCTGATTCAAAATTTTTTTTGAATTTTTTGGGGCGCTTTCGCTAAACTTTTAAAAGATTTTTCAGGAAGGCACCGGTAGAGGAAGCCTTGGATTGGGCGACCTCTTCCACGCTGCCGGCGGCCACCACCTCTCCTCCCCGGGGACCCCCCTCGGGCCCGAGGTCAACGACGTAATCAGCCATCCGGATCACATCTAAGTTGTGCTCAATCACAAGAATGCTATTGCCCTGGTCGCGAAGCTGAAAAAGGGCCTTGAGAAGATTTTCGATATCTCCAAAGTGAAGCCCGGTAGTGGGCTCATCCAAAAGGTAAAGGGTCTTGCCGGTTGATTTTTTACTGAGCTCGGTGGCCAGCTTCACCCGCTGCGCCTCTCCTCCGGAGAGCGTGGTCGAGGGCTGGCCCAATTTTAAATAACCCAGGCCAATGGTCTTAAGGAGCTCGAGCCTTTCTTGAATCACAGAAAACCCCGAAAAAAAATCGCGGGCCTCGGCGACAGACATCTCGAGAACCTCGGATATATTTTTTTCCTTGTATCGCACCTCCAGCGTCGGCTCGTTGTAACGCTTCCCGCGGCAGATCTCGCAAAGCACATAAATATCCGGCATAAAACTCATCTGGAGTTTTTCGTAGCCCTCTCCGCGGCAGGTTTCGCACCGCCCGCCTTTGAGATTAAAACTGAACCGCGAGGGCGTAAAACGACGAACCCGCGACTCCGAGAGTTCGCTGAAGATCTTTCGGATAAACCCAAAAAGATCCGTGTAGGTTGCGGGATTCGAGCGCGGGGTACGCCCAATCGGAGATTGATCAATTTCAATCACCTTATCGATCTTTTCTGCGCCCACAATCGACTTAAATTTTCCCACGGGATAATCCGTTTCCCAGAGACGATTGTGGAATTCCCGGTAGAGGATGTCGTGCGCAAGCGTACTTTTCCCGGAACCCGAGACACCGGTCACGCAGGTAAAAAGACCGAGTGGAATTTTGACGTGGATATCTTTGAGGTTATGCTCACTGCACCCCCTGAGTTCCAAAAAGGGGGCCTTCCGGTAATCTAATCGTTTGGAGGGATGGCTCACGGAGGCTTTTCCGGAGAGATATTTTCCCGTGAGCGAGCGCTCGCAGGCGCCTAATTGGGAGGCGCGTCCCTGAGCCACAAGCTCGCCTCCTTCACGGCCCGCCCCCGGACCGAGGTCGATGACGTGATCGGCCCGGCGAATGGTTTCTTCATCGTGCTCCACCACAAGAACCGTATTTTTGAGATCACGGAGTTCTTCCAGCGCATCCAAGAGTTTTCCGTTATCACGTGGGTGAAGCCCGATGCTCGGTTCATCTAAGACGTAAAGAATCCCCGTAAGCCCCGATCCGATCTGGGCACCGAGTCGAATGCGTTGGAGTTCTCCACCCGCAAGGGTGGCCACGGTTCGCTCCAGTGCGAGATACCCTAGTCCGACTTGAAGGAGGAAGCGAAGCCGGGTGCGGATTTCTTTGAGGATCGGTTCCGTAATCTTACGGCTGAACGGGGGGAAACGCAGCTCATCAAAGAACGGAACGGCCTCTTCGATCGATTTTGCCGTTATTTCAACAATATTTTTGTTTTCAATTTTTACGCCCAGGCTTTCCTTGCGAAGTCTTTTGCCACTGCACTCAGAACAAATGTCTTCACGCAGAAACTTTCTGACCTTGCGCCTCACTTCCTGGGATTGAGTCTCATGAAAGAGTCTTTCTAACTCTTCAATAAAACCCGAAAGATCACCATCTCCCCAGAAGAAGGCCTCCCGCGCCTCCTCGGGCCAATCCTGGAAAGGGGTGTCCCACTGAAAACGGTATTTTTTCTTGAGGTCGTAAAGGAGATCCTCGATAAAATATTTATTAAAAGAGAAGAAGATTTCATCGTTTAAGGCCCCGCTCATTAAAGGCCGCGACGGGTCACGAATGACGCCTCCTGTCACCAATTGAGAGAGCTTTCCAAGGCCTTTGCAGCGGGGGCAGGCCCCGTAAGGACTGTTGAAAGAAAAGAGGTTCGGCGTAAGGTCGGGGTAACTCGTCTGACACTCGGGGCAGCTATTTTTGGTGGAATAAAACCGCGCGGTCCCCTTGCTGACCTGATCCGCCGCCAGCACATTGACAAATCCATGCGAGAGCTCGAGCGCCGTCCCAAGAGAAGAGGACATTAATTTCTTATTTTTTTTCTCGTCGCAAATCAAGTGATCAATCAGGATTTCAATATCGTGGCGCTGGGTCTTGCGGAGTTTCATGGTTCGCGTGAGACGCCGCATGTTTCCGTCAATCCTCGCCTGGGAAAATCCGAGCTTTAAGACATCCTGAAAGAGTTTTTGGAATTCCCCCTTCCGGCCCCGAATCATGGGCGCCAAAATCTGAATTTCTTTCCCCCGAAAAACCTTCAAGACATCTTCTAGGATCCCGTCGCGAGTCTGCTGGCGGAGTTCGCGGCCGCATTCATGGCAATGCGCCCTTCCCGCCTTGGCAAAGAGGAGCCGAAGGTAATCATAAATCTCCGTCACGGTGGCCACGGTCGAGCGGGGATTGTGGGTGACGGAGCGCTGTTCGATGGCAATGCTGGGGGAAAGTCCCGAGAGAAAATCCACTTCGGGCTTTTTCATTTTCTCGAGGAACTGGCGGGCGTAGGACGATAGGCTTTCCAAGTAGCGGCGCTGGCCCTCGGCATAAATCGTGTCAAAGGCAAGGGAGGATTTTCCGGAGCCTGAGAGCCCCGTGATGACGACCAACCGGTTGCGCGGGATGATGAGGTTTAAATTTTTAAGGTTATGCTCGCGTGCCCCGCGTATTTCGATAACTTGGGTAAGCCCATTAGACCCTTTAGGATCGTTGCCAGGCGGCATTGTATCAGAACAAGGTTTATTTTTAGAATCGAGTTTCATAAAAAGAACGCAAGGGTCTAACGGGCCCGACTAACTACCTACGTGGATTTGGGTAAAGATCTTACGCAAAAGGGCGGCAGCGGAATAAACGGCAAGGGCGCTTGTCTTCGGATTTTCTCTGGAAGGGACATTTTGCGTAACGGCATGCATCTTTCCACTTTGACCTTCTACCAGCACTTCATGTTGATTAAAACGGTAGGCCGTCGAGGTCCAAATCTCCACCTGGGTTCTGAGAGGTCCGATCCCCGCCAGGCTCAGGATGGCCGCAACGTTAATATTTTGCGGGAAGGCCTTGACGGCCTCTTTGGCTGAACCTTTAAAAAGGCGTACGGGTTTTTGGTTTTTTAGTTTGGGAAATTTCCTTTTTTGAAAATAAGGCGCTTCTCGCAGGCCTGCCGGCGGTTTTTTAGTGATTAACTTAAGCTTTCTGATGCCGGCCTCCCAGGCCGCAAGGACACCGTCCACGCCCACGATGGCACCCGAAGGAATCCAGAGACGACCGCGGGAAAGGGTGGTGAGTTTAAAAAGTCCGCGCACGGATAGCAAACCGCCCACGCTCATGATGAGCACGCTTTTGTGAAACTTAAGGGCCCGGGTGGCCACGTATCCTGAAATAGAGGCCGCAGCCGCTTCCATCACAAGGTCGGAACGGCGAATCAGCTGGTCTATCGAAACCAGGGCGGTCTTGCGGCGAAGCTCCTTCTGAAGCCGCAGGACCTTTTCGGCGTGAAGGTCGCAGAGAAAGGCAAGCTCAGCTTTATTTTTGAAGTTCTTGCAGAGGATCTTGGCGAGGAAAGAGCCGATGGCACCGCAGCCGATGATGCCGACCTTGACTTTCGCCATGCGGTTACGAAATCACTTTATTGTGGACATCCACTAGCACTACTTTAGGGGTATGCTGGCGGATTTCCTCATCCGTCATCACAGCAAAGGACATGATAATGACTTGATCCCCCTTTTTGCCATGCTTGGCGGCTCCCCCGTTCAAACAGACCTCGCCCGAGCCGGGCTTGCCCACCATGGCATAACTTTCGATGCGCGAACCGTTCGTCAGGTTGGCGATGAGGACTTTTTCTCCGGCCAGGATGTCGGCTGCTTTTAAAAGATGGCTGTCAATGGTGATGCTTCCCTGATAATCCACCCGCGCATCCGTGACCGTTGCCCCATGAATTTTTCCGTAAAGGATTTGTCTTTGCATGTTTGAATATTTATCTATATATAAATGTAGGGGCGAACCCATGTGTTCGCCCGCATCTCGGGCAGACACGTGGGTCTGCCCCTACTATTTTTACCTTTTCTTGTTTTGAATTATAACATTATCGATCAGCCTTGTCTTGCCCACAAAACAGGCGGTGAGGACCGCCATCCGGGGCTGAACTTTTTTGAGGCTCGCAAGGCTTTCGGGATCGACCACATCGAAATAATCGATCTTGCTGACCTGGGAAGCAAGCCGCCGCTTGGCTTCCCGTTGAAGGATCGCTAATGGTTGCCGCACGTGGACAATCTGATCCCGGAACCAAAAAAGAGTTTGAGAAAGGACGCGGGCGCGCTTCCGTTCCTCCGCGCTTAGATAAATATTCCGTGAACTCATCGCCAATCCATCCCTTTCACGCACGGTGGGAAGGACCTTTATTTTAATGGGCAGACCCAGATCATGCACAAGGCGCCGAATCACGACCGTTTGCTGATAATCCTTCTCACCGAAATAAGCGCGGTTCGGCTGAACGATTGAAAAAAGCCTAGCCACGACAACAGCTACTCCTTTGAAATGACCCGGCCTTGATTTCCCACAAAGGACATTGGCTAATCGTGGATCCACCTCCACCATTGACGAAAAATTCCTAGGGTACACGGCTTGGGGGGTCGGATAAAAAAGATAATCGACTTTTTCTTCGGCAAGAAGCCGGCGGTCTTTTGCAAATGGGCGCGGGTATTTTTTCAAATCCTCTTTCGGACCAAATTGCAGAGGATTCACAAAAATACTTGCGATGACCGCGTCATTCTCGCAGCGGGCCTTCCGGACTAACGACAGGTGCCCTTCGTGAAGCGCCCCCATGGTCGGAATAAAACCGATCTGCAACTTCCGCTCGTGACATTGGCCTAGTGCATCCTGCATTTTACGAATGTTGCGTATAATTTTCATGCGTGGTTTTTTTGAATAGCCGTTGTCGGGGCGGGTTTAAAACCCGCTCCTATGTTTAAATGGTTTAACATTTCGCGAACGGTTTTCTTAAAAACAGGGTGACGCCAATCCGGGTCAAGCTCCGCCAGCGGCTCCAAAACAAAACGTCTTTCATGAAGTCTTGGATGCGGGATGGTGAGGCCGGGACGATCGACGATTTCTTCCCCGTATGAAAGAATATCAAGATCAATTTCGCGCGGGGCGTTTCGTTCTCCCCTCATACGCCCCAGCTTTTTTTCAATCTCAAGCAAGGCCTCAAGCAGCTTGCCTGGCGCGAGGGACGTCTCGATCTCCCACACCGCATTCAAATATTTTCCTTGCCGCGGTCCCCCCACCGGCTCCGTTTCGTAAACGCTCGAAGTCTCCTTGAATTGGATCCCTTGAATTTTTCTCAGGAGATCTCTCGCACGCTCCAAAAAATTCGCGCGATCGCCCAAATTGGACCCCGCTGCAATGAAGGCATAAACCATGGAGAACCCGGTTTTGTTTTTACTTTTTATGGAAATGGGAGTGGCTTTTTGCGATGCGGCTGAGCGCCTCTTCGAGCCGCTCTTCGGGGACGGTAAGCGAAATGCGGAAATACCCTTCGCCATTCGCGCCAAAGCCGTTGCCCGGAGTGACGATGATATTCATCTCGGTCACGAATTTCATGGCAAGCTCGCTTGACGTAGAACCCGGAGGGACCGGGATCCAGCAATAAAAGGTGGCCTTGGGAGGCGTGATCTTCCAGCCGAGCCGCGCCATCCCGTCAGAGAAAAGATCGCGCCGCTTTTCGTAGACTCGAAGAATTTCTTGGTGGGTTTTTTCACCCTCATCTAGGGCCTTTTTCGCCGCAAACTGAATGGCCTGAAAGATTCCTGAATCGACATTGGATTTCACTTTCGCAAGCAGCGCGATCGCCTCCGGATTTCCCACGGCAAACCCCACGCGCCAGCCAGTCATATTGAAGGTCTTGGAAAGCGAATGAAATTCAATGGCGACATCCTTAGCGCCGTCGATTTCTAAAATACTCGGGGCCTGATAATCGTTGTAACCCACCTCCGCGTAAGCCGCGTCCTGGGCAATCAAAAGCTGGTGTTCATAGGCAAACTCCACCGCTTCTTTGAAAAAGGACGTACTCGCCACGGCGGAGGTAGGATTGTTGGGATAATTAAGATAAAGCAATTTGGCCTTCTTAAGCGCGGTGGAATCGATCGTGCCAAGATCCGGCAAAAATTGATTGGACTCCAAAAGCGGCAGTAAGTGAGGAACGCCGCCCGCAAACAAGGTGCCGGAACGATAAGGCGGATACCCCGGATCCGGAATTAAAGAAAGATCACCCGGATTTAAAACGGCCAGAGGAAGGTGCGCGATCCCCTCCTTGGAACCAATGAGGGGAAGGATTTCTTTCTCGGGATCGAGGGTGACGCCGTATCTTTTTTTAAACCACTGGGCGATGGATTGGCGGAAGCTCGGCATGCCCGCATCAAGGGCATAGCGGTGGTTCTTGGGATCGCGTGCGCCTTCCTCAAGCGCGCGGACGATGAAGTCCGGCGTAGGAAGATCCGGATCCCCCACGCCAAGATCCACCACGTCTTTACCCTGGGCGATGAGCTCACGCTTGCGCCGGTCTACTTCCGCAAAAAGGTAAGGCGGCAGCTGCTTCAAACGAAGCGGAGGCTCTAAGACAATCGCTTTTCTTGTGGCCATAAGGGCGGGTATTCTAACAGAGGAACTTGGATTTGAAAAGAAAAGCCGAGGTCTACGAGGTTGACTTAAAACGCCTTGCGAAATTCGTGCCGAAGGCTGAATCGGGGCTCTGCGATTAAAATCTGACCCAAAAGCGAAATACACTCACACTCAAGGTCGCGGCGATGGGTCTTCTGCCACATCGAGTAGAGCCTGAGGAGCCTTCGCGCCTGAACGCGTAATTTACGCACACTTCCTCTCATCAAAACTCCCTCCCTGTCCAAATACGTGATCCGGCTCGAAACGAAAGCGGGGATCAAGCCTTTTGAGGTCCTCGACCACCTGCCTGATTTTGAGTTCCAGCTCGGGATTTCTGGTCCTAAGCCACTCAGAATAAAGATCGAGAAATTGATCCATCGATTTGTTTGCATCGCTCCTTTTTTCAAATTGGTTGATTTCACGTACAAAATGACTAAAGGCCTGATCCCGGAAACTGTGGACAAAATCAAAATAGTCCCGTTTCACCAGGCGCAAGAGCGATTGATAGGCCTCAAAATAATGCGAGAGTTTAAGCAGGACATCCACCACCCCCGTGCGGCGGCGGTGAATGCGCTTGTGATAACTCGCAGCTTGATCGTAATAAAGTTTCGCGAGCTCCTGGTAATGCCGCTCTGAGCGCCGATAGATCTTCTGGCGGGGACCCCGGCTTAAAAGATCATCAAAGATCCCGGAATGAAGAAGAATATGATCCGCATTCACTTTAAAAATCAAGTAGCGGATCGTCCGGTCCTGCGTTGAGCGCACCCAATTCAAGATATCGCTTGTATCCATGGAAAGATAAGGCGTCGCCATCTCGTGATATTCGGGAAGCGCCACGGCAAATAAAAGATGGGCGAGATAGACATTCACGTCCTCATCAAAGGTGTAATAGTTTGAGGGAAAGTTCCCATCGTGGCGTGATTTGATAATCGCGCCCAGGAGATAGCGAATGGCGGAGTCGCGTTCGCGCTCTGTCATATTGAAATACAAAGAATTTTCGTTGGTCTTGTCCTGATTCTGATGCATCTTCTTGCGTTAAGCGGCAAAGGTTTGGACAGCGCCCCGGCTATTTTTGACAAATAACTCGGCATTGTCTTCTGAAAGCGAAATTTCATAATTTTCAGATCCGACTTCGATGACGTTTTGGACCTGACCGTTTGCGGTGTCAATCTTGGCAATGGTGCCCTCGAGACTGTTGAAGACAAAGAGGTAATGGTTGTCCTGGGTCAGCGCCAGTTGATTGGGACCTGCCCCCACCTCGATGGTGTCAACCACGCCGTATCCATCCATATCAATCACCTGGATTGTATTTGATCCGTAGTTTGCCACATAGGCCCGGGTTTTTTCTCCGTTAAAGACAATCGCTGAGGCATCCTCTTCGATAAGACTGCTAAGATAATATTGATTGGGAATTCCCTTAAGCGCGGGGAGCCGCTCGGCCATTCTGTCAGGAAGCAGGGTGGCGTTGACATTGGGAGTGTTTTGTTTGTTCTCCTTCACCTGCCTTTTTCTCAACGTGGTAGCCCGGGCGGTTTCCACCACACCTAAACTGTTCAGGGATAATGAATTGTTTAGTGCCGCCGAAGCCACAAACCAATGCCTATTATTAGGTCCAAGGATTGAGTTGGTATGCTGGATGATCTTTCCTCCCGTGGCATCGCTGTCTCTTGCATCCACAAAATCAACCAGCATGTCACCGGTAAGGTCGTTGACGATGATTTCCCAGGCCTCACCCGGGACATTCGAGCGAAGGAGGAGGCGGTCGTTTTCATCCAAGCCATCTAAGGTTAAAAGCCCGTTCACTCTTTGTGTGGCGGCGTTGTCAAAGGTAAGGGTGGTATCCACACCGTTATTCGTGGTCTCGACCTTCTTGAAATTGTTGAAGGTCCAGGAGCCTAGGATCGATTGATCTCCCCCGTCGAGCTCGACGGTGGACCCCGTGGAGGTGAAGGTATCGAGACCTGAAGCGTTGAGTGCGCTTCCGGCATATTTTAAGGTTTGATTCGTAAGGTTAAGGGCTGTCGTTCCGCCGACTGTGTTGAAGACAAGAGCACCGTTGATGTCTGTCGCATCCGCTAGCGTTAAGGATCCGGAAGCAGAATCCGTTCCAATCGTCAGAGCGTTGAATGATTTACCCGCACTCGTAAGACTTGTGGTCCCATCCAAGATCCAGGTGGAGCCGGTGGAGGTGAAGGTGGAGCCGGTGAGGTTTA
>CAYJSI010000018.1:0-40237 GCA_964373045.1 uncultured bacterium
CTGAAAGGCATTCACGCAAAGTTTCATCCGAGAGGTTAAAAGGAGGCATTTATGAAGATCATGCTTTTCGCTGCGTTCCTATTGCTTGCATCAACCCCTTTTCTTTTTGCTGCCTATGATGAATATGAAGAATTGCTGCAGGATGTTGAAAAGATGGATGCAAAAACCGAGACGCCACCTTCCGAAACTCAATCGAGTTCATCCGCCGAACCGACTTCTAAAACTGCGCTTTCTGCGCCCGTAAGGCCGCTTCACTCCTCTGAGCTTACGTCTCAAGTGCAGCCAGAAAAACTTATCGACATGGGGAGTGCTCAAATGATGGCGCAAATCCAGGGCCTGGAACGAAGAATCGTGGACCTCGAGCGCCAGCACCGTTTTCAGGAAGACCGCATGCGAAGCCTTGACCGCGCGGTGAACGACCTTAAGCGCTACACCTAGGATCAGATCCATTGACAGACCCATCGTCGCTGAGTATACTACGAGCGTTCACTCCTTAGTCCTCCCGACGTAACCGTCTATATTACAAGTAGTTACAGCAAAGGTGAGAACGGGGGTGTGCTTTTTTTCGGGGCGCTATCGTCTAGCCCGATCTAGGACGTCACCCTCTCACGGTGAAGACACGGGTTTAAATCCCGTTAGCGCTAGATTGAAATGTTGCAAGAGGTTGCAAAAGGTTACCAGAGGTTACAAGAAGTTGCGTAACCTCTAGAAACCTATGGCAACATATTGAAACCTCTTGCAACCTTTGTGAGGGCATGATGATCAAACGCTACACGCGTTCTGAAATGGGACGCATTTGGACGGAGGAAAATAAACTTCAAAAATGGCTCGAGGTGGAACTCGCCGCCCTCGAGGCGCTGGCTTACTATCACTACATCCCGAAAAATATACCCGCCTTGGTCCGCAAAAAAGCATCCTTCAATATCGATCGCGTCCATGAAATCGAAAGGATCGTCGACCATGACGTGATCGCCTTTTTGACCAATGTGGCCGAGAATGTCGGCCCTGAGGGGCGCTACGTTCATTTTGGTCTGACCTCTTCCGACATCCTCGATACGGGCCTTGCTCTTCAGTTAAAAGAGGTCTCCCGAATTTTGATCCGGGAACTCAAAAAACTCATCGAAATCCTGCGCCTGAAGGCCCAATCGCACGAAAATACCCTCATGGTGGGACGAAGCCACGGGGTTCATGCCGAGCCCACCACCTTCGGTCTTAAAATGGCGCTTTTTTATGAGGAATTTAAGCGCAACCTCTTTCGTTTCGAACGCGCGGCAGAAAATGTCGCTTACGGAAAAATCTCGGGCGCGGTTGGGACCTTTGCCCATGTGGATCCCAAGGTCGAGGCCTTTGTCTGCAAACAACTAGGTCTTTCACCCGACCCCATCTCCACCCAAATTGTGCAGCGCGACCGGCATGCCGAGTATCTCTCTGTCATCGCGATTATCGGGGGATCGCTCGAGAAATTAGCCACCGAAATCCGCGGCCTGCAGAAAACGGAAACGCTGGAAGTGGAGGAATATTTTGCGGAAGGTCAAAAGGGGTCCTCCGCCATGCCGCACAAACGCAATCCCATTTCCTGCGAGCGGATCGTTGGGCTTTCTAGGATCCTCCGCGGCAATGCCCTGGCCGGTCTTGAAAATATCTGCCTCTGGCATGAGCGCGACATTACCCATTCATCTGTGGAGCGCGTTATTTTTCCGGACAGCACCATCCTGCTCGATTACATGCTTGGGACCATGCAAAGTGTGATCAAAAATCTCCTCGTCCACACAGACCATATGCGCGAGAACCTTAAAAAAAGCCGGGGCATGATTTTTTCTCAAGGACTCCTTTTGAAATTGATCGAAAAAGGGCTGACGCGCGAAGAGTCCTATGCCCTTGTCCAAGGCGCCGCCAAGAAGGTTTGGGAAAATGGGAAGGTAGCGCTTGAAGATGTGACGCTCAAAGACAAAGCGATTTTAAAGCACCTCAGCGCCGCTGAAATTAAATCAGTTTTTTCGTATGATTATCACCTTAAAAATGTTCCGGTCATTTTTGAACGTCTTGGTCTAAAAGCTAAAGGGGTCAGGCACCGAAACGCTGGTGCCTGACCCCTCTGATTTTGATTTGAAAAAGGAGGAGTTTATGCTGGCCCAAAAACCAAAAGAAAATAGGACGACCGTTTGGGAAACAAATCTTCCGCTTCCGCTCGTGGGCCGCGGAAAAGTTCGCGATATTTATGCGGTCGGCGAAGATAAACTCTTGATTATCACAAGCGATCGCCTAAGCGCTTTTGATGTTGTGCTCCCCAATCCGATTCCCTTTAAGGGGAAGGTGCTCAATCAGATTTCTGTTTTCTGGTTTGATTATTTTTCTAAATTAACGCCGCATCATTTGATTACGGCGGATGTCTCCAAGATGGGACTTCCGAAAGATCTTCTCAGCCAGCACGGTGCCGCACTCGAAGGGCGTTCCATGCTGGTGAAACACACCAAGCCTTTGACGATTGAGTGCGTGGTGCGCGGCTACGTCACGGGTTCCGGCTGGAAGGATTATCTTGCTACCGGCGCCGTGTGTGGCCATGAGCTGCCGAAGGGTTTGAGGCAATGCGAGAAACTTCCCAAGCCCATTTTTACTCCGGCCACAAAAGAAACCACGGGCCATGACATCAATATTGATTTTAAAGAGGCGGCCAGGCGCGTGGGTGAGGATTTAGCTAAGAAAGTCGAGAAGCTTTCGATTGAAATTTATGAAAAAGGCCGCGACGATGCTGCGACAAAAGGGATTTTGATCGCGGATACCAAATTTGAATTCGGGCTTTTAGGAAATGAATTGATTTTAATCGATGAAGTCTTGACGCCTGATAGCTCGCGTTTCTGGCCGAAAGACAAATACGAAGCGGGGCATGATCAGCCGAGTTTTGATAAACAGATTGTGCGTAATTACCTTCTTGATCTCAAGTGGAACCAAAAACCGCCCGCGCCCGAACTTCCCCGCGAAGTGGTGGAAAAAACAAGTCAGGCGTATCGGAATGTGTATGAACGGTTAGTGGGAAAAGACATTCGATAAACATTGTAGGGGCGCACCCGTGTGTGCGCCCGCCAATGACATTTGATTTTAACTGTAGTGTCCAGGCATGCCTGGACACTACATCAAGTGTCGGTCCGATTCACGGGCGAACACATAGGTCCGCCCCTACGTTGAAAGGTGGAATTATAATGTACAAAGCTCGCATCAACGTGACCTTAAAGAAATCAGTCCTCGATCCCCAAGGCCAAACCGTGGCGCATGCCTTGGATACCTTGGGTTTTAAAGAAACCAAGGATGTTCGCGTGGGAAAATATTTTGAATTGACTCTCGAGGCCTCCGATCGTCAAAAAGCCGAGGAGCGGGTTCGGGCCATGTGCGATAAGTTGCTCATCAATCCCGTGATTGAAGAATACAGTTTTGAGGTCAAAGAATCATGAAAACCAAAAGGGGTCAGACCCCTTCACTTCAGGGGTCTGACCCCCTCTGCTTTTTGGATTTTTCGTTATGAAAGCCGCCGTTGTTGTTTTTCCAGGCTCCAACTGCGACACCGATTGTTTTCATGCGCTACGCGATGTCGTGAAAACGCCGGTGGAATTTGTCTGGCATAAAGAGCGCGAGCTTCCCAAAGTCGATTTGGTCGTGCTGCCGGGCGGTTTCAGCTACGGGGACTATCTTCGCACAGGGGCGATTGCGAGATTTTCACCGGCCATGGAAACCGTGACGAAGCACGCACGCGAAGGCCGCTACGTCATTGGGATCTGTAACGGATTTCAGATTCTTTTGGAGGCGGGGCTTTTGCCGGGCGCCATGCTTCGAAATCGCTCCCTTTCCTTTATCTGTAAGCACGTCTGGCTTCGTGTGGAAGACACGAATAATGCTTTTACTCGGAAAATTGTAAAAGGGAGCACGCTTTCTATTCCCATCGCGCACGGCGAAGGCAATTATTTTTGCGATGATGACACCTTAAAACAGCTTCAAGACGAGTCGCGTATCGCGTTTCGGTATTCCTCTGAGGCCGGAAAAGTGGCCGACGAATTTAATCCCAATGGTTCGCGGGATCACATTGCCGGGATTTTAAATGAAAAGCGAAACGTCCTTGGCATGATGCCCCATCCTGAGCGCGCGAGTGAAGAGATCCTTGCCTCTGAAGACGGGAAGAAGATATGGGAATCGCTCTTAACGTAGGGGCGGGGCTTGGCCCCGCCCTGTTTTGGCAGGGTGGCCACAAGGGCCGCCCCTACATCCATTTAATATGAACACCATGACACACACCGAACCTAAAATCACGCCTGAGATCATTGCGCGCCACGGGATCACCGAAGAAGAGTACCAGCGCATTCTCAAGATCCTCGGCCGCGAGCCCAACATCACGGAGCTTGGTATGTTCAGTGTGATGTGGAGCGAGCACTGTTCTTATAAGAATTCAAAACCCATTTTGAAAATATTGGCAGCAACTGCCAATGTAGGGGCGAATGGCCATATGCCCCTACTTGTAAAACCCGGCGAAGAAAACGCCGGCGTTGTGGATATCGGCGACGGACTTGCAGTTTGTTTTAAAATCGAAAGCCACAACCATCCTTCCGCAATTGAGCCTTTTCAGGGCGCGGCCACCGGTGTCGGCGGAATTCTTCGCGATATTTTTACCATGGGCGCGCGTCCTGTTCTATTAATGAACTCGCTTCGATTCGGAAGTCTTGATTCACCGCAAAACAAAAGGCTTTTTCGCGGAGTCGTCGCCGGCATTGCGCATTATGGAAATTGCATCGGCGTGCCCACTCTCGGCGGGGAAGTTTATTTCAATCAATCCTATGAGGGCAATCCGCTCGTCAACGCCATGTGTCTTGGGATCGTTTCAAAAGATTCCATTATTAAAGGAAAGGCAAGCGGTGTCGGGAATCCTGTTTATTATGTCGGGGCCGCGACCGGTCGAGACGGCTTGGGCGGTGCGGCGTTTGCTTCGCGCGAGCTCACGGAAGAAAGTCACGAGGACCGGCCCGCAGTTCAGGTGGGCGACCCTTTTATGGAGAAACTTCTGCTCGAGGCTTGTCTTGAGCTGGTCAAAACGGATGCACTTGTCGGGATGCAGGACATGGGTGCGGCAGGACTTACGTGCGCCACATGTGAGACGGCCTCACGCGGCTCGACGGGGATTGAGATCGATATCGCCAAAGTGCCGCTCCGCGAAACGGGAATGATTCCCTATGAAGTGATGCTCTCCGAGTCACAGGAGCGTATGCTGATTATTGCCAAAAAGGGAAAAGAAAAGACCGTTGAAGATGTTTTTGAAAAGTGGGATCTTCACGCCGCCAAAATTGGCGAGGTGAAAGAAGGAAATCTCCTGCGTGTTTTTGAAAACGGGGAGCTTGCGGCCGAGATTCCGGCCAAGGCCCTTGCCGATGAGGGGCCCGTCTGCATTCGCGAAGAAAAAAAACCTGCTTATCTTGATCAAGTTCGAAAGCTGGATCTTGCTCAAATTGCGGAGCCTAAGAATTTTAACGAAGTTCTCAAAAAACTGTTGGATCATCCCACCATTGCTTCCAAGGCCTGGGTGTGGCAGCAGTATGATCATATGGTGCGCACTGACACGGTTTTTTATCCCGGGCACGACGCAGCTTTGATTCGAATCAAGGGCACCCCAAAAGGAATTGCCGTTTCAACCGATTGTAACAGCCTCTACTGTTACCTCGATCCTTTTGAGGGTGGGAAGATTGCCGTGGCCGAGGCGGCACGAAATGTGGCGTGTTCCGGCGCGCGTCCGCTTGGCATCACGAACTGCCTTAATTTTGGAAATCCCATGAAGCCCGAAATCTTCTGGCAGTTTCACCAGGCGGTGGAAGGTATGGCGGCCGCCTGCAAGGCGTTTAAAACTCCGGTCACTGGCGGCAATGTGAGTTTTTATAATGAAAATCCCGGAGGCGCTATTTATCCGACGCCGACCGTGGGGGTCGTGGGGCTTCTGGATGATATTGAAAAGCGGGTTCCATCCTTTTTTCAAAAAGAGGGGGATTTGATCTTTTTGGCGGGTGACACCTTCAATGAAATCGGAGGGAGCCACTACTTGATGATGGAGCATGCCCTCGAAAAAGGGTTGCCCCCAAGACTTGATCTTGACCTCGAGAGCGCGCTTCAGGAATTTATTCTTGAAATGGCGCAGGAGGGCCGGCTTGCTTCGGCGCACGATCTTTCGGAAGGCGGGCTTGCCGTGGCGCTTGCAGAGGCTTGTTTTAACCCCCAGCAGCTCTTTGGCGCCGTGATCGATCATTTGGATCTGCTGAATGGTCATTCACGCGCCGGCGCGCGCAGTCTTCGAGAGGATGCGCTTTATTTCGGTGAAACTCAGTCGCGGGTTATTTTTTCTATTAGACCGGAACATAAAGAAATCCTGATCCGCACGGCGCAAAATCATCGAGTCCCGGTTTATCAAATTGGAAAGGTCGGCGGGAATGAGCTTGTTATCGGCGCGAAAATTAAAATGAACGTTGATGAATTATTCGAAATCTATCAAGATGCTATTCCGAAAAGAATGAAAACGTAAAACAGAAAGGGCCAAAGGGGCCAGGCCCCTTCTTGGTGGGGGCCTGGCCCCGATAGGTTTTAACTATGAGCAGCGAAAATATTAAAGATCATTGCGGCGTCTTCGGCATCTACAATCACCCGGAAGCGGCGCGAATGACCTATTTGGGCCTTTTTGCGCTGCAGCACCGCGGCGAAGAGGCGGCCGGGATTTGCACAAGCGACGGCGAAAACCTTCATCTCATCAAAAATAAAGGACTCGTCGGCGAAGTCTTTCAAGAAGATCCCCTGCCGCGGCTTCCGGGGCATCTGGCCATTGGGCATGTCCGCTATTCCACAACCGGTTCCTCCAATCTCATGAATGCCCAGCCTTACAAAGTGGATTACTCGCGCGGCCAGGTGGCTGTGGCGCATAATGGCAATCTTGTAAATGCGCAAATGCTTCGGGGTGAGCTCGAAGCCTACGGCTCTATTTTTGCAAGCACGACGGATTCTGAAATTTTTGTCCATCTCATGGCGCGCCCCGCTTACCGATCCTGCGAGGAGGCGGTGGTGGAGTCCGTCAAAAAAGCCGAGGGGGCTTTCACCCTTGTGATTTTAAATGAAAGGCAGCTCATCGGCGTGCGGGATCCGTATGGGTTTAGGCCGCTTTGTTTTGGAAAACTGGGGAGCGGCTATGTGCTGGCCTCAGAAACTTGCGCGCTTGATCTCATTGAAGCGGATTTTATCCGGGAGGTGCAGCCGGGCGAAGTGATTGTCATCGATGAAAAAGGTCCCCGGAGTTATTTCCCGTTTGAAGGATTGCATTCCCGCCGCGCCCACTGCATTTTTGAACACGTCTATTTTGCCCGTCCCGACTCCACCATTTTTGGCGACAATGTGGGGCTTGTGCGTGAGCGTTTAGGGCGGCAGCTTGCCAAGGAACACCCCGCCCAGGCGGATTTGGTCGTCCCCGTCCCCGATTCCGGCAATTTTGCCGCCATGGGTTTTTCGAAGGAATCCGGCATCCCCTTGGCGCACGGCTTTACGCGAAACCACTATATCGGAAGGACCTTTATCAATCCGAGTCAATCCACCCGGACGCTGAAAGTGAGAATCAAGCTTAATCCCATCCGCGAAATCCTGGAAGGCAAACGCGTGATCGTCGTCGATGATTCCGTGGTGCGGGGCAATACCGCGCGCTCCCGCGTGAAACTGCTCCGCCGGGCGGGGGCCCGCGAAGTGCACATGCGCATCAGCTGTCCGCCGCACATCTCTCCTTGTTTTTACGGGATCGATTTTCCTTCCAAAGAGGAGCTCCTCGCCTGCAATAACACGATGGAGGAGATTAAAAAGTTTTTGGATGTGGAGAGTATAGGCTACCTGAGCTTAGAAGGGATGCTGGCGGCGACCACTCAGGATCCGCAAAATTTCTGTCATGCCTGCTTCTCCGGAAAGTATCCGACACCCCTTTTTGATGACGTCGACAAACTCAAACTCGAAAAGAAAAGAAGCTGATCCTTCTTCCTTATGACTTCCTCATGGATCCATGAAAAGGCCGGCCGCCCCAAAGAGGGCGAGCCTCGCCGATGGACATATCAAAAGGCGGGGGTGCCTCACTTAAAGGGGGATCCCGCTTATAATAAAGAAATTACGCGACTCATCCGCTCCACGCGGATTCCGGGTGTGCTGGGGAGCGCAACGGGTTTTGCCGCCCTTTTTGATTTTAAAAAGGCGGGGATTCGCGACCCCTTGCTCGTCTCCTCGACCGATGGGGTCGGAACGAAGCTTGAGATTGCGCGTCTGCAAGGCCGCCACGATACGGTCGGAATCGATCTTGTGGCCATGTGCGTGAATGATCTTATGACCTGCGGCGCCAAACCAATTTTTTTCCTCGATTATTTTGCCTCCGGAAAATTCAGCCCTGAGGTGACGCGCGAAGTCCTGAAGGGCATTGCTGAGGGGTGCCGCGAAGCGGGGTGCGCCCTTGTGGGCGGTGAGACCGCCATCATGCCTGGCTTTTATGAGGGGGGTGCCAAGAATGGATCGGTGCAATACGACCTTGCGGGATTTTCCGTAGGGCTTGTGGATCGTAAAAAAATAATCGATGGAAAAGAGATCGAAAAGGGGAACGCGCTTTTAGGCATGGCATCCTCTGGATTTCACTCCAATGGTTACTCCCTGCTGCGCTCCCTTTTTTCGGAATCTGACCTTGCGGGCAGGCTCGGCAAAGAATTTTTGACCCCAACCCGAATTTATGTGAAGCCCATCCTCAAGCTTCTTGGGTCAATTCCCATCCGGGGGATTGTGAATATCACGGGCGGCGGCTTTATTGACAATCTGCCTCGCGTGATCCCTCCAGGATTGGGTGCGCGAATTCATCAGAAATCCTGGCCGCGGCCCAAGCTCTTTGATTTCGTCATGGATTCTGGTAACATAACCCCTTTTGAAATGGCCCGAACCTTCAATCTCGGAATCGGGATGATCCTGATGCTTCAAGCCTCTTACGTGAAAAAGGCGCAAGCCATTCTTAAAAAATTTCATCTCGCCTCCTGGGTCATTGGGGAGGTCGTAAAAGGAAAGGGAGTCAAGCTCGCATGAAGGTGCTCATCTTAGGAAGCGGCGGCCGGGAGCACGCCCTTGCCTGGAAAATCGCGCAAAGCCCGCTTCTCACCAAGCTTTATGCCGCCCCCGGCAACGCCGGCATTTCTCAGACGGCCGATTGCCTTCCCATTCAAGCCGAAAACATCCCTGCCCTTATTCAATTTGCCAAAAAGGAATGCATTGATTTAACCGTGGTCGGCCCCGAGGCGCCGCTTGTGGCCGGCATTGTGGATCAATTTCAAAAAGAGGGTCTTTCAATCTTCGGACCCTCCCAAGCCGCCTCTCAGTTGGAGGGGAGCAAGGTTTTTTCGAAAGAGAAGATGCAGAAGTTTGGTATTCCTACCGCCGATTATGAAATTTTTTCGAATGTGAATGAAGCGAAACATTACGTTGTAGAAACCGAAATGCCGGTGGTGATCAAAGCAGACGGCCTTGCGCAGGGGAAAGGCGTCCTCATTTGCCATTCCTCTCAGGAGGCGGTGGCGGCCCTCACGCAGATTATGGCCGACCAGGTTTTTGGCGCGGCGGGGAAAAAAGTGGTGATCGAAAAAATGCTGGAAGGCGAAGAACTTTCCGTTTTAGCGCTCTCGGATGGAAAAAAAATTATTCCGCTCGCAAGTTCACAGGACCACAAACGTGCTTTTGACAATGACCGGGGGCCGAACACGGGCGGCATGGGGGCTTATTCACCGGTGCTCTTTATCTCGGGAGAGAAGTTTGATGAAATTGTGGATCAGACCATTCGTCCCATGATCGAAGGGCTCACCGGAGAGGGCACTCCTTATCGCGGGCTTCTTTACGCGGGGATTATGATGACCAAGCAGGGACCCTATGTCCTCGAGTATAATTGCCGTTTCGGAGATCCTGAGGCGCAAGCGATTTTGCCCAGGCTTAAATCAGATCTTCTGCCTGTTCTTTGCGAGATTGCGGCCGGCAGGCTTGAGCGGGATACGCTCGCGTGGCATGATCTTTCCTGTTTGGCCGTGGTCGTGGCTTCAGGGGGGTATCCCGGTGCATATCAAAAAGGTTTTTTGCTTCAGGGATTGAATACCGCAGCCGATGGACGTGAGGTTTTTATCTTTCATGCCGGAACGACTAAAAATGAAAAAGGAGATATTGTGACTTCAGGAGGCCGTGTGCTTTCGGTCGCGGCCCTGGGAGAAACGCTTCGCGCCGCCTACGAAAAGGCGTATTCTTACGTCGGGAAAATTCATTTTGAAAACAGTTTTTATCGCCACGACATCGGTCGCCGGGCTATTGAGGTGTTGAAATGAGCAATCAAAATCCAAAAGTGGCTATTATTATGGGAAGCGATTCCGATCTTGAGATCATGAGGGAAGCGGCCGAGGCTTTGAAAGAGTTCGGCGTGGGTTACGAAATCCAGGTGCTTTCTGCTCACCGCAGCCCCGAACTTGTCCGGGATTTTATCGGTGGCGCCCGGGAGCGCGGTTTGAAAGTGATTATTGCCGGGGCCGGCGGGGCCGCCCATCTTGCAGGGGTTGCCGCGGCTCACACCATCCTTCCCGTGATCGGGGTCCCCGTGAATTCAACCCCCTTGAACGGTTTCGACTCACTCCTCTCAACCGTTCAGATGCCGGCTGGTATTCCCGTGGCAACGGTGGCGATAGGAAAGGCTGGGGCGCGAAATGCAGGCATTTTGGCCGTCGAGATGCTGGCCCTTTCTGACACTGAGTTATCCAAGAAGTTGACGGAATTCAAAAAGCGTCTCGCGGAGGGTGTCCGTGAGAAAAATGAAAAACTTAAGAAAAGCAATCCATAAACACGATCCCTTTTTCATGGCGACGCCTCTTCTTATCAAATTAGATCCCCGAGAGCCTGATCTTACCCGGCTTCGCGAAATTGCTCGCAGCGCGAAGGAGGGAAAGATCATCGGCTTTCCAACTGAGACGGTCTACGGAATCGGAGGGCCTGCCAGCACGCCCCGTCTTGAGGAAATGCTGAACCGGATCAAAAAACGGGAACCCGGCAAGCCTTATACCTACCACATCGGCTCACTTGAAATGCTGGAGGCCCTGGTTGTGCATCGCACCCCCATTTTTCGTTTTTTTGCGCAGCTTTTCTGGCCCGGTCCGGTGACCTTTCTGGCCTTTACCATGAAAAACGAAAAAATTGGCTTGAGATTCCCTCGCCACCGGCTGGCTCAGGCGCTCATCAACGCAACCGGAGAACCGTTTCTTGGCACGAGCGCCAACCTGAGCGGTGCGCCTTCCCCCCGAACGGCGCAAGAAGTCATGAATCAGCTCGACGGCCAGATTGATTATCTGATTGACGGGGGAAAAGCGGAATTTGGACTTGATTCGACGGTGGTGGACCTTACGTACGAGATCCCGGCCGTGGTAAGACGCGGGGCCATGGCGGAGGCGGTGGAAAGGGCCATTGAAAGAGTGAAGGCCGGCAAATATGCCCGCAAGAGAATCCTTTTTGTCTGCACCGGAAATTCCTGCCGTTCGCCCATGGCGGCGGCATGGCTTACGAGAAAGCTTTCTCAAAAAGGATTAAGCGATAAAATTGAGGTTGCCTCCTGCGGGATTGGAGCGCGTGCCGGAAGTTCCTCCACGACCGAAGCCATTTTAACCATGAAAAACAGGGAAGTCGATCTATCGGGTCATCGATCAAAACCCTGCAGCCGGGAGGACGTTATGAATGCGGACCTCATTTATGCCATGAGCGAAGAGCATTACGCCTTTATTACCGGTTTGCTCCCGTCTTCAAAGGATCGGGTTAAGCTTTTAAATATTCCCGATCCCATCGGCATGGGGATGATGATTTATGAGAGGGTCATGAACTCCATCGAGGAAAAAATTACGGAGGAGTGGGGACGCATCATTGACTGAGCGATGCGTGCCGGCAATGGGATGAAAGAAAAAATAGCCTTGGCCTGCGACCACAAAGGTTACCCACTGAAAGATTCCATCCTTCACTTTCTCGAATCTCAAAAATATGAAGTGGTGGACTGCGGGACGCATTCTGAGGAGTCGACCGATTATCCGGATTACGTGTTAAAGGCCGCCGAAAATGTCGCTCAAGGCGTTTGCGCGAAGGCCGTCGGAGTTTGCTATACTGGCATTGGAAGCGCCATCGCCGCCAATAAGGTGCGGGGGGTACGCGCCGCGTTAGTGCATAGCGTCAAGGAAGCGGAACTTTCGCGTTCTCATAATGATTCCAATATGCTGATCCTGGGCGCAGGTTTTTTGGAAATCTCTCTTTTAATTCCCATCCTTCAAACGTGGTTAAGCACTCCTTTTGACGGGGGAAGGCATGAAAAGCGTGTTAACAAAATCAAAGACTATGAGCAAAGACACACCCGATAAATCTTGGCTGCGCACCCAAGATCCTGAAATCTACGAGGCCATTCAGGGGGAGATCCGGCGCCAGAATGATAATATCGAGTTGATTGCCAGCGAAAATTTTACCTCGCTCGCGGTTTTAGAAGCCATGGGATCCGTCCTGACGAATAAATACGCCGAGGGTTATCCCGCCAAGCGCTGGTACGGGGGCTGCGAGTATGTGGACATAGCAGAAAGGCTTGCGATTGACCGCGCCAAGGTCTTGTTTGGTGCCGAGCATGTG
This sequence comes from uncultured bacterium, assembly GCA_964373045.1. Taxonomy (GTDB): domain Bacteria; phylum Omnitrophota; class Omnitrophia; order Omnitrophales; family Aquincolibacteriaceae; genus CAYJSI01. Next base: position 12,697 of record CAYJSI010000018.1, read on the forward strand.
AACGCTCAACCCCACTCCGGCACCTCGGCCAATATCGCCGTTTTTATCGCCCTTCTCCAGAACGGCGACAAAATCCTGGCCATGGATCTGGCGCACGGGGGTCACCTGTCGCACGGCCACAAAATGAATTTTTCGGGGAAATTTTATAACATTATTCCTTACGGGGTGCGCGAATCTGATGAGCAAATTGATTATGACCAGCTGGAGAAATTGGCCCTTGAACACAAGCCCAAGATGATCCTCCTCGGCGCCTCCGCCTACCCGCGATTCATTGATTTTAAACGGGGCCGCCAAATTGCGGATAAGATCGGGGCCCTTTTAATGGTCGATATGGCTCATTTTGCCGGGCTTGTGGCGAGCGGTCATCACCCCAATCCCGTTCCTTATGCAGATGTGGTGACCACCACGACGCACAAGACCCTGCGCGGGCCCCGGGCCGGTATGATCCTTTGCCGGGAAAAGTATGCCAAAGAAATTGACGCCTCTATTTTTCCCGGTATTCAAGGGGGGCCCTTGATGCATGTCATCGCAGCCAAGGCCGTGGCCCTCAAAGAGGCCATGAGCCCCGAATTTAAAAAATATGCGGAGGCGATTGTCCACAACGCCAAAACATTAGCCGGGTCCCTAGCCAAGCGGGGTTACCGCATTGTTTCAGGCGGAACGGATAATCACTTGATGCTGGTGGATGTGACCGTGAAAGGTCTGACGGGCAAAGAGGCGCAGGAGGCCCTTGATCGCGTGAAGATTACGGTGAACAAAAATATGATCCCCTTTGATAAACTCTCAGCCTTCAAGGCCTCCGGGATCCGGCTCGGGACTCCGGCCGCAACCACGCGTGGCATGGGCGAAAGGGAAATGGAAGAAATTGCGGAATTGATTGATGAGACCTTAAAGGCGCCGCAGGATGAGACGAACCTTGGCCGCGTCCGGACGCGTGTTGAAAAAATAACTCAAAGGTTTCCGCTTTACCCGGAACTTTTAGAAAAATATCATTAAGGTGTTATGCGCTGCCCCTTCTGCAAAAAAGAAAATGACAAAGTCATTGACTCGCGAGGCGCAAACGAGGGGATGGTCATCCGTCGCCGCCGCGAGTGCGAGGCCTGCAGCCGGCGCTACACGACCTATGAGCGGATTGAAGACATGCCTCTTTATGTGATTAAAAAGGATATGCGCCGTGAAGTGTATGAAAAGGCCAAGGTCTTAGCGGGCATCCACAAGGCCTGTGAGAAAAGGCCGGTGTCAATCGAGGCGCAGGAGAAAATTGCCGATGACCTTGAGAAAACCCTCCGGGAAAAGTACGAAAAAGAGGTGCCGGCGAGGGTCGTAGGGGAATTGATTATGCAGCGGCTTGCCAAGGTCGACCAAATTGCCTATGTCCGTTTCGCCAGCGTCTACCGCGAGTTCCAAGATGTCAGCCATTTCATGAAAGAAATCAAGACCCTCCTCACCAAATAAAGAAAACTTGAAGAATAAGAATGTCTTGACGATAAAGCTAGTGTTTTGTAGATTCACGGACTAACGACTCAACTAAAGGAGATTAAATATGGCAAAAGCAAATTCAGCGTTTATGAAACCGCTCAGTGTCAGCGCAGATCTTGCCGCGGTGGTGGGCAAGGGTCCGATGCCCCGCAGCGAGGTGGTGAAAAAGATTTGGGAGTACATTAAAAAGAATGGCCTGCAGGATTCCGTGAACAGGCGGAACATCAATGCGGATGGGAATCTCAAGAAAGTTTTCGCCGGCAAAGGCATGGTGAACATGTTCGAGATGAACAAGCTCGTGTCGAAGCACCTGTCCTAATTTAGGATTTCGGGTCCCCGTCAATCAAGTTTTGGATCACCTCAACCAGAACGGGAGAGTCTCTCTCCCGTTCTGGTTATTTCATTATGTCATTTATCTTCGATAAGCATTCAAAAGGTCCCGCGGAGTCCGCCGAAGGCGCAACCTCGGCCGAACCCTCTTCCGCCTCCTTGGGTCCTTCGCCAAAGTCCAACCTTCTCGGAATTAAAATTGCCATTGCTGTATCTTTCGTCTTGTCGGTTTTTGCCCTTGGAAGCACCGGGCTGATTTATCAGTCACTCAATCAAGAAAAAAGAGAACGCGAAGTCCTTGAAACGACCCAGGCGGAAATTCAGGAGAAGGCGGCTCAATTTGAGGATGCGGTGAATGAATACCAAACCATGGCTTTCCGCATGCGGGAGCAGCTCGAGGCCAATGTTGAGGAGCGGGAGCAATTAATGAAAGAGGCAGAGCGCTCCCGCATCGAGATTTCCAATTTGCAAAAGCGGTTGCAATTTGTGGAAGAAAAGACCAAGGCCATGGACGCAGAGGCAGTTTTTGTGCAGTCTCAGAGTTTTGCGGCGCCGCGGGTATCGGCTGCGAATGCTGTCCCTAAGAAGGGACCTGCCGTTGGAACGGCCGCTTCAGTCGAGACAGCGAAGGCGAAACCTGCGCCCGTTCCTTCTCCTGTCATCACGACGCCTCAGGTGCTCACCGTGAATTCGAAGTTTAAATTTGTGGTGATCAATATCGGCCTGAGGGATAAAGTGAAAATCGGGGATAAGTTATCTGTCGAGCGCAACGGAAAGCCGATCGGCATTGTCCAGATTGAAAAGCTCTACGAAAATTTTTCTTCGGGAAACATCCTCAAGGAATCTCCCGGTAATCCCATCCAGGCCAAAGATACTGTAAGAAAATCCTCCTGATCGACTTTTGTTTGAGCCCCATTGAAGCCCGGGCCTTCATTCTGTTAGAATCACCCAGCTTATGAACTCCATCCAATTGCAAGGCACAGGAGTGCTGCGGGGGACCTGGGCCCCGCCTGGGGATAAATCCATCTCCCACCGCGCGCTTATGTTTGGCGCCTTGGGGCGCGGAGAAAGCGTTTACACCCACTTTCTTGAGGCGGAAGATTGTCTTCACACCCTTGAGGCCTTTCGGGCTATGGGGGTTCCTATTGAATGGGAAAAGGGCAGCGGGCGAGTCCGGATCGAGGGGGTAGGCCTCAGGGGTCTGAAGCGACCCGCGAAAGAGTTATATTTGGGAAATTCGGGGACGACGATGCGTCTTATGCTGGGGATTTTGGCCGGGCAGCGATTTGAGGCAACGCTTACGGGTGATCCCTCGCTCTCATCTCGTCCTATGCAACGTGTCACAAGGCCGCTTAAGCAAATGGGCGCTCAAATCAAAGGCCGCGACGATGCCAACTTCGCCCCCCTTGTCATCCGGGGAGGGGCACTCAAGGGGATTGATTACGACAACAAGCTCTCGAGCGCCCAAGTGAAATCGGCTTTGATTTTTGCCGGTCTGAATGCGGAAGGTAAGATGCGCATTCTTGAGGCACGTCCTTCCCGCGATCACACGGAACGATTTTTGCAAGCCCTCGGCGCGCCCTTCCATCGGGAGGGCAGCTGGCTCGTGGTGGAAAAAGCGGAGGAGCTAAAATCTCTTGCGGCCGAAATTCCGGGCGATATTTCAGCCGCTGCTTTTTTTATCGTGGGGGGAGCCATGATCCTTGGTTCTGAGGTCACTATTGAAAAGGTCTGCTTAAATCCGACCCGAACCGGGTTGCTTACCGTGCTTAAACGCATGGGCGCGGACATTCAGATGAGTGAAACAGAGCTGAAGCTGGAACCCATTGGCACCATTACGGTTAAAGGGGAAAGATTAAGCGGAGCGCGGATCTCAAAAGAAGAGATTCCGGCTCTGATTGACGAACTTCCCATTCTGATGACTGCCATGGCCTTAGCCGAGGGAGAGAGCCTTATTTCAGGGGCCGAGGAGCTTCGAGTTAAGGAAACGGACCGCATCCATTCCATGGTTACCAACCTCAAGGCAGTGGGCGCTGATATCGAAGAGCTGCCCGACGGTTGTCTCATAAGGGGAGTCGAATCCCTTCGAGGTGGATCGGTGAAGAGTTTTGGCGATCACCGCACCGCCATGAGTCTTGCCATTGCGACCTTAGCCATGAAGGGTAAGCTCGAGATTCAGGATACGACCTGCGTGGCCACGTCCTTTCCCTCCTTTTTTGATACTTTTGAGAGGTTGAAGGACAAGTCTTCTGTGCAAAAGTGAGTGGTTTGGCCCCGACCGAATTTGCTTCTCGTTGGATTATAATTTTAAACATCCTCAAGCCCCTTTTAGGGGTGATTTTGTTTGACACTCGATCGCGATTTCGCTATACTCGCCTCACTTCACAAAATATTCCCACAAAAGGAAAAACAAGAAGCATTTTAAAGAAGCATTCATGTTCCTACTCGATCGGGTACTCGGTATCTTCTCAAGCGACATCGGAATAGACCTGGGTACCGCCAACACCCTCGTTTATGTGAAGGGGCAGGGCGTTGTGCTCTGTGAACCCTCCGTCGTTGCCATTGACCGCAGCAATCATACCATCCTTGCCGTCGGCGAAGAAGCCAAGAGAATGCTCGGCCGTACTCCCGGTAATATTGTAGCCATCCGTCCCATGAAAGACGGCGTCATTGCCGACTTCGATATCACAGAGGCTATGCTCCGCTATTTTATCCGCAAGGTCCACCGCAAGAATCGTCTCGTCAGCCCTCGTGTTGTTATCGCCGTTCCGAGCGGGATCACGGAAGTGGAAAAACGTGCCGTGAAAGATTCTGCCGAGCGAGCCGGGGCCCGTACGCCCGTTTATCTTGTCGAGGAGCCCATTGCGGCTGCCATTGGGGTTGGACTTCCCATTCATGAACCTGCCGGAAACATGATTATCGATATCGGCGGGGGAACGACCGAAATCGCAGTGATTTCACTTTCCGGAATTGTTTTTTCAAAAAGTATTCGTATCGGCGGCGATGAATTTGACGAAGCAATCATGATGCACCTTAAAAAATCCTATAACCTTATGATCGGCGAGCGCACGGCGGAAGAAATTAAAATCCGCATCGGCTCCGCTTATCCGCTGGAAGAAGAAACCACGATGGATGTGAAGGGCCGCGATATTTTGGCGGGTCTTCCGAAAACGATTACGGTGACAAGCGAGGAAATTCGGGAAGCCCTTTCCGAGCCTCTTTCCACGATCTTAGAGTCGATCCGCATTGCTTTGGAGCGAACGCCGCCCGAATTGTCGGCCGACTTGATCGATCGCGGTCTCATTTTGGCCGGCGGTGGGGCCCTCTTGCGCGGGCTGGATAAATTGATCAGCGAGGAAACCGGCCTTCCGGTGCACATTGCCGATGATCCCTTGACGGCCATTGCCCTGGGGACCGGCCGTTATCTGAGCGATTTTCATCTCTTGAAACGTCTTGCCGTCAATAGCAAAAACAATTCGAACAATCGGGAATATTAAGAGCATTCCACACGGCGATTGAGGGATCATGCCCTCGAGGCGTTCCTACTATTTCTTAGCCATCGCAGTCCTTCCTCTTCTTCTTTTTCTTCAGCGTCCCCAAATCTCTGAGCCGGTCCGCAGTCTGTCGCTCACGGTCCTGAAGCCCGTTTTCCTTGCGGGTGAGACGGTGACCGATATTTTCCGCAATACCCAGGGCGCCTTTCTTCGCTTCTGGAAGGCCTTTGGCGATCAAGAGAAGCTGGAAACCCGCATTGCTTTCCTGGAGTCCGAACTGCTTCGATTTCAGGAGTTTGCCAAGGAAAACGAACGCCTGCAAAAGCTCCTGCAGTTTCGCTCTTCTGAGTCCGGCCGGAGCGTGGCGGCGCGTATCATCGGCTGGGACCCGACTCCGTGGAAAAAAACAGTTATTTTGGACAAAGGGACAAGCCAGGGCATTCAAAAAGACATGGCGGTCCTGGTTCCGGAGGGTCTCGTGGGCCGCGTGATCGAAGCGGGACCCACCACGGCGCGTGCAATTCTCTTGACGGATCCCGACTCGAGGGTGAGTGCGATTACAGAAACAAGCCGTTCTCAAGGCATCCTCATGGGAGACGGTTCTCCCAAAATAAAGATGACCTACCTCGAACTCGAGGGCGGGGCCGCGGTTGAAGAGAGAATCATCACTTCAGGCGTTGGAGGAGTTTTCCCCAAAGGGATTCGGATGGGAAAAATTGTAGCACTTGAAAAGGATGCGGACGGCCTTCATCTTGTGGCCGAGGTCGAGTCCTTTGTTCGATTTTCAAAGTTGGAAGAGGTTTTATGCCTAGCGTCTTCTCAGCCAAGGTCTTAGGTTATCTGCTTTTGCTCCTCGCGATCGACGTCTGCCTGACACCCTTTTTGGGTATCGGGTTGATGCGTCCCATTTTTCTTTATCTGATGGTTTTATACGCGGCCTTTATCTGGCACTGGGCTAAGACCATTCCGATGGCGCTTGCGGTCGGTTTTTTGTGGGATGTAACGGGGAGCACGCCCTTGGGTGTGCAGACAGTCAGTTTGGTGCTTGCGGCGTGGCTGCTCGATCTTTTCGTGCAAAAAGCGGAGCGCGAAGCCTTCGTGATTCGCCTCATCGCAGCCTTCCTCTTTGTTTTGCTCGCTTCCCTTTTCACTTTAGGTTTGACGGATTTTCTCGGCGCCGCCACTCCGGCCTTCGGGGTCGCCATGGCCCTTTCTCTTGTGACGGCTCTGACGTCCTCAGCCCTCCTGCCTCTTTTCTTTCACCTCAGCGCCCGGTTTTTCCAGGACCGCATGGTCTTAAGGCAGTACGAATTTTTTAAATGAACCTACGATTTGTCATTTTTCGTTCGCTGCTTTATGGGGGATTGGTCGTACTCGGGTTGGGACTCTTCCGAACGCAGGTGATCGAAGGCCGGCGGTTTAGAAATTTAAGCGAGCAAAACCGAATCCGTCTTATTCCCCTCGAGGCCCCGCGGGGCCGCGTCTTTGATCGAAACGGGAACCTCCTTGCGACGAATCGTCCCTCCTATGATGTCGTCGCCACCCCGGAAGACGTTACCCCTGATGTTTTTCCCAAGCTGGCGAGGCTGCTTCACCTTCCCGAGAAGGTGATTCGCGAGCGCATGAGCGCCCGGCGTGAATACCCGTTTGCCCCTGCGGTGATGAAAGAAGATGTGGGGCGACCCGTGGCTTTTCAGATGGAAGAAAGAAAACCGGAACTTCCCGGCGTCGCCATTCGCGTCTCCTTTCTTCGTTACTATCCTTATGAAGAGACGGCCTCTCACTTGATCGGCTATATCGGAAAAATCAATCCTGAGGAGTACGACCGCCTCGATCGCAAACGCTACGGTCTTAATTCCGCGATGGGCCGTGCCGGAATCGAAAAAATATATGATGAGCGGCTGCGCGGCTGGCGGGGAGGCCGGCAGTTGGAGGTGAATGCCAGGGGCGAGCTGGTGCGAGTCCTTTCGGAAAAACTTCCCGTATCCGGCAGCGATCTTCGACTGACCCTCGATCTCGATTTTCAAAAGAAGATTATGGCCATCATTCAAAACAGGCATGCCTCGGTGGCGGTGCTTGATCTTGCAACCGATGAACTCCTTGCGCTGGCAAGCGCCCCCGCCTTCAATCCGAATGTCTTTGTCTCACCCGGCCGTTCTCAGGAGCGGCTTCATTTTCTCAAGGATCGTGATTCGCCGCTCTTGGATCGTGGGGTCAGTTCGGCTTATCCACCAGGATCGGTTTTTAAACTCGTGACGGCTCTGACAGCCCTGGAGTCGGGGAAAATCACACCGAATTCGCGCTTTAACTGTAACGGAATGTTTCGTTTAAAACGGGGCGCAAGGCCTTTTCGTTGTTGGAACGCAAAGGGCCACGGGAGCTTGAACCTTTATGAGGCCATCGAGCGCTCCTGCAATGTTTATTTTTACAATCTCGGGGCCCGGCTTACCGCGGATGAAATTGCCCATCATGCACGGGAGCTTGGGTTAGGAGAGTCCATGCAGTTTGAAGTGACTCATATGACGCCTGGTTTAGTGCCGGACAGCGCGTGGAAAAAAGAACGGTATCACGATGCCTGGTATCAAGGAGAGACGCTTAGTTTTGCGATCGGGCAAAGCTTTCTTTTGGTTTCCCCGGTTCAGGTGTTGAGGCTCTCAGCCATCATCGCAAAAAATGGCGAACGCGTAGAGCCAAAGCTCCTCCGGGAGGAAGCGAAGGGGATGAGGGTGCCTCCCAAAAAAATAGCCATCCGTGAAGAGAATCTCGAAGTCATTAAGCGGGCGATGCTTCGTGTGGTGCAGTCGGACTACGGAACGGGTCAGCTGGCGCGCGTGGACTTTGCCAAGCTTGCGGCCAAGACCGGAACGGCGCAGGTGCCGCCCAAGACGGCGCACAGTTGGATCACGGGATTTTTTCCCTATGACAAGCCGGAGCTCGCCTTCGTCGTGTTTGTGGAGCACGGAGGCTCGGGCGGGATCACCTCGGCCAAACTCGCAAAAACAATCTTAGAGCAATGGGGTGAGATGCATGTGGCCCAAGTGGCTTAAGGAAATTTATTGGCCGCTTGTCTTGACCGCCACGGGCCTTATCTTGGTAGGGACGCTTTTTATTTACAGCGCCTCGCTGCACGACTCAGGCGATTATATGAATAAGCAGTTTTTTTGGATGATCGTGGGTTTTCTTTTTTTACTAGCCGTGCCCCTCATCGGCTACCGCTTTTTTTTAAACACGGCCTACCTTCTTTATGCCATTGCCATCGTCCTTCTCATTTGGGTTCTGGCAGCGGGCGAGGAACGCCTGGGGGCCCAGCGCTGGCTGACCCTTGGTCCTATTGCCTTGCAGCCCTCTGAATTTGCCAAGCTGGCTACCGTGATAGCTCTGGCAAATTTTCTGGGGTCTCATCCTCCCTGGGAGAAGCGAGGCCGCATTGTTTTGACTTCGCTTGCGCTTGCGCTCGTTCCTTTTTTTTTGATCGTGGGACAGCCTGATTTGGGCAGCGCACTCCTTTTTATTCCCCTTGCGATGGTGTGCCTTTATTTATGGGGAGTTCGTCATCGCACTATTCTGACGGGATTGATTTTGTCGGCATTGGCGGCACCCCTCGCGTGGGAACTTCTAAAGGATTATCAAAAAAAGAGGATCTTGGTTTTTCTCGATCCTAACCGCGATCCCTTAGGCTCGGGTTACACCGCCCTTCAATCGCGCATCGCGGTCGGCTCCGGCGGCCTCTTTGGAAAAGGGTACCTCCAGGGGACCCAGAGCCAGCTCCAGTTTGTGCCCGAACATCACACCGATTTTATTTTTTGTGTGATCGGAGAAGAATGGGGCTACGCGGGGGTCCTTTTACTCTTGACCCTTTATGGTTTTCTTTTCCGTTACGCCTTTCAAGTCATGGAGCAAACAACCGATAGGAAGGCCAAGCTCTTGATTGGCGGGATTTTGGCCGTTCTTTTTTCTCAGGTTTTCATCAATATCGGCATGAGTTTTGGCCTGATGCCCATTACGGGGATTACGCTGCCACTCGTCAGTTACGGGGGTTCGTCACTCGTGGCGACCACCCTCGCGATCGGTCTCATCGTGAGCATTTACAAAGAGCGATCAATCTTTTAACCTATCTCCCTTTCCGGGGTGTAGCTCAGCCTGGCTAGAGCGTCTGCTTTGGGAGCAGAAAGTCAGAGGTTCAAATCCTCTCACCCCGATATTGAGAGACCAACCGGGGCGCTTGTTCGCCACAAAGCGTCGACGGGTTAGTGGCGGGCAGCCTGTCCCCTTTTCTGGACCGCAAACCCTCGAGGCACTCCCAAACGCAACTGACGAGGATCGTTACACGTACCGCGCTTACGTGGCCGAAGTGATTGACGGCGATACCTTGAAGGCCGCCATTGACCTTGGACTCGGTGTCTGGACGGTGCAAAAGCTGCGCCTGCGCGGTCTTGACGCCCCTGAAATTGAAAGCGCGGAAGGCAGAGAAGCAAAGGCATTTTTAGAAAAGCAGGTTACGAGAGGTTGCAAGAAGTTGCAAGACGTTGCCAAAGGTTCCGAGAAAAGCAAAACCACTCAGCCTCTTGAAACCTCTGGCAACCTTTTGCAGCCTTTAGAAATCTCTTGCCCTGTCCTCATCCGCACCTCCAAATCTGACAAATACGACCGCTACTTAGCCGATCTTTTTGTGAATGGAGAATACATCAACCAAACCCTCATCGACGAAGGTTTGGCGGCGAGGGTGAGCGAATAAATAATCCGTTCCTTTTGAGACAACTGTCCCGGATGTTTAGATCAGCAGTGAAAAGATCTCCCACGGTTTAATTGAAGCAACCCACCCGCAAACCTGTTTTACGCTTTTAAGGTGTCCAATCGAGTGCTTTTTTGCTATCTTATTGGCAATCACATTGCAACACGACGAGGTGTTTTATGAGTATGCCAGGTCCTTTAGAGGTCGTTGTCATCCTGTTGGTGGTCCTGCTTCTCTTTGGCGCGAAGCGGCTGCCTGAAATCGGCCGCGCCGTCGGAGAGGGGATACGCGAATTTAAGAAATCGCTGAAAGATCAATCCGGGGACGACGCTTCAGGCAAGAAGTAGCCCAAGCCGGATCGTGAGCTGATGAAGGCTTCCAAGATCTTTCATCCCTGGGTGCGGACCGTTGTCCTCTTCTGCCTTCTTGCTTTTACCGGCCTCTGGCTCAAAGGTCATTCTGAGCACTCCCTTCAGAAAGGCGCCATGATTGAAGATAAACGCTTAGACGGGCTTGTTCACGCCCCGGAATTTCCCGAGGGGATGGAGTGGCTCAACACCGGCCGCCCCCTTTCCTTAGCTCAGCTCAAAGGGAAAATCGTCCTGCTCGATTTTTGGACCTTCTGCTGTATCAACTGCATGCATATCATTCCAGACCTAAAGAAGCTCGAGGCGAAATACTCCGAAGAACTGGTTGTGATCGGGGTTCATTCAGCGAAGTTCACGAATGAAAAGGGAACGGAATCGATCCGCCAGGCCATTCTCCGCTACGAAATCAAACACCCCGTCGTCAACGACAAGGATTTTCGTATTTGGCGTGCGTATGCCGCAAGCTCCTGGCCCACGCTTGTTTTAATCAATCCCCGGGGACGAATCATCGGAACGCATTCAGGAGAAGACATTTTTGACCTTTTTGACGCCGCGATCGGCCAAGCCATCCGCTATTTCGAGCCAAAAAGCGAGCTCAAGCGGGGTGCGCTTGAGCTAAAGCTTGAGGAAGCGAAGCAACTCCAAACGCCTCTTTCCTTTCCGGGAAAGGTGAGCGCCGATCCCAAAACCAGCCGGATTTTTATCACCGACTCCAGCCACCACCGTATTTTGATGGCAGACTCGGAAGGAAATGTATTGGAGGTGATCGGAAGCGGCCGCGAGGGCGCCAAAGACGGTGCTTTTGAAGCGGCGGAATTCCATCATCCCCAGGGCACCTTTCTTGAAGGAGACGTCCTTTATATTGCCGATACTGAAAATCACTTAGTTCGAGCTGCGGATCTAAGAAATCGGACCGTTAAAACTTTGCTCGGAACCGGGAAGCAGGGACAGGGATTTAACTCAAGGGGTACGGGGACGGGCGTGGCGCTTAATTCTCCCTGGGATCTTCTCGTGCATGCAGGAAAACTTTACTTGGCCATGGCGGGATCTCACCAGCTCTGGGCCGCGGATCTTAAGACGCTCAAGGCCGAACCCTACGCCGGTTCCGGGCGCGAAGCGAGAATCGACGGGCCTCTTCGCGAGGCCGCGCTCGCCCAGCCAAGCGGGATTACCACGGACGGCACAAAACTTTATTTTGCCGATAGTGAAGTGAGCTCAATCCGCGCTGCCGATCTCGATCCGAAAGGAGAAGTGAAAACCCTTATCGGTGAAGATCTTTTTGAATTCGGCGATATTGACGGTGACATCCGCACGGCGCGGCTTCAGCATGCCCTGGGCGTTGTGTTCAAAGACGGTTTTCTTTACGTCGCAGATACTTATAATTCAAAAATCAAAATCGTGGACCCGGCAAAAAAAACAAGCGTGACCTTTGCCGGAACCGGCCGGCACGGCTCGAAAGACGGGAAGAGAGGGGAAGCCGAATTTTTTGAACCCGGAGGCATCGCGGTCCTTGGGGAACGGCTCTACATTGCCGATACCAACAATCACCGCATTCGAGTCCTTGATCTAAAAACCGAAGAAGTTCGAACCCTTGAAATAGATGGAATTGATAAATTTTCGAAGCGCCGCGCGGCAGAAGATTTCCGGGGCCGGATTGTGGAACTGTCTCCCCAATTTCTAAAATCAGGTGAAGGAATCCTTCAGCTTCAGGTTCGCCTTCCTCAGGGATTTAAATTGACAGAAAAGGCCCCCTTTCATGTCGATTGGAAAGCCGAAGACGCCAAGGTGATCCGGTTTCTTCTCGAGCCGGATAAAATTCCTTCTTCAAAAATGTCTTTTCCTTTAGAGATCCCCGTCAAGGCTGCTTTCGGCAAAACAACGCTGGCCTTTGAAACCGTCATTTATTATTGCCGCGAGGACTCCGCGGTCTGTTTTTTTGACGAGGTGCGCCTTCAAGTCCCGGTGGAAGTGACCGAAACGGGAGGAGAAATGCCGGAGCCTGTATTGCTTATCGAAGTCCCGGCAAAATAGGGAAAAACCATGATCTCGACAGCGGTGATTTTTTTAAGCATCCTCGGTGCTTGGATTTCGCTTTATTTCACCGGGGTCACTTATCACTGGTTTCAGCCGAATGTTTTCTGGATCCCGCAAGTCTGCCGCCTCGAGGAAAAAACCTGCCTCTTGGTGCTGGAGACTCCGCGCGCCAAGCTCTTCGGGGTTCCCAACTCGGTTTTTGGCATGGGTCTTTTTCTTTACCTGATCTTCGATCAGTTTTTCTTCTCGGACATCCCCGGACTTTTTTTTCTGGGGCTCGCGGTCCTACGCTCGATTTATCTGGCCCATAGTTTAATGTTTGTCACGAAAGTTCCCTGCGTCCTTTGCTTTACAAGCCACGGGATCAACCTGCTTCTCTTTGCGGGTTACGGTTTCCGGCTTTGGAAGGGATAACCCTCAGCCGATACAGGAAGGAAGAGTAAGGAGATGCCCGATGAAAAGAACGGCCGTAAGATCCAAAGACATCGCCATTATTGGGTACGATCCAACCAGCTCCCTCCTTGAGGTTGCCTTCCGTCACGGCGGGGTTTACGAATACCAGGGAGTCCCCGCCCCCGTTTATGAAGGACTGATGGCCGCCCCTTCGCACGGAACTTATTTCAATCAGAAGATCAAAGACCAATACCCCACCCTCAAAAAAGCCTGAATGTGATTCAAATGTCCTGGCTCCTTCTTTTTCTTTTCCTCACCGGTTGTCAGGCCTTGAACGGCCGGATTTTTTCTGGGGGCGGCCTTCAAACGGTTGAGTGGAGCGCCGAAGAAAAAGCCAAAGAGGTCTCGATTCGTAACCTGGGAGAAAATGCTCACGCCAGTTTTCACCTCGTGCGCTTATCCGGGGCCGAAAAACCCCATGTCCATGATTTTCATGACGGGACCGTTTTTCTTCTGAAAGGAAAGGCTCGAGTCTATTTCGAAGAAAAAGTGATCGAAATGAAACCGGGCGATCTCCTCCAGATCCCAAAAGGGAGGATGCATTGGGCTCGGAATCTAACGCCTGACGCCACCGAGGCCTACGTGGTTTTTACCCCGCCTTTTGACGGGAAAGATTACAGGTTGATCGACCCGTCCTGGGATGTTCTTTCGGAAGCCGAGAAGGTTTGCCTGCGCCAAATTTTAAGCCGCTGGGAAACCTGGGTGCCGCAAAAACAAAAAGAGGGGACAGCTCCCCTCATGACTTTTGAGGAGCTTACTCGGGACCTGGGCGCAGAAGAAAAAATTTTTCTAGACCGGGTTCAGGCGATTGATCCCAAAAAAAGTTTTGGGTTTCAAGGAGATTACCTCGGAACTTCGAGGGAGGGCGTACTCATGAAACGGCTCGAGGAACAGTGGATCGAAAAAGCGGGAGAGCGAAAAAAACTGGATCCGCAGTACCTTCCAGAAAAGGTTTACGAGGCCTATGACAAGATGATGCAGGCGATGGAAAAAGATTTGGGTAAGCGGCTCTTAGTCGAATCCGGCTACCGCTCTCCTGCCTACCAACTTTACACCTTCCTTTCATTTCTTCCCAAACACGGCCATTCGCTCGTGGAAACCGGCCATTGGATCGCGATCCCCGGCTACAGCGAACACGGCGCCCCGCACCGCCAGGCCGTTGATTTTATCAATCCGATGGGCGTGAATGGCGAAGACGACGTCAAGGAATTTGAACGGCTTCCCGAGTACGAGTGGCTCACAAGGCGGGCGCATGAATTCGGTTTTGAACTCTCCTACCCGCGCGGGAAAAAAGGAATTACCTTTGAACCCTGGCATTGGCGATACGTCCAAGCATGAAGCTTATTTCCTGGAATGTGAACGGTATTCGTTCCGCCCTCAAAAAGGGGTTTTATGATTTCGTGAAACAACACGATCCGGATATCTTATGCCTTCAAGAAACGCGCCTGGGTGAGGAGTTGGTCGAACTGGGATTAAAGGGATATCACGACTATTGGAATGCCGCCGAGAAAAAAGGGTACGCCGGCACCGCGATTCTAAGCAAAACAAAACCCCTCAGCGTCAGCTGTGGCCTTGCGATTCCCAAACACGACCGCGAAGGCCGCGTCCTCGCCGCAGAGTTTGAAGATTTCTATTTGGTGAATGTTTATACACCGAACTCCAAACGCGATTTGTCGCGACTCCCTTACCGCACGCAGGAATGGGATGCGGATTTTTTGGTTTACGTAAAAAGGCTCGAGAAAAAGAAACCGGTGGTCTTTTGCGGGGATCTCAACGTGGCCCACCAGGAAAGAGATCTCGCCAATGCCAAGGCCAATGTGGGAACTCACGGTTTTACGCCCGAAGAACGGGCGGGTTTCGACAAAATCATGAAGGCCGGATTTTTGGATTCCTTCCGGGAATTTTATGAAGACGGCGGGCATTATACCTGGTGGAGCCAGCTCGGGAATTGCCGCCAGCGTAATATCGGATGGCGGATCGATTATTTTTGCATTTCTCCCGCGCTGAGAGCGCGTCTGAAGGACGCCTCGATCCTTGCAGATGTTATAGGGTCGGATCACTGTCCGGTAACGATCCAACTCCAATAACGGGGCCAGGTGAGTGCCAGGTGGGGGCCAGGCCCCCACCTGGCCCCGTTAGGAGAGAAGGTCCTGTTTTTTTACGTTCTCAGGGGTATAATAGGGTCGTTCATGACGAAAGGTGATTCCTTATGCATACTCAAGAATCAGCGATTTTAAAGCGAACCTGCGAGGGCATTCAAATTCCAAGCGGGTCCAAGATTACCCTTTTTGAGGGGACCCATTTGACGATCATGCAAGCCCTGGGGGGAAGTTACACGGTCATGACCGATCAGGGCATGATGGCCAGCATTATGGGCAAAGATGCCGATGCCCTAGGGAAGTCGGTGACGGCGGCGTCTTCCGTGACCGATGAGGCAGGCCAAGAGCGTCCTGTGGAGGAGCAGGTCTGGGCGCAGCTACGAACCTGCTTCGATCCTGAAATTCCTCATAATATCGTGGATCTCGGGCTCATTTATGATTGCAAGGTCGAATCGCCTGAAGAGGGGCATCGGGTTGAAATCAAAATGACCTTGACCGCTCCCGGCTGCGGCATGGGGGAGTACCTTAAGCGCGATATCGAGGGTAAGATTCTGGCCATTCCGGGAGTAAAACATGCGCGCGTCGATGTTGTCTTCGACCCGCCCTGGAACCCCAGTCGAATGAATCCTGCGCTCCGCCGCGCGCTTAACATGATGTAAAGAGCCCTTTTTTTGGCCGTGGGCGGATCAGTCACTTACAATAAAATATGGTACAGTTTAAAGAAGGGAAAAGGAGAGTTATGAGTTCGACGAAATCCGACATTCAAATATTGCTTTGCGAAAACTACGACACCCTCTGCGATACGGCCGCCCAAACCCTTTCCTCGCTTGCGGAAAAGGCGATTGACGAAAGGGGTCAGTTTGCCATGTCACTTTCCGGCAGTTACACCCCCAAAGGACTTTATCTTCTGATGGCAAGCGCAGGTTACCAGGAATTGTTTGACTGGCATAAAATGCATTTTTTTTGGGGAGATGAGCGCTGGGTCCCACCGGACGACCCCAAGAGCAATTACCGGATGGTGGCAGAGGCCCTCCTGACTAAGATTGATATCCCGATGGAGAACATTCACCCCGTGAAGACGCGGGAAAAAAATTGCCAAACGTCAGCCGCCCTTTACGAAAAAGAACTCATTTCCTTTTTTGGATTAAAACAGGGAGAAATCCCCAGGCTTGACGTGGCGCTCTTGGGACTCGGACAAGACGGTCATGTGGCCTCCTTGTTTCCCAGGGATCCTGCGATCGAGGAAACAAAACGCCTTGTGATCGGCGTAAGCCCCGAGCAAACGGTGGAAGAGCGTGTGACCGTCACCCTTCCCGTGATCAACGAAGCGCGCTGTGTTATTTTTCTTATCTCCGGGACCGAGAAGGCCCGCGCCCTTTATAACGTGATGGAAGGGGAGGGAGAAGTAGTTCCTGCCATGAAAGTCAGTCCCCGTAAAGGTTCCCTCCTTTGGATTGCGGATAAACAAGCGGCCTCCCTCCTTAAAATCAAAAAATGATTTTTCCGATTCCCTGAGGCATTAGAATGTCGGATCTCTCCGGCGGCCCGCTCACCCTGATGGGCGTCTTCCTTACCGGGCTTGCTCTTAACCTCACCCCCTGCGTTTATCCTCTTCTTTCCGTCACCGTCTCCTTATTCGGAGGCGCGAAGAGGGAGGTGCCGCGTCGAACCGCCTTTTTGAAGGCCCTTACCTATGTCATGGGGATGTCGACCATGTATAGCGCACTCGGGGTCGCAGCCGCCTTCACGGGCGGCCTTTTTGGGGGCCTGCTTCAAAGCCGCTCAGTCCTTTTGGGTCTTTCCGTTTTTTTTGCGCTCCTTGCCTTGAGCATGTTAGGCGTTTATACCTTCCAGCTTCCGGGCCGGCTCTTACAAAAGTTGAGCGGAAAAAAGGCGACAAATTTCTTAAGTCTTTATTTAGCAGGTCTTTTGGTCGGGATTTTTGCGGCGCCCTGCATCGGCCCCCCCGTCATTGCCCTTTTAACTCTGATCGGCACCCAGGGCGATCCTTTGCTTGCCTTCCAAATCTTTTTTATGTTGTCTCTCGGCCTAGGCACTCCTTACCTTTTTCTGGGTACCTTTTCCGGTTTCTTGAACCGGCTGCCGAAATCCGGTGTGTGGATGGTTTGGGTGGAGCGGCTCTTTGGTGTTATCTTGCTTGTCCTCGCGGTTTTTTACGCCTGCCTTGCAATCGAATCAGATTTCCTTAAGTGGCTTGCCCCGATTTCTCTTGTCTTGGGAGGGCTCTACCTCGGGTTTATTGAACGCTCGGAAAAATATTCCCCGTCTTTTCTTCTCTTCAAAAAAATCATAGGGGGCGTCGCCATCGCTTTGGGGATTTTCCTTCCCTTTTTGAGCCCCAAAGAATCGGTCCGTTGGGAGCCTTATCGGACAGAGATTATCTCTCAAGCCCGCGAAGCGGGTCAGCCCGTCGTGCTCGATTTTTTTGCGGACTGGTGCATTCCTTGTCACGAGCTCGATCGATTTACCTACACCGACCGAAGAGTGATTCAGGCCCTGGAGGGTTTCCGCCGCCTTAAGGTGGATATGACGGACCCCAACACGGATTTGGCCGATGAGGTGACGGAGCGCTTTCAAATTTTAGGGGTGCCGACGATTCTCTTTCTCGATCCCAGAGGAGAGGAAATTCCGAAAAGCCGCATCACGGGATTTGTTTCGGCGGATGAATGGCTCGAGCATCTCAATGCTTTCTCGAGTCAGCTTTCTTAACCCTTTCCCAATTTACAAACACGGTAAAGTTCTCTAGAATGGCCTCCTTTTAACGCGGGAGATTCCATGGAAATTTTGAAGGATTTTTTTTCTTACCTTTACCATTTTGACGATTTAATCCGCTGGGGCGGATACCTCGTTTTATTCGTCATCATTTTTGCCGAAACAGGGCTTCTGGCAGGCTTCTTTCTTCCCGGCGATTCGCTGCTTGTCACTGCCGGACTGCTGTCGGCAGTAGAGGGCACCCTTAATATCTGGTACTTGAATGCCCTTTTGATGGCGGCTGCCATCGCCGGGGACACTGCCGGTTATTGGATCGGTTATCACTTAGGTCCCCGAATCTTTAATCGCGAGAACTCTTTTTTCTTTCATCGGGATCATTTGGAGCGCACAAAGAAATTTTACGATAAGCATGGTCCTAAGACCATTGTGATTGCCCGGTTTGTTCCCATCGTGAGAACCTTTGCCCCCACGGTGGCGGGTGTGGGCAAGATGGAGTATCGGCGCTTTCTGGCCTACAATATTTTTGGCGGCGTGGGATGGGTGGCCAGCATGACCTTGGCGGGTTATTTCCTCGGCCGGTCGATTCCGAATATTGAAAAAAGCGTTCACTGGGTCATTCTCATCGTCATTGTTCTTTCCCTTCTTCCACTTGTGAAAGAGTGGATGGCTTCGAAACGTTCCAAAGCGGCATAAACTTTTTAAGTACCCGTTCCGCCTGCAATCCGAAAGATTGCGGGACGGATCCGTCCTCAAATTGCGTGGCAATTTGAGGCGGAAGCTCAGGTCGGACGACCTGGTGATAAGCAGCTTTAATTTTTTTAATGTGCCCGTAGCTCAGTCGGATAGAGCACCTGCCTTCTAAGCAGGGGGTCGGCCGTTCGAATCGGCCCGGGCACACCCTTTCTTGACGGCCTATAGCGCTTATGTTAATCTTCCTTTCAGGAGATCAAAATGGCCCCTATTAAGGGACAATACTTAGTGGATTCGAAAGGGCGTGCTAAGGCCGTTCTCATCAATCTTCGTGACTATAGGAGGTTGATGAAGCTTGTTCAGGATCTTCGCGACGTGAAATTTATCCACCGTCACCGCCATGAGGGACTTATTCCCATGGAGGTGGTGCATCGTGCATTAAAATAAAATCCCTCTTGTATCGCGTTTACTACACGACCTCTGCGTCAAAAAACTGGAAAAAAGTACCCACATCACATGCCCCTCCACTTCGCCGTGCGATTGAAAACCTGGCTGACAATGCCAGACCTCTCAACGCGGAGAAACTTGCTGGGAGTCGGAACGCTTACCGTTTAAGAAAAGGGGACTACCGAGTTCTCTATACAATCGATGATATTGCCAAGTCGATTGTTATCTATAAGATTTCCCATCGTCGTGAAGCCTATCGCTGAACCTTGTCTGTCTCTTGGGTAGCGATCGCGCATTTTCTATGACTAAAAAAAAGCTCACACCTCGATCGATCTGGGTTCATCCCAAGAGTCATTCTGTCATCCAAATCATCGATCAGCGTTACCTTCCCTTTCGCTTGGTGATTGAGGACCTCAAAAATCGTCATGACGTCATCCGAGCCATTCGGGACATGCACGTCCGAGGAGCCCCTTTGATCGGGGTGACGGCCGCCTACGGTGTTTATCTTGCCCTTCTTGAGATAAAAAAGATTCGAAATTTTGAGCCGTGGTTTGAACAGGCCCTGCAAAAAATAGCGGCCACTCGTCCCACGGCCGTGAACTTAAGGTGGGCCCTTGACCGGCAGAGGCAGGCGCTTTGCGAGGAAAAAAATTTGACGGAAAAAATTAAAATTGCCTTTGAAACCGCGCAGCAGATTGCGGCGGAAGATATCGAACAATGCAAGCGCATCGGCGAGTACGGGTTCGCCGTGATTCAGAAAATTTCACAAGCCAAAAAGAGAGGCGTGGTCAACATCCTCACGCATTGCAACGCGGGCTGGCTCGCCTGCGTCGAATGGGGGACGGCCACGGCGCCCATTTATCTCGCGCATAAGAAAGGGATCCCACTTCATGTCTGGGTTGGCGAGACTCGTCCGAGAAGCCAGGGGGCGCGTCTGACGGCTTGGGAATTGGCCGGGCGAAGGATTCCTCACACAGTGATTGTCGACAATGCCGGAGGTCATTTGATGCAGCATGGAAAGGTGGATCTTGTGCTCGTGGGGACTGACCGCACAACCCGAATGGGAGATGTAGCGAATAAAATCGGGACCTACTTAAAGGCCGTTGCCGCCCGCGAAAACAAAATCCCTTTTTATGTTGCCGCTCCGTCCTCTTCCATTGATTGGGCACTTCGTGACGGAGTGAGTGAAATTCCGATTGAGGAAAGAGGCGCGGACGAGGTCCGATATGCGGAAGGGTGGGACGGAAAAAGATTAAAAAGGGTTCTTCTCGCGCCCCCCTCGAGCACGGTGTCTAACTTCGGCTTTGACGTGACGCCCGCCAAATTCATTACGGGCATCATCACGGAGCGGGGGATCTGTGAGGCGAGTGAGGAGGGGCTTCTTCGGCTCTTTCCTGAACGAAAAAACCCTTCTAGCGTCTTTTAAACAGTCGAAGCCAGCTTGGTTTAACCCTCTCAGGATTAAAAAACCGCGCCAGCTCTTCATGCTTTGAGCGTGCATCCTCGTATCCCATCCCAATCATTTCACGGATAAATTTCTCATGAAATAAAAAACGAGTCCTCCCTCTGCCTTTCTCGACATCGGACTCTCCCATCCCGGAGGTATCCCGGATCCGCTTCGAGGGATAGAAATGAAAAACTTCCACGGGACGGTAATGGGCAGGGAGGGCCTCGCGGTCAAAGAGGGGAAGCGGGGAATCGTCCTGATCCAATCGGCGCCCCTTGCGAGAAAGGGCGCCGTAAAATCGATTGAACATTTCAATTTGAATCGTCTCATCTAAGGTGGTTTCGCGGCTGAGCTCATTGACAAGAAAACGAATGATGTTGGAAAAGCGGGGCTTGAAGCCAGCCGGGTAATGGGGGAGATTTTGCGGATAAGGTTGATCGGTGGCAATGGCAAGTAAATGAGTAACGCCCATGCTGACGGCGGCACTGAAAGGCCGATCGAGACTGACCGAGCCGTCCAGAAAGTAATGGTCGTGGACTTTGACGGGCGGCATAAAAAAGGGTACGCTGCAGCTCGCCTCAAGGTGATTCGTTTGAATCGGCTGCACAAGCCCGATCGAGTGAAAAAGATTCCACGGAGTGGCCGCGAGGCCTTCCTGAAACCAGCAGGTCCTTCCCGAAATGAGTTCCGTGGCCGCAACGGCGATGCCCCGCGTGGCGCCTTCCGCCAGGGCCCGTTCGAGATCCTGTCTGAGGAATCCTTTACGAACCATGCTGCGCATAGGCTCGGGATCAAGGAGCGCCCATGCAGTACTGCGCTCCGTCGATTTTTTTCTCCACTCTTTATAAAGCGAGACGAGCGCGTTTTTAAGGATATTGCCGTGATAAGCCGGAACGTGAAAACCAAGCCAGAGCTCTTCCAGCCGGAGGCGGCTTGCATAAGCATCCGGGGCCTGGGCGGCGTAAAAGCTTGTGTTGAGGGCGCCGCAGGAAGATCCCGTAAAAATCTGGAAAGGACTTTTCTTGCCTTCCGAGAATTTTTCGTGGATGTATTTGAGGGCGCCGACCTGGTAGGCACCGCGTGCGCCGCCTCCCGTACAAACGAGCCCGTAAAGAGGTTGGGTTTTCATTCTGAGCGTGTTGTATCGGCAACACGATCAGGAAACTTTCCTTCGGCGAAAGGGGAAAAGAAAGAGTGAACGGGGAGGAGGAGGGAGAAGGTGCTGCCCTGGCCGTATTGAGATTCCACCCAAATTTTTCCCCCGTGTTGTTCCACGATCTTTTTACTGATAGCAAGCCCAAGGCCGCTTCCAATCGTGCGCTTGGCCCGGTCCGTGTCAATTTGGCCGAAGCTTCGAAAGAGTCTGGGGAGGTCCTCTTCGCGGATACCGATTCCGGTATCTCTCACGGAAATTTTGATATGATGAATGCCGCCGCTTGTCTTGACTTGGATTTCGCCATGGTCCGTAAACTTAATTGCATTCTGAATTAAATTAATTAGAACTTGCGTGATCCGGTCCTGATCCAATAGGACCTTCGGCAGGGGTTCCTCCAGTTCCAGGGTCAAGGGTAAGCCCTTTTTGGCAAGGAGGGGCTGCATGGTTTTATGGACGTCACGCACGAGCTCATTCAAGTTTGCCTCTTCGTAATAATACTCCGCCATGCCGGCTTCGAGTTTTTGAAAATCAAGCGAATCATTGATGAGCCGGGTCAGACGCTCTACGTTTCTTTTGGCGATTTCAAGAAATTCCACCTGGTCGCTATTGAGTTCGCCCGCGGATCCGTCCGAGACAATGCCAATCCCTTCCTGGATGGCCTGAAGCGGGGTCCTGAGTTCGTGGGAGACCATGGAAATAAATTGGGCCTTGGTCTCAAGCGCCTCCTGGAGTTTTCGCTCGGTCACGTCCTTCATAAAACAAAAATGCCCGTTAAAAATTTTCTTTTGGTCAAAGGCCTTAATCAGAACAATTTGAACGTGAAGGGCCGAGCCGTCTTTGCGAAGAGCCCTGGCCTCAAACTCATCTTTCCCCTTGAGCACCATTTGCTGATAAACAGTCTGGATTTTTCCGTGGTCCTCAGAGAGGATGGTTTCAATCCAATCTTTGCCGAGGATCTCCTCCACACTAAGCCCCAGCATTTCTGCGTAGGCGCGATTCGCGGAAGCGTAGCGTCCCCGCCCGTCGCAGCGCGCAATGCCGTCCACCGCATTTTCAAGGGCCACCCTCATTTCGCGGGACTCCTCCTCCGCGCGCTGGCGCTCCCTGATCTCTTTTTTTAACTCAAGGTTGACGGATTCCACTTCACGCATTTGGAGAAAGTTGGTCTGGGCGAAATAAACGAGAAGTCCGACCAGGCCCGCCATCAGGATTCCGACCATGAGGATGACCTCCGGCAGGGTCGATCGCACCTCTCGGAAAAGCGACGGTTCGGGCCAAACCTGAATCTTCCAGGCCGCTCCCCGGAAATCAAGCGTAAGGGGCCTGCTCCATTCGTCGCTGGGCGATGTCGGGGAGTGGGCGCGCCGATAAATCTCTTCTTTTTGGTTGGTGATGACCATGCCGTAGTCAATGGCAACATTTTGCAGAACCGTGTCCAAAAATTTATGAACCCGGAAGACCCCTCCGATAAAACCCTGAAATTCGCGGCCTGCGAAAATAGGCGAGTAAAGGGTGAAACCCTTACCGCCTCTCATGAGATCAAAGGAGTCCGTCATAAAGGGCCGCTCACGATCCCTTGCCATTTCAAGGGCCCTTCGCTGCAAGGGGTCTTCCCCGCGGTCCAGTCCCTGATAGGCTTGGTTGCCTTCGAAGGGGACGATCCATTGGTTGCGAAAGGAAGGATTGACCCATTCGAGGGCTTGCAGACCGGGGAAGTGGCGGATCGAGAGCTTGGCGTCTGACTCCCAGTCCTCTTTTACAAACTTTCCTTCCTTTTTCCACCGTTCGCTCATGCGAACGAGCATCAGGGTTCGGGATTCAAGCTGGGAGAGGATTTCGTTTCGCACGCTTGACGCGGCCACCTTGGTATCCCGCTTAATTTGGAGATGTTCGCGTTCCCGAAGGGCGTACCACAGACAAAGGGTTGCGGTGATGATTCCGATCACGACAGTTAACGGGATCCATCGCTTGGCTACGGCCCTGGGAGTTCGATCCACCCAAGTGGCGTAGCCGATGAGGCCGCCTCCGAGAAAGATAAATCCGGCGGCCCCGTAAAGGGACATTCCGACGCCGCGTTTCCAGGCGTAGGCCGTTTCAATATGAGTCAAATATCCAAATACCGATACAGCGCCCAGGGTCAGGATGATCGATCCCGTGAGGCCGAGGAGGAGAGGGCTTCTCACGCGCCTTCTCATCGCTGACCCGATCATGAGCGAGGCGCCGGCCAAAAAGAAACATAGAATCGAATTCGGAGCAAGTTGAAACGATGCAAAATCCCATGATGGGCTTAGGTGCGGAAGAACGAAAGGGAGAGCGCTCAAAAAAGTGATCAAGACGCCGAGAGAAAAGGTTAATCCCGAGAGAAAGGTAAAGCGGAAGGGGAAATCGGATGAGGGTTTCGGCTGATGCATTGTTTTATAAGAAAAATATTTTCTGTGAGCCCTGAGTGGGGGATCTTTTAATTAAGTGCTGGTTTCCCAAAGAAGAATCCTTGGCCGTACTCCACCCCAAAACTCCTGAGGGTATTTAAGTCTTCCAAAGATTCGATGCCCTCTGCAATCACTTCCGAACCAAGTCCCTTGGCGACACTCAAAAGCCGCTTAAAAGAAGCCGCCTGATGGGAATTTTCGGAAATCCCGAGCACGCAGCGCTTGTCAATTTTGACGATATCCGGCTCAAGTAAGACGAGGCTTTCCAGGCAGGTGCGGCCGAAACCCACGTCATCAATGGCGATCTGGATGCCTGCCTTTTTTAATTGATGAACCGATGGAATCAAATAAGAGGGGTCCCCAATGATTTGCTGCTCGCTGATTTCAATGCAGAAACTTCCCTGCGCGCTTTCCTGGGGAAAGGATTCCAGGAGGTGGTGCACGGGAATATCGATCATGGTCGAGGGAAATAAATTGAGATGGCGGCGGATGCTAGGAGGAAGTCCACCGCCTGCTCGGATGCAATTTTTGAGGCAGTGGTGATCCACCAGCGTCAGAATATTATGCTCCGAGCAGACCCGGAAAAAATGGTCGGGATTTTCAAAAACCAAAATGGAGGATCGGCTCAAAAATTCATAGGCAACGACCTTGGCGTCATGAAGTCGCATGATCGGCTGGCGTAGGGTGATCAGGGATTGGCCGGAGGCAAGATCAGATAAAACGCGGGCAAGATCATGATCCTCTGAAGTGGCCCGGTCTTGACGGCCGTTGCCGTCGTTTCCCTGGTACGTGACGAGACAAAAACTGTGGGAGACGCGATTCTTACCTTCCTTCTTGCTTTCATGAAGCATGCCCAGCGTTTTAGATAATAGCTCATCAATGGACGGCGTATCCGGGCTGACGACGGCGAGTCCCAAGCTGGCTGTCAGGGCAACCGGTTTTCCCGAAGAAAGCAAAACCGGCTTCTCGGAAATGGCGAGGCGGATTTTTTCTGCCACCCGCACGCCTTCCACCGGTTTGGTTTTAGGAAGAAGGATCATAAATTCATCGCCCCCGATGCGTGCGATATAGTCTGACGCGCGAAGAGAGCCTCTGATTTTTGCGGCAATTTCCTTTAAGGCGATATCGCCCACCCCGTGGCCCCATGTGTCGTTGATGTGCTTAAAATTGTCGAGATCGAGGAGTAAAACCAGGGGAGGGTCGTACTGCTCCCTTCGGCCGATGCGGATTTCACGTGACAAAACCTGCTGCAACCCGCGGCGGTTCAAGAGTTCCGTTAAAGGGTCAAGCAGGGCCAGACGCTCGAGGCGTTCATTCGTCGCGAGCAATTCATGGGTGAGAGACCTTAACTGCCCTCGGATCTCCTGACGCTCAATAGCATAGAGGATGGTCCGCACCAAAAAAACGGAATCGACACGTCCTTTGACGAGGTAATCTTGGGCCCCCAGGCGCACCGCCTCGAGAGCAAAGGAGTGGTCATCCACGCCGCTTAGGATGAGGGTGGGGATCTCCGGGACCAAGGCGTGGATCCTCATAAAAGAGTCCAGCCCCTGGCAGTCGGGGAGTCCAAGGTCCATGAGGATCACATCAAAGGGGTGCTGCGCCAGGGTCTCCAGGGCCTCTTGAAGGCTGCGGGTCGCCACCACCTCAAAGCGCGGATTTTTCTGGATGTTTAAGATTTTCTTTCGAAGATGCGCATATTCCGAATCGTCCTCGACCATGAGGATGCGGATGGGGAGGGTGGCAACCGTTTCCTGAAGAGCCAGAGATTCGCTCATAGAAGATAACGTTTGATTTCCTGAACCAGCGTGCTGATTTCGAAGGGTTTTGTGAGGTAGCTGCTTGCCCCGATGACCTTTCCGATGATGCGATCAACTTCGGAAGTCTTGGCCGTCAACATGATGATGGGAATTTTTGCGATCGCTTCCTCATCGTGTTCTTTGACCCTTTTGCAGATTTCCTCTCCAGAAAGACTCGGCAGGGTTAAATCGAGGATGATTAAATCCGGTCTGCTTTCAAGCGCCAGCGTGAGTCCCTTAAGGCCGTCACCCGCTGTCTCCACTCCAAAGCCCATTTGACGCAGACGAAAAGCGAGGGGTTTGGCGATATCCACCTCATCTTCAATGAGGAGCAGGCGGCCCTTGTGAGCGGGAGAGAAGGGGTTGGCAGCCGAATCCGATTTAAACTGTTTAACCGCAAGCTCGCTGGTTGACACAGACTCTCTTCTCCTTAAGTTGCTAACCTCGAGATGCGTTCTGAAGTGAATTGAGTACCGCTAAACCTGAAATTTTGAAGAGGCGCTATAAAGCCGTAGGTAACAGCATTATACCCTATTTTTCCCCAAAAACAAGTTTCACCCTGCCTAGGTCACGTATCATAAATTGTGTAATTGGCAAGTAGCTGGAAATAAAAAGGGTGTATCCTTCTGGCGCCAACCAAGGAGGATACACCCGTGGAAACTACACTCGATAACGTCAGATTGCTCCGACAAGGCACAATCTTAAAGGAATGGTGGGGCGAGGTAAATGAAAACTTTTGGGACACCGATGCCCGCCTTAAGGTCAAACAATTGTTAAAAATGCTCATGCAAGAGACCCTGATTGAAGATCTGGAATTGCAACGCCAGGCCGCGGCCCAGCCCGTTTACCGCAATGGCTATTACCCTCGCAGTCTCGTCACCCAATTCGGATTGATCGAAGATCTCAAAGTCCCACGCCTCCGTGAAGGCTCGTGTCAGTACCGGGTCTTTGAGCGTTACCGGAGGCATCAAAGCCAGGTCGAGCAATTGATTCAAAATACTTTCCTGGCAGGTGTCTCGACTCGCCGGGTCGGTGAAGTTTTGAATCAACTCCTTGAAACCAAAGTCTCGGCCGCGAAGGTCTCCAGAGTTTGCCTCAAACTCAATGCTCAGGTTGCTCTTTATCATTCCCGTTCCCTGATCGACGAATACCAGTATCTGATTCTGGATGCCATCACCCTGAAGGTCCGTTACAACGGTAAATATCACAACCGCAAGGTCTTGGCCGCTTACGGCATTACCCTCTTCGGCCAACGTGAAATGATTGACTTCAAACAAGCCAAAGGAGAATCCCGGGAAGCTTGGGAAAGTTTTCTCCAGAATCTCTACAACCGCGGCCTTGAAGGAAAGCATCTCAAGCTCATTGTCATGGACGGCTCAGCCGGCCTGAAAGCTGCTTGTGAGCTGGTATTTCCCCAAGCCGGAATCCAGCGCTGCTGGTTTCACAAGCTTCAAAATGTTTCCAATTACTGCAAGAAAAAATATCAACAAGATTGCATCCATCAAGCCCGCAGGATTTACAAGGCCAAAGATAAAACACAAGCTCTCAAAGAGTTTAAAGCCTGGAAAAAATCCTGGCAGTGCCTGTGTCCCAAAGCCGTCCATTGTCTCGAAAAAGATCTTGAGCAAATGCTGGCTTTCCTGGATTGTCCGAAGTCTCACAGAATTAAGGTCAGAACCACCAATGTCATTGAGCGGACATTTCGGGAAGCTCGCAGGCGTATCCGGGTCTTTTCCTGCTTTACCAATACCAAAAGTTCAGAAAGAATCCTTTTTGCTATTTTTGATTATTTAAACCGCCGCTGGAAGGCTAAACCCTTAAAGCACTTTACACAATTTAATTGACGTGACC
>CAYJSI010000019.1:0-40138 GCA_964373045.1 uncultured bacterium
GAAACGAAAGATTTTCAAAAGCCGTTGCCGTGAAACGCGGCACGTCGGCGGCTCACAGTGCCCACAAATAGTTATGACCCAGCAAAAGAATTATAAAGAGACATTAAATCTGCCGCAGACGGCCTTTCCGATGAAAGCCGACCTGGCCCGGCGCGAGCCCGAGAGCCTCAGGCAGTGGGAGGAAACGGATCTCTACGGCGCGATCCGTAAGCGCTCGGCCGGGAAGACAAAGTACATCCTGCACGACGGCCCGCCTTATGCCAACGGCCCCATCCACATCGGCCACGCCCTGAATAAAATCTTAAAAGACATCATCGTGAAATATAAGACGATGCAGGGTTTTGACGCCCTCTACGTCCCGGGCTGGGATTGCCACGGGCTTCCGATTGAACATCAAGCGCTTAAAGAAATGGGAAAGCGTAAAGACGAGGTCGAGCGCATTTCATTTCGTCAGGAGGCGCGCAGGTACGCTCAAAAATTTATCGAGATTCAGCGTGAGGAATTCAAACGCCTCGGCGTTTTTGGCGATTGGCAGCAGCCTTACCTGACGATGAGCTACGATTATCAGGCCGCGATTGCCCAGTCCTTCCTCAAGCTCTACGAAAAAGGATTTATCGAGCAGCGCTTGAAGCCCGTGCCCTGGTGTTTTGACTGCGAGACGGCGCTGGCCGACGCCGAGCTCGAATACAAAGACAGAACCGATCCTGCCGTGTTTGTCAGCTTTCCGCTAACGGGGCCAGATGGGGGCCTGGCCCCGTTAGGGGTTTCTTTTTTGGTGTGGACGACGACCCCTTGGACTTTGCCCGCGAATGTGGGGTTGGCTCTGCATCCCGATTTGACCTATCTGGCTGTCAAAACCGAAAAAGGAGAATTGATTTTTGCCGAAGCCCTGAGTGAAAAGCTCAAGGCCAAAATCAAATTTCAGCGTTTTGAGGCGCTTAAAAAATATCAAGGAAAGGATTTAAACGGAAAAGAAGCCCGGCATCCCTTTCTCGATCGCAGCTCCAAAGTCATCTTGGCGGATTATGTTTCGGCGGAGGAGGGAACCGGCATCGTTCACATTGCGCCCGGGCACGGAGAAGATGACTACCGCACCGGCCACAAACAAAATGGACTTCCGGTGCTTTCGCCGGTCGATGCCAAAGGCCGTTTTACCCCCTCACCTTTATCCTCTCCCCCTGAAGGGGGAGAGGGAGGGGCGAGGGGGGAAGTCTCCTTTCTCGAAATTTTTCCTGAGTTAAAAGGTATGCATGTTTTTAAGGCGAATGAGAAAATCATCGAAATCTTAAAAGGGAAGGCCGCGCTGCTATTTTCCGAATCTTATACACACTCCTACCCGCATTGCTGGCGTTGTAAAAAACCCATCATTTTCCGCGCCACCAAGCAATGGTTTATGCGGATCGATCACCTGGATCTCAGAAAAAAAATGGGCCAGGCCATTCAATCACAGATTCGGTTTATTCCGGATTGGGGAAAGAACCGGATCGCCTCGATGGTCGAAACGCGCCCGGAGTGGTGCCTTTCGCGCCAGCGCTTCTGGGGCGTTCCGATTCCTATGGTCCATTGCTCGAAGTGCGGGCATTATTTCCCCGCCGACCCCAATAAAATCAAGGCCATTTTTGAATCAGAGGGAGCGGATGCCTGGTTCTCGCGTCCCGCTCAAGATTTTTCTTCTTCCCAATGCCCGAAATGCGGCAGCGAAGCATTAAGAAAAGAAGAAGATATTCTGGATGTTTGGTTTGATTCCGGTGTCAGTCACCAGGCAGTTTTGAAAAAAACACCCGGCCTTCATTTTCCCGCGGATCTTTATCTGGAAGGCTCCGATCAGCATCGCGGCTGGTTTCAAAGTGCGCTCACCACCGCCCTCGCCCTGGACGAAGTTTCTCCCTTTCAAGGAGTTCTCACGCACGGATTTGTGGTGGATGGGGAGGGTAAAAAGATGTCAAAGTCAGCCGGCAACGTGGTCTCGCCCCAGGAGGTGATGAAGGAATTCGGGGCCGACATCCTCAGGCTCTGGGTCTCCTCCTGCGATTACCAGTTTGACGTGAGGCTTTCTAAGGAAATCTTAAAACAGCTCACCGACTCCTACCGCAAGATCCGAAATACCTTCCGTTATCTCCTTGCCAACCTTTACGATTTTGATCCCAAGACGGACGCCTTTGCTTACGATCACTTGAACGCGCTCGATCAATGGGCGATGGCGGTCACCGATGACGTCGTTGCCTCCGTCTTCGATTCCTATGAACGGTTTGATTTCCACGAAATTTATCAGACCATTCATCATTTTTGCGTGGTGGATTTGAGCTCCTATTATTTTGATATCCTCAAAGACACTCTCTACACCAGCCGCCGGGACGGCGACCTCAGGCGCTCGGCCCAAACCGTTCTTTTTTATATGTTAAAAAATCTGGTAAAGGTCTTAGCACCCCTTTTGCCTTTTACGACGGAGGAAGTGTGGAGGTCTTTTGGGATCGAAGAGGGTGCGGGCTCGGTGCACGAGAGTTTTTGGAAAAGCAAAACAGGGGCCAGGCCGAAGTCTTTTTCCGATTGGACGCATCTCAGGTGTATTCGGGATCTGACGACGCCCCTGCTTGAGAAAAAAAGGACGTCAGGGTTGATCGGAGCCAGCCTGGACGCCAAGGTGTTTATTGGAACGGATCACCCGGAATTAAAGCGTATCCTTCAAGCCCACTTAAAGGAAGCGGCCCCCCAATATAGCGAGCTGGCGCGCGTTCTCATCGTCTCTGAGGTGGAGTGGATGGACAAACCATCCGCAAACTGTGAAAAAGTGGACTATCAATACAGTGAAGGCGAGGCCCCGGCCCCTCTTTGGGTGGCGGTGGAGAAGGCCGAGGGCGCCAAATGCGTTCGCTGCTGGATATACTCGGTCTCCGTAGGGGCGGATCCCAAGGATCCAGGATTATGTGCAAAATGTCTCGATGTTGTCCGATAATAGAGAGCAACTACCCGAGGGGGTCAGACCCGTCGGGTCTGACCCCGTTGGGGTTTTTACAATCAGGGAACTATGAAATTTCATCTTAAAAAAAGAAAACGGATTCTGAAGAAGCTCCTGGTGGGCCTGGGGATCTTCGGGCTCGGGGCCGGGATCTCTTTGCTTCTTACAGCGGCTTCCTATTGGTTTTTTCCGCTGGCCTGGCTGGCCCATCCTTTGACGCCGATCATTGTGATGTCTTTTATTGCCATTCTCTTTTATAAGCCGCTCGACATCGCTTTCACCAAATTTTTGAATCACTATCTATTCAAGCAAAAAAATTACCGGCAAATGACGCTGATGAAATTGGCGGAAGATCTGATGCTGGTCTTGGATCTGCGCGAAGCGGCTAATTTGATTGCCAATACCTTTGGCGACGTCCTGCATCTTCAATCGGCCGCGCTTTGTGTGCCCGATCAAAAGCACACCGCGCTGGAAATCGTTTCAGCCTATGGCTGGAATGCTTCGGATGTCAGGCGCACACGCCTTGCCCTGTCGGGCCCCTTGATGGAAGCCGTAATGGCCCAGGGACCCCACATCCTGGTTCGAGGCGAGGTCGTGAGGACGACCCTTTCCTGGCAGGATGCCAGTCGATTGGCCCACGATTTCGATCTCTTGAGGGCCGGCTGGGTGATTCCTCTTTTCGTCAAAGAAGATTTTGTGGGTCTCTTGACCCTTCGGGCGTCGCACCCTGAGGAAATGTTCGATGAATTGGACTTTCACTTTTTGCGGGAATTCGCAAGCCAGGCGGCTCGCGCCATCAAGAATGCCTGCGCCGTGTCTGAGCTCAAACATACCTTAGAAGAGCTGCAGGATGTTCAATCACGTGCCCTTCAAAACGCCAAGCAGACTGCGATTGAGCAGCTGGCGACAGGCATCGCGCACGAGATTCACAACCCCTTGACCATCATTTCGGGAAAGGCCCAGGTCCTGCTTTTACAGAAAGACCGCCATCGGCTCGACGATCGGGTTGAAGAGGTTTTGAAGACAATCGTCAAACAAACCAAACGCGCCTCGGACATCACACGAAAACTTCTTATGTTTTCCCAAGGTTCAGGCTCGCCCAAAGAGATGCTCCGTCTTGAGCAGGTGCTGGATGATACGATTGCGCTCGTTTCCTACCAGACCTCCTTAGACGGCATCGAGATCTCTAAAACCGTGAGCGCTCCCATACCGCCTTATTACGCCAATCTTCATGAATGGCGAGAGGTGTTCCTCAATTTGATTTTAAACGCCGTTCAGTCCGCGGCCCCTTCCAAGGGAAGAATTCACTGCCAGCTCGGTTATCACGCGACGCATCAAATCTTTGAAATCCGAGTGGCCGATAATGGTCAGGGGATCGGCAAGGAGTGCCTGGAGAAACTGTTTAACCCCTTTTTTACCACGCGCCCCGAGGCCTTAGGTCTGGGGCTGTTTGTGACGAAACAGATTGTCAGCCGCTGCGGGGGATCCATCCGCGTCGAAAGCCGAGCCGGGGAAGGAACCCTCTTTATTATTCAGCTCCCTCAAGGGGAGGCAGCGGCAGCGCCGAAGGAAAGTGCCGAGGCTCTGAGCGAGCCCCTGATCCCTCAAACCCAGTAAGAGGGATTTTTTTGTGGTGGTTAAGGAGGAATATCGATGAGAAAGATTATGGTGGTTGACGACGAACCGGAAATTTGTGATTTCTTGAAGTCCTTTTTTGAGGATCGGAATTTTGCCGTGGATACGGCCACCTCAGCGGAGACGGCCCTGCAGAAGATCGAGAAAGCAAAACCGCAGTGCGTCCTTCTGGATATTGCTATGCCGGGCCGAGGCGGGATGTATGCCTTAAAGGAAATCAAATCCAAGTATCCTCGGACCAAGGTGATTATGGTAACAGCCCTTGAAACCCAAGAGAAAATTGAAGAGGCGATGCGCCTTGGGGCTGATAACTACATCACCAAACCTCTCAGTCTGGAATACTTAGAAAAGGATGTTCAGGAAAAGGTTTCGCAGCTGACCGAGTAATCTTCTCGCCATTCAAAATGCCTCCGTCACAGCCTAAAATCGATTACGAGTCGGCCCTTCGGGAAGTCGCCAAAAGTATGGTACGTTTGAAGAGGCCCGAGCGGCTTCTTAAGATGGTGACGCGCTTCCTCGGTCGCACCCTTGGGTTGACGCACGCCTCGATGATGGTCCTTGAAGAAAAAAAGAAGCGCTTTGTTTTTGTAGATTCCAAGGGTCATCGCCGCATGCCTGTCAATCTCATCAAGATGGACTTGGATCATCCCTTGGTCCGGTGGTTTGAGAAATCAAAGAAAAAAAAGAAGAGGGATGATTATCTGAGCGCCTCGTGCCTTCGCGAAAAGTTGCTGCCTCTCGCCGGCGAATCTTCGGGAGAGACAAACGGTAAAGATTTGGGGCGGGTGGCCAAGGCGCTTCGCGACTTAAAGGCCGAGCTTGCCATTCCTGCTTACTATAAAGAAACCTTACTGGGCCTGCTCCTCCTCGGCGAGAAAATCAATCAGGAGCCTTTTAGCGCATCCGATGTATCCTTTTTTCAGGTCCTGGCCCAGGATTGCTCGATGGCCTTCAAGAGCGCTGAATTTCATCAGCATCTGATTCAAAAAAATCAGGAACTCGAACGCCAGCTTCACGAAATCGGGAAGTTGCGAAAAAAAGAGCGCAGCATTTACCATCAAATTATGTCCGCGCTGGCTCAGGAGGTGCACGCCAAGGATGCCTACACCTTCGGTCACGTCAACCAGGTGGAGCGCTTAGGGGTCATCACGGCCAAGGAAATGGGGCTCCGCCTTTCAGAGTACAAGGAAGATGTCCTCAAGGCGGGTTTGATCTTACACGATGTGGGCAAAATCGGAATCCCGGACCATATCCTCAAAAAACAAAGCCGCCTCACGGAAGAAGAATGGAAGATTATGCGGACCCACGTGGACAAGGGGGCCAAGATCTTGGAGCCCCTGGAAGATTTCAAGGATGTGGCTGAAATTGTGCGCTCTCACCACGAGAATTATGACGGGTCGGGTTATCCCAGGGGAATACGGGGGGAAGAGATCCCTATTGAGGCAAGGATTGTTTCCGTGGTGGATGCCTTCCACGCGATGGTCTCGACCCGCTGCTACAGCAAAGGGCGCCCGATCGAAATTGCCTTTGAAGAGTTAAAACGTTGTGCCGGGACTCAGTTTGACCCCGCTGTGGTCGACGCCTTCATTCGGGCCATAAAGCGCGAAATGAAAAAAAGGGGAGTCGGTTTTTTCCTTGATGAATCCACGCAAGGGCCCCCTCCTGCGGCGTCTTAAACCCACAAAAACCGTAAGGGTCTGGCCCGCAAGGGTTACTTAGGTAAGGGCACGGCCTGCCGGCGAGGCAGGCCGTGCCCTTACGATAAGGACTGATGCAAAAACAATACTCAAGCGACGCTAAAAAGGCTTGCGCCCCCTAGGGGCCCTCAGTATAATGTCGTTTCCTTTTTTTGGAAGTTTCAAGGTTTTCACGATTGTTTTGGGAGGTTTTTTTAGGTGTCTTCATTCGATCAGCGCGAGCTCGAGCGATTCAAAAAAATTCTGCAGGAAATCCGCCATAAAATCGCCGGCGATCTTCGTCATCTGGAAAATGATACCCTGAATACGAGCCAGCGGGATGCGGCAGGGGATCTCTCGGGGTACGCCTTTCATATGGCCGACATGGCCACCGATAATTTTGACCGCGAGTTTAATCTGGGTCTTGCCTCGACCGAGCAGCAGCGCCTGAATATAATCGATGCCGCGCTGCACAAAATTGACGACGGAACCTACGGCGAGTGCGAAAACTGTTCAAAACCCATTACCCAAAAAAGGCTGCGAGCCGTACCTTATGCCCCCCTCTGCATCAAATGCCAGGAGACCGAGGAGAAGAAAAAACGTCGTCCCTAGTTTCTTTCTATAGTACGGTCTTTCTGGTTATCCTCCTCGATCAACTCTCCAAGCTGCTTGCCCTGAAGCGCCTTCGTCTTCACGACTCCGTTCCGGTCTTCGAGGGGTTCTTTCATTGGACCCTCATTCAAAATACCGGGATCGCGTTCGGTTTTTTTAGCGGGTATCACTCCTTTCTCTTCACTCTTATTTCGGCAAGCCTCCTGGCCCTCTTTTTTTGGGCGTCGCGCCTGCGGCATTCCGACCCTTTGACTAAGGTTGGCTTTGCCCTCATCTTAGGGGGGGCGGTGGGAAACTGGGTGGATCGCGTGCGCGTCGGCGCCGTGATTGATTTTATCGATTTTCGCATCTGGCCCGTTTTTAATCTCGCGGATTCATTCATCACGGCGGGAGTGGCCCTTTATTTCATCGCTTTCTTAAGGAAAAAAAAGTGAGACCGATTCTTTTTTATCTGGGTTCTTTTCCGATTTATTCCTTTGGTGTCTTAGTGGCGCTCGGGACCGTCGTGTCGCTTCGCCTGATGGAAAAAAGGGTCCGGGCGGATGGTTTTCCAACCCCGCCGCAAGCCCAGGATCTCCTCCTTGTGGTTCTTTTCTCGGGGCTTCTGGGCGCGCGAGCGCATTATATTTTTCAAAATTTAGAATGGTATCAAACCCGGCTGCTTGAAATTTTTTCGGTCTGGGAGGGGGGATTGATCTTTTATGGAGGGATGATCGCCTCCCTTGGAAGTGGGCTCGTCTACCTGAGATGGCAAAAGATTCCCTTTTTAAAGGGACTCGATTTTCTTCTCCCCTTTGTGGCGCTGACCCACGCCTTTGGCCGGGTGGGTTGTTTTCTGACAGGCTGCTGCTATGGGAAGGCGTGCCAGCTTCCCTGGGCGGTTCAGTTTCCCGATTTTCCCGCCGCCGTGCATCCCACCCAGCTCTACGAAGCCCTTTTTTTGTTCGGGCTTTATGTCTTCTTAAAGGGCCGTTATCGCAAGAAGGCATTTGAGGGCGAAGTCGCCGGTCTTTATTTTATGATTTATGCCTTCGGCCGGTTTGCCCTTGAATTTTTTCGCTCCGATCATCCTGCGTGGTTCCATCTTACGTGGAATCAATGGTGGAGCCTGGCGGTAGGGATTGCTGCCACTTTGTTTTATTTTCTCCGCAAGACCCAAACCGCATGCCGCACCAAAAATTCCTAATCGACGAATCTCAATCAGGTAAACGTCTCGACCTTTATCTGGCCGAGGCCCTGGGGGATCGTTTCTCGAGATCTCAAATTAAAAAGTTGATCGAAGCGCTCGCCGTGAAGGTGAATCAAAAGGATGTCTCGGCTCACTATCGTGTCAAAGAGGGGGATCGTATTGAAACCGAATGGGGCGAGCGCGATCACGACGAAACGCGGGCCGAAGATATCCCGATTCATATTATCCACGAAGACGAGGACCTCTTATTGGTTCATAAACCGGTGGGTATGGTCGTTCATCCGGCTCACGGCAATCCTCATCACACCTTGGTCAACGCCCTTCTCTTTCACGTGAAGGGCCTCTCAAGCCTCGGCGGTCCGGTGCGGCCGGGCATTGTGCACCGCCTGGATAAGGATACCTCAGGCATTATGGTGGTGGCCAAAAACGACCGCGCTCACGCTTTTCTCGCCAAGCAGTTTAAGCAGCACACGATTGAGAGAATTTATCGGGTCATCGTCAAAGGAGTGGTTCAACACGAAGAGGGGGTTTGTGAAGAGCCGGTGGGTCGTGCCTTTCTTAACCGCAAGAAAGTGATTGTGAAACCATCAGGCGGAAAAGAGGCCGAGACCTACTACCGCGTGCTTAAGCGCTATCCAAAAGCGACTCTTCTAGAAGTGCATCCGCGCACAGGAAGGACGCACCAAATCCGCGTTCATATGGCCCACCTCGGTCATCCGGTTTTGGGTGATTTATTTTACGGGGTCCCCTCGCCTAAGATCTCGCGGCAGGCCGTGCACGCCCTGGCGCTCCGCTTTGAGCACCCCCGCACCCGCAAGCGGGTTTATTATGAAACCTACCTGGAAGAGGATATGCAATCCCTATTGCGTTTTCTCGAAAAGGAGACACCAGGTAACCTCTAGAAGGTTGGGGGCAAATTTGCTACAATACCCGCCTTTTCCAAGAGGATCCAATACGATGAATCCATCCGTTCCCTTTTACAAAATGGTTGCCTCAGGCAATGATTTTGTGGTGGTGGACAACCGCCGCAAACTCGTGAAGGACCCCGTCCGCTTTACGCGCTTTGTTTGCGAACCCCATACCGGCGTGGGCGCCGACGGCGTTCTCCTTTTTGAGCCGTCCCGGAAGGCTGATTTTAAAATGCGCATTATTAACTCTGACGGCTCGGAGGCCGAGGCCTGCGGAAACGGCTTCCGCTGCATCTCCCTTTTCGCCAAGGAGAAACTGGGATACCCCAACCGCTTTCAGTTTGAGTCGATTTCAGGTCTCATTCAGGCGACTATTGACGGCCGGCGAATTCGAATTGGGCTCGTCAATCCAACGGATTATCGAGAAAGGGGAGAGCTTGAGGTGGCGGGGCATCGGCTGCATTATTCTTTCATCAATACAGGAGTGCCTCATGTGGTGATCTTTGTCGAAGGACTGCCGAAGATTGACGTCGAAGGCCTTGGCCGCGCCATCCGGCGCCACCGTGCTTTTCAACCCAAAGGAACGAATGTGAATTTTGTGCAAGTGGCGGGGCCTCAAGAGATTCAGGTGAGGACGTATGAACGCGGTGTCGAAAAAGAAACGCTGGCCTGCGGCACGGGCTCCACAGCCTCGGCCGTGGTGAGCGTTCTTGCCGGATACGCCAAGCCTCCGGTCAGGGTCAAAACAAGCGGCGGCGAAATTCTTACGATTGGTTTCAAGATACAGAAGAAAAAAGTGACAGAGGTAACGCTTGAAGGCGAAGCTCAATTTGTTTACGAAGGGAAACTCCTCTTCAATGGCAGCTAAGAAACATTTATTCGAAGGATCGATGGTGGCCCTGGTCACACCTTTCCAGGACGGAAAGGTCGATGAGAAGGCCTTAAAAGGCCTCCTTGATTTTCAGCTTCAATCAAGGACGGATGTGATTGTGCCCTGCGGCACCACCGGGGAATCGGCTACGATGTCCCACGAAGAACACAGACGCGTGATGTCCTTTGTCGTGGACTATGTGGCGGGCCGAGCGCCTGTCGTCTGCGGGGCAGGATCCAACAATACGGAAGAAGCGCTCACCCTCATTCAGCACGCCAAAAAAATCAAGGCAGATGGGGTGCTCGTGGTAACCCCTTATTACAACAGGCCCACGCAGGAAGGGCTCTACCGCCACTATGAATTTTTGGCGAAGAAGGTTGAAATTCCTTTTATTCTCTACAACGTACCCAGCCGCACGG
Source organism: uncultured bacterium (assembly GCA_964373045.1). Classification (GTDB taxonomy): domain Bacteria; phylum Omnitrophota; class Omnitrophia; order Omnitrophales; family Aquincolibacteriaceae; genus CAYJSI01. The sequence goes on from CAYJSI010000019.1 coordinate 10,267, forward strand.
GTGTTTCGCTTGCCCCCGCCACGATTGCGCGCCTTGCCAAGATTTCGAATATCTCAGCCATTAAAGAGGCGAGCGGAAACTTGGATCAGGTTGATCAGATTTTAGAGCTTTGCGACATCACAGTGCTTTCGGGAGATGACAGCCTGACCCTTCCTATGATTTCCGTGGGGGCGAGGGGTGTGATTTCGGTGACGGCCAATGTTGTTCCTCACCTTGTGCGTGATATGACCCATCAAGCCCTTCAAGGCCACCTGGACGAGGCGAAACAAATTCACCGCGAGCTTTACCCGCTTTCCAAAACCCTTTTTATCGAGACCAATCCCATCCCGGTGAAGACGGCGCTTGCGCTGATGGGGAAAATAAAGCTGGAACTAAGACTTCCGCTTTGTGAAATGTCCAAGGAGAATCAGAAAAAACTAGCCGAAGCATTAAAGTCGTTGGGGGTGATTTCGTGATTCGCCTCGCAGTGGCCGGCGCCTCAGGGCGCATGGGACAAACGATTTTGAGGCTCGCAAGCCAGGATGCGGCCTTTAAGATTACCGGAGCACTTGAACACGCAAGTCATCCTGCCCTGGGCAAGGATATTGGTTTTTTGATGGGTGGGAGCCCCATCGGAGTGACCCTGGTTTCGGACTCCACTCGAGCTCTGGACAAAGCGGATGTGTTGATTGATTTTACGCACCCCACGGCAACAGAAAAAAACCTGAAGGCCGTCCTTAAGAAGAAGGCCGCCTATGTGCTTGGTACCACCGGTCTTTCACAGAGGTCCCTTCGATCGCTCCGTTTGGCAGCTCAGACGATCCCCATTGTCCAGTCGCCCAATATGAGTATAGGGGTCAATGTTCTGTTCAAATTAGCCGAAATATCAGGGAAGGCCCTTGACGAGCATTACGACATCGAGATTGCGGAAACGCATCATCGCATGAAGAAGGACGCTCCCAGCGGGACGGCCTTAAAACTGGTCGAAATTCTTGCCAAGGTGCGCGGGCTCCATCTCAAGAAAGATGTCATTTTTGCCCGTCAGGGAGAAGTGGGGGCCCGGCCCAAAGGAAAAATTGGGGTTGTGGCCCTGCGCGGGGGAGATGTCATTGGCGATCACGTTCTATCATTTTTGGGCGACGGCGAGCGAATCGAACTTATTCATCGCGCCAGTTCAAGGGACAGTTTTGCGCAAGGAGCGCTGCAAGCGGCGAAATTTCTTGCGAGGCAAAAATGCGGTCTCTATAATATGCTGCAAGTGCTTGGAATTGCTGGAGCAGCATAGGCTTCTTTTAAACTTATTTTATTGTTTAATAAGAAGTTTTTTGAGGAGACCGTTGAAACAAATAGCGTTCCTAATCCTTTCCTTTTTTGTTTTCTTTTCCGCTCCTTTGTTAGCCGAAGATGCGGTGACGAAACCCCTCCCCAATCAGAGCGCTTCTCCCCAAGTTAACCCCAATCCCTTTGTTCAAGAATTCTTCATGCGTCCAGACCAGCGCTTGAAGTACAAGGCCTCTGAGATTCAGGGAATTGTTTTTGTGGAAGTGCCCAATCCCGAGCAGAAGTCCCGTTATGCGGTGGTGACCGGCTTCGGCCCCAATATCCTTAAAACCCAATCCATTTCCCACGTCAATGCCCTCCCGGATCTTCAGGCCTGGGTGGATGGGCATCTAGAGGTTGCGTCTGCCGAGGGAGTGGAAATTAAACGGCTCACCTTTCCGGAAGGTAAAGGTAAAGAGGCCGGAAAAAGACTTTATTGGGTGGGTCATAAGAGTTTTGCCTCGGCCAGAGATGCCCGCGCCCAGATCGAGCTTGTGAAGACAGTGATCGAATCAGAGGGCGGTGACTTTAGAGCCCTTGCGAGCGAGGCGCAAGCAAACCCTGTCTTTCCGGATCAAACCCCGAGTGTTGAAATTAAATCCCCCGCGCAATTCCAAAAAGAAGAAGAACTGATGCTTCGATTTATGGATCACTTGGATATCGGCAATCAGCTCTTTGGCCCCCTGCAGGGGGAAGGAGTGGGAGAGCCCATTTTATGGCAATCCTTCGGAGAAACCAGTTGGCGGCTCACCAACCTTGAGGCTGAACACTACGACACCCAAGTGGGATTTTGGACCAATCGTATTGTCTTTAAAGGCATTCGATTTCCCGTCAATACCCTCGACCTTTTTGTGGAGGTGACCCCCTCCTTGGAATCAACCGGGATTGATTTCAAGAGCCATTTGAAACTTTTTGGCGGTGTGGAATGGCGACCCTTTGCTCGAAATGCTTGGGTTTATAACTACCGGCCCTGGGGCGGCATCGGGATCCTGGAGTGGATCCGTAACTGGCGCATTTATCTGATGTACGGCGATCGCAAAAATCTCAAAGATGAAATTACGGGGAGCAAAGATTATGACCTCATCACCGGGGCGCAGATCTTTTATGAGTGGGGGATTGAGCTGCCTGCCATTGATCAAAAGCCGCCCAGCCGATTTTCAGAATGGGTGGAGCAATATGTCTGGGGAGAATATTTCGGCGATTACCGGTACGAAAAAACCAACTTCGGCGCGGAGGATGATTTTGACGCCGCAATTTTAGATTCCACCGTGACCCTTGGATTGAAGACGCCCGGGATCCCGCTTCCCGCCAATCCCTTGGCTGAGGAACTTGTCCTGATGCCTTACGTGCGGTTTGCTTATATCACCAACACAGAATTTTCTTTTCCCTTTCAAAATCGTTACTTCGTGGCTGCGGGCGTGCGCTGGATGCCCTTCCGCAATTACCGCTACAAAGAAAATGAGTGGCTGGCGAAGACAAAGATTTTTGCGGAGTATGTCGGCATTGGTGACACCATCAACACAAGACAAGACGATGAGGCCCCGAATGCGATTGAATATGATCTCAGATTGGGTGTCAGCCTCTCAAGCAGGCGTTATTAAATCTCATTCAACATCTCTATGAAACAAGCCATTAAAACGATTTTTATTGCGACGATGCTGGGGCTGGCGGGGTCCCTCTGCCTTCAGGCGAGCGTCGCCAATCGTCTCGGCAATCCGGGTTTTGAAAATGCGCTCGGGGGTTCTGGCAATTGGGATGCCACGGCCGGCCGAGGCATTACGCTTGTCGCCGTGGGGGCGCCTGCAGGAAGCCAATTCTTGAGACTCGATGAATCAACCACAACGCTCGCAGGAGGGGGGGCGTTTACCTTTCAGACGGTCACGGGGGTCAACCCCGGGGATGTGGTGGCCATTAACGCGCTGGCCCGCGAGACCGCGAATGATGCCAATGACGACGGTGAATTACGTATCGAATTTGAAACCAGCGGAGGAACGGATATTGCAACGCTCGAAACCTCCATTTCTACCGCGGCCTTTTCACGGTTTGCCTTAAGCGGAACAGCGCCCGCGGGAACGGCGCAGGTGACCTTTACCTTACGGGTTCAAAACATTGAAATTGCGCAAGCGGCGGGTACCACGGTTGATTTCGATGATGTCATCGGCTCCATCAACGGTTTTCCCATTTTTCTCGATGCCGCCCCGGCGAATAATTCAGTCCAGCCCGGCCAGATGACGGCTGTCGTGATGAAGGTCCAGAATCAAAGCGCCAATGCCTTAGCCGCGGTGGAGGTCGTAGCCAATCCCCAGCCGGGTCTATCGATTCATCAAAATTCCACCCTCGATGGAAAGGTGATCCCGCAGCGGGAAGGGTCCGTGATTTTTTCGCTCGGCAGTTTATCCTCGGGCCAAGAAAATCTTCTGACCTTTCCCGTGCTTTTAACCTCGGGGGTCATCCCGGGAAAAAGTTATGAAATTTCACTTGTGGTGAGGAATGCCGGCGGAGCGCTCTCTTCAACCGTCCGCGTCCGCATCCGGGCCGATTGGGACCCCGTCTTTCAAGAAGGGACCGTCATCGGAAAAGTTTTTAATGACGGAAATCAAAACGGTGCGCAGGATTCCGGTGAAAAAGGCGTCCCCTTTGTCCGGTTGGTCACTGAAGAAGGCATTATTGTCATCACCGATGAACACGGGAAATATCACATCCCTGCCGTAAGGCCGGGGCGCCATATCGTCAAAATTGACGGGCACACCCTTCCCGAGGGAACAAAATTTATTACCGAGGAGTCACTTCTTATCAAGACAACCGAAGGGATCTTGAATAAAGCCAACTTTGCCGTTTTGCTTCCCCCTTCCGAGATCCCCGAGGCATTTCAAAAAGATTTGGCAGTGACCGTTACCCAGGGACTCGACACATCGCGTCCCGATTTGGAGGTGAGTGCGGATCTGGATGTGCTCAAGGTGGGACTCGGGACACTTGAAGAGAATCCTGTTTTTAAATTCAAAATCAACTACGGGGAGCTTGTCAAAACCTGGAAGCTTGAAGTGCGTGACGATCTCGGCCGCGAAATTTGGACGGGCCTCGGAGTGGGCGCCCCGCCCTCGGAGGTCGTTTGGTCGGGGCAGGCAAATAATGAAACGATGGTGAGACCCGGTTTTTATTCTTATCAATTGAAGGTGGAGGACAAAGACGGCCACGAAGATTGGACCGCGCTTCAATTTCTACGCGTCATTTCGAAATCAAACCACAATGCCTCCGATGCCAAACCCGATCCCATTCCCGCGATGGGTGATTTTAATATTTTCAAGGACGGTAAGCGTTCCATCCCTCTTATTGCCAAGCCGACGCTTCACATTCAGGGCCGCACGAAACCCGGTTATAAGGTGACGGTCAATGGAAGTCCGGTGACGGTGGATTCGGAGGAGGGAACCTTTCAGTCTGAGATTTATACGACCCCGGGTGGCAAGGAAGTGATCGTGGTCGCCACGAGCCCGAAAGGGGAGAGCCTTTCCTATCGCAAAGCCGTCAAGGTGAAAGACAGCACCTTTTTTATGGTGGGCTTGGGAGAAGAGCAGCTTGGGGTCAATTTTCAGGGGGGCAATATCGAAACGACAGGAGATGAGGATCTTTACAAAGATGGTTTCTACGAAAATGGCCGGCTTTCTTATTATCTCAAGGGCAAGCTCAAAGGAAAGTTCCTTGTGAAGTCTCACTACGACACGAGTGACAAACGCTCCGCTCTTTTTACGAATCTCGATCCCGATGATTATTATCCTATTTATGGAGATGCCTCGACTCGCGATTACGAAGCCATCGACACGCGCGATCGTTTTTATTTGGTGATTGAAATGGACCGGTCGTATGTGAAATGGGGGAGCTTTCAGACCGAATTTAATGAGACTGAAACCGCAACTTACCATCGCACGCTCTCGGGATTCAAGATGAACTATGAAAGCCTTGCCTCCACGCCTTATGGGGACCCGAAGCGCAGTTTTAAACTCTTTGCCTCGCGGGCGCAGCACCGCGCCGATCATAATGAATTTGCGGCCACCGGCGGCTCGCTTTATTACCTTCGCAACCGCAGTGTGATCGAGGGGAGCGAAAAAATTCGGGTGGAGGTTCGCGACAAAATTCAAGAAATGTCCATTGCCAGCTACGATCTCGCCGAAGGCGCCGACTATGAAATCGATTACGCCCAGGGAAGGATTATGCTTTCAAGGCCCCTTTCTTCGGTGGCGGCTTCAGACACGATCGTCAGCCAAGACCTTTTGGATGGAAATCCCGTTTTCCTCATTGCCGATTATGAATACGATGCCGGGTCGAATGCCAACTTCGACGACAACCGCGGCCTTCGCCTTTACACCCATATGGGCGATCATCTCCGCATCGGGGCAACAGCCGTGGAAGAAAAGCGTCAGAATGTGGATTACGATCTTCGCGGTGTGGATGCCACGATGAAATTCGGACGAAATACAAAAATCACCTCTGAGTATGCAACGGCCCTGAAAGAACAGGTCAAGCAAGCTGTTTCCTATAACGGAGGTTTAAGCTTTGCGAATCTTGAACTCCTGAGAGGCCGCAATACCCGCCCTCGCGAGAATGCCTATTTAATTAAGGCGGAGAGCAAACCGGTTCAAAATACCGAAATCGCCGGCTATGTTCAGGGTGTCGAGCCCAGTTTTTCCACGGATCGGCTTCGAAGTCAGGAAGGGACGAAAAAATACGGGCTTTCGGCGCGTTACAAAGTGCACGACAACTTGGGAGTCCGCTATCGCTTTGATTCAAGCGAGGTGGCGGACCAATTAAGGCCGCTTCAGGAGCACGGGGTTCAGGCCCCCTTTCACGATCTTAAAACGCATACTTTTCAAGCCGCCTTTGATGACGGAAAAAGGCTGGCCCATCTTGAATATCGCCATCAGGATACGAGCCTTCCCAGAACCAATCTCGTTCCAACCCTTGTTTCCGAATATCCCTTTTCTCACGGGGTGACGGGCAAAGTGGGGTATCACTTAAATGACAAGCTTCTTCCCTATGTGAAGGTTCAGGGGGCGTTCGATGGCAAGCCGAACCATCAGTACGGCGGCGGGGTTCGCTATGAGGTCATCAAAAGCGTTCATGCTTATATGGAGCAGATGAAGGGCAAACTGGGAGATGCGACGCAGTTTGGTTTCGAAAAGGAACACAAAGAAGGTGTGAAATCCTATGCCAACATGCGGATGCTTGAGCCGAGCGTCGGCGCGAAGGCCATCGCCACGACGATCGGGAGTTCCTATGCCTTGAGTGAAAAATCCCGTGTCTATTCCGAAAAAGAGCGCGCCACTTATGAAGGCTATGACGGCTACGCGGACATTTTAGGTTATGACGGGAAAATGGGCGATCGCTGGGATTACGGCGGCAAATTCGAAAGAAGGCATCTGCGCGATGCGAGCACCCGTTTGATGGATCAACAGGCGCAGCTTGCGCTGGCGAGGTCGAACACCTTCAACACGCTTTCCGGTAACTTAGGATACGCCAACGGTGACAAATTGCGCGCACGCACCATGCTTGAGTTCCGATACGATCCCGACAGCGCTGACATGTGGCAGGCGCTTACGAGAAATTCCGTTAAATACGAGGTGAATCAAGACCTGAGCTTTTTGGGGAAGATCGATTTTGGAAAATCGCGTTTTACGGAACCCAACGATGTCCCGGCTGATTTTATGGAAATGAGCACAGGGTTTGCCTACCGCCCCATTGATCACGATCGGCTTAATATCCTCACGCGTTACACCTATCTGCGTGAAAGGGGGAGCGACGCTCAATTTTTCTCCGAACTGTTTTCCGGCGTGGAGCTAGATGAGACCTCGCACATTGTCTCTGTGGACCTTGCTTATGACCTTTTCCGCCACCTCACCACGGTCGAAAAAGTGGCTTATAAACACGGCGTTCTCAATACCTCGCTTACGAATGAAGTCGTGCTTAATACCATCTTACTGGCCCATCGCTTTAATTTTCACGTCACCCGCCAATGGGATATTGCCGCCGAATACCGCATTTTGTTTCAAACCGATGCCATGCAAAGCCTGAAACACGGGGCCCTTGTGGAAGTGGACCGCGAGTTATATGATTATGTGCGGATCGGGGCGGGTTATAATTTTACCGATTTTGACGATGATCTACGTAAGGCCAATAACTACGATAGTCACGGTCCCTTTGTTCGCCTGAGCGGAAAATTTTAGTCGATGGGTTCATTACGAAGGAGGTTCGTTTCCATGAAAGTTCATTTCCGATTGAGTACCGTGGTCCTTGCCGTTATTTTAGCCGTGAGCGCTTGGGGTTGTGCGGCCGCTAAAAAAGTTCTTCCCTTGCACGACGATCTTTTGGTTTACCCCTTGCCCTTTGATCTGACTTATCTTCGTACCCTGGAAGCCCTGGAAACGCATCCGGACTGGGAGCTTGAGGAAACCGACAAAGAAAAAGGGTTGATCAAGGTGCGAAACATCAGTTTCAGCCGTTTTACGGATGCCGACAAACGTCTGGCAACCTTTGTCATCAAGCGAGTCGACCGTAACGAAACCACCGTTCAACTGGCTCCCAAGTCGCAGCGTGTGATCGGCGGCGATGAACTTTTAAAATTGGTGGCGGCAAAAGTCAGTCAAGAGCTTTAATCTCCTCTACCCTTTGGACGCGATTCTCCTTCGTGGGGTCAAGACCCACAACCTTAAAAACCTAGATCTTATCCTCCCTCACAAGAAACTCTATGTGATTACAGGGGTCTCGGGGTCCGGCAAGTCATCGCTAGCCTTTGATACCCTCTACGCAGAAGGCCAGCGCCGTTACGTCGAATCCCTTTCCGCCTACGCGCGCCAGTTTCTTGAGCGGATGGAAAAGCCGGATGCGGATTCCATCGCCGGCATCCCGCCTGCCATTGCCATCGAAGCTAAAAACGTCATCACCAATGCCCGGTCAACGGTTGGAACCCAAACAGAAATCAACGATTACCTCCGGATCCTCTTTGCGCGGATCGGCCGCGTCATTTGTCCCGAGTGCAAGTTAGAAGTTACGGCAAATCATCCCGAAAGCGTGGCAAGTTTTCTTTTTTCGCGATTGGAAGGCCAGGAAATCCAAATCTTTTTTAAAATCCCGCTTGGGAAAAAAGGAAAGCGTTATCTCAAAGATTTTTTGGCGGAATTGGAACGGCAAGGTTTTTCGGAGCATTCACTCACAGGAGAAACCGTTCAAGTCCGCGTGGACTGTCTAACTCTCTCTTCAAAGGTCCGCAAGCGATTGCTCGATTCCCTGGAATCGGCATTTCGACTGGGTAAGGGAAATATTCAAGTGAGGGCCGGCACGGAGTCATTTTGCTTTTCAGAGTCACTTAGCTGCATTTCCTGCGGCCGCGTCTTTCGCGAGCCTGTCCCCAACCTCTTTTCCTTTAACAGCCCCTTAGGGGCCTGCCCTGCGTGCCAGGGTTTTGGGCGCATCATTACCCTTGATTGGGGGCTTGTCGTGCCCGATCCTCGAAAAGCCATCTCGGGAGGGGCCATCGAACCCTGGACCAAACCCAGCGCTGCCTGGGAATATGAGCAGCTTCTAGAATTTTGCCTGCGTCAGAAGATTCCCACCGTTAAACCCTGGAAGGATTTATCTGAAAAACACCGTGAATGGATTTTAAGAGGGGCCCCGCCCGAAAACTTGAAAGAAGAATATTTTAGCGTGCGGGATTTTTTCGATCATCTCGAAAAAAAGACCTACAAAATGCATGTGAGGGTTTTCTTAAGCAGATACCGCGGCTTCATTCTCTGTACGGCCTGCCGAGAAAGCCGCCTCAAGCCCGAGGCCCTTGCGGTATGGTTCGCCGGAAAAAATATTCAAGATCTGCTTCAAATGAATTTGGCCGGCCTCCACCATTTTTTTGAGCGATTAGAGCTTTCGAAAGAAGAACGGGGCCGCGTGGAACCTGTTTATCTCGAGATCCTGCGCCGGCTCCGCTTTCTTAAAGAGGTGGGGCTGGGTTACTTGAGCCTTTCGCGTCTTTCCCGGACACTCTCCGGAGGCGAGGTGCAGCGTATTCACCTTGCCACCTCGCTCGGGTCAGCCCTGGTGGATACGCTCTATGTTCTCGATGAACCCAGCATTGGTTTGCATGAGCGCGACAATCATTTGTTAATTCGACTGCTCAAAGAACTTCGAGATCTTGGCAATACGGTCGTGGTGGTCGAGCACGACCGCACCATGATTGAAACGGCGGATGAAATCATTGATTTGGGTCCCTTCGCTGGCGAGCGGGGAGGCAATCTTGTCTTTCAGGGAAAGGTCTCGGAGATTGCCCGATCAAAAGAATCGCTCACGGGTCAATATCTTTCGGGTGAGCTTCAGGTGGGCCGCCGCAAGCAAACCGTATCTTTGCCTACTTCGTGGATTCGGATTCAAGACGCGAGCCAGCATAATCTTAAAAATATAAATGTTGAGATTCCCCTGAAGCGTTTTGTGGTGATCACGGGCGTTTCGGGGTCCGGCAAGAGCACGCTTCTCTATGACGTGCTCTATCGTTCCTTTTTGCGGTCACAAGGCCGTGCTGTTCAGGATGTCGGAAAAGTAAAATCCATCGAGGGTTTTGAGGCAGTGGATGAAATGGCCCTGATTGACCAATCGCCCATCGGGCGCACGCCGCGCTCCAACCCCGCCACGTACCTCAAAGCCTTTGACGATATTCGAAAAATTTTTGCCAGGCTTCCTCAAGCGAAGCGCCTCGGATTGGAGGCGGGGTCTTTTTCATTCAATGTGGACGGCGGCCGCTGTTCGGTTTGCAAAGGCGATGGGCGCATCAAAGTTGAGATGCATTTTTTGGCAGACGTCTTTGTACCCTGTGAAGAGTGTCAGGGAAAGCGTTTTAAAGCAGAGGTCCTTGACATTGCCGCGCGGGGGAAAAATATTGACGATGTTCTTGGGATGACGATCGATGAGGCGATGGCCTTCTTTGCGCAGGAAAAAAACCTTGTCACAAAACTTTCCATCCTGCAAAAAGTGGGCCTGGGTTATCTTCGGCTTGGCCAATCCGCCACCACCCTTTCAGGGGGCGAGGCGCAGCGGCTTAAGCTTGCCTTCGAGATGTCAGAAAGGCGTGCCCGTCACACGCTTTATCTCTTTGATGAGCCGACCACCGGTCTTCATTACCACGATGTCCATTATTTAATGGAGGCCTTTGACAAACTCCTGGAACGCGGCCACTCCCTCGTTGTCATTGAGCACAACATGGAAGTGATTCGGTCCGCGGATTGGGTGATCGATCTCGGGCCCGAAGGCGGGGAAGCGGGCGGGGAGGTGGTCTATGCCGGGGCGCTTGAAGGACTTGTGCGGTGTGAAAAATCTTACACGGGGTTATTTTTGAAGCGGTATCGCGATAGGCTTTTGAAGAAGGACGCGGTCCCCATTTGAACTTTGGAGCTATCTCAGGTAACCTTTAAGGGTCAGGTTGGCTAAAAATGAATCTTCATTTACAGATGAAAAAAGGGTTTCCGATTGCGGGATTTGTGCTCCTGCTTCTTGTCTTTATCCATGGGGGTGCTGTCCGAAAAAAAGACGACCCCATTCTCAGGACCCAAACCAACCCTATTCTCTACAAGGAGAAAATGGAGGAAATGAAAGACGGCGAAAAGGAGGCCCCCCTGCCTTCCTTTAAGCTCTATCGCAAGGAAGAATTTTTGGCGGACCCCCCTATGGCCGCGGAGCCCAAGCGAGAATCCCGAGGGATTTATCAGGAAGAGGTGAGCCTTCATGCCTCCGAATCCCTGCCGGGTGAGGGGGATGTCCATGATGACGAATGGGAGGAGTTGCAGGACGTGGAGGAGACAGAGGGTTCTGTTAAGGAAGAACCAAAAATGGACGAAATAGCTTCTAGGGTTTCTGAGAAGCCGGGTAGAGAAGGGAAGGCTTCTCTCAAATCGCGCAAATCGCGCGCGCGAACCCACGGGTGATCAGGTTGACACTGATCTTGGGTTAGGGTTATAGTAATACTAAATAAGAGGTTGAAGGGTCGTAACCCACCATAAATAAATAAGATCGGAGAAAAGATGAATTATCACCGTCGTTTAAAGATGCATTTTATCAATCACCGCACCAAGATCTTTGTCAGTCTAGGGGTGCTCGTTCTCATTATTCTTTCAGTCTACGGCATGATGTCACTTGAAAGTTATTACCGCAACATCACCCTTGCCCAGATGCCCATTTCCATTCTCCTCGTCATTGTCAACAGCCTTGTCTTCGTCTACATGTATGCCCTGGTCCTGCGCGGCGGCTTTACTAAAATTGACAAAAAAAATATCAAGGCCCGCGACATAAGCGTGCGTTTTACGGATGTGGTCGGGATCGATGAGGCGAAAGAAGAATGCTGGGAAGTGGTGCAGCTCATCAAAGATCATGCCCGCTTACAGAGAATCGGCGGCAAAATCCTGCGCGGTATTTTGATGGTCGGCCCTCCGGGATGCGGAAAGACCTACCTGGCCAAGGCGATTGCGACCGAGGCCGGGCTGCCCTTCCTTTCTATGGCGGCCAGTGAATTCAATGAGGTGTTTGTGGGGGTCGGCTCAAGCCGTGTGCGGTCTCTTTTTAAAAAGGCCCGAAGCCTTGCTTACGGTTTCGGCGGCTGCATCATTTTTATCGACGAACTCGATGCCCTCGGTCATCGCCGTGTTTTTAACCAATTTGGCGGCGCCGAGACCAACAACACCCAAAACCAGCTTCTCGTGGAGATGGACGGCCTGACCGGTAAGGCGGAAAATGTGATTGTGATCGGAGCCACCAATGCAGAGGAAGAGATCTTGGATCCCGCGCTTCTTCGTCCCGGCCGGTTCGACCGAAAGGTTTACATCACCAAGCCGGGCCTTGAGGGGCGAGAATCTCTCTTTAAATACTATCTCGGGAAGATCAAATATGAATCTTCGATTGATGTGGCCCGGCTCGCCAGAAAAGCCGTCGGGAAGACACCGGCCGACATTGAAAACATTGTGAAAGAATCGGCGTTGCTCGCAATCCGTAACAACAAAGACGTCGTCTCGCTTAAGGAAATCTCCGAGGCCATTGAGCGGATCGAGCTGGGTGTGAAAAACCGGATTAAGATGACCGACCGCGAGCGCGAGATGACGGCTTTCCATGAAACAGGGCATTTGATTGTCGGGTACCTGATTCATCCGCGCAACGATGTTTTCAAGGCCTCCATCATCCCTCGCAAAGGGACGCTCGGGGTGGTGCATCCGCAGGCCGTGGAGGAATGGTTCTCCCAAGATCGCGAAGTTTTATTGGCCGATGTCAAAAGTTATTTGGCGGGTTATGTGGCGGAGCGTTTAAAATATGGAGTGACCACGACCGGGGTGGCGCAGGATTTTAAGGGCGCCATGCAGATTGCCCACAATATGGTTTGGAGGCTGGGCATGGGGCCCTCCGGCCTTGTCGGCGATTTCAGTTCGATTCCGGAGACCGAGCTTTCGGATGAGATTAAGAAAAAACTCAATGATGATACGAATCGAATCGTGCAGCAGTGTCTAAAGGAAGTGGAAGAAATTCTGAAGCAGGAGAACGTTCTCTTTGAGCGTTTTGCCCACGAGCTTTTGGCGAAAGGGGAATTGGAGTACGATGAAATTGAATCCATCTTTACCGAATACGGCAAGGCCAATCCCCGCCACTTCGGTTTGAAAAAGGAGAAAGAGGGTCCTTCGGCGAATTGAATTCGATAAAGGGCCTTCAATGTTTTGTATGAGAGCATCCCTTCCCGCCTTGGCGTTGGCCGCCGCCCTCTTTTCAGGAACATTCACAGGTTGTTCCTCCGGCCTTTCCTCCTACCCCTTTGAGCGGATCAAAGACTCCCTGGCTGAGATCTGTCAAAAGGAATATGGGATTCAGGAGCTTGAGGTCAAGATCGCGGGGACGACCATCGGCGTCTTCCTTCCTTTAAAGAAGCTCTTTGCCGCCGATTTTAAGGAGGCCGCGATCAGCGGCAAGATCCGCAATCTCGAAACCCTCTTCGAGCCCTCACCCGAGGCGCTCGAAAAAGTAGAGGACGTTCTCTTTTCCATCTCCCGAGTGCTCCTCAGCACCGACCGGCCTTTCAGTTTTTATGTCCTGCAGGCCACCGACATTGAAAAAACGGGATTGCAGCTCATCTTGACGGGGTTTGTCGATGACATCAAGCGCGTGCGTGTTTGGGATATCTCCCGCAACGAATACCGAAAAAGGGTCATTCATGAGCTCAAGATGAATCGCGCCGTCAAATGGCACCAGCCGGTCCGCGTTTTCTTTAAGGATCTTGAAAATTTAACCTCCGCGGAAGTTCAAAAAAAATACTTCAGTGGAAGTTTGCCGGAAGAGGCCGTTCGCACTCTTTTCCCCAAGGCTTCCTCCCAGCGAAGGGAGTCCTCGTCCGTGCAATGGGAGATCCTCGACGTGCGCAGCACCCCCATTCAAAAAAATGAGGTGGTGGCCTTTACCAAGGTCCGGCCCAAATTTAAGGATGGTTCGGCAGGAGAGGAATTACAATTTTTATTCATGCTTTCGATCAAAGAAGAAGAGGCCAGGCTGATTCGAATTATTCCCTTTCAGTTCCGTGATCCGAGCGGGATGCTGCGGCGTGTGCCGCTTCCGCCCGAACTTCAGATCGACCAAAATTTTGACAAATGGGAGCGCGAATTTCCGCTGGAAGAGGTTCATCTCGGCCCCTTTCTTGCGGATCAAGTCTCGCGGCGCGTGCAGGCCCTTGTGACCAGTGATGAGCGGATCCAAAATACGTTTCGCGAAGTCAAACTGAGTTTTAGTTATCGCGAAGAGGCGAATCAGCCCCATTTTTCCATGAACCTCGAAGCCTCTTTGAAGGACTTTAATCACTATTCCATGCATTCCCTGGTCTATCACGAGGATATGCTTTATCTCTTAGATATCATCTCGCGGGAATTTGTCACTGTCCTCAGGAGTTATCAATTCGGCGATTTTGAATACCTGAGTTTAAACGTTGCCCACGAGCCCTCAGAATGGGTTCTCAACCGAGATGCCCTTGAACTCTTCCGCCGAAAGAAAATCGATTTGCAGGGACTTCTCTCGCTTCCCCAGGTTTAATTTCCTCCCTCTTAAGATCAGCGTTGTCTCCCACCTTGTGAGACCATCCTTTTTTTGCTATCATGTCGCCTCTTATGGAACCCCTGTCACCGCGTCAACAATCTATTTTGAATCGGGTGGTGGATACCTACATTGAAACCTCCCAGCCCGTGGGCTCCCGCTCGATTACCGGACTCTACACGGAGATTTATCGCGACTCCTACTCGCCTGCGACCGTTCGCCATGAAATGGGGATCTTGGAGGAACAGGGATATTTGACCCATCCTCATACTTCAGCGGGGCGCGTTCCGACGGACATGGGATACCGTTTTTATGTCGATAATGGCATTCCTTTTGGAGCGAACTCCCGAGATCTTTTGCGCAGTTATGCGGATGAATTAAAGGAGGCGGCGGATGAAAAAGAAACCCTTGCCGAGAGAGTTTCATCGCTGCTTTCCAAGATGGCCGAAGAGGTGGGGGTCACCCTCTTTCCCCAGAGCGATGCGAGCCGTAAGGGGGGCCGGCGTTTTAAGCTTTTCTTGGAAGGTATAAGCCGTATTTTGGAAAAACCCGAGTTTCAGAATGTCGGTAAGGCGCGGCCGCTTTTGAAGGCCTTGGAAGAAAAGATCGAACTTGGAGATTGGCTGGATCAAAGACCCGCTTCTCGGGAGATCTCGATTTCCATAGGACAGGAAAATTGCTCCGAGGCCTTTCATGATTGTGCGGTGATCTCGGCTCGTTACGTGATAGGCGGTGAGCCAGTCGGGGTCTTGGCCGTGATCGGGCCGCGCCGCATGCGATATGGACTGATTGTGCCGCTGGTGGAGCAGATGGCGGAACTTATCAGCGGCATTTTAAAAGAGATGGATCCGGCCTAGGACGATGATGACGAAAGAAGACGCTCGGGAGAATCAAGAAAAGCAGGCCGCATCTGAGGACGTTATTTCTCTGCCTAAAAAAGAGTATGAGGCAACGCTGGCGCGGCTGAAAGAGTTTGAAGCCAAAAAGGATCAGCTGCTTCGTTCCGCAGCGGATTTTGACAATGCCAAGAAACGATTAGCGCGTGAACGCGATGAGTTTATCAAGTTTAGCCAGGAAAACATGATTCGGGAATTGCTGCCTGTCCTCGATAATCTGGAGCGCGCCCTGGCGCATGCTGGGGATGAAAAAGGAGAGGCCTCCCGCGGAATTGCGACGGGTGTTCAAATGGTTTTTAAGCAATTAGGCGAGATCCTGAAGACTCAAGGCCTCAAGCGCATGAAGACCCTCGGGGAAAAATTCGATCCCCACTGCCATGAGGCGGTTGGTTTTGTGGAAAGCGCCGGCAAGGAAGATGAAATTGTGGAGGAAGTGGAGGCCGGTTATCTCTTGCACGAGAAACTGATTCGTGCGGCCAAGGTTCGTGTCGGCTCCGCTAAAAATTCAGCGTTGTCATCCGCGGAAGAAAAACAGGATGAAATCACCTGATTCATGTCTGCGATGGCGGCCAAACGAGATTACTACGAAATATTGAGTGTTTCGCGCGCTGCAAGCGCGGACGATATTAAAAAGTCCTACCGAAAACTAGCCCTGCAGTATCACCCCGACCGAAATCCCGGCGATAAAATGGCTGAAGAAAAATTCAAAGAAGCGGCCGAGGCCTACGCCGTCCTAAGCGACAACGAAAAACGCGCCCAATATGATCAGTTCGGCCACTCCTTGGGAGGCCGAGGTTTTCAGGGGTTTGAAGGTTTTGAGGACGCCTTTCGCGGGTTTGGCGATGTGTTTGGAGATATCTTTGAAGATTTTTTTGGAGGAGGGACGGGGGGTCGCGGGCGTTCCGGCGGGGTCCGAAGAGGTTCTGATCTTGAATTGGCCGTTGAAATGACCCTGGAAGAAGTTTTGAAAGGCAAAGAAGCTGCCCTCGAAGTCCCGCGGCGCGAGACCTGCGGAGAATGCCGGGGATCGGGAGCGGAACCGGGTTCCAAGAAAATGACGTGTCAGGATTGCGGAGGCCGGGGGGAAGTCCGCATTTCCCAAGGTTTCTTTACCCTGCGGCGGACCTGTCCTCGATGTCAGGGGGAGGGGGAGAAAATCGAGAAACCCTGCAAGGCGTGCCGCGGAGGGGGGCGAGTTCAAAAAGTCCGCAAGTTGAGCGTTAAGATTCCGGCGGGTATTGACAGCGAATCCCGACTTAAAATGGCCGGGGAAGGGGAAGCGGGCGAGCGGGGCGGGAGCCGGGGCGATCTTTATATTGCGGTTCTTGTCAAAGATCATCCCTCCTTTGAGCGGCGCGGCTCGGATCTCTTCTGCGAAGTGCTTGTCCCCTTTACGACCGCGGCGCTCGGGGGCGAGATTTCGGTTCCGACCCTGGATGGAAAAACGGATCTTAAACTTGCGGCCGGCACTCCCTCGGGAAAAATTCTAAAAATCAAAGGGCAGGGCTTACCCTCTCTCGGCCATCCAACGCTTCGAGGGGATCAATATGTGCGAATGGATATCGAAGTGCCCAGCAAGATGAATGAGGGCGAGCGCAGGCTCCTTCAGGAATTTGCCAAGCAGCGCGGGGAAAAGGCCCAGATCAAGAAAAAAGGTATTTTGGATCACTTAAAAGACGCCCTCTAATTTTTTATGAATCGCTTTTTTTTGGGCTGGATCCCTTTTTGGCTTTATAGTGCGTTTGTTTTTATTACCGCGATTCTTCCTCCCGATCAGGTTCCCTCGGCCCTCACCCTGCTGAATGACAAAGTCACTCACGGGCTGGAATATTTCCTGCTTTCCTTATTGACCTGGAACGCCTTCGCCCGGAGCAGGATCCCACAACTTCATGCCCGCATCTCTCTTTTCACTTCCCTCTACGGCCTCGCCACGGGAGCCGCGACGGAGCTCGCTCAAAGATGGGTCCCGGGACGGTTTTCTGAGTGGTGGGATTGGGTCGCGGATGGTGCCGGAATTCTTTTGGGGCTTGGGGTGATCAAGGTCGCGGGTCGGTTAAAATCGCACGGAGGCACTCATGAATTATTTTGATTATGAATGCCGTGTCCGCTACGGGGATACGGATAAAATGGGAGTGAGTTATTACGCCCATTATTTCGTCTGGTTTGAAGCGGCGAGAACGGAATATTTCCGGGCCCTCGGTTTGCCGTATACGGAATGTGAAAAGAAAGGGTTTTTTCTTCCCGTGGCCGAGACCGGAGCAAAATACCACGCCCCCAGCACTTATGATGATCTTTTGAGGGTGCGGACAAGCGTGAGTGCTCTCCGTCAAAGCTCCATCCGTTTTGAGTACCAGGTGACGCGAAGGGGCGATGAAAAGCTGGTTGCTACGGGTTTTTCAGTGCATGTGTTTGTGGACCGCGATCTGCGTCCCGTTAAAATTCCGGCCGAGATCCGAAAGATTGTTTCACCCTTTTCCCTTTTAAAAATTTAGGCCGCCCCGTTTGTTTTTATTCCCTTTTTTCTGCTTTTTCTTTTGACCCTCCTCTTAATTCGTGTTACATTACGCTTCCTTTGCGAGCCTTATCGGGCAAGGTTTCTCACGCGCATTTCTTAACTTTATTTCGGCGTTTAGATGTCGCAGAAACATCGGGTAACAATTTTGGGGGATGGGGGTTTTGGCACCGCGCTTGCGGTCGTCAATGCGCGCCGGAAAAATAGCGTGCTCCTGTGGTCGGCCTTTCCCGAGTACGCCACGATCCTCGAAGAAAAACGCGAAAATATAAAATTCCTTCCCGGCGTCCCGCTCTCTTCCGATATCAAAATCAGCTCCTCCTTAAAAGAGGCCCTCGATTTTGGCGAGATCATTGTCCTCGCCATCCCAACGCAGTTCCTTCGCAACATCCTCCACAAAATTAAAGATGAAAAAGTCACGGGAAAGATTTTTGTGAGCGTTTCGAAGGGTATCGAAAAGAAAACGTGCCTGCGCCCCTCCGAAATCATTCAATCCCTATTAGGCCGGGAGACCCCGGTCGTGATCCTCTCCGGACCCTCTCATGCTGAGGAAGTGGCGCGCAACATCCCGACCCTGGTGGTCGTGGCCTCGGTCAATGAAAGCTACGCAAGAATTGTTCAACAGGTTTTTATGGATACTTACTTTCGTATTTATGTTCAAACGGATGTGATCGGTGTCGAGCTCGGCGGAGCGCTTAAGAATGTGATTGCGGTTGCAGCGGGCATCTGCGACGGCCTGAAATTCGGCGACAACACCAAGTCAGGGCTCATCACCCGCGGGCTTTTTGAAATGACGCGCCTCGGGATCCGGCTCGGAGCCAATCCCAATACTTTTTTTGGTTTGTCAGGGTTGGGAGACCTTGTGACGACCTGCTTTTCGCCCCACGGCCGCAACCTTCGCGTGGGCCGCGAACTGGGAGAGGGAAAAAAGATCGCGGATATTTTAAAGGGAATGGAAATGGTGGCGGAGGGTGTGGATTCCTCAGAAAGCGTCCATCAGCTCTGCCAAAAAGTGGATCTCCCGCTCCCCATCATTGGGGAGGTTTACGAAATTCTTTTTCACAATAAGGATGCGCGTCAAGCGGTGGTGGATCTCCTCAGCCGTGACGCTCGCGAAGAATGGAAACAATATTAATGAGGCCGTCATTTGCAGAGCTGGTTTTGAAGCGATGCAAATGATCCGGCCGAATTAAGCCGCCGAGGTCTGTGGCGGCTAAGAAATAGTTTTCGGGGTTCCCCACCTAAGCGGTGAAGCGCGTCGGGAGTCCTGACGTTAATAAGCGTCAGACCCTGTGCCCTTCACCTCTGGGTGTAGAGGGGTCATTTTGTGGTATACTTGATTGGTTCAAAGCGGGGTGTCTCGGGAGCCCGCGATGTAGTTTTTCATAACCATATGGTTTATATATAGTTATGGCGATTATAGGCAAGGTCATGATGAGGAGAGGGTTGCGGCGATGGAAGAAATGAATCAGCTTAAAGTATTTACCGTCGAGGAAGCCAATCGGCTGCTTCCGAAGCTAACTCAGCTCCTTGGGGAGCTCCAGGGCAGGCGGGATGTCATCCACGCCATGGAAGTTGAGATTGATGCGATCGAGCTTGTGGCCGATAAAGATGAAAGCGGTTCGGCGCCGGCCTTGAGCCGCAAAGTTGAGGAATACAACCAAACGGTTCAGCGTTTTTATGAGGCCATCGACGAGATTCATGAGCTGGGTTGTTTTCTTAAAGATATCGAAGGAGGCCTTATCGATTTTTACGGTCTCCACCAGGGGCGCGTTGTTTACCTTTGCTGGAAATTGGGAGAACCTGAGGTGGGGTATTGGCATGAGGTCGGCCGCGGGTTTGCCTACCGGCAGCCCGTCGATTTTGATTCGGATCAAAGGGAATCTTCAGGTTGAGGATGTCAAGCATTGAAAGAAAAGGGGAAGATTGATGGAAACTAAGAGCGTTGTTTTTCGAGTCGGCGGAGAAGGAGGGGAAGGAGTCATCAGCTGCGGTGAGATCCTCACCCTTGCTTGCTCTCGAATGGGAAATGAAATTTATACGTTCCGTTCTTATCCCGCTGAAATTAAAGGCGGGTATGCGATGTATCAGCTGCGCGTTTCGCCCGAAACACTCCTTTCTCAAGGAAGCGTGGTGGATGTTCTGGTTTGTTTTAATCAGGAAGCCTATGACCGCAACCATAAGGATCTTTGTAAACAAGGCGGCGTGATTATTTACGATGCGAGTTCCTGCCAGCCGCAAGAGATCCCGGGAGTGATTCATTACGGAATTCCCGCTTCTGACATTGCGCGTCTTGAGATGCGTAATTACCTCACCAAAAACGTCATCTTTCTCGGCGTCCTTTCCAAGTTCTTTGGGATCGATTTCATGATCCTTGAAACGATTATCAAGCAGAAACTCGGCAAAAAAGGCGAGGCCATCCTGAATCTAAATTTCCAGGCCGTGAAAAAAGGATTTCAATATGTGGAGCAGAACCTCCCTAAAAAGGATGCCTACTTTTTGGAAAAACATACGATAGACAATCGCATGGTCCTCTCCGGAAACCAGGCGCTGGCCATGGGGGCCATTGCGGCCGGCTGCCGTTTTTACGCCGGTTACCCCATTACGCCTGCAACGGACATTATGGAATTCCTTGCCCGCGAGCTTCCTAAATTTGGAGGCACCGTCATACAGGCAGAAGATGAAATTGCGGCACTTTCCATGGTCCTTGGTGCCTCTTATACGGGCGTCAAGGCCATGACGGCAAGCTCCGGACCCGGCATCTCGCTCATGGCCGAATTGATGGGCCTTGCGGGGATGGCGGAAATCCCGGCTGTGATCGTAGATTGCCAACGCGCCGGGCCAAGCACCGGCATGCCGACCAAGACAGAACAAAGTGATCTTAATCATGCCTTCTATGCCGGACATGGCGAAGCCCCGCGCATCGTCATGGCGCTTACGAGCGTTGAAGATGCCTTTTTCGGTATTATCCGCGCCTTCAATTACGCGGTTCGCTGCCAGGTCCCTGTCATTGTGCTTTCGGATCAATATCTGGCCCAGCGTACCGCCACCATTCGAAAACCCGACTTGTCGAAAGTGGTGATCGAGGAGCGGACAAAACCCAGCGCCCAGGATTTCGAAAACTATAAACGCTTTCGATTGACAGAAACCGGCGTTTCACCCATGGCGATCCCCGGTGAAAAGGGTGGCATATTTACAGCGACCGGCATTGAACACGGCGAAGATTGTGAACTCAGTTATGAATCGGAAAATCACTGGCGCATGACCGAAAAACGTTTCAAAAAGCTCAGCCTTGTGCTCAAAGGGGCGGATCTTTATCGCCGCCATGGCGTGCAAGATCAGGAAATCGGGATCGTCGGCTGGGGATCCTCAGAGGGCGTCATCCGCGAGGCGGTTGAAAAAGCGAATGCCCGGGGTTTAAAAGTTGCTGCCTTTCATCCCAAGGTTCTTTACCCGATGCTCCCTGAGATCGGGGTCTTTATCCGATCGTGCAAGAGGGTGATCGTGCCGGAGCTTAATTTCACCGGCCAATTTGCCCGGGAGATCCGCGCCCACTTCGGCGTGGATGTCATTTCGTTTAATAAATTGGCGGGACTTCCATTTACGCCCGATGAAATCTTGAGGAAGATCGAGGAAGTTCACGGAAAAGTAGCTCAACAGGTTTAAAAAAATAGGAAAGACTCGGAGGATCAAAGACATGGCCACTGAAACGGCAGCGCAGACACCAGGTCCAGGGGGGCTGAATATTGCCCAGTACAAAACGGACGTGCACCCGATATGGTGTCCGGGGTGCGGCGATTTTGGTGTGCTGACCTGCATTTACCGCATGCTGGCCACCAAAAAAATTTCTCCGGAAAACATGGTGGTGGTTTCGGGTATCGGCTGCTCCTCGCGCCTGCCGGCTTATGTGAATGCCTACGGTTTTCATACCGTGCACGGCCGCGTGCTCCCCGTAGCGACGGGAGTCAAGGCTGCGAATCCGAATTTGGAAGTGTTGGCGGTGGGAGGAGACGGGGACGCCTACTCCATCGGCGGCGGTCACATTGCCCATGCCGCCCGCCGCAATATCGACGTCTGTTACATTGTCATGGATAACGAAGTTTACGGTCTTACGAAAGGGCAGGGCTCTGCCACTGCGCCGGTTGAGATGGTGAAGGGGACCACTCCCTTCGGTCAACTGGATGATCCTTTGAATCCGGTTGCGATGTCGATTGCCTACGACATTTCCTTTGTGGGCCGCGGTTATTCCGGCAAACCCAAAGAATTAACCGAGCTGATCATTCAAGGCGTAGAGCACAAGGGATTTGCCCTCCTTGAAGTCTTAAGTCCCTGCACCACGTTTCATGATACCTACAAACCTACTTCGCAGAGGATCCGTTTTGTGGATCCTTCCCATGATCCGAGCGATCGCATGGCGGCCATGAAATTGGCCTTTGAAAAAGACACCATCCCTCTGGGCGTAATTTATAAATCCGAGCGTTCAAGCTTCGATGAGCGTGTGAATGAAACGCTCAAGCGGGCCCAGGCCAAGGGAACGGCCAGCTTGCAGTCCATCATCGATAGTCTTCAGTAAACCGTATCCTTCTCAACCCCCGAAGTTACGCACCATGAAAACTCGCAGCGAAAAAGATTCTTTGGGTACCAAAACTCTTCCCGCAGATGTTTGTTACGGGGTCGAGACAGAGCGCGCCCTGGAAAATTTCCCCATCTCGGGTTTGCGGTTTCATCCCGTTTTCATCTGGGCCTTTGCCATGATCAAGAAGGCCTGTGCCCGTGCCAATGAATCGCTTGCGCGGCTCGATCGCAAGCGCGCCAAGGCCATCCTCCAGGCCTGCGACGAAGTCATTCAAGGTAAGCTCAGCGATCAATTTGTGACGGATGTCCTGCAGTCGGGCGCCGGGGTGAGCGTTCACATGAATGTGAATGAAGTCCTCACGAACCGCGCGCTTGAAATATTGGGCCGCAAAAAAGGGGATTATGATTTTCTGCATTCCCATGACCATGTGAATATGGGGCAATCCACCAACGACGTGGTCCCCACCGCCATTCGTCTCGCCGCGCTGAAGCTCTTAAAGGACTTCTACGCCTCCTCGCGCGTCCTCGAAAAATCTTTCAAGGATAAAGCGCACGAATTTCGGCGCATCGTCAAGGCCGGGCGGACCCATTTGCAAGACGCGGCCCCCGTGACACTGGGACAGGAATTCGGAGGGTGGGCGAGGCAGTTTGAGAAGGGAAGACAGCGCATTGAATCCCTTGCCCAGAACCTTCTTGAGCTCGGCATCGGGGGTTCCGCGGTCGGCACCGGGCTTAATACAACCGTGACGTATCGCCACCAAGTGATTGCGCATCTCAAATCCCAAACCGGTTTGCCGGTGCGCTCGGCCGAAAATCTCTTTGAAGTGATGCAGTCCGATGCCGATCTCGCGGCAGTCTCAGGAGGGCTCCGCGATTACGCCCTGTCGCTTATTCAGGTGGCGAACGATCTCAGGCTTCTAAGTTCCGGTCCTAAGGCAGGACTGGCCGAAATCCTTCTTCCTGCACGCCAACCCGGATCTTCGATCATGCCGGGAAAAATTAATCCCGTGATGCCCGAAGTCGCCGCCCAAGCGGGTTTTCAAGTGATCGGCAATGACGCCGCCATCGCCTTTGCGGTGAGTCGCGGCGAGCTTGAGCTCAATGTGATGCGCCCCGTGATTGCCCATAATCTTTTGATGTCGATCGAAATCCTAAAAAATGTCACCGGCCTTCTTCGAACTCATTGTATTGACGGGATCACGGCGGATGCCAAGCGCTGCCGCAGTTATGCAGAGGCGAGCTACGGGATTGCCGCGGCTCTGAACCCTCACATCGGCTACAGCCGGGCCGCCGAGTGCGTGAAGGAATCCATACGTACCGGAAAGACGCTTCGGGAAGTGGTGCTTTCAAAAAAGCTTTTGAACGCGGCGGCGCTCGACCGTATTTTATCCCCCGAAAATTTGACCCAGCCCAAAGAGTAGTAAATCAAAAATTTGAATTCTGCAGCTTTTAGTATTTCCTTTCTCCTTCCTGAGGGGAGAGGGAAAAACTGGAACAACGCATCTATAATATCTTCAGGGAAGTTTTGAAATGAAAAATCAATATTTTGGCGATATCAATGACTACCGTAAGTATGGTCTGCTGCGCGCCTTAATCAAAATGGCATCTTGTAAAATTGCCGTTTGTTGGATGTTGACTCCGGACGACGGCAGGCCGGACGGCCAACAAATTAAATATTTACAACACCCAAAAAAATATTGGGCGTTCGACACTGGGCTCTTTGACTAGCTGTATAAGGTAGTTATCCGTCGAAGAGTTAGGAAGATCTCGGCGATTACGCGCAGCAGTATGTTTCCGTTTTGTAAATTTTATAGCCCGATTCTTAAGGATGAAAAACAGGAGCAGGGTCGTTATTACAAAAATTTAGAAGGGCGTGTCCGGGGATGCAATCTTATCTTTTTCGATCCCGATAACGGGTTACAGGTTAAATTAAAGCTTGGTCGAAAAAAATCATCCAAATATTTATATTGGCAATTTCTTAAAAGATTTTATAAACGAGGCCGTTCTGTGCTGATCTATCAGCATGATCCCTTTGAGAAACGAACCGTATTTCTTAAAAGAACGAGGGCCGCGATAGCAAAAAATATGAAGGTCAAGAATGTATTTGCCCTAAGAACACCCAAGATGGTATTTTTTCTTGTACCCGATCGATCAAAGGCCCGCCGTTATAAACAATGCTGCGAACAGATCAAACAGGTTTGGGCAGGGCAGATTTTTTAAAAGTAAAATGCCTGACAAGGCCACTCAAGATGAGGGGGTTTATCAGCCGGTTCCCTTCACCCTTGCCTGTCCCAGGAGGGGAGAGGTCAAAAATTGCAGAACCCAAGCAATAAGCTGTTAATGGTTTTCATCACGCTGATTGTATTTTTACCCGGCGTTTATTCTCAGGACAGTGTTCAGATTTACCTGCCGGAGGTAAGCGACGAGCAGCTCAGGGTGCTCGCAGTCACCAGTCATATTATCCCCGAAACGGCCGATGCCGCTTATGTCGATCAACAAATGAAGCTCAGGAATACCGTTCCCGCATGGATTGCAATGGACAAAACTAAAAAGGCGCATCTGCTCAACGAGTTGATCCTGGACTTTTCGAGAAAGGGGTGTCAAAATCAGCAGGAGCGCCGAGTATTACTCGAAGGAGATCAGCGCGTTTCTTTATAATGACATTTTAAGGGGCGGCTATTGGCGAGAGAATAAACGGCAGCTCGGTAAAATATTTAAAACCATGGCGGTTATGGATGGCGATTACGACGAGGGGAAAACAAAAATTGAAACGGCCAGAAAATTTATGGGTGAGGAAAACTTTAAACTCTTTCGGACCGAACAACCCGAGAGATATCAAGATCTGTTAGAAATGACCGAGCGGTCAGCAAAATAACCGGAAGCTGTCCGCCTAAAAGAGTTAAGAAAAATCGTAATTGTTCAGTCCTTTGATGGACTCCTTCGCCTCGTAGGGCACATTTAAATGTGCCCTACGAGGAGGGGACCTAAATAGGCCGAATACACACCTAAGTCTTGATTTATTATATTAATATGTTATTATTTTAATAGATTAAGGAGGATTTATGGTCAAGCTGGATGAGGCAAAACTGACCCACCAGGGACAAATCTCTATCCCCAAGAAAGTCCGGGAAAGACTCCACTTACGGGCAGGTGACAAAGTCGTGTTCCTTGAGGATGGCAAGGGCCACATCGTGATTCAGGAAGCCGAGGCGTCCTTTGACCTCACTCCTTCTCAGTGGAAGGAGTTTCTTGCCAAAACAGCCAAAGAGCCGTCGACACGAGTCAAAGGCAAGACAGAGGCCCTGAAACATCTAGGCCGTTTAGGTAACAAGTGATCATTGAATTTACCCGAAGCTTTGACCGGCAGTTTGCGGCGCTGGAGGATGATTTACAAAACCGGGCGCGTCAAACCCTTGAAAAGTTTATCGATTGTTACACCAGCCGGCAATTTCCAAAA
The DNA here is from genome assembly GCA_964373045.1 of uncultured bacterium. Taxonomy (GTDB): domain Bacteria; phylum Omnitrophota; class Omnitrophia; order Omnitrophales; family Aquincolibacteriaceae; genus CAYJSI01. The sequence continues at coordinate 36,086 of CAYJSI010000019.1, forward strand.
GGGCTTCGCGTCCACGAATGCGGCCCATTCCTCAGTCTTTCCATCTCCATGAAGCATCGTATCTTTGTGGTACCCATTCGAGAAGGAGTGAGATTTGTCTTTGTCGGAGATCACGAAGCCGCGGAGCGTTATCTTCGGCAGGATTGAAAGTCAATTTTTAAAGGGGGCTCTTTTTGACCCACCCTCTATAAATTTCAGACCCAAAAAAAATAACAAAGGAGTTTCAAATGGCGAAGCTTGAAGAAGGAAAATTAGCGCCCGATTTTTCACTCCCTTCTACGGAGGGGAAAGAAGTGAGGCTTTCCGATTTCAGGGGTAAGAAAAAGGTGGTGCTTTATTTCTACCCCAAAGACAATACCCCCGGCTGCACCCAAGAGGCTTGTGACTTCCGGGATGCCGTGAAACAATTGAATCAAAAAGAGGCGGTTGTGTTTGGAGTGAGTGCCGATTCCCTCAAGTCGCACAAGGGCTTTCAAGACAAATTCAAGCTCCCTTTCGCGCTTCTGAGTGATGAATCGAAAGAGATGATTAAAACCTACGATGTGTGGAAAGAGAAAAGTTTTATGGGGAAGCGGTTTATGGGAATTGAGCGCACGACCGTTGTAATTGATAAGGAAGGGAAAGTGCGGAAGATTTTCCCCAAAGTGAAGGTAGACGGCCACATTCAGGAAGTGATTGAAACCCTTTAAAGAAGAGGGGTTGCGATCAAACGGGGCGTAGGACGCTAGTTTCGATTTAGGTCAAAATGTGCTTGTGGTGGAATTAAATTTTGCTATAATAACTGCCCATTTCCAACCTGCAGCAAATTCCTTTTGGAAAATGAGCGTGATTGGGGCGGCCTCGAGGCCGCCTGATTTTTATCTGAGGAGGGTTCGCTAAACTTGTCGCAACTTACGATTAAGCAATTACTTGAAGCCGGTGTCCACTTTGGGCATCAAACCCAGCGGTGGAATCCCAAGATGAAGAAATACATCTTCGGGGCACGAAACGGCATCTACATCATCAACCTCGAAATTACCCTTTCCTGTCTCGAGTGCGCCCTAGCTTTTTTAAAGAAGATCGCCAGCGAAGGAAAAGAGATTCTTTTTATCGGAACGAAACGTCAAGCCCAGGAGCCCCTTCGTGCGGCGGCGGAAGCCTGCGAGATGCCCTACGTCGATCAGCGATGGCTCGGCGGCATGTTGACCAATTTTGAGACGGTCCGTAAATCAGTGGCCCGACTTGACCTCATCGATCAGATGGAAAAAGAAGGCGGCTTGCAGTTTGTCACTAAGAAGGAGGCCTCTTTACTCCTCAAGGAGCGTGAAAAACTCATCAAAAACTTACGCGGTGTCCGCAAGATGAAACGCCTTCCCGCAGCCCTGTTCGTGATTGATTCCAAGAAAGAAGAGATTGCGATTCGTGAGGCCAGGAAATTGGGGATTCCGATTGCGGCGGTCCTCGACACCAATGGAGATCCGGATCTGGTCGATTATCCGCTTCCTGGCAACGATGATGCCATCCGTGCCATCAAACTTTTTGTTGATTCGGTCTCCGGCGTAATCAAAGAGGGCCGTGATGCCTATAAGCAGGGGATTGCGAATGAAGAAGCGCGCAAGGCTGCCGAAGATGCCGAAATCGCTCGCGAGGTTGCAAGGGTCAAGGCGGAAACAGAGGAAGGGAAGGCGGAGGATGCAGCCGCCGCGACCGAGGAAGTCCTTCCTGATACGATCGAGGAGAAATTGGCTTCTAAATTTGTGGAAGAGGTAGCACCCATCACGGATCAAAAAGTTAAATTGAAAAAAGTCCCCCGCAAAGAAAGCGGCCGCGGCGCAAAAATTAAATAAGTTTTTATCCCATGACGATGGCTGCCCAGCAAGATAAATCAACCCTCCTCAAGCTTCGGGAAATGACCGGGGCCGGCATGATGGATTGTAGGCAGGCGCTTGACGAGGCCAAAGGAGACCTGAAAGAAGCGCAGAACCTTTTGCGCCGCAAGGGTCTTGACATCGCAAAGAAAAAATCTTCCCGTGAGGTCAAGGAAGGTCAGATCATTTCCTATATCCATGCCGGCGGCAAACTCGGGGTCCTTCTCGAAATGAATTGCGAGAGTGATTTCGTCGCCAAAAATGAACTCTTTCAGGCCTTCGCCCGCAACATTGCCATGCAGATTGCTGCTGCCCACCCCCTTTATGTCCGCGCCGGGGATATTCCCAGCGCGGACCTTGAAAGGGAAAAAATGAGTTTTACCAAAGAGATTCAGGGGAAATCTGCCGCGGTGCAGGCTAAAATTCTCGAAGGAAAATTAGCCAAGCGTTTTGAGGAAGTCTGCCTTCTCAATCAAAAGTATATTAAAGACGATTCTCTGAGCGTTCAGGATTATTTAAGTGAGACCATCGCCCGGGTCGGCGAGAATATCGTGATCCGCCGCTTTGTTCGTTTCGAAGTGGGCGGCCATTAGGTCTGTCACAAAAACCTTCGGCGGTTCAAGGGCCGAACTAAAAGATCAATTGTCATGTCGTCCTACCACTCAAAAAGCAGCCTTCCTCAATTTTTAACACATCGAGAAAAATTATGATCGCGGCGAAAAAGGCAGCCTTCAAGCGCGTTGTCCTTAAGCTATCCGGTGAGGCCCTGCAAGGGGAGCTGGGTTACGGCGTGGACCCCAAGGTTGCCTTCTCCATCGCCAATCAAATCAAAGAGGTGCACGACCTGGGTGTCGACCTTGCTTGTGTCATTGGAGCCGGCAATATTTTTCGCGGTCTCAAGGCCTCCAAGGCCGGGATGGACCGCTCGACTGCGGATTATATCGGGATGCTTGCGACTGTCATTAATTCCATGGTGCTGCAGGATGCCCTTGAAAAAATCGGCGTCCACACGCGGGTCCAATCAGCGATTGAGATCAAAGAATTAGCCGAGCCCTATATTCGCCGGCGTGCCATGCGGCACCTTGAAAAGCGCCGCGTGGTCATCTTTGCCGCCGGGACGGGCAACCCTTACTTTACGACCGATACCGCGGCGGCGCTGCGCGCCATCGAGATCGGGGCGGATGTGATCTTAAAGGCCACGAAGGTGGACGGCGTCTACACGGAAGATCCGGTGAAAAATAAAGCGGCTAAGAAATTTAATCAGCTTCATTACATCGATGTTTTGAAAAAGCGGCTGCAGGTCATGGACGCGACGGCCATTTCACTTTGCATGGACAATCAGCTCCCGATCATTGTGTTTAATCTCACGAAGCAGGGGAATATTCGGCGCGTCATCATGGGCGAGAATATCGGAACGCGGGTCTCATAAATCGATTAAGCAAGGGGGTTGACCATGGTTGAAACGATGGATACGAGAAAGATTGCGGAGGACAGCAAAAAAATGATGACCAAGGGGCTGGATGCCACCAAAAAAGAATTTCAGAATATCCGCACTGGCCGTGCCTCCATTGCACTTGTGGAAGGCGTGCAGGCGGATTATTACAACACCCCGACACCCCTCAAGGGACTCGCCAGCATTTCCACGCCGGACCCCAAAACCATCATGATTCAACCGTGGGATCCCTCCCTGGTGGGCGAGATTGAGAAGGCCATTCTTAAGTCCGGTTTGGGGCTGACGCCGATGAATGACGGGCGCGTGATTCGACTTCAGATCCCGTCCCTGACTTCTGAGCGGCGCGAAGAGCTGACGAAGCTTGTCAGGAAAGTGGCGGAGGAAGGCCGGGTATCGATTCGCAATGCCCGGCATGAGGCGATTGAACTCGTCAAAAAGCTCGAGAAGTCCAAAACGATTCCTGAAGACATTTCTCATTCGGCTCAAAAAGAGATCCAAAAACTTACGGACGGCTTCATTACCCAGATCGATGAAGCCCTGAAGCATAAAGAATCCGAAATTCACGCCATTTAAAGCTGTTAATCGTGAATCGTGGCTCGTTGTTCGTTTCCCTTTCCGGTGTTCAACCCATGAGATTTCCCGTTTTGTTCTGCGATTCACGAACAACGATTCACGATTTCGGGAGCCCGTAGCTCAGTCTGGTAGAGCACTGCCCTTTTAAGGCAGGTGTCGATGGTTCGAATCCATCCGGGC
>CAYJSI010000020.1:0-36160 GCA_964373045.1 uncultured bacterium
TACAAAATCTGAATGGCTTGCGCGCTGGAGGCGTCAAATCCTGCCCCCGCTACCAATTACAATAAAAGGGCTTGCGACAAAAATCGCAGCCCCTTTTTTTTCTCAAAATCGCCCCAATCTAACCGAAATCTAACCGAATACCCTGAACCATCCTGATCTGACATAAACAAAGCTCACGGTTCGCCTTGATTTTGGCGGGAGCGTCGCCGATACTAAAATCAATCCAATCTGATGAAATACCTGAACGATTTGCCGATTGAGATTGAATTGTATGAACCCACTTCCGTTCCAACGAAAGCCGCACCCTCAAATTAAAGCTAAGGCTGCCCTTGACGATACTACTTATACGTTGTATGCTTCTATCAGCCCGAACCCCTCAATGGAAGGCGGTGGTCGTTGAATTTTGAAGTCCTGTATTTTGTGGATGAGAAGGACAATGTTCCTGTGCGGAGTATATCAAAGCCCTTTCCACCCCTGAGAGAGCGAAGGTTTACGCCTATCTGAAGCATCTTTCGGATGCGGGTTACAAAATGAGGCGTCCGTTTGCGGATTACATGGGAGAAAAGACGGGGCTTTATGAGTTAAGACCAGGCAGGCATCGGGTTCTGTATTTTTTCTGGTTCGCAATAAGGTGGTTCTGCTTCACGCATTTTTGAAAAAGACGGATGCCATTCCGACAAGGGACATCGACATTGCCCTGCATCGCAGGGAAATTTGCGAAGTGCTTTTGAAGTAGCGCAAAGTTGATTTCGAGGAATAACGATCTTTACACGAGGTGACAAATGACAAGCGAAAAGAGATACAAATTCAAGAGATTCGAGACTGATCTTCACGAAGAAATCCGCAAGGACAAGAAATTCGAGTTGGCGTATGAAGTCGAGACCGCTAAACTCAAAATGGCTGAGAAATTGGCCGAGCTTCGGGAGCGTATGGGACTCAGCCAAGCCGAGCTTGCCAAGCGCATGAAAGTATCTCAGCAGCTTATCAGCAGGATTGAGAGCGGATCAGATAATCTCACGATTGAAACCCTTATCAGGTTCTTCGATATTCTTGGGGTATGCCTGCGGATCGGTGTCACAAAACGCCGAGCCAATCAAGAAATTCTCGAATTTTCTTGAGGCATAAAGTCTTTTCATCGACTCGCCAAGATGCTCATAGCGAGCAGTCACCGCCTTCAAAAGGTCAGCCTTCACCAGCGTCCGCACCCGCTTCATCGGAACCTGAAAAACATTCCGACTCTCCGGAAAAAACATTCTTGAAATCTGAAACAGAGTCATAAACTTCTGCTCCAAACACATCTTTAGAATCCCAAGATCACGATCAGTTACAAACAACACTACCCCCTTCCAGCCGCTTGCCGATACCCAGGGCCTGCTTCCGACTCCAATCCCGAAAAATCCCTATGTCGAGGGAGTGGAGTCGGAAGCGTGTATAGGCCCGCACTGGCAAGCGGCAATTGAACTTACAAAAAGAAGGGGTAGCAGCTCGACTTTCCAGACTGACTTTCCTGGGGAACTTGCCGGGCTGTATGCCACAAAAAACATACGCCCCATCGCAATTCCTCGAAAAATCAATTTGGTTTTGTTTCATTTGCGCTCCTTCATCTGGCAACTGCTCACCACCTGGTGACACACGTTGTCCTATAGTATTGGACAAAATCAGGGGGGCTGTTCACGGTTTGTTTACCTTTTCCCTTCGCAAAATATTTAAGTTACAAATGGCTTTAGCGCCGAAATAGCCCCAGGTTTTGGGACTGCCTGCCCGCCTTCTTTGTGGCGGGGGCTTTGAATTTTTAAACGGTCTCTCATGGGAAGGCGGTTTACGACAGGGGTGTTCACACTTTTCGAACGTTTCTAAGTTCAAAATAAATTTTTCAGCGTCCTAAAATGAGGGACTTGAACCTAAATACCCCTCTAAGAACGGGGGAGAAATAAGGGCTTTACATGGACACATGCTAGCTGTATTATACTTTCTGAAAATGTACTGATAACCCATTTATGAGAAATAGAATACAATACAAAACAGGATCCCTCGGACGGCTAGCAAGCGGCTTTTTCGCTTTCGTCCAAATGCGTCGCCATGAGCTGATTAAGACCGGCGAAGTCGCGCCGGTCCTTGGCTTAAGCCGCGCCCAGGAAAGGGATCTTTTCCGGCGGCTTACCAGGGACGGCTGGATTATACGCCTCCGGCGAGGACTCTATCTTGCCCCCCGGGTTCTTCCGGCAGGCGGAAGGTGGAACCCTTCGGAGAGCGTTGTCTTGCCCGCGTTCATGAAAGCGATCAAGGGCCAGTACCAGATTAGCGGTCCGACTGCGTTCAATCGATACGGATTCGACGACCAGGTATCCAACGCTGTTTTTGTCTATAACAACCGCCTATCGGGTAGCCGGAGGATTGGTTCAACACGGTATATTTTTATCCGGGTAACGGACGCCCGTCTTGGGGCGGTGGAGAAGATCAGGACTCCTGACGGCGAAGAACTGTATTACTCCTCTCTTGAGCGGCTGCTGGTGGATGCGCTTTATGACTGGTCCCGTTTCAATGGGATCCCCCGCGGATTTGCGTGGATTCGTCAGGAGCTGAAAAAAGGTTCCGTTAAGGCTACGGACTTAGCCCGCGTTGCCCGCCTCTTTGGAAATCAGGCCACATTGCGCCGGGTGGGCTGGGTGCTTGAACAAGCCAAATCTTCTTCTCGCGCGCTGAAAATAATCAAAAAAGGTTTGAGCAGGTCAAAATTTCCGGTCACTATGGTGCCTTTCAAGCCAAGGAAGGGGCCTATCGTCAAAGTATGGGGAGTTATTGATAATGAGTGACGATAAAAAAGCGGGTTCCCGCCGCGAGCATCTTGATCCCGTAGCCTTTCGGGCCGCCGTGGAGCGCACAGCACATGACTTTGATTTCAGGCCCGCGCTGGTGGAGAAGGATTATTTTTGTTCTATTTTGCTCGAAGCTGTTTCGCCTCCCGGCGCCGGCTGGATTTTCAAGGGAGGAACCTGTTTGAGTAAAATCTACACGAATTTTTACCGTTTGAGCGAAGATCTTGATTTTTGTATTCCCCTTCAGGGAATGGTTAATCGATCGGAGAGGAGACGTTTGGTCGATCCGGCTAAGCGAATCGTTGATGCATTGCCGGACAAGGTTGCCGGTGTTGAAATTGATGAACCTCTCGGTGGAAGGAACGAATCAACCCAGTATGTTGCCGTGGTTCGTTATCGCTCCCTCATTACCGGTGATTGGGAGAAGGTCAAGATTGAGATCGCGCTGCGCGAACCGCTTTTCCGGCCATCCGTGATCAAGAATGTCCGCACTTTGGTGCGAAACGTCTTTACCGGGGCCGAGCTCGCGCCCCCTTTTCCCGTACGGGTGATTGACCTGACCGAGGCTCTCGCAGAAAAAACACGAGCGGCTCTTACGCGCCGTGAAGCAGCGATCCGGGATTTTTTTGACATTCACTATGCTTTAGAGAACCTCAAACTCCAGCTGGATGATCCGGATTTTCTCAAGCTTTTGCGGCAAAAATTAGCGGTTCCAGGCAACGAGCCGATCCAGCTTACGGGAGAGCGGCGCGGCGTGTTAGAGAAACAATGTCATACGGAACTTTCTGCCGTTTTGCGCACCAAGGACATCAAAAAATTCAATCTTGACCGTGTTTGGACGGTCTTGATCGCATTAGCTGAAAAACTAAAATAATGCCCAAAATTTATCAACGCTGGCCTAGGAACCGGAGAAAATGATGAGCGGCATCCAAAGATTAACCGAAAAAATAAAAAAGTTTCGCGATGAGAGGGATTGGTTGCAGTTTCACAACCACAAGGATATGGCCTTGTCTTTAATGCTCGAGGCTGCGGAAGTCCTGGAGCATTTCCAATGGAAAAAGCCTGAAGAAGTTGAGAAGCATGCGAGAGAATGCAAGGGCGAAATTTCCGAAGAACTCGCTGACGTGGCGATGTATCTTTTTGAACTCGCCGACAATTTAGGAATCAACCTATCTGAATCTATCGAGTTTAAACTGCAGAAAAACGCCCAAAAATATCCCATCCAAAAAGCAAAGGGGAACGCTAAAAAGTATACGGAGTTTAAGTCCTAATGCTGCTATACCGGGGTAATACGAAACAATTTACTGGGGATGTTTTAAATAATCGTATCGCAGATATTATGGCGGATGCGTTTGAAGCATCTTCGGGCTACCGGATTAACCAAAGCCAATACAATGCCTGGGCTAATTCCTGCCAGTGAGCTAATGGGAATTCTTGGAAAAAAATCAAAATCCGAAACAAAATTATGAAAGCATATATTGGCGTCACCGATCTTGATTGGTTTAATTTTCTTTCAGGGCTTAACGACCTCGATGAAGTGAATTTCTGGCAGCCCGGTGGGAATCGTGAATTTGGGGTGCTAAAGCCCGGAGAATTGTTTCTTTTTAAACTCCATAGTCCCCGTAATTTTATCGTTGGAGGTGGTGTTTTCGCACATTCCAGTCTTCTTCCCGCAAGTATGGCATGGGAATCCTTTCAAGAGAAAAATGGAGCACCAACATTTGAAGAAATGCAAAAGCGCATTGAAAAATATCGGAAGATTTCAAGCCCGCAAACCGAAGATTATAGAGTCGGATGTATCCTTCTTGAAGAACCATTCTTTTTTCAAGAGGATGCGTGGATTCCTGTCCCTCCAGATTGGAAAGCGAATATCGTCCAAGGGAAGACTTACGATCTCACGGAAGGACATGGAAAAGCATTATGGTCAAAACTGGGCCCAGCGATTCACCTAGCTTATATGCGTGAAAATATTGAGACGAAGCCCGGCGCAAGATATGGAGCTCCAGTCACGGTTTTGCCGCGTCTAGGTCAAGGATCTTTTCGAGTGTTAGTGACGGACACATATAAAAGAAAATGCGCAATCACCGGCGAACGGACTCTGCCCGCTCTGGAAGCAGCGCATATCAAACCGTATAATCGAGAAGGCTCCCATCAAATAGAAAATGGCATTCTGTTACGTTCAGATATCCACCGCCTATTTGACAGAGGCTACGTGACGGTGACAACGGATTATCGATTTGAGGTGAGTAAGCGCATTCGAGAGGAATTTGAAAACGGGCATGAATATTACGCTTTACGAGGCAAGACAATTTATGTTCCTGAATCTCCCGTCTTACAGCCGGCCAAGGATCACTTGCTTTGGCATAATGAAAAAATATTTTTGGGGTAAGCGATGTGCTCTATGAAGGTGATTTATAAAATTACGTATCCCAATGGGAAAATTTATATAGGAAAGGATCTGACTGACAGTATTAATTATTTCGGCAGTGCAGATAACAAGCTTATCGAGAAAGACTTTACGAAAGAAGAGCGCCGTGATTTTACAATAAGAAAAGAAATCTTATTTGAATCTCAGGATGAAAACGAGGTTAACAGCAGAGAACCTGAGTTTGAAGAAACTGGTAAAACAAGACAATGTCCTTCTCTTTGAGAAAGACAGGATTGTCCACTAAGACCCATTTGCCATCAACGAAAGAGAGGTGAATCATGACTCAATTATTGTGGATTTTGATGCTTTGTTTCCTCGGGTTTCCGACAGCAGCTAAAGCGGCGGAAGACGAGGGCGCCACACTTTCGGTGCGTGTGGAAGCAATCCAGGATCGCAAAGGCGAGCTTGGGATTGCGCTTTTTGAAAATAAGAAAGGGTATCCGACTCACCTTGAGCACGCCTACGAGCCGGCGTGGATGCCCGTAGAAAAGGGGATGCCATCGGCGGAGCACACCTTTGAAGGGCTCGCGGCCGGGGATTACGCGGTCTCGGTCCTGCACGATGAAAACGGCAACCGCAGGCTTGAGCGGAGCACGCTGGGTTTTCCCAAAGAGGGCGTGGGCTTTTCCAATAACCAGCGGGTCAAATTAAGCGCCCCGGATTATGACGACTGCAAATTTCTTCTTGCAGACGGCGAAAATAAAAAAATCGTCATCCAGCTTGATTACCGAAACGATTGATTCAAATGTCCCGCCGATTGCTTTTTATTCTCCTGATCTTGAGCCTGACTCACTTTGTCTTTGCTAAGGCGGAAGATGCCCCCCCTCCTCGCGAAGGCGGATTCGTGGATGTCCACATGCACCTCGATGGCTCGATAAGTTCTCCGCCTCAAGGAAGACAAACGCCGTCGTTTCCTCCCGGAATGCCGAACGCCATGCGAAGGCGCGTGATGGAAATGCAAAAGGAGAAAATGAAGCGGGCTCGAGGCAAAGCAAAAGATTACGCACCCTCTGCAGGCGCGCTCGTTGCCTTGATGGATCAATATGGCGTTGAAAAAGCCATTGTCATGCCGCCGCCCCAACATCCCGGTCAAAAGGGCGCCTACTCGTATCATGAAATACTCGATGCCTTAAAGAAATATCCCGATCGCTTGGTTCTGGGAGGCGGCGGAGGGGAACTTAATCCCCTCATCGCGGGAACCGATCCCTCGGAGGTCACCGAATCAATTCGTACCCGGTTTAAAGAGCAGGCCGAACAAATCGTTCGAGACGGTGCGCACGTCTTCGGTGAAATGACGGCCATGCATCTATGCATGAGCCCGACGCACCATTACGAGGCCCCGGCGCCGGATCATCCCCTTTTTCTATTGCTTGCCGACCTCGCGGCGCAATATGACATCGCGATCGACCTTCACATGGAGGCCATTGCCGAGGAAATGCCAACACCGGCATCACTCCTTCAGGCATGCGATCAGAATCCGGCCGTGCTCCCGGCCACGATCCCCGCCTTTGAACGGCTTCTTACCCACAACCGCAGCGCCCGCATTGTCTGGCAGCACATCGGCTGGGACAACCTAGGCCAGATGACCCCTGAGCTCTTGGGCAGAGTGCTTTCAAAACACCCCAATCTTTATCTTGCGATTAAAGCAATCCCTAATTCTATGGAGGATCGCGGCAACCGCATCACCGATGAAAATTTACGAGTGCTTCCCGAGTGGCAGAAATTCATAGAAGCATTCCAGGACAGGATTGTGATCGGCGCCGATGAGTTTGTCCGCTCCGAGGGCACCCGGGGAGGGGTCAAAAAACCCCCGTTTTTTAAGGAAACCTGGACCATGATCCAAAGTCTTTCTCCGGAACTTGCCAAAAAAATCGGCCGTGAAAACGCCCTTCGTATCTACCGACTCTCTTAAAAAGCAGGCTTCAATGGATCGCAGCGGGGGCAGTGAGTGAGAATGACTTTTCAGCTACTTCGAAAAATCTACCGAGATTTTGCACTCATCCTTTTGAATGTTATCGTTTTGTTCCTTTTGTCTAATTTGATTTTAGGCATCTTCTTTTTCATTCAAGATACGGCCGGTTCTTCTTCGAGGAGATCTCTTCTGGTCAAAAAGTTCCTGGCGATTTTTGACAAGCAACCACCTCATTATTTCCGAGAAGATGGAGTTCCCATCGATAACGGCAAGAGACTGCTCTACCATTTTGAACATTTCGACTTTAGGGCTTATGAGGGGATGGCCAGCAAAAAGCATGCGGCCGAGGTTTTAGATGACTTTTATGCCGCGCATCAGCTCGGCCTCATGTATGTCTCTTGGGTTCAGCATTCAGAATACCCCTTTTCAGGAAAGCGGCTTCATATCGATCTCGACGAACTTGGATTCACGATGCGAAGAACGATCAATCCGTAAATTAAGGGGCCTACCATTCGCATCTTCACCCTGGGAGGGAGCACGACCTTCAGCTATAACGTCTCCGACGAACACGCCTGGCCTACCTACCTTATGAAAAGCTTCGAAAGGAGGGATGAATACTTCGACTGGATTTACCTCGATGCCAATCATTACTATGACTATGTCAAAAAGGATCTTGAGTTATATTTTCCAAAGGTAAAAAAGGGCGGGATGATCACAGGTGACGACTACGTCGAAGGCGGGTGGTGGCAGGGCGGCGTCAAAAAGGCGGTGGATGAATTCATGGTGACTCACCGCATAAAAACAAGCCGCTTCAGAGGGGGTCAATTCATCCTTCTGAAATGAAAAGATGGTCAGCGGGTTTCCTGGCGGGGATAAGCCGGCCTAGCGGGATACTCCTTTACCGGCTGGGCGGCCAATTGAGATACCTTCACCCTTTTGACAGGCTCAACCAGCAAAACAGGCTTGGAAGGGAGTTTTGGCGCAATCGGAGTCACAGGAATTTTCTCTTGGAGGGCGGCTACGGATGAAACCGCTTCAACTGTTTTGACTTCGGCCGCACTAGGAGCTGGGACTTCTACCGTTTTGGCAGGCTTTGAAACAGCAGGTTTATCCTCCACAAATTTATAAACCACCTCTCCCGGCCTGACCAGGCCCAGCTCATCGCGGATCACCTTTTCCAAATACTCCTCATCGTTTTTTAATAGACCCCTCTCTTCTTTTAAATCCTTGATCTTGGCATCGAGTGAATCAATCTCTTTCTGAATATTTTCTTCCTGAATCTTAAGGTCACGGTATTTAGAAAGTGTGGGAAAATAGATCCAGAAGAAAAGGAGAAGGGCCACAATCCCAATCCAAAGAAGAAAGAAGGATTTTCTCACGAACGCGCGGCGGAAAGTCTTTTCGGCTTGGGGGCGATGGATTTCAAGGTCCCGGCATAGACCGCCTTTTTCCCGAGACGCTCCTCAATCCTGAGAAGCTGATTGTATTTGGCGATGCGATCCGTTCTTGAAGTCGACCCTGCCTTGATTTGGCCTGTCGAAAGCGCCACGGCAAGGTCGGCGATGGTGGTGTCTTCAGTTTCCCCTGAGCGGTGGCTCATCACAGCCGTGTAGCCGTGCTTGTGAGCGAGCTTCACGGCCTCGATCGTTTCCGTTAGCGTCCCGATTTGATTGACTTTAATGAGAATAGAATTGGCAACCCCCTCTTCAATTCCGCGTTTCAAGCGCTTCGTGTTGGTGACAAAAAGATCGTCGCCCACAAGCTGAACGCGGTCGCCAAGCCGCTCGGTCAAAAGCCGCCAGCCCTCCCAATCGTCTTCGGCCACACCGTCTTCGATAGAAAAAATGGGATATTTTTCGCAAAGGCCGGCATAAAACTCGACCATGTCGGCCGCCGACTTAACGGGCCTTGCTTCGGCGCGAAGGACATATTTTCCCGGATTTTTGTTGGCGCTCATTTTATCTTGCCCATAGAAACTCGAGCTCGCGGGATCGAGTGCAATCTTGATCTCAATACCCGGTTTATATCCTGCTTTTTGAATAGCCTCCATAATCACATCAAGCGCTTCTTCATTGGATTTAAGATCCGGGGCAAATCCGCCTTCGTCGCCCACGGCTGTTGAAAGCTTTTTGGCGTGCAGAATTTTCTTGAGGTTATGAAAGACCTCCGCACCCATCCGGAGCGCGTCGCTGAAAGACTTCGCTCCGAAAGGCATGATCATGAATTCCTGAAGATCCACATTATTATCTGCATGAACGCCGCCATTGATAATATTCATCATGGGAACCGGAAGTAGGGTCGAGGCATGCCTCGACCCTACAATGCCCTCCGATACATATTGAAAGAGAGGTTTACCTTTGGCATTCGCCGTAGCGTGAGCACAGGCAAGTGAAACGCCGAGGAGGGCATTGGCGCCGAGCCTTGATTTATTTTCGGTGCCGTCTAATTTAATCAGAAGCTGATCGATTTCAGCTTGCCTGGCCGCGTCTTTTCCTAGGAGGGATTTTTGGATGACAATGTTTACATTCTTAACGGCCTTTTGAACACCTTTGCCGAGGTAACGCTTAGGATCTCCGTCACGAAGTTCAACCGCTTCGTGCTCCCCCGTCGAGGCGCCGCTTGGCACCGCCGCGCGGCCCAGCGTTCCATCTTTTAATAAAATCTCCACTTCGACCGTGGGATTTCCCCGCGAATCCAGAATCTCCCGGCCCTTTATTTTTGCAATCTTTGTATTCGACATGATGACAGCTCCTTGTTGTAGGGGGCGGTTCATGAACCGCCCCTACGAATTATAAACCTTTAAATTATAAGGAACGCTTTCCTTTTTGTCTATGACAGTCAGGTGATCATTTTAAATTCTTATTCTTTGCGAGGAGCTTGGGCCCGAGGCACGCTCGGAGGCCGAGCGGGCATGGATCCCGCCACGATTTTCGGCGGGAGAGCGAGGCCGGAGATGCGAGAGAGTCCCGCCGCGCCGGGGCGGGACGAACGGTGCCTGGGCACAAGCTCTGAAGCAAAGGTATTTTCCGCGGGAGAATAGGAATTGTCTCTTTGATTCTAATGATTTGATGATGAAATGCGGCCGGAGAGGAGAAGGCGCAGCGCTTCGGGGTAGAGTTCATATTCGAGGGCGTGGATTTTGGCTTCAAGAGATTCGAGTGTGTCTTCAGAGGTAACCGCAATTTTTCGCTGAAGAATCACAAGGCCGGTATCAACACCTTCATCGACATAGTGAACCGTCACACCGGTCTCTTTGGCCTTGGCCTCGAAGGCATCATAAATGGCATGAGCGCCGGGAAAGGCAGGAAGCAGCGCCGGGTGAATATTGATGACGCGTTTCGCGTAACGCCTCACAAATTCAGGGCTAAGGATCTTCATGAAGCCGGCAAGCAGGATGAGATCGACTTTTTTGGCCTCAAGTGCCTTAACGATCGCCGCCTCAAAATCCGTCTTCGAGGAAAATTTTTCCCGTTCGACGAGCGCGACTTCAACACCCAAGCGCTTGGCCTTTTCGATGGCCTTCGCCTCCGGATTGTCGCAAACAATCAGCGCGGCCTCGGCACCGGGAATACGGCCGGCCTTGGTCTCTTTTAAGAGATTTTCCATGTTCGTACCGTTTCCCGAGACAAAAACCGCAAGGCGTTTCACTTAAACATCTCCTTCCGTCCTTTTCCCGCCACCAAAATGACAATCTCCCCCAGTATCTTCTTTTTGGAAACTTTTTCAATGATTTCTGAAAGCCTACCTCGCACAAATTCTTCAAATTTCTTAGTCATTTCTCGCGCCACAACGGCTTCACGATCGCCCAAAGCGACCTTCATATCTTCAAGCGCTTTCAGCAGCCGAAACGGGGATTCGTAAAAAATGAGCGTTTCTTCCCTCTCTTGAAGATGAGTAAGAATTTTCCTGCGCGCCGCCGATTTTTGTGTGAGAAATCCAAAAAAACTAAAGGAATCGACCGCAAGCCCGCTCCCGGCCAGGGCTGTTAAAATCGCATTCGCCCCAGGAAGCACCTCGAGGGGCAATTTTTCTTGAATCACTTCCCGCACGAGCTCAAAACCGGGATCTGAAACAAGCGGCGTACCGCCGTCCGAGACAAGCGCAATCTTTTTCCCCTCTTTAAGCCATGATACGATTTCTTGAATTTTTTTGGGCGGTGTGTGTTCATGAAACGATTGTAGGGGCGAGGTCACCTCGCCCCTACGAGCGATCCCGTGATGATCGAGAAGAATTTTGGTGCGGCGAGTATCTTCGCAAAGGATGATATCGGCTTCTTTTAAAACGTCAAGCGCACGGAGTGTAATATCGCGAAGATGACCGATAGGAGTGGGAACAATAGAAAGCATAAAAATAAAAACGAGCGCCAAAATATCAGAGAATCAGAGAGAGAATTCAGAAGATCAGAAAAAGCTTTAAATCTAATCTAAAATATGATTTCTCATTCTGGTATTCTGATGATCTGATATTCTCCCTTTTCATCATTTGTTTCTCTCAATCACGTACTGCGCCAATTGTTCGAGGCTGCGCCGGCCGGGAGAATCGGGGAAGATAGAAAGTTCGAGCTTTGCTTTTTCAATGAATTGACGTGCCTTGTCAAGGGAGTAATCGATTGTGCCGTGTTCGCGGATCATGGCCAGAAGCGTTTGAAACTTATTGCTCGTGCCCATTTCCGATTTGAAGATTTTAAAGACTTCGCTCTTCCTTCTTTCATCAATCAGCTGAATCAGGCGAATCAAAGGAAGTGTCAGAACACCGGCGGCGCAATCAGCCCCAAGGGTTTTGCCAAATTCCTGCTCCTGACCCGTAAAATCAAGACAGTCATCTACAATCTGAAACGCAATTCCGAAATACCGGCCGAAACGCTTTAAGGCCTCCGCTTCCTCCGGCGTGGCTCCGGCAAGGATCCCTCCCGTTTCCACCGCGCAGGCAAGGAGCTCGGCCGTTTTTTTATCTACAATCTCAAGGTATTCTTCTTCCTTTAAATTGAAATTGTCTTTTTCCTTGAGCTCGTGGATCTCACCGTCGCAAACCCGGCCGGCTGTCTGAAGAAAAAGAGAAATGATTTTTTCATTGCCATTCTGGAAGATCTGGCCGATGGCTTTGTCGTGCAGATAATCGCCCACCAAGACCGCCACCTCCGGCCCCCATTTGACATTAATCGTCGGAATGTTGCGCCGAAGATAAGCGGAATCAATGATGTCGTCATGGATCAGTGTCGCAGCATGAAAGATTTCGAAAGAGGCAGCAAGATATTGGAGACGTGATTCGAGTTCAGGCTTTGTCCCTTTTACCTCTGCCCCTAAAAAAGTGAGGGCGGGCCTGAGTAGTTTCCCGTGAGCGGAAAAGAAATAGCTAACGACATCCTGCGCGAGCTCGTTGGGTGTGGACAGGATTTCGAGAATGGCCGAAGGAACAGCCTCAAGGTTGGATTCGATCGGTGTATAAATTTCTTCGAGGGTAATAGTCGGGTTCACGGGAAGGGCATTATAACAAATGAACAGAGGGCATCAAATAAAAGACTTAGAGATTCAAGCATGTCGCCCTTCCTGCCTGGGCGGCATGCTTGAAAGAAGGATTAAAAAAATCCAGATTAAGAGTTATTTCGGTGTATCGAGCTTTACGAGAATCGCAAAAACCATCAGCGCAATGCCTACATTGATGACGCCCGAAGCCGAAAAACCTTGAACGGTCTGCTCATCGAAAAATCTTCCGATCACCGCCGCGATACAAAGCAGCGGACCAGCAAAACCCGCGAGTTTCCCCAAAACCCCCAGTGCACTATTCATGGACGATCCTCCTCTGAATTGGGTTTCATATCGATTGCCAATGGCCGACTACGTGAATATAAAATCGCTTAAATTGCTTAAAAGGTCAAGTGTTAAATCATTGACCATGAAGATCCAAATAAAAACCCTTGTAGGGCGGGTTTAAACCCGCCCTACGCTGAAACTTTTTTCAATGATCTCCTGAGCCTTTCTGAGATGGCTCCTCGAATGGGCCGTCGTGATGAAATGGGCTTCAAACTGCGAGGGGGCAAGATAAACCCCCCTCCCGAGGCAGGCGTGAAAGAAGCGGGCAAAGCGCTTGGGATCAGACCTTTTGGCCGTGGCGTAATCGCTGACTACTTCCCCGGTGAAAAAAAGGGTAAACATCGAGGCCGCATAATTCAAGCGAAGCGGAAGTCCTTTTTGTTCGATCCAATCCTCTAAACCCTCAAAAAATTCAAGTGTGCGGCGGTTGAGATCCTTCAAAAGATTCGGTTTTCTTCGGAGCTCATTGAGCATCCACAGGGCGGCCGTGACGGCGACGGGATTCCCGGACAAAGTCCCTGCCTGATAGACAGGGCCTTCGGGAGCAAGGTAATCCATGATTTCTCGACGCCCTCCGAAGGCTGCGATCGGCAATCCCCCTCCAAGAATCTTACCAAGACAAGTCAGGTCGGGCTTGATGCCAAAATACTCCTGCGCTCCACCCGGCGCCACTCGGAATCCCGTGATCACTTCGTCAAAAATAAGAACGGTTCCGCACTCTTGGGTTAAGGCGCGCGCCTTTTCAAGATAACCCGGCTTAGGCAAAACCACGCCCATGTTGGCCGGGACGGGCTCTAGAATAAAGGCGGCGAGATTTTTTCCCTCGCGACGAAACACCTCTTCGAGGGTAGCAAAATCATTAAAGGGAATGGTGAGCGTCAATTCCGCCAAGGCTTCGGGGACCCCTGCTGAATCCGGTACCCCAAAGGTGGCAATGCCTGAACCTGCTTTCACAAGAAGGCTGTCGACGTGGCCGTGATAACCGCCATCAATTTTCAAAATTTTATTTCGGCCCGTAAACCCGCGCGCAAGCCGAAGCACGGACATCACGGCTTCAGTTCCGGAAGAAACAAGCCTCACTTTTTCAATGGAAGGATAAAATTCGCGGATACATCTAGCAAGTTCAACTTCTTTTTTTGTGACGGCTCCAAAACTGGTCCCCTTCGCAATTTCCCGACGGACCGTTTGAAGGAGTCCTTGAGGCGCATGTCCAAAGAGGAGAGGGCCCCAGGAAGCGCAGAAATCGAGGTAGCGCTTTCCCGTTTCATCCCAAATGTAAGGGCCCTTGCCTCGACGGATAAAAACAGGATCACCGCCTACGGCGCGAAAGGCACGAACGGGAGAATTAACGCCAGAGGGGATAAAACGCTGCGCGAGAGAAAAGAGCTGTTTAGAATTCATCCGCCTTCGACGGCTTCATACTGCTGTTTAAGCTTTTCGACTACGGTGGGATCAGCAAGGGTTGTGGTATCGCCCAAGGCCTTGCCTTCCGCAATGTCACGCAGGAGCCTACGCATAATCTTGCCGGAGCGGGTTTTGGGAAGATCGGCCGAAAAAAGGATATCCTCGGGGCGCGCGAGCGAACCGATTTTTTTCACGACATGTTGTTTTAATTCGTCCTTTAACATTTGCAGGGTCTGGGCATTCCCAGACCCTACGTTTGATTTCAACGTCACAAACGCCACGATGGCCTGACCTTTAATTTCATGCGATTTTCCTACCACGGCGGCCTCGGCGACGGCGGGATGATCCACGAGGGCGCTTTCAACTTCCATCGTTCCAATGCGGTGGCCGGCCACGTTCATCACATCATCCACGCGGCCCAAAAACCAAAAATAGCCTTCCTCGTCGCGCTTGACGCCGTCTCCGGGAAAATAAATATCCTTCTGCCATTTGGACCAATATTGTTTCACATATCGATCGTCATCGTTCAAAATGGTGCGGAGCATCGAAGGCCAGGGCTTGGTGATCGCCACGTAACCGCCTCCCGTTTGAACGACTTCCCCTTTTTCATTCAGCGTTTGGGCCGAAATGCCCGGGAAGGCAACGGTGGCTGAACCAGGTTTTGTTGTCGTGACCCCGGGAAGGGGCGTAATCATAATGGCACCCGTTTCGGTTTGCCACCACGTGTCCACCACGGGGCATTTCCCCTTTCCAATATAAGTGTGGTACCACATCCAGGCCTCGGGGTTGATGGGCTCCCCCACGCTTCCAAGTAATCGTAAGGATGACAAATCGGCTCGAGCGGGCCATTCTGTGCCCCACTTCATAAAGGTGCGGATGGCGGTAGGGGCTGTATAAAAAATAGTCACGCCATATTTTTCGATCAATTTCCAAAATCGGTCCTTTTCCGGCCAATCGGGCGCGCCTTCGTACATCATCACGGTAGCCCCGTTGGCGAGAGGACCGTAAATCACATAACTATGCCCTGTGATCCAGCCGATATCGGCCGTGCACCAATAAACATCCTCTTCTTTCATATCAAAAACCCATTTGGTCGTGGCATAGACTCCGGTGAGATAACCGCCTGTGGTATGCACAATCCCTTTGGGTTTGCCGGTTGTGCCCGAGGTGTAAAGAACAAAAAGCATGTCTTCGGCATCCATCTCCTCAGGCTCCGAGTAAGCTTCAGCATCCTTCATGAGTTCATGCCAGCTGTGATCGCGGTCTTCCTGCATGAAACAAGGCAAAACGCCATCCGGCTGTTTTGACCCGCCGCGCTCGACGACGACCACATGTTGAATGGTAGGGGCATCCTTCAAGGCCTCATCCACCGCCTTCTTTAGTTGAATGGCGTGCCCGCGCCGCCACCCGTAATCCGCGGTCACAAGGAGCTTGGCTTGGGAATCATGAATGCGGTCCCGCAATGCCTCTGAAGAAAATCCGCCGAAGACGACATTGTGCACGGCCCCGATCCGAGCGGAGGCGAGACAAGCAATCACAAGCTCCGGGATGAGCGGCATATAGAGAGCCACACGGTCTCCTTTTTTAATCCCGAGCTTTTTCAGTACGTTCGCAAACTGATTCACGGCGCGATAAAGTTCCCAATAAGTTAAAACCCGCGCATCCCCGGGCTCTCCCTCCCAAAGGAGGGCCGCTTTATTTCGCTTGGCATGAAAGCCTGACCCGGAAAATATATGTCGATCGAGGCAATTGACGGAGGCGTTTATCTTTCCCCCGACAAACCACTTTGCGTGCGGCGGTTTCCATTCCAGCACCTTCTTCCACGGCTTTGTCCAATGAAGTTCGCGTGCCCACTCGGCCCAATAGGCCTCCGGATCCCGTGCCGCTTTTTCATAAACGGACGGATCTTTCACCCATGCGTTTCTTTGAAACGCCGCGGGCGGGGGGAATTTCCGATCTTCTTGAAGAAAGACGTCGATGGCAGAGGCAGGCAGGGTTGTATTATTCGCGGTCATCAAACCTCCAATTCGTGTAGAGGTAGTAATCGGTAATGGCCTTGGGATAATCTTGAATTCGAAAAGCAAAGGACCCGATCCCTCCCTGGGGGAGATTGGCCGGATCGGCTTCAATGCTTGAGTTATGAAGCGGGATTTTTTGCTTATCGAAGATGACAAGGTTGACACGAAGATTTCGAATGGTGTGTCCAATATTGTTGATCACAATGCCGCGCAGCTCAGCCCCGCTTTTGGCGTCATAGGTTGAACTGCCGCCCTTGACAATAACCTGCCGCGGGAGTTTTTGGAAGTTTTCGATCTCAGGAAAGGTTTCGAGTCCCATAAGAAAAATAGTGGAGGGGTATTATGGCTCGAAAAAGTTGGAATCTCAAGATGATTTGGAAGAAAAAAATCAGTGGGAAGTTCTATTTTTAAGGGCGGCTTCGAGCTGACTTTGGTCGAATTGCTCAGGAGCCAATTCATTCCGTGACTTCAAGATCCCCACAAAGACCTCCACCGCTTCGGGATCAAACTGAGTCCCGGCGCATCGAATGAGTTCATTCACAGCTTGTTCAATGGCCATGGTCTGTTTGTAACGCCCGCCGGCAACTAACATCGTATCATAAGAATCAATCACCGAGATAACGCGGGCCCCCATCGGAATTTCCTGCCCTTTTAAGCGACAAGGATACCCTTCCCCATTGAACCACTCATGGTGATGGAGCACGAGAAGGGCCTCTTCCCGCAAAAATTTTATCGGTCTCAAAACTTTATAGCCGAGGTAGGGATGCTGCTTCATCATTTCATATTCCGTCAAGGAAAGGCGGCCCGGCTTCAACAGGATCCGGTCCGGAATGCAGATTTTTCCGATATCATGGAGGAGGGCCGCGTGCTCGACCACTTCTGCTTCATCGCTTGACATCCCCATGGTCAGCGCTGTTTGTTTCGAGTATCTCGCTGACCTCGCGGCGTGACCCGCCGTAAAACGGTCTTTATTTTCAAGCGCCATGATAAGCGCCTTTGAGGCCTCAAGATAGGCGTGGCGTGCCCCATTCGAAATTTCTGAAAGCTGACGCTGAAATTCGATGATTTTATTTTCACTGATATGGAGATCCGGAAGCTGACCAATCAAAAGCGGTACAATGTTTTTATAAAGGATGACGGCATTTCGTCCCGCAACCTTGGCGTGCGAAAGAGACTCTAAGGCTCGCTCGAGCAAATCTGAACCATTCCGAACATCATCTTCTGGATACGATGCGATCCCGATGGAGATAGTCAGGCGGATAGGATTTTCGTTTTTCTCAAAAATATTTTCGGCAAAAACAAGCCGCAAACGATTGGCAAGCTCCTGCGCCTTTTCATAGTTCACTTCCGGCAGGATCATGGCAAATTCCTCACCCCCGTAACGCGAGATGAGATCCCTGGCGCGGCTGTTTTCCCGAAGGAGTGCCCCGCATTCGCGCAGAATCTTATCTCCCATCTGATACCCCTGTACTTCATTGATCGTACGAAAATGGTCAATGTCAATTAAGAAGCACGAAAGGGGATAATTGTTGTTTGAGGATTGGGCAAATTCTTGATGGATTTGATCGTGAAGAAAGCTGTGGCTTAAAAGATTCGTGACTTCGTCTCGATTCGAAAATGGGGACATTTTTTTCCAGCTCTTCCTTAAAAATGGTTTTGTTACACCCGACGAGCCCAGCTTTTCAAATGATTTTACTGCTATAAGAAGTGTACCTGTTGATGGCCGGATTTACAAATAAAGGGAGGGAATTTTTTTGTTATCAGGTGGAGGCGTTAAATACTTGTAAGTCCTTGAAGAATAGAGAGTTGGGATCCTTTGTCAGAAGCAACCCACGAGGCAATTTCTTTGGCGTGGTAGGTAATCACAATATGAGCGCCGGCGCGTACAAGACTTGTCATGATTTCAAAGACGGCCGCTTTTTCATTAAGAAGGCCCTTTTCAGCCGCAGCCTTGATCATGGCATATTCCCCGCTTACGGAGTAAGCCGCTAAGGGAAAGTTGAAGCGTTCTGAAGCAGCCTGAATCACATCCAAATAGGCGAGGGCGGGCTTGACTATGACCACATCCGCCCCTTCCTGAATATCGAGGGCAATTTCTCGCAGCGCCTCCTTCTTATTCGCAGGGTCCATCTGGTAGCTTTTTCGGTCCTCGGGAATTTGATCGGCCTCCACCGATAAATGAGCGTGTGGATCCGGAGCCGAGTGAGCCGCTTCTCGGAAGGGACCATAGAAGGCAGACGCATACTTCGCGGCATAACTCATGATGGGAAGATTTTTAAATCCATGTTGGTCGAGCGTGCTTCGGATGGCTTGGATCCTTCCATCCATCATATCGCTGGGAGCCACCATATCAGAACCCGCCTCGGCATGAGAAAGGGCAACCTTCGCTAGAACCTCAAGGGAGGCATCGTTTTCCACCTCGCCTTTTGAATTGACGAGTCCACAGTGGCCGTGATTCGTATGGGCGCACAAACAAACATCGGTCATCACAAATAAATCGCTGAAGTGCTTTTTGATTTCACGAAGGGTCCGTTGAATGATCCCCTCTTTTGACCAGGCGCCGCTTGCCCTCTCGTCTTTTTCGCTTGGAACTCCAAAAAGAAGAACCGCCCTGACGCCAAGCTGGGTGAGTTCCTCGAGCTCCCTGAGGAGAGTATCTGCCGAGAAACGGAACTGGCCCGGCATGGCCTCGATCTCTTCTTTCGTTCCCCTCCCCTCACAAACAAAATAGGGCATGATGAGCTGATCGAGCGAAAATCTGGCCTCGCGAATAAGGCGCCTTGTGGCCTCACTCTGGCGCATCCTCCGCGGCCGATACGATGGAAAGGAACCTTGTGAGTTTAAATTATTCATGGGTCAAAACCTCCACGAGCCCCTGCGCGGTATGTGCTTTGGCTTCCTGAAAAGGCTTGAAGCCAAACTCGCGAAGGGTCTTGCTTGTGACCGGCCCCATTGTAACAAATCGACTCGTCACTTGAGAACGCGTTTTTGGGGGGAGAGCTCGAAAGAAATTCTGCACGGCGGATGAGCTGGCAAAGGTCACATAATCGATTTTACCCTTTTGAATCCAGCGCTGAAGGAGATTTTTCTCTTTGGGGCCCAGAGCCGAAAGTGTTTGGTAAGCGACGACTTCCTTGACCTGGGCCCCAAGCGCCTCGAGCTCTTTGGGAAGAAGGTCGGGGGCAATGTCAGCGCGCGGCAAAAGAATCTTTTGGCCGCGAAGAGGATATTCATTTTTAAATTCGTTAAGGAGCGAGTTTGCCGTAAACCGCTTCGGCATAAAATCAACTCGGATTCCTTTTTCTGTGAGCGCCTCGCGGGTTATTTCCCCTACCGCGGCAATCTTTAAGGCGCTCAAGGACCGCACATCTTTTCCTGACGCAAATAGCCTTTCAAAGAAATAGGGAACGGCATTGGCGCTCGTAAAAAAGACCCAGTGAAAATCCCGGATTCTTTCAATCGCCTGATCAAGGCTTGCCCAATCTTTGGGCGGTAAAATCTGAATCGCAGGCAGCTCGAGGACTTGCGCCCCTTTTCTCTCAAGGGCCTGACGCAGGAAAGACGACTGGGATTTAGGCCTTGTGAGCAAAACCGTTTTTCCGCGAAGAGATTTTTCTTGTGATTCTCTTTTTGGACGAAGAACTTTGCGCAAGCGATTGACCTCACCAATCACGGTCACGGCGGGTGACCCGATTCCCGCTCTTTTGACTTTACCGGCAATGGTCTTGAGGTTCCCTTCTATCATACGCTGCCAGGGAAGGGTCCCCCACTCAATGACGGAAACGGGTGTGCGAACCGACAAACCGCCCTCCCTCAGGGCTTGGGTCACCTGAGGAAGGGTCTTAACCCCCATAAATGAAACGAGCGTGCCTTTGATTTTAGCCAGGGCCTTCCAGTCAACAGAAGATCGATCCTTGGCCGGGTCCTCATGGGCTGTTACAAAAGTAACAAGGGAGGCGTAGCGGCGATCCGTGACAGGGATCCCGGCGCAGCCTGGAACCGCATAGCCCGCACTCACCCCGGGCACCATTTCAAATGAAACCCCGTGCTCCTTTAAATAGACTGCCTCTTCTCCGCCCCGGCCGAAGATGTAGGGATCCCCACCTTTCAAGCGCACCACTTTTTTTCCTTTGCGGGCGAGTGTGACGAGGAGCCGGTTTGTCTTGGCTTGAATCTGACAAATTTTTTTGTGCGTCCTCGCCTTCATTTTCTTTCCGACGTCGTACTTCTCGGCCCCTTGCGCCCATTCGAGCAAGGCGGGATTGACGAGCCAGTCATAGACAAGCGCCTCTGCCGTTTTGAGAAGCTCCGCAGCCCGAAGCGTCACAAGACCGATATCTCCCGGCCCGGCGCCCACTAAATAAACTTTCCCTTGTTTTGATTTAATTTTTTTTGGCATGACGACGAATCTTCTCTAAAATTTCACGGCCGCCCTGATCTAAGATGAGGTTGGCAAGTTTTTGGCCGACGGAAGCCGGTTCATGAGCGGGCCCGTCACATGACCCTTCTACCCTTTCGTGACCCCCGACGGCAAAAAGCGCACCCGCCGCTTTAATGATTTCGTGATCAATTGAAGTTGTAATTCCGCAGGGAAGCTGGCATCCGCCCTCAAGGGTCCTAAGAAAGGCGCGCTCACATTCAAGGCGCCTTGCGCTTTCGTGGTGATTCAGGGGCGCAAGGATTTCGTCAGTCTCAGAATCGCCGATTCGGCTCTGTGCGACAATGGCCCCCTGCCCTGGGGCCGGGAAAAACTGATCCTCGGGAAAAATTTCCGTTACATACTGGGCAAGACCTAATCGCTTCACCCCTGCGTAGGCTAAGACCACGGCATCACAAACGCCCTCGCTTAATTTTCGAACACGAGTGTCCACATTGCCGCGGATCTCTTCAATGATCAGTTCGGGATTCCACCGAAGGAGCTGCATCTTACGCCGAAGCGAGCTGGTTCCCACGCGGGCGCCAAGGGGGAGTTCTGAAATTTTTTTCCCGTCCTGACTTACCAGGCAGTCACGCGGATCCTCGCGCTCCAGCACGGCCCCAATTTTAAGGCCTTCCGGAAGCGTCACGGCCATGTCTTTTGCGCTATGGACAGCAAGATCGACTCCTTTTTTAAGGAGAGCCTCTTCGATCTCACGGGTATAAATTCGCTTCGTTTCAAAAGGAGCCGGTTCGGCATGACGAATCATGTCCCCGCTCGTTTTAATAATCATGATTTCGACATGGACCAGCGGAAAATCTTGCAGGATCTTCGCCTTGACAAGCTCCGCCTGATAAAGGGCCAGCTGACTTCCGCGGGTGCCGATACGAAGGGTTGATTTCATAATGACTCAACGTTACTAGAGGTTGCAAAATGTTGCAAAAGGTTTCCAGAGGTTACGTAACCTCTGGCAACTTTTTGAAACCTCCTGCACCCTTTTGCAACCTAGGGCTACTTTTTATCCTTATCCAAATCGAATAATGAATGCAGTGCTTCCAGGTAGCGCTGAACGCCGCCGTTTTGCGAAGCCTCTTTAATCTTTTCGTGGGGAGGGTGAAGCAGCTTGGCGCGGATGCGGCGGCGAAGTTCCTCTTTTTTGGAAGGGTCGGCTCCCGCCTCGGAGCCAAAACGCGAGAGTTCTTTTTCTAAAACCTCATCGAGGAACCGCTCAAAACGCTCTAAGGTCGGCCGGGCCTTGAGCTGCTCAAGCCAGCCCTGATAATCCAAAACCGCCTTCTCCACCAGGGCCTCGGCCGCTTGGACCTCGCGGCTGCGGCGCTTCAAGTTGGCCGCCGCTACGCCTTTGAGGTCATCGATATTATAAAGGTAGACATCATCAATGGAATTAACCTGGGCCTCGATGACACGGGGAACGGCAATGTCGATCAAAAAAAGCGGGCGGTGGCAGCGCGCTTCCATCGCCCGCTTGACCGCGTCGTAATGAACGATCGGGAGGGGAGATGCGGTTGAGGCAATCAAAATGTCGACATCCTGAAGATGACGTTCCCAGGTATCCATCGAAACCCATTGAGCCTCAAACTCTTCGGCGAGCCTAACGCCACGCTCCCGGCTGCGGCTGATAATATAAAGAATTTCGGCCCCCGAGGCTTTCAAATTCTTAAGGGTGAGACCGCTCATTTCTCCGGTGCCAAGCACCATGATTTTTTCACCGGATAGCTTGCCAAAAATCTTTTCGGCGAGCTCCACCGCAACCGATGGAATGCTGACGGCCCCTTCGTTGATCCGCGTTTCACTTCGCGCCTCTTTACCTACCTTGAGGGCCTTTTCCATCAGGCGGTAAAGGAGCGAGTGAACGCTTTGGATTTCGTTCGCGATGCGAAAGGCCTCCCGCAGCTGGCCCAAGATTTCATTTTCGCCCACCACAAGCGAATCAAGGCCCGAGGCGACACGGAAAAGATGACGGATGGCGTCTTTTCCTTCGTGATGATAGAGATAGCGTTTAAACTCATCACGTTTAACGGAATGGATTTTTTCGATTAAATCGAGAATTATTTGCAGGGGCACGGCCTGCCTCGCCCCTACATCTGACATAACATCCTTCATGAACCCGCAAAATTCCACACGATTACAGGTTGAAAGAATGACGAGCTCGGAAAGATCGCTTTGAGATTTTGCCATGGCAAGAGCCGAGCGCAGCTTCGAGTCCGAAAAGTGAAGCCTCTCCCGCACTTCGACCGGACATTCCTTATGATTGATACCGAGAACAAAAAAACTCATCATTTTCCTCTTAATGGGGCCTGGCCCCTTTTGGTTTTCTATCCTACCGTAAAAAATTATGGCTGCCTTGAATGAAGCGCGTGCCTACAAAACTAAAAAGCACAAACGAAAAAGCAATCAAACTGAGAATGGCGGCTTGCTTGCCCCGAAGCGAAGCGGCATGACGAAAGTAAAGGATCGCCGAATAAATAAAAAGGGTGATCGCCGTCAAAAGGGTCTTGGGATCAAAAATCCAATATTTACCGAATGCGGATTTGGACCACAAAAATCCGATCCCGATCGCGGCCAAAAGAAGGGGCGTGCCCCAAAGAAGCGGCTGATAAATTAACTTTTCAAGTTCCTCAAGGGACGGGAGTTTTTGATAAAACGGTCCCGCGTGCTTGGATTTGAGCTCGTGATGTTGAATCAAATAAAGGATTCCGGCCGCGAAGGAAAGGGTAAAGCTCGCGTAGGCAAAGAAGGCGCTTACGATGTGAAGGCCGAAATTGGGATCTCTTAAAAATGGCTTTGTCCGGATCAAATCCTGCAGAGAGATTGCCTGGGATGGAACCAACGCTGCGGCCGCCACCAGAAGTAAGAGGATCGGGGTGAGGATAAGGCCGAAGGAATCGCTTTGGATTTTCACAAGGAGCACCAAATAAACAAAGGCGAGTGACCAGGCGAAAAAAGCCATGGCCTGAGAAAAATTCATCACCGGAAGAAAATAGCCCTGTTCGAGGGCCTCGGTGACAAAATAAAACGTGGCCAAGAGAAATCCGATGCGTAGAAAAGAAAATGCAAAGCGGTGCGATTCCCCCCGCTCTCTCCAGAAGGAAAAAAGATGGAGCAGGAAGGCAGCTCCGTAAAAAACGGCTGAACTGATAAGAAGGATTTCCGAAAGTCTCATGGTCTGGGGTTTAGGCGGTCTTATCCTTGCCAAGCGGTTGATCGTAATAGCGTTCGATAAATTCCTCAAATTCATCTTCAAGGGCAAGGCGAGGTACCGGCTTCAGGAAGGTGATGCGCTCAATCGCATCCAAGGTTCTTAAGTCGAAGGGGTCGCACATGGCAAGCCTCAAACCTTCCTCAGAAACCTCGAGGGGGATGACACGTCTTGATTTGATAAATTCTTTGGTAAAAAGACGCAGCATTTCGCGCGAAGGAAGGAAATCCCGCAGACTGATATAGGGAACGTTCAATTTTTTCTCGAGCATGCGGCCGACATCCTCGCTTTTGACGGCATTCATATTAATAAGGACCTGCCCCAGGCGCTGCCCCGTTTCAAGGTGCTTCTTAAGCGCGCTCGTCAGCTGCTCGCGGCTGATCAAACCCGCATCGAGGAGAACCTGGCCCAGGGGATGAACCTTTTCCAGCGCTCTTTTCTCTTCCACCTCCGGGGCCAGGATGCTCAAGGCCTCTTTTAATTCACCGATCGGGGCCGAGCGCCGGTCTCTCAAATAATGACTCCCTGTCTGGGATTTCAGAAAACTCTTCACCTCCGTGAGGTCTTGAGAAAACTCGGCATAATTTTTATAGGGGCGGTAAAGATTCGTGCAAGCGGCCACTGAGCAGGACATCAGGGGAAAACTCTGACGCTTGCCCTGGCGATTCACCACTCTCACGAACCCCTGTTTGCGATCCTGCTCGTTATAATAGGTGGGCATAATTCGATCGAACTCTGTGATGAAGGACCGTGCAAAGGTTTCCTCATGATCGGGGTGGAGCGCAATCACAAAATCATCGCCTCCGATGTGCCCCACAAAATATTTGCCGCGCGGGGCCATGGATTCCGCCACCTCAAGGAGGATCCGGGAAGTCTGGCGGATCACATCATCCCCCTTTTCAAAACCATAGCGGTCATTGAACGTCTTAAAGTGGTTGATATCAATATAAAGAATTGAAATCTTTTCGCCCTTTTCAATCTTTTCGCGCACCACGCGCTCAATGGCATGATTGCCGGGCAAATGCGTCAGGGCATTCGCTTCCACCCGCTGGCGGGCCCGCGAGATATTCATGGCCACCGAAAGCTGCAGGACAAGTGGGTTAAAAGGCTTGATCAGAAAATCGTCGAATCCGCGCTCCTGACTCATCACAAGCTCGGCGATTTTATCTTCCTCTGTCATCAAAATGACGGGCACGGGCGCCAGATGAAGCCACTGGCGGATTTTCTGAATGAGGTGCTCGCCTCCGATCTTCTCCATCTCAGAGGAAAGCAAAATCAGATCAACGTTTTCGCGCTCAAGGATCTTTAAGACCTCTTCACTTTTGACTACCTCGAGGACCTCATACTCGCGGACGTGAAGGCGTGTTGCCACAAGCGCGCGTAGCGAGGGATCTTTGTCAGCGATAAGGATTTTCATAATTTAATAACGTCGTAGGGGCGGCCCCCTGTGGCCGCCCTTGGTTCAATAATAGATTCGGGTTCAGGGCCGACGCGGGGGTCGGCCCCTACAATTTAAAAGCTTTCCTCCTTCGAGGGAAATTTCCCGCTCAGCACATCCTCGCGGTATTTCGCGACCGCTTGGGACGCCTCCTCAGCAAAATGAGCGTACTTTCTCACAAACCTGGGGTAAACCTTGCCTTTGAATCCGAGCATGTCATGCAAGACAAGGATTTGGCCGTCCACTTTGAGTCCGGCACCGATTCCGATGGTAGGACATTTCACCTTTTGAGTAATTTCGGCGGCGAGATCCGAGGGAACGCATTCAAGCACAATCGCAAAGGCACCGAGTCGATCGAGTAAAAGAGCATCCCGAATCAAGACCTCGGCATCGGCCTTGTTTTTCCCCTGGACTTTGTATCCTCCGAGAGCGCTCGCCGTCTGAGGTGTCATCCCAATATGACCCATCACGGGAATGCCGGCCGCAACCATGGCCTCGACCTGCTTTTCGACCCTCTTGCCGCCTTCGAGCTTGATGGCATCCGCCCCGCCTTCTTTCATGAAACGCTTGGCACTCATGACCGCGCGCTCCGGATTGTCATAAGAACCGAAAGGCATATCTCCCACCACGAGCGCTTTCTTGACGGCCCGTGAAACGGCCTTCGTATGATGAATCATCTCGCGCATCGTCACGCCCACCGTCGTTTCGTAACCGAGGAGCACCATGCCGAGCGAATCCCCAATCAAAACAATATCAATTCCCACGTCATCTAAAATTTGGCCGAAGGGATAGTCGTAGGCTGTAAGCGAAACAATCTTTTCTCCCTTTTTCTTTTTTTCGTAGATAGATTTAACGGTGGTACGCATAAAATCAACGTAGGGGCGAACCCGCGTGTTCGCCCTGCACACGGGCCGACACACGGGTCGGCCCCTACAACGTTATGGAAGTCCTTTCTGCCACTGATACGCCGTCATCAAATTCTGCATCAACATCGTCACCGTAAGCGGTCCCACGCCGCCGGGGACAGGCGTAATGAAAGCAGCGCGCTTCCTCGCTTCATCAAACTCAACGTCGCCCACTAGTAGGGGCCGATCGCGATCGGCCCCTACAACCGGCGTCGTCCCGACATCAATGACAATCGCGCCGTCTTTGATCCACTTTCCTTTGATAAGACCCGGTTGGCCTGCGCATCCGACCACAATGTCACTTTCTGAAATAATTTTTCCGAGATCTGTTTGGCTCGTTCCGGTATTGCAAATCGTCGTCGTGACGCGCCGCTCGCCCAATAAAAGATTGAGAGGCCGCCCCACGATTGCGCTTTGTCCGATGATCACCGCACGTTTGCCCCGAAGTTCGATCCCCGTTGATTCAATTAATTTAAGTGCTGCGAAAGCCGTGGGCGGAATAAGTTTCGCCTTGCGAAGAACAATAAGACCAAGACTTGCGGGATGAATTCCTTCAACATCTCTCTTAGGATTAAGGGCAAGAAGCGCTTCGTCGGCATTAAAACCCTGCGGGAGCGGCATAGCGATAAAAATTCCGTGATATTTTGAGTTGGCATCCTTGATTTGCGAAATAAGTTCAGACTGATTTTTAATTTGGCCGGCCGGGATTCTTTTAAATGAAATACCCAATTGAGCGGCGAGTTTTTCCTGTTGACCAACATACCAATCCGCGGAAGGATCCTGACCCGCCTGAATGGCAAGAAGGGAGGGAGCGCCTGACTTTTGAATCGCGGCTCTGAGGTCCTCCTGAATTTTTGCAGCGAGGACTTTGCCTTCTAAAAGCTTGGCTTCTTTAGTCAACATGCTTTCCCCTTGGAAAGGTTGCAAGAAGTTTCAAGAGGTTGCCAGGTGTTGCAGGAGGTTACGAACATTTTTTAACCTCTAGCAACCTTCTGCAGCGTTTTGCAACCCCTTGCAACTTAATTTTCATTTGCCTTTTTCAAATCGTTGCTTCAGTTCCGCGAGGGCTTTTTCGGCCTTGACCTTGCGGTCGGCATCTTTCATATATTTCACATTGATCATCGCCGTGTGATACGCCCCCTTGAAGGCGGCTTCCGAAAGCGCCGCACTCACCAGGAGATCATTTTTGATGGAACCTTTGACGAGGCCGGCGAGATTGGTATTCCATTCATGGGCCATCACGACAAGGAGCGCCAAATCGGCCTGCAGCCGGAAGGAATTTTGCAGGGCATCCTCCATTTTTTGTGGATCACCCGAAGCGCTTATGACTTCCTGGTAAACCCGGGGATCGAGATCGACAATCTGAAAGGCGCTCGCTTTTGCTTTTTCAAGCGACTCGACAATTTTTTCCATGAGGGCACGGGTTTCTTTCTCCTTCTTTAATTCCCCCGCCGCAAGTCCCTCTTTGATCTTCCTTTTTAAGGAAACCCGCGCCACCATCTGCGTGAGCCCCATGGCCAAGGCCGCCGCATAAGCCGAAACACTCCCGCCCCCCGGGACGGGCTTCTCGCTTGAAAGCTCCTTAAGATACTTCTCAAGTGTAAGAGTTGTATAGGGTTCCATGCAGTTCTCGCGGGTTACAATGGCGATGAAGGGGGTAGTATAGATTTCCTCTCTTCCCCTGTCAACGAAGCTCCTTCACTTGACGGGGCTCGTCAGGAGCGGCCGAAAGAATCGAAATGAGTCCCGATAAGCTCAAGCGAAGTGCGTGCTTTACGGAGCCGTTTCCGGACGGCAAGCAGATTCAGGCAATATTGCCTGAATCTCCCGTGAGGTCTCAGCCAATGCCGCTGGAGCAGATGAACCGCCGGTGCCGGCGGACATCCCT
The DNA here is from genome assembly GCA_964373045.1 of uncultured bacterium. Taxonomy (GTDB): domain Bacteria; phylum Omnitrophota; class Omnitrophia; order Omnitrophales; family Aquincolibacteriaceae; genus CAYJSI01. Next base: position 28,257 of record CAYJSI010000020.1, read on the forward strand.
TTTGCCACCACCGTGCTTCCGCCAAACATCGCGGACGGATCCGCCGACGGGGTTGTGGCGGACACTCGGCCTCCGAGCGCGCATCGGCCAAGGCTTGAGCCTCTCATTTTTGAGACTATGCTGCTTGGCGGGTGAGTTCGCGGGTGAAGGCAGCTTGAGCGAGCTGGTCGAGAAATTCAAAGGCGGCCGTCATGACTTGGACCGTGAGTTCGGGAAAGCCGTTCCTGCCTTCCTTTAATTGATCACGCAGCGTATCGGCTTGCAAGATGAGCTCGGCTAGGGTTGCCAATGCCGGAAGCTTGAGGCCGGATTGATTCAAAAGAAGTCTTCCCACTGCGAGCCCGCGCCGGCCGCCTTGGGCTTCTGAGCGATTCACGGGGGTTGAGGGCTGCAAAAGATAAAGAGGGTCGAGCGTTTGACTCACGAGCGTCTTTAAGGATTGGCCCTCATTTCGATACCCGATTTTTTTCAGCTCCGGAATCTTAAAATGCGGAATCTTTGACTCGGTTCCGATTTGGTAAAGCAGGGCCGCGCCGGAGCGCGCAATCCTTTTTTCGAGGAAGCCCTTAGACACCGCGGTACTATCTCCTTCAAGCATGGCGCCATCGAGTACGAGTTCACCTGAATTCTCAAGTCGAATGGTTTTTCCGAACCTCTTTTGATAGGCCGCCTGAAGTTGGGCGGGATTGGCCAGCAACTCTCTTGCGCGGGTCAATGTCTCTTCGTCCGCTTCAAAGTCTTCGAGGCCGGCCTCCTCGGCAAAGGCCGTGCGGATCAACAGCTGAGAAACGCTCAGCCGCAATGGCGTGTAGCGGCCATCCTCAAAAACCTTTTCGATTATTTTCGGCACCGTCAGAGGCTTAAGCGGCTCAAGCAATTCATCCCTCAATCGTAACCTTACCTCGGAGCGGCGAGGCTTGGCTAACTGAGTGCGATTGATGCTCAAATCCTCAGCCGGCATTCTGCGATCTGCCAACACGCGCGCTTCGGAGCGTTTGGGGATGACACGATAAACCCTCGCTTGCCGATGTTCCAAACCATGATAGTTGGGACTTAGCGTCAGGTCGGTGAGGGACGGCTCCAAACGCTCTACGCGCACAAAAATTTTTTGGCGATCTTCAGAAGAAAAATTTCCTAATTCCGGCCAGGCCTGAATACTTTTGAAGGCCGCTTCCCAGTCGGATTTCGTCACCGACCCCGGAAGAGGCGCGGAGAGATTATCTGACATTCGCACTTCAGAGCGAGCGGGTTCTAAACGATAGGTCCAGTGGGTGTCCTTGGTTTTAGTTAAATGGAATCCGAGAGCGTTGAAATCATTAATAGAAATGGAAGTCGAATTAATGGCAATGGTTTTGAAGCCCAGCGACTGGGCGAAAGGAACAAGGTAGGTCTTGAACCACCAGGCAAAAAGAGGTTTTTCAAATAGCGTTTTATATGAATCGTGGATACGCCTAAATTCTGGAATAGGGTTTCCTTTGATGATCCCTTCTCCGATATAAAGCGTTCTGCCCTGATCCTGCAAATCAATCAAAGCATCAGACTGGTTGCCTTTGATTTCCAAAACCAGTTGTCGCGGTCCTCCGCGAATCACAAGCCGGCGTTCTTCTGCGTCTAAAATGCTTTGCGGAATCAGCGAAAGGGCTTTTTCTCTTTCGGATGCGCCAAGGTTTTTATCCAGCCCGAAAATCTTCCTGCGCAGAGCCCTTGCGTTTTTAAGTTCTTGAAAAACCGCTTCTTTTTGACTCCGCAGCTCGGAGCGGGCAGGCAACGTCACTTCAGGCAATACATCTATTTTTCTTAACTGCAAAGCCGCTTGGTGAAGAATATCTCCTTCAGATTGAGCGTCTTTCAGCCTTTGAAGCCCACCCTGAATCATGCCGTTGAAATAATCCCGAACCCCGGGTTGTTTGAGATAGAGCTCGATATACTCATCCTCGGATACACCAACAAAATGGTACCGGTCACGAAAACTGGGTGCAGTAAAATTGTTTAAGGAAGGTCGGTGAACCCTCTTGGTTTTAGCGTATTGTTTATACCCTAAGGGTTTATAAACCCCCATCACTTTTTCAAAAGCACGCACCAGTTGAGTGGCGCTACTCGAAGCTGCAAGATCAAGAGCCGGTTTTCTCGCATAAGCAGGATTTTTCTCCCAACCCAGATTATGCCGCAAGTGAAGATAGACATCGGCTGCATCATAGGCTAAATCGGCTACCGCTCTTTCAAGGCTCCATTCCCCATTCAAATAAAGCATGGCCTTCCCAGAGGATTCAAACAAGAACCGTTCGACCATTGTTTGTGCCTCCTCCGGCGTTAATCCAAGCTTTCTATCAAAGCGTACTTTGGGTTCGGGCTCATGATCCAGCACGGTGCGGCTTAAATACATTTTCATACGCTCATCTTGCCGGTGAATCGCCCAGCCTAAGCCAAGGCTATCGATCATGCCTGGCACGAGCAACCCACGGGAGAGCCGGTTGTCGATTGTGGTCAAGGTAGTCGTTGGAAGCTGGAACCGGTCGCTGATCGTGTTAAAGATTGAAAAATTCACGTGCTCGTCTCCTGCTACCGGACCATTCAAATATTCCATTTTTCCAGTTGCGAGAAAGCTCTCTAGGTAATGACTAGTTGACCCTGCGTTTTGGAGATTAAGAAGCGTGGAAACGAATGAAATATTTCCTTCGGAAGATATTTTTTCGCCAAGGTATACATGCGGGCCCCAAGAGAAACCCGCCCGGAAACCCGGAATTTCTAAAGCATTCTTTGCGATGGTCTGCGAGTGAATCCCATAAGCATCCACCGGCACCACGAGGTCATTCTGGCGATCTCTCGGTTTACTTACCCAATTGAGAGGTTCATCCTGAACGTCGTGTACCTTTCTTTTTTGTAAGATTTGGGTAGCCCGTACCGCATCTTTGGCCCACGCCATCATTTCGCGATCGATTTTCTCTAGGCCGCCCCCCTGTATGTCAAAAAGATGAAGAAGGTAAGCCAACACTTGGATCGGGATCCTTTCTTGATTTGAGAATTGATCGAAATATTGCAGGAATTTTAGGAAAGGCCCGCTTGCAAAAAGAGGTTCGTGGGCCCGCTCGGCATTCACAACAAACTGTATTCTTGCCTGAATGGTGTTAGGCGCATATTTACTCCGTATCGTATGATCCAGCGTTCTCCGGCTGAAGGAGTCATCGTCTGCCGTGGCATAAATCTTCCCGGATAAATAAAGCTGAACAAAATTTCGGTTGGCGCCTAATTTTCCTTTTTCGAAATACTTTTTCTCGATCGCCTCCCGGCTCATGCCAAGCGCCTGCACCCGGGGATCTAAAGATAAGCGGTTTAAAAATTCGGCCTTTTCTTCAAGGCCCACATAATGGATGACGGTTTCATATTCAAGCGCAAGCCGCTTGGCGAGGTCGCGTTTCAACTCCGCTTCTGGAGCGACCGCATCATCAAAAATCCAAATCGCGGGGATCTCATGCCCGAACACCACCATGGCATCCAGATAACTCCTGGCTGATTTTTCGAGTTCTCTGGCGCTGCGTCCCGTAGGAAATGCAAAATCCGTAATGGGGCTCGCGGTTTTTCTCCTGAGGGGATTCCCGTTGATCAGCCCATTAAAAATCGGAAGCGCTGTTTTTATTTTGGCATGAGATTTTTCTTCCGGGGTCATCTTGTTGTAAAAAAATCCTTTTTTCTTGAGAAGGTCCCTCAGGATGAGAATGTCCAGTGGCAGATCGAACCGGACGGCCTCCTTTTCTTCCTGGGTGTAAAGTTCGCCGTAAGCATTGAGGCCGCCCGATTCCGCTTGATGCCGGATCACCGCCCGGTCATAAAGGATTAAATGGCTATCGGTGATCCGTTCAACCTCCAGACTTGTATTCAGCATGGCATTTATCACCTCAAAAAGTTTTTCCAGTTTGCTTTCTAAGTTCTCTTTGATCGGACTTTCGATGGCCGCAAGAGGCTGAAGACCCAAAATAATAATTAGAATACCGGGATTGTTTTGAAGCCACTTAAAATCATCAGCCCAAAACCATGCGGTGTTTCTGGCCTGATAAAAAGCATACCCGGCGCTTAGAACGCGGTCATACTCCGTACCATTAAGAGGTTCCGCCGCGAATTCGGTGGATGGAAGATCAAAGCGAATTTCAAGAGGAGGCGGGACAACTTCCTGCGGAGTCTCGTCTTTAACGGGCGCCGTTTGCGGCTGGGGAAGGGATTTAAAGACAGCTTCGGCAAGCTTTTTAGCCGTGGGCTTACCGATTCCTGCAATTTTATTTTCAGGCTGATTAAGCCATTGTTTGAATGCCAGCTCATTTTCAAAAGAGCGGCCTCCCATTTTTTTTCTGAGCTCTGTGGCCACGTTTTCGGGCGTGTTGACTCCTTGAACGGATAAACCAATGCTGTCTCGTATCACTCGCGGCCAATCAATCCGATCAAACCAAGTTACTTTCGCTTCCTCAACCGCACTCCGCACCTCGGAGCGAGCGGGTGACGGCGAGACCCGAGGTGTCCTCAGCTCCGCTCGAGCTGAGGACACCTCGCCCCGCACTTCCGAGCGAAGAGATGAGTTAAGAGTTGAAAGTGAAGAATTAAGAGCGGGTAAAAAGTTTCGATCCGGTTTTTTACTATTAACTTTTAACTCTTCACTGATTTTTCCCCGAACCTCCGAACGTTGATGGGTTTTGAGTTTCTCAAAGACAATGATCGTATCTGCTTTTTTTCTAGGACGACTTTCTAGATCCCAATAGCCGATCTCGCCCTCGCGAAATCGAAGTTGTTGATCCACGTGGCCATAAGTCAGTTTCCATTCGGATGAGGGTTGTGATAATCTGCCGTCCTCTGTATAACCAACCGTTTTCAATAGCAAGTTAATAAAATTTCTCTGTGGATCTCTACGATAAAAATCCAGCACCTCCACCAGGGACTTTTTTTGAGAGTCTTTACTATGGAAAGGTGACGGAGAGTTAATCACGAGAATGATTTTCCCCCCAGGAGCGATACGAGATTTAAGCTGCTCGATCCAATTTAAGCTCAAATTGGAATGGTACCCTTCTACATTAGAAAGTCTGACTGCGCTCAAGCTTTCAGCTTCAAATAAATCCCCTATCTTTTCCGCATCACCTTGAATAAAACGCAGATTAGGCAAACGCAGAATTTCATTCACTTGCTCCCAAAAAATCTTGACCCATGAAGACCGGTCAACTAATACGAAAGGCTTCTCATAAAACCGAATCACAGGACTCATGTCAGCATAAGGATTCGTTCCAGAAAATAAATCAACATAAGGGAGATTTGATTCCGCGTCTGCACCAAACAATGGCATTTTACTGCTATGCCAATTTTGATTTGATTCAAAGCGATAATTTTTCACTATAGTTAATGCCTTCTGTATAGCGTCATAACGCATAGTGAGTTCCATGATCTGATTTTCCCCTCGTGCCTTTAAACGATTCAGAATGTTTCTCAGTTCATCGACCGCCTGAATAGTCCCATTTCTATGTTCATCACCCGGGGCCAATAGAGTTGTTTTGATCATTTTCTTTATTAAAATGAAAGTCGGCCGATCTTCCTCTAATAACAAATCAACAAAAAGAAGTTCCGCTATCATATCCGCAAGTGTCAGATTTCGTTTTTTGAGTAATCTCAGAAAAGGTTCTAAATGTACAGGATTTTGAGATTGAATGATTTTTCGGATTTCGAGGTTAAGTGCAGATAAACGCATACGATAGGGTTCGAGCTCTTCCTGTGATGGAAGCTGATATGGGATGCTACTCTTGGGCTTTGAGGTCGGAACTGCTGGCTGAGATAAACCAGATTGTGAGAAAACATGTTCGGCTAAGCGTTTAGCTAAAACATTCCCAAGTCCTTTGATTCGCCCTTCATTTTGAAGCCATTTTTTAAATTCTAAAAACGTTTGAAACTCCTTACCCTGTATTTTTTTGCGCAGCTCATCTGCAACTTCAGAAATAGGACGAAACTGCCGCAGCTCTGAACCCACGCTTGTGGTTAACATCGAAATCCAATCCATATCCTCCCATTTTCCTTCTCTCAATTCAGAGCGGTAAGATTCACGATTTCGAAGCGCTTCTTCCCGCCACGTCTGTGTGAGCTTCGCCAAATCTTTTTCCCGGTTCAAACCATCCCTGATCTGGTCCGCATTCAAATCCAAAAACCGCGACGAAAATCCTTCCGATCTTCGCGCCTCACTGATTTTTTTGCGCACTTCGGAACGGCCGCGGGAACCTCCGGGTAAATTTTCCCCTCGGTTCGGGGTTGGACGATTTAATTTCCGCCAAATTTTGCTGATCTCGGGTGTTTTTGTCTCGATGACTTTAAAACGCGGCGGATGTGTAATCGCCATCGGGTCCAAGGTCACACCTTTTTGAGCATACACACTTTGATTAATAGAGCTGATGGGTCCTAGATGAATCCAGCTGGCCGAAACCAGCGGGCCCATACTTTGGGCTCCAAGGGTTACAATCGGACCTTTTGAGCCAAAGCCTTCGTGATTGTTGTAAGAGGGCCCGAGTAAAACAATTGAGTTCGGATCCCGATTAATCCATTCATGAGCACGGTTACCCATCCAGCTGTCATTGGCAACGATATAACGAAAATCTTCAGGGCCTTTAGCTTCTGAATGTCTGAGGAGCGCTTTCTTAACAACGCGCCCGATATTGGGCAAAATGATCTCGGCTTTTTCCAGAGACATTGGATTTAAAACCGGATTCCTTTTCTCGTTTAAGAGGTTCCCTTCGTCCAGTTCGTTTTTTAAATCATTAATAAAATCCAAAAGAGCCCGCTGATCGTCAGCTTTAGCGCCTTGAAACGAATCACCGGTGTGAACCACCGTCATCCAAAGATCATCTTTGCTCTCTGCTTTAACTTTTTTGTCGCCGTATACGAGCGTTCCTGCATGTGAACCACGGGCTAAATAAACCTCCGAGTTTGAAATGATTCCGCTTGAAATTTGTCGGCCGCCAAGCATCACCACAGGGCCGTATGAAATCACACCCTCATGGTTTTCATAGTTGGGTCCGAGCACGATCACTGTATGGAAATCGGTATTAACAATGAAACGGCTGCGGCTCCCCAAATAACTGCTATTAAAAAAAGCATAACGAAATTGATTTTGCTGAGGAATAAATCGCCGCGTACTTTTCAGCAACCCCGCATAAGCCGTATTTTTTTGTGCTTCTTCATAAGAGATTCCCTGGACATTCGATTTTCCGCGGATCCGAAGAGGGAGTTGGCCGATTTGAAGAGTAATTGCATCGCCGCTAGGTTGATCCTCAAACCGATTTCCCCGCACTTCCGAGCGAGCGGGTTCTAAACGATAAGTCCAGAGATTTTCGATCGTGTTCCTTAAACGGAATCCAAGCGCTTTAAAATCTTGATCGGAAATATCTTTGGATGTGATGGAAACCGTTTTAAACCCAAGCGACTGGGCAAAAGGAACAAGGTAGGTTTTGAACCACCAGGCAAAAAGAGGTTTTTCAAATTGGTTTTTATAGAAATCATAAGCAGGCGCAAGTTCGGAAATCGGCAGCCCCCCTTTGATGATCCCTTCTCCGATATAAAGCGTTTTTCCCTGATCTTGTAAATCAATATGAACATCAAACACATGGCGGCCTTTGATTTCCAAAACCAGTTGTCGCGGTCCTCCGCGAATCACAAGCCGGCGTTCTTCTGCGTCTAAAATGCTTTGCGGAATCAGCGAAAGGGCTTTTTCTCTTTCGGATGCGCCAAGGTTTTTATCCAGCCCGAAAATCTTCCTGCGCAGAGCCCTTGCGTTTTTAAGTTCTTGAAAAACCGCTTCTTTTTGACTCCGCAGCTCGCCCCGCGTTTCAGAACGCGGGACGGCTGCGGTGGCGGCGCTTCCCGCCGCCGCTCGCAGCTCGGAGCGGGGA
>CAYJSI010000021.1:0-28910 GCA_964373045.1 uncultured bacterium
CCAGGGCCTTGCGGGCACCCTGGTAGAGAGCGGCAATGTCAGAAACCAGTTTTTTATACACCGCCGGAGCAGCCGTCAGCTGAGTGGGCATGCAGGCTCCTGCTGGGTGATGCAGTGAAGGGCTCCAAGGCCGTAGACGAGGTCAAGGCAAGGGATGGAGATAATTTCCCGTTTTGGGAAATGCTCCGTGAGAATCTTGACGGCGCGCTCGTCGTGACGATCATGAAAAACAGGAAGAAGGACAACGCTGTTTGCGATGTAAAAATTGGCGTAACTGGCGGGAAGTCTTCTTTCACCGTCTGCAATAGCCCCCGGCATGGGAAGTTTCACAAGATTCCACGGCCGGCCCTTCTCATCCTTAGCCTCTTTGAGACGCCCCCAATTCTCCTTCAAAATTGGACAATTGTCGTCCCGTTCATCCTCTTCACAAGCTGCCAAAATGGTTCGGGAGTCAACGAAACGCGCAATGTCATCGATGTGGCCGTCTGTGTCATCGCCACAAATCCCCTCCCTAAGCCACACGAGGTGAGAAATACCGAGATAATCCTTTAAAGATTGTTCGATTTCCAGGCGAGTAAGACGGGAGTTTCTATTGGGATTCAAAAGACACTGTTCTGTGGTCAGGCAGGTGCCCTCGCCATTCACTTCGATGGAACCTCCTTCCAAAACAATGCCAGATTCAAAACAAGGATGGGAAATGAGAGATAAGGAACGAGAAAATATCTTTGTATCCTCCAAATGAGACGGGTATTTCCCACCCCAGGCATTAAAGATCCATTTAACCCAAGCTTTTTTTCCTTTGGAATCAACCACAAAAGTCGGCCCGTAATCCCGAATCCAGGCGTCGGCCGTAGGGACAAGGTACAAAAGAAGATCCGTTGTCTTAATCCGCCGGTTTTGGAGGAGTGAGAGGACACGGTCTTGCTCCCTTTCGTTTCGCACAAGAAGATGGACCTTTTCTCTCGGAAGGAGGGCCTCTAACATTTGAAGATAAGTTTCTTCCACGGCGGCAAGGCGCTTCCCCGGCCAGGTTTCAGTATGGTGAGGCCAGGCGAGCCACGTGGCTTCATGAGGAGCCCATTCAGCAGGCGTGCGATAACCTAAGGAGGCGGGAGTCGCGGCAGAAACACCAACGGGGCCAGGCCCCGTTGGGAGTTTACGATTCATCGAGGAAGCGGCTGGTGAGGGCTTGGTAGGCATCGAGGCGCCGGTCGCGCAGAAAGGGCCAGTTTTGGCGGGTCTCTTCAATTTGAGTGAGATCACATTCAGCCATGAGAATTTGTTCCTTATTTTCACTGGCCTGGGCGATCATGCTTCCGAATGGATCCGCAATAAAAGAACGGCCCCAAAAATTTAATTTCCCTTCCCTTCCGGTTCGATTCACGACGGCGACAAACAATTCATTGGCTACCGCATGCCCCCGCTGCACAACCTCCCAACCCGTCTGCTGGGCTTTTACGAGTGCCTTATCTGAGTCATGCCAGCCGATGGCTGTAGGATAAAAAAGAATCTGGGCACCGTTTAAGGCGGCCAGCCTTGCCGCCTCGGGAAACCACTGATCCCAGCAGATCAGGACCGCTATTTTTCCGTAGCGAGTATCAAAGACCTGAAAGCCAAGGTCGCCCGGGGAAAAATAATATTTCTCATAAAAATGAGGATCGTCCGGAATATGCATTTTCCGGTATTTCCCTAGAATTTTTCCATCGGCATCGATCACGACCGCGCTATTGTGATAAATACCTTCTGCCCGCTTCTCAAAAAGGGGGGCAATGATCACAACGGATTTCCTTTTGGCAAGGTTCGACAAAAGAACCGTGGTAGGGCCCGGGATCGACTCCGCTAGCGCAAAATGTTTTTGATCATGAGTCTGGCAAAAATAAAGGGAGCGGAAAAGCTCGGGGAGGCAGATGATTTTGGCGCCCTTTTGAGCGGCCTTTTCGATGGATTGAACCGCTTTTTTAAGATTGAGGACGGGATCGTCCGCCATGGACATTTGAATCAAGCCAACGCTGACAGCCCCGTTAGACCCGCGTTTTTTCTCTTTCATCGTATTTTACCTAAAAGTAAAAGTGTGCTGAACATAAGGAATTAAATATCCTTGAGGGTCTAACGGGGCGGCTCAATGGATAAGCACGGCGGCGGAAATAACGGTGGTCCAGCGCCCCTGCTTATCTCCCACGGCGCTTTGGGTGATGGCAGTTGTTTTCACAATCTCATTTGAGATCTTCCAGATTTCTTTTCTTTTGTCATAGCTTTCATCCGGATCAAATTTGACGCCCAAGATCGTGGCCAGCATGCTGGCTGCAAGATCTTCCGCATACTCTCCCGACTTTTTCTCCGTCCAGCCATAGGTGTGGGCCTCGGAGAGGTAGCCGTACTGGTCAGGCCGTTTAGGAAGGGCCATCCCTACCGAGGCTGCGATGAGACGGTTGGGCTCATTCGTGGCGCATTCGGCAATGACCGTAAAGAGTACTTGGCCGGGGGTGAGGTATTTGAGCCCAGCTTCTTTTGAGATCCACTTGCAATAGGGGGGATAAATGCTTGAGACGCGCACAATGTTAAAGGGTGCAACCCCAGCGTCCCGAAGCGCAAGTTCAAAGCTTGATAATTTTTCTCTGTGAACTCCGACGCCTTTGGTAAGAAATATTTTCTTGGGAACGATCACGTTTTTTCTCCTTTGAACGTAAGGGCACGGCCTGCCGGCGAGGCAGGCCGTGCCCTTACTTCTGACACTGTGGACAAAAATGAGAACTGCGGCCGGCCAATGGAACGCGGCGAATCTTGGTCCCGCACCCGTTACAATTTTCACCCTCCCGGCCGTACACTTGATGAAACTTTTGAAAAACACCGCGCCCGCCGTCAAGGTGCATGTAATCGTCAATACTCGAGCCCCCGTGGCGGATGGCCTCTTTTAAAGTGAGGCAAATCGACTCGTGCAGGCGCATTAAGGCCGTGCGATTCAGCCGATGAGGACGTTTTTTGGGGTTGATTCCTGCACGGTACAGGCTTTCATCGGCATAAATATTACCGAGGCCGGCCATCAACCTTTGATTCAAAAGCAGGCTTTTAATCCTTCCCTTCCGGCTTCCGAAGATGGAAGCAAATTCGTTTCCGGAAATCTCAAAGGGTTCGGGCCCAAGAAGCCTGACACCTTGAGGAAGAGAGGCGATGTTTCCGTTTGCGAGGAAGACTTCGCCAAACCTGCGGCTATCCCGAAAAAGAAGCCTATCCTTTTTCCCCTCAAAGACGAGGGCAAGATGCTGGTGCAGAGCTTTCTTTTCTCGTTCTTCGGTCCAAATCAGCTGGCCCGTCATCCCGAGATGAAACCAAAGGGTCAAATCTTTCTCGAATTCAAGCCGAATGAATTTTCCGCGCCGCTTGACCGTTTGAACCCTTTTTCCGGAAAGTTTTTTCGTGATCGCCTCTTTCGGAGAGCTCAGGATCGACTCGCGAGTGATGACGATCCGAGAAAGAACGCAGCCCGAAATTTTTTCTCGAAGTTGGGCGACGAGGGTTTCGACTTCCGGCAATTCAGGCATGAGTGATGTGGGACTATAACGTCCGCCTCTTTCTTTGTCAAGAAAGGGGGACGCGCTCGGTCATTCCGCTTTTTCTGGAATGAAAAAAACGGATGGTTTTTTCACCACGCCGCCAGCAAAAATAGATCAGCTCCCCATCTCGCTTCGTGGGAAAATCAATCCACCCTTGTTCAACGTTGCGGACGACACAGCCGAGGGTGCGAATTTCGTCAAGGTCCTTCTGAAGATTGGCGACCGCTTCGTCAAGATCCTTCGCCTCTTGATCGCAAGCGACTGTGTCCGAAGCCGCACCCGAAGAACCCGCCTGCACGAGAAGTTCTTCCATCAGGATGGTGTCGTGGAGCTTCGCCTGCGCCTCTTTTTTATGATCAAGGCCCTCAAGGAGGCGCTCAAGTTTGGGCAGGACTGAATTCGCTTCCTCGAGTGAAAAAAATCTTAATGGAGTCTTCAAGGTCACCCCTGTTCGTGTGTCATCCCGGCCTCCGAGCCGGGATCCAAGTTCTGGATCTGGATGCCGGGTCGAGCCCGGCATGACAAGAGTAAGTAATCGTTGAACAGAATAAATCAAGAATTGGAAATTTCAAAATATTTTTTCTCACTGTACAGCCTGTACAACAAAAATAGCTGACGGGGTCAGGCCCCGTTAGTCCTGCTTCAAAGCGTCTCATCAAAACGATCCGGGATGTGCTCTCCTGCAATCGAGGGGATCATACCGCCTTTGCGGGCAAGATTGATCACACTATCCTCTCCTAAGCGCGAAAAACCACCGGCATATTTCCCGCCGGAAACCAGGAGATTAAAATTAAACTTTTTGTACTCGAAATCAAGCTTTTGATTCACGACGACGGGCACCGTCATAATGGGGACGTTCACATATTCCTGTACCACCCAGTCCCCCTTAAGCGCCTTGTCGATGGCGGCATTCCAGGCGTCATTCGGGGTCTCGCGGCCAATGGCGACGTCTTTACCCCCGTAACCGGTCGAGGGCTTAAGCACCAGTGTTTCCTTTTCTTCTTTTAGAAAATCGATGAGATAAATTTTCTTGCGGCCGTAAAAATCTTCGGCATCCGTCAGGCGCCGGGTCCAGGGAAGGTGCTCCCGCTTGATTTTATTTTCACTTTCAGTGAAGAAGTGATCGAATTCCGGATTGGTCAGCATGGAAAGGATGGCCTTCGTGCTGGCAAGTCTCGAACGCAAAGGATTGACCATACAAACCGCGCGGTCGCGGTAGCTTGTGATCATATCCTGGACCTCATCGATATAATCCATAATTTCATCAAAGGCCGCGCGACGATAGATGAGCTGAATTTTAAAATCCTTGTGGTAGAGTTTGCCGCCTTTGTACTTGAGTTCCCGCGGATCGGCAATCGTTGTTTTATAGCCTTTGGATTCAAAAAAGGATTTAAGCATCTCAAACTCCGGCATGGTACGCACGTTTCGCCAGTCGACAATGGCGATGTGAGGCGTTTCGAATCCGCCGAATTCTTCGTAGACCTCGAGAAGGGCATTCAAGATATTCTGACTGCGGGAGACGCTTTGGAGTTGAGACTCCTGAAAAAATTCCGCGAGCGGCTCTTCGGCTAGAAGCATTTGCTCTAATTGATCGGCGTAAGCGGCGCCTGCGGTTGAATCGCAATTAAATTCCACAAGCTTCAGGCTTTCTCCCTCGAGAAGAGTATTGAAACGAGCAAAGACCACCGTCTGGGAATAACCGGGATCAATCTTGATGAGTTCCACCGCCTCCGGATTCATATGAAACATGTGCGAAAGATGGGATTCCTCAAAATAAAGACGGGTTGCCGTGTTGATCACCTGGCTCATGGTGGAGGCAACACGCTTCAGGAGGTGAACCTGCTTCGGGGCGAGAAGATGGAGTTTGTAAAAAACGGGGATAAGAAAGCGGCCGTAATAAAGGGAGGATTGGACGAGGCGCTCTTGGAAACGAGAAATGGCCTTGACCACTTCCTCGCCATGCGCCTTGAGGTACTGGTCATAAACGTGATCTAGATTTTTGCCCATACCGCTCTTGAAAAACTTTTTTGAGAGTCACTCCGATCAGGGCGGGGCTCGCGGCCAGGGTGACACCGGCCTGCATGAGCCGCTGCATTTTGGTATCCGCCTTTCCCGCACCGCCCGAAATAATCGCGCCCGCATGCCCCATCCGTTTTCCCGCCGGGGCGTTTGCGCCCGCAATGAAAGCCACCACCGGCTTTGTCATTTTGGATTCAATATATTCAGCCGCCTCTTCTTCCGCGCTTCCTCCGATTTCTCCGATGATCACAACGGCCTGGGTGGCGTCGTCTTTCTGAAAGGCGGATAAGACATCCACGAAGCTCGTTCCCACAATGGCATCGCCGCCGATACCCACGCAAGTGGACTGACCCAGACCCAATCCCGAAAGCTGCCACACGGCTTCGTAGGTCAACGTCCCGCTCCTAGAGACCACTCCGACCGGACCCGGCTTATGAATGTAACCGGGCATGATTCCTATTTTGCACTCCCCGGGAGTAATCACCCCCGGACAGTTCGGTCCAATTAAGGTCACCTTCTTCTCAGAAAGCCAGGGTTTTATCTTCGCCATGTCAAGCGCCGGGATCCCTTCCGTGATGCAAACGATCAATCGGATTCCGGCCTCCGCCGCTTCTTTAATGGCGGCAACCGCAAACTTGGCCGGAACATAAATCACAGAGGCGTTCGCCTGAGTTTTGGAAACCGCTTCCTCCATAGAATTAAATACAGGAGTGCTGTGAACTTTTTCTCCGCCCTTTCCCGGCGTCACTCCGCCCACCACCTGGGTACCGTAAGCCAGCATCTGCTCGGCATGGAAGGAGCCGTGATGGCCGGTAATCCCCTGCACAATCACTTTGGTATTTTTGTTAACGAGAATACTCATTTTAAAAAACCTTTAAAGTTGCAAGACGCTGCCAAAGGTTGCCAGAGGTTACGGATCCGTCTTTTGTAACCTTTTGCAACCTCTAGCAACCTTTTGAAACCTCTTGCAACATTTTTTACAGCGCGGCCACAACTTTCTCGGCGGCTTCTTCAAAGGTCGCAGCCGAAATAATTTTTAATGACGACTTTCTTAAAATCGCTTTCCCTTGCTCGACATTGGTCCCTTCAAGGCGCGCCACGATGGGAACGTTCACGCCCACTTCCGCGACAGCGGCAAGAATCCCCTCGGCCACGACATCGCAGCGCATAATCCCACCGAAGATATTCACGAGAATGGCCTTCACCTTGGGATCCGTTAAAATGATTTTAAAGGCGGCCGCCACTTTTTCCTTGTTCGCACCGCCGCCCACATCCAAAAAGTTAGCGGGTTCCCCTCCCGCATATTTCACAATATCCATCGTGGCCATGGCAAGGCCGGCGCCGTTGACAATGCAACCGATATTCCCGTCGAGGCCGACATAGCTTAGATCAAACCTTTTGGCTTCGACTTCCCTCGGATCCTCCTGGCTGGGGTCCCTCAGGGCAACAATATCAGGGTGGCGATAGAGTCCGTTATCATCAAAATTAATTTTGGCGTCGATGGCAATGATCCGCCCCGAAACCATGACAGCGAGAGGATTAATTTCCACCAGGGAGGCATCAAGGTCAAGAAAAAGTCTGGCCATGGCTTGAAAAATTTCGGCAAAAAATTTAACTCTTTCGGGCTCCCGGACAAGCTGCCTTGCAAAGGCCTCCGCCTCTTGAAAAGAAAGGCCTGTGTCGAGTGAAAAATATTTCTTCAGAATTTTTCCGGGTTCCTTCGCCGCCACTTCTTCGATTTCCATCCCCCCGGCTTCCGAAGCAATCAAGCAGGGCAAGGCCATGCCGCGGTCTAAGACGACACTCGCGTAATATTCCTTTCGGATACCGGAAGTAGCCTCGATTAAAAGTGTATGAACGGGTTTTCCTTCGGGTCCGGTTTGAGGCGTGACGAGATTAATTCCCAGAATCTTGGCCGCAGCCTCGCCAGCCTCCTCAGGGGTCTTCACAATTTTGATCCCTCCCCCTTTACCCCGGCTACCGGCGTGCACTTGGGCCTTGACGGCAAAAAGATGGTTCGGCTTGGCCAGTTCCCGCGCAGCCCCCGGGACCGTTTCGGGAGAGGACACAACCCGGCCTTCATTAATGGGAATCTTATAGCGCTTAAATATTTCCTTGGCTTGGTATTCGTGGATATTCAAGGAAGGCTACTTTCGTTTCTCTAACGGAAGGTAGTGTTGATTCTGGGGACCGATATAATCAGCCGCTGGCCGAATCAAGCGATTATCGCTTTGCTGTTCAATCACATGCGCGCTCCAGCCTGCCACCCGGCTCGCCGCGAAAACGGTGGTAAAAAAATCGATGGGAAATCCGAGGATGTAGAGGACAGTGGCCGAAAAGAAATCCACATTGCAGGGAATTTGCTTTTTCTCCCACATCATTTTTTCAACCCGGTTCGAGATTTCCATCCATTTTTTATCCCCCACGCGATCACAAAGGGCCTTGGCAATGGCACGGAAGGCCGTGGCCCTTGGATCTTCTTTCTTATAGACTCGGTGGCCGAAACCCATGACCTTTTTTTTCTGCTCAAGCAGGCGGTTGATGTAGGGCTCGGCATTCTCAGGAGTTCCGATATCTAAAATCATTTCCATGGCCCGTTGATTCGCCGAACCGTGCAAATCCCCTTTCAAGGTACCGATGGCTGAAGTGATGGCGGAGTAAATATCTGACTGCGTGGAGGTGGTGACGCGCGCCGAAAAAGTAGAGGCATTAAAACCGTGATCGGCAAGTAAGATAAGGTAAGCATCGAGTGCCCGCTCCCTTTCTTTTTCGGGTACCTTGCCTTCCATCATGTAGAGAAAATCAGCCGCGTGTGAGAGGTTGGCATCCGGGGCAATCGGCTTTTTGCCGTTTCGGATGCGGTGAAAGGCGGCAATGACCGTGGGAAGAATGGCCGTCAGACGAAGGGCCTTGCGCTGGGTGCTCTCGAGATCGATACGCTCGGCCTCCGGATCAAAATTCCCGAGCGCGGAGACGGCTGTCCGCAGCACCCCCATGGGATGAGCCTTCCGCGGGAACCCCCCCAAAAACCCCAAGATTTCCTTGGGGGCCTCACGTTCAAGGGCCAGCTTTTTTTTAAAATTTTTGAGTTCCGAAGCCAGAGGCAGTTTGTTGTACCAAAGAAGATAAATGACTTCTTCAAAGGAAGACTTTTCTGTGAGCTCATGGATGGGGATGCCCCGATAGGAGAGCTTGCTTGCCTCACCGTCGACAAGACTTAAAGCGGTTTGACCGGCAACAATGCCTTCCAGACCTTTGGAAAAAGCGGGGTGATCCTTAAAATAGGTAGGTTTGGAAGTTGAAATCGGCTCTGACATAGGGGGTCATTATACTGAAAACCTGTAAATCCGCACGTGGAAAATCATAAACCTGAAGGGGTCAGGCACCAGCATTTCGGTGCCTGACCCCCTCTGCTTTTTCTATAACCGACAGTACAAAAAATTGTTCTGTAACCTCTTGAAACCTTTGGCAACATCTTGCAACCTTTTGCAACTTTATAAACGATGATATTTACCACTCATGTGATCGCTTGCGTACTTTACGTAGCGAAGAGCCCAGGTTTTGAGACCGGCGATTTCTTGATGCTTAAGCCTGCGGATAAGTCTGGCGGGTCTTCCAAAATAAAGGTGGCTGGGCTTAAGATGCTGGCCGTGTGTCACAAGGCTGCCGGCCCCGAGGATGCAGCCCTCTCCAATAATGGCCCCGTCTAGAATAATGGATCCAATCCCCACAAGGGATTGATCACGAACGGTGCAGGCGTGAAGCGTCACCTGGTGCCCGACGGTTACATAATCGCCCACGAGGCAGGCGCGGTTTGATTCAACGTGGAGAAGGGATAAATCTTGAATGTTAGTGAAGCGCCCGATCTTAATTGGGTGGATGTCACCGCGAAGGACACAGCCTGGCCAGACACTTGAGTAATCCCCGATCGTGACACGGCCGATGACGTGAGCAGCCGGATCGATGTACGCGTGTTTACCGATTTTGGGGGAAGGGAGTTGTAAGGGCACGGCGCGCCGTGCCACTACTTTTTGAGTAAATCAAACATATGCTGCGTGATCTGACGATTTACTTTCGCGATGGAGGTCACAAGTGGAATTTCCTTGGGGCATGCCTTGACACAATTCTGAGAGTTTCCGCAATCTTCAATCCCGCCCGAGCCCATCAGGGCCTTCAGCCTTTTCGGGGCATCGACTTTGCCGAGCGGATGGGCATTAAACATAGCAACTTGGTTGATGGCCATCGCGCCAAGAAAGTCCGAGCGCTCATTCACCTGAGGGCAGACATCGAGGCAGCAGCCGCAGCTAAAACATCGGGAAAGCCAGTAATTTTCCTGTTGTTCTTCAGGGGCAATTCTGGGACCCGGTCCTAAATTGTGCGTCCCGTCAATCGGGACCCAGGCCTTGACACGCTTCAAACCCTCAAAAAGGCGCGAGCGGTCCACGATAAGGTCGCGGACCAAAGGAAATTTCCGCATGGGCTCAATCGTGATGGGCTGCGTAAGATTATCCACAAGGGCCGAACAGCCCTGGCGGACCTTTCCATTGATCACCATGGCGCAAGTCCCGCAGACTTCTTCGAGACAGCTTGATTCCCAGGCCACGGGTGTTGTCCTTCGCCCGTCAAACGTCTTCGGATTTTTTTGGATTTCGCGCAGGCACAAAATGACATTGAGGTAGGGACGGTGCGGGATGTGAAATTCTTCCCAGTGGGGTTTTGCGCCGGGGCTATCCTGACGTTTGATTTTTAAGATAACTGTTTTTTTCTCAGCCATTGTTGAATACCTGTCACGATGTTGGATGCAGGGGGCAGACCCGCGTGTCTGCCCGTTTTCAATGGCGGGCGGACACATGCCCGCCTGCCAGCTGTCGGGCAGGGGTTCGCCCCTACCACATGTTTTAATACTTTCTTTCTCTGGGTTTCAATAACGATGTATCGACGGCTTCGTAAGAAAACTCAGGGCCGTTTGCCGTATATTTTGCAACCGTCGTTTTAAGCCAATTCGCGTCATCGCGATTAGGATAATCGGGTTTGTAGTGTGCTCCCCGGCTTTCGTTACGCCTGAACGCACCGAGGGCAATGGCCCGTGCCACAAGGAGCATGCTCTGAAGTTCGCGTGTGAAGACAAGGGGCTGGTTGGCCCATTTTGAGACATCGTGAATATTCACATCACGGGTCCTCGTCTGAATTTCCTGGAGTTTGCGGTCCGTCTCCTCGAGCTTGGCATTGTAACGCACCACTGTTACGTTCTCCGTCATGACGTTTCCCATCTCTTCCCAAAGCTGATAGGGATTCTCCCGGCCGCGGCTGCGGAGGATTTTATCATTTTGAGATTCTTCTTTTTTTACCTGATCGTCAAAAAATTTAGAACTCACAGATTCCGCCCCTTTTTCCAATCCGGAGGCATAGTCGATGGCGCAAGCTGCCGCGCTCACCCCGCCTTGAAGGCAGGAAAGAAGTGAGTTGGCGCCGAGCCGGTTGGCTCCGTGATATTGGTAATCCGCCTCCCCTGCCGCAAGGATCCCCGGGAGATTCGTCATGTGTTGGGCATCGATATAAATTCCGCCCATGCTGTAATGAACCGAGGGAAAAACGCGCATGGGCACTTTGCTCGGATCTTCATTCATAAATTTTTCATAGATTTCGAGGATGCCGCCAAGTCTTTCCTGGAGGATTTTTTTATCGAGATGCGAAATATCAAGATAAACGATGTCCTTCCCATCAATGCCGAGCTTGAGTTCGCGGCAGACTTTGAAGACAGCTCGCGAAGCAATGTCGCGTGGGACAAGGTTCCCGTATTTCGGATACCACTCTTCGAGAAAATACCAACGTTTTCCGTCTTTAGTAGTCCAGAGCCTGCCTCCTTCGCCCCGCACGGCTTCTGAAATCAAACGGTTTTTATCCTCACCCGCAATCGCCGTGGGGTGCACCTGGACAAATTCCGGATTTCCGAGCCAAACCCCCTGTTGGTAAAGGGCCCCCGAGGCAGCGCCCGTGCAAACCGTTGACATCGTCGAACGCCCGTAGATCATCCCCATGCCGCCGGTTGCAAAAATAGTCGCATCCCCGCGAAAAGAGCGTATTTCAAAATTGATCAGGTTCATCGCGACGACACCGCGCCCCACGAGCGTGTCATCGATCACGGCTGAAAGAAATTCCCAACCTTCGTAGCGGGTCACAAGGCCTTCGACCTCGTAACGGCGCACCTGTTCATCGAGAGCATAAAGCATTTGCTGGCCGGTGGTGGAACCCGCGAAAGCTGTGCGGTGAAAGCGCGTGCCGCCGAAGCGCCTAAAATCAATTAAACCTTCTTTAGTGCGGTTAAACTGCACGCCCATCCGGTCGAGCATATCAATGAAACTTGGGGCATTCTTGCACATCTCGAGAACAGGGGGCTGGTTGGCGAGAAAATCCCCTCCCAGAATTGTTTCTTCGAAATGGATTTGGGGAGAATCGCCCTCGCCTTTCGTATTCACGGAGGCATTGATCCCTCCCTGGGCGCAGACAGAGTGCGATCGCTTACAGGGAACAATCGAAAGGAGATCGACTAAGTGGCCTGCCTCCGCCAATTTAATCGTGGCCATGAGACCCGCAAGGCCGCCGCCGACAACAATAAACTTGGGTTTTGTATTCATCATTTCAAACGTTTGCCTGCCTGCCGCAGGCAGGGAATTTATTTTATTAAATGCACTAAGGCGTTCACACCCACCACAAACAAGCTCAATCCCGCGAGTCCGCAGATCACCCCGGACACTTTTTGAGACTTTGGCCCCAACGTAATCCCCCAGCTGATTAAAAATCCCCAGAGGCCGTTTGCGAAATGAAACATCGTTGCGGCCATGCCCACCATATAGAACCAAAACATGCGCGGGTCACTCATGAGCTGCTGCATCCGCTCAAAACTCACCTCCGTGCCATAAAGGAGATTGACAAAGCGGGTATGGTAGGCGTGATAGGCCACGAAAATGAAGGTTAGGACGCCGGTCCAGCGCTGCAGCGAATAGAGCCAGTTGCCGGGATAAGGGTACCAGGCAAGATTATTTTTTCCGGTAAACATGACATAAAAACCGTAAAACGCGTGATAAAGAATCGGGAGGTAGATAAAAAAGGTCTCGATCACCAGCACATACGGGAGCCCGCTTAAGAAGGCAATTTGAGCGTTGTAGGCCTCGGCCCCCTTCATGATGAAGGAGTTTGAAAACATGTGCTCAAGGAGAAAGGCGCCGATGGGGAATACACCCGAGAGCGAATGAAGCCGCCTCAGCCAGAAATGAGGAGAAATTTTTGCGTCTTGATTTGTCATTTTGTATTTTTAATGCGACTGGATTAATTGCCGCAACACGTACCGCAAAATCCCACCATGGCGATAATAGGCAAGTTCCACGGGCGTGTCAATGCGCGAAACGACTTGAAATCTTTTTTCTCCCGTTCTCCCTTTAACAACGCACGGTAGCTTTTTGCCGGGAATAAAATCTCTTTCAATGCCTTCGATCGTAAAAACTTCTTCCCCCGTAAGCCCTAAAGATTCCCGAGTTTGACCTTTTTCGAAAAGAAGCGGTAAAATCCCCATTCCGATCAGGTTGCTGCGATGAATGCGTTCAAAACTTTCAGCGATAACCGCCTTCACTCCTAAAAGCGCAGGACCCTTGGCCGCCCAGTCACGCGACGATCCTGTGCCATACTCTTTTCCTGCAAGCACAATTAAAGGCGCATTTCGCTTGCCGTATTCCGTCGCCGCATCAAAGATGGACATCTGTGTTCCCCCAGGCAAAAGGCGCGTCAAGCCACCTTCCGTTCCCGGAGCAAGTAAATTTTTAAGACGGATATTCGCAAAAGTTCCGCGTATCATGATTTCGTGATTGCCGCGGCGCGAACCGTAAGAATTAAAATCCTTGGGTTGCACTCCATGCCCGATTAAATATTTGGCGGCGGGACCGTCTTTTGCAATATTGCCTGCCGGTGAAATATGGTCCGTGGTAACCGAATCCCCCACCATCACAAGCACTCGCGCATCTCGAATGTCCCGAACAGGGTCCGGTGCGGGTTTCATGCCGTCAAAATAGGGCGCTTTCTTAATGTAGGTGGACTTTGCATCCCATTTAAAGGCATCGCTCATTTCCACTTGAATGGATTTCCAGTTGCGGTCCCCTTCAAAAACATGGGCGTATTCTTTTTCAAACATCCCGCGCGAAACTTTCGACATCGCCTCCGTAACCTCCTGGGCCGAAGGCCAGATGTCACGCAGATACACGGGCCTATCTTTTGAATCTTTGCCAAGCGCTTCTTTTGTCAAATCAAGTTCAATCGTTCCCGCTAAGGCATAAGCCACGACAAGCGGAGGAGAAGCAAGATAGTTGGCCTTCACAAGCGGGTTCACACGGCCTTCAAAATTGCGGTTTCCTGAAAGAACGGCCGCTGCAACAAGATTATTTTCTTTCACGGCTTTCCCGATTGCTTCGGGAAGCGGCCCGGAATTTCCGATGCAGGTTGTACAGCCATAACCCACCAGATAAAATCCCATTTTCTCTAAATAAGAAAGGAGCCCGCTCGCCTTGAGATACTCGGTCACGACCTTAGAACCCGGGGCAAGACTTGTCTTGACCCAGGGTTTTACTTTAAGGCCCCGTTCCACCGCCTTTTTAGCTAAAAGACCCGCCCCAAGCATCACGGCAGGGTTCGAAGTATTGGTACAACTTGTGATGGCCGCAATGACCACAGAACCGTGATCCATTTCAAATGTTTGTCCGGCTGATTGAACTTGAATCTTTTCCAAAACCGCTGCGGATCCCCCTGCCCGAGAAGAGCCCGCCATCGTTTTAAGATTCGCTTCAAAATTGGCTTTGACCTCGGAAAGCGCAACCCGATCCTGAGGCCGCTTGGGGCCCGCAAGACAAGCCGTCACATCTTTCAAATCGAGTTCGAGTGTGTCGGAGAAAACGGGGTCCTTGGGATTTGCCGTACGAAAGAGACCCTGTTCTTTAAAATAGGCTTCGACGAGCTTGATCTGTTCTTCGCTTCGGCCTGAAAGTCTAAGATAGCGAAGCGTCTCTTCATCAACCGGAAAGAATCCCATCGTGGCACCGTATTCAGGCGCCATGTTGGCAATCGTTGCGCGGTCGGCAAGCGTCAGTTGGTCAAGACCGTGGCCGTAAAACTCAACAAATTTCTCAACCACTCCTTTTTTACGGAGCATTTCGGTCACGGTCAGCACAAGATCCGTGGCTGTTGCACCCTCGGTCAACCTGCCGTTTAGTTTAAATCCGACCACCTCCGGAATCAGCATGGAAACGGGTTGCCCAAGCATCGCGGCCTCAGCTTCAATCCCTCCAACTCCCCATCCGAGCACGCCGAGCCCGTTGATCATGGTCGTATGGGAATCGGTCCCGACAAGCGTATCGGGATAGACGAATGTTTCATTCCCAATTTTTTTCGTCAGAACCCCTTTGGCGAGATATTCGAGATTCACCTGATGAACAATCCCGGTTCCGGGCGGCACCACTTGAAAATTTTGGAAGGCCCTCTGCCCCCACTTTAGGAATTCGTAACGTTCGCGGTTGCGCTGAAATTCGATTTCAACATTTTCCTCAAAAGATCTGGGCGTACCAAAAGAATCTACCTGAACAGAATGATCGATCACAAGATCCACCGGTTCGAGAGGATTGATCTTCTTGGGATCTTTCCCAAATTCCTTCATTTTGTCGCGCATAGCGGCCAGATCCACGACACAGGGAACCCCGGTAAAATCCTGCAAAATAACTCTTGCGGGAGTAAAGGCAATTTCCTTATTTGATTTTTGTTGAGGGTTCCAATTCGCGAGCGCTTCGATATCTTCCGCTCTGACACTTTTCCCGTCTTCGTGGCGAAGGAGATTTTCAAGAAGAATGCGGATCGAAAACGGCATCTGGTTCACATTTTTTTTGAGACGGTCAAGGCGGTAGACCGTATAGGCTAAAGACCCCGCCTTCCAATTTGACTTAGTACCGAAACTGTCCATATTGTTTATAGTAATATATTATATGTAAATTTATCTTGACATCGAATCCGACTGGTATTAAACTTTCCGTCGTTATGAAGAAAAACGCTCGTGACAACCTAGCTAAATTCTTTTATGACTGTGGCAAGGTCAGCTACGCAGTCCTGGTGGTTGGTATCTTAGCGAAAGGGATATTTTCCCTCTCAGAATTTCTGCCGGGCATTGTTTCAACCTTGATTTTGGCCGCCTTTGGTTTTATACTCGATCTTGTTTTAGTGGAGGATGAAAAGTAAATGTCTCCTTACGCCACCTTTAACATGATTTTTTCCGGCATTCTTCTCGTGGGTATTGCCTTCGTTTATTTTAAATACTTCTACCGCCGTCCCTCTAAATAATTTTCCCTACAAACTCAATTTGGCGCAGTTTTCGCGCACATGCTCTGCAGAAATTTGAAGGGCATTTTTCTCGTCTTCGGTCAGTGAAATCTCGACCACCTCTTCCACTCCGTTTCGGCCGAGTTTAGCGGGAACACCGCAATAGACATTCTTGATACCGTATTCGCCTGTCAGATAAACGCAGGAAGGCATGATTTCTTTACGGTCTTCCACAATGGAACGGACCATTCTAACCACAGAAGAAGAAGGCGCATAGAAAGCACTGCCGGTTTTGAGGTATTTCACAATCTCAGCGCCGCCGTCACGGGTGCGTTGGATAATTGCTGCTATCTTTTCCGGTGATAATACCTGATGTAGGGGCGCACCCGTGTGTGCGCCCGTGGACGAAGGGCGGACACGTGGGTCCGCCCCTACGTTCACAAACGTGTGCTCCGGCACGGGAACCATTTCATCGCCATGCCCTCCCAGCACCATAGCATCCACGTCCGAAGGATTGCACCGAAGCTCCTCGGCAATGAAATAGGCCATACGGGCAGAATCAAGGGCGCCTGCCATGCCGAAGACTCGCTTCGTATCAAACCCTGATTTTTTCCAGGCCAGATAACTCATCACATCCAGGGGATTGGTCACCATAAGCAAAATCGCTTGGGGAGAAACCTTGGTGCATTCTCTAATAATTCCGCCCACGATTTCGGCATTCTTAAAAAGAAGGTCATCGCGGCTCATCCCCGGTTTACGGGCCAGACCCGCGGTAACGATCACCATGTCGGAATTTTTTGTATCTCCGTAGTGATTCGTACCGGTAATCTTGGTCTTAAAACCTTCGATGGGGGCGGATTCCATCATGTCGAGGGCCTTGCCCTGCGGAAGACCGTCCACAATATCGATTAAGACAATATCCGCGATTTCTTTTTCGAGAAGACGTTGAGCGGTCGCGGCCCCGACAAATCCTGCGCCGACCACGGTGATTTTAGGTTTGTTCATAATTCTATCCTTTGATCAATGATGCAATTTTGCTCCTGTTTCCTGCATTTTTCGAATAATGGCTTGTCCCATTTCGCGTGTGCCAACGGCCGTAGGGTCGCTGCGATTTTCTTTCATATCATAGGTAACGTCTTTGCCCTCTCGAATGACGGCGGCAATCGCGTTCTCTAGCCGATCCGCGGCCTCGCGTTCACCCAAATGGCGCAGCATCAGAACACCAGAAAGGATGACGGCACAGGGATTCACCTTGTTAAGCCCCTTATACTTAGGGGCCGAGCCGTGGGTGGCTTCAAAAAGCGCGCCGTCTGCCCCGATATTGGCCCCCGGCGCAACACCAAGACCTCCGACGAGTCCCGCGCAAAGGTCGGACAGAATATCCCCGTAGAGATTGGGGAGCACGAGCACGTCGTATTGTTCGGGAACCTGCACAAGCTGCATCGTCATGTTGTCCACAATACGGTCTTCAAATTCGATATCGGGATATTTTTTGGCCACCTCGCGCGCAACTTCAAGGAAAAGGCCGTCTGAAAATTTCATGATGTTGGCTTTGTGAACCGCCGTCACCTTTTTTCTCTTGTACTCACGCGCGTAATCAAAGGCAAACTTTACGATGCGTTCGGTGCCTGCGACCGAAATGGGTTTAATGCTGATGCCGGAGTCATCGCGAATTTTTCTCTTAGCCAGGAGATCGATTTGGCGGATGATCTCAAGCGCCTCCCGTGTCCCCTTTTGAAATTCAATCCCCGCGTAAAGGTCTTCGGTATTTTCACGGACAATCACAAGGTCAATCTTTTGATAGCGCGACCGGACCCCTGCATAGGATTTACACGGCCTGAGGCAGGCATAAAGATCGAGCTCTTTACGAAGCGCCACATTGACGGAACGAAACCCCGTCCCAACAGGCGTTGTAATGGGAGATTTGAGAGCGACTTTATTTTTGCGGATGGAATCGATGACGCGCTGAGGGAGCGGGGTCCCCTCTTTTTCCATGATATCGGTTCCGGCATGCTGAATATCCCAATCAATTTTGACGCCAGTGGCGTCAATACAGGCCTTGGCCGTCTCGGCAATTTCAGGGCCAACGCCATCGCCGGGAATGAGTGTGACTCGGTAAGATTTCATAAAGACCCCTGATAAGAGCTATAAGCTTTATTTTTTTACGAATTTGTGTTAATAAGGGAACTTATTCTATATGAACCGGGACAAAATTAAAAGCACCCTCTTATCCGCGCTGAAGGATGCCGGCGCGATTTTAAAGCAGGCCTTGCCGGAACGCCGCCCCTATCAAAAAAAATCTGAATTGAGCATTGTCACCGAGGTGGACAAGGAGGCGGAAGGCGTTATTCTTGGCATCATTCGGAAAAATTTTCCGGATCATGCGCTCCTCACCGAAGAATCTCCGCCTGAAGGAAAATCCTCCTCACGATGGATCATCGATCCTTTGGATGGGACGACCAATTTTGCTCACACGTATCCGGTCGTCTGTGTCTCCATTGCCTACGAGGAAAAGGGCCGCGTGGAAGCAGGGGGCGTTTACGATCCATTTCGGGATGAACTTTTCTTCGCCGAGCGCGGAAACGGGGCAACGTTAAACGGAGATCCCATCACCGTCTCACCGACCCCGACGCTCGCTGACTCGCTTCTTTGCACGGGCTTCCCCTACGACTGCCGGGAAAAAGGCGATGAGTACCTGGCCATTTTTAGGGCGTTTATGATGCAGGTCCTCGGTATCCGACGCACCGGGGCGGCGGCCCTTGACCTTTGCTATGTTGCCGCGGGACGTTTCGACGGCTTCTGGGAATTAAAACTAAACGCCTGGGATAAGGCCGCAGCCATGCTCATCATCGAAGAGGCAGGCGGGAGTTTAAGCAATTTTTTGGGCGGGCCGCTTACCCTCGAAGATGTGCAGAATGTGGCCTCGAATGGATTTATTCATCAGGAAATGATTCAAACATTAAAACCGTTTCGATCGATGGGGAAAACGTAATATCCAACTTTCAAAAAACAAGTGCCGAGCAAGAAACAATAAAACAAGAAAATAAAAAAATGTAAGAAGTTCCCTTTTATTTTGATTGTTTGACAGTTGTGACTTGCTTGTACCTTGGCACTTGTCGATTGGTATTTCTTCTGATGACCAGAAAAAAAAAGAAGGCATCAATTCCACGTCCCCGCCATGTCTGGGGCATTAACCCCAAGACCCGCGTGAAACCATCCGAGAAGCGCTACGCCCGAGCCAAGGAAAAGAAAAAAGAAAAGACCTGGATTGACGAAATCGGCTGGTTCGGCTGAAACAGCTGTAAGCGGAAAAGCAAATCAGAATATCGGCGCATCAGTAGGCAGATGACCAGAATATCGGAAGATCAGGTGCTGATACGCTGATTCCTGATATCCTGCCCACGGATATCCTGATACCCCGTTTCGCTTCTTTGCCTGCAGCTTACAGTTTATCGCTCGGTTTTAAGGTATTTCTCGATGAAACGCACCGGCTTCTCCCAATAGTCTTCCCCCGCTGAAATCGGAAGATCGTTATGATCCCCATTCGGCACAGAAAGAAACTCTTTCGGGTTGGGTGCCTTCTTGAAAAGTTCTTCCGCCATCGAGTAAGGGCAAATACTGTCTCGGGTGCCATGA
Source organism: uncultured bacterium (assembly GCA_964373045.1). GTDB lineage: Bacteria > Omnitrophota > Omnitrophia > Omnitrophales > Aquincolibacteriaceae > CAYJSI01. The sequence continues at coordinate 19,554 of CAYJSI010000021.1, forward strand.
AGAATAAAAAGAGGCGTTTTGAGTTTGGCAATGGAATCCCGGTTTGAAAATGAAAAATCTTTCAGGATCATTTCCGGGATAAAGGGGTAGTGAATTTTGGCAAGCTCGGTAAAAGAAGTGAAGGGGGCCTCGAGGATAACGGCTGCCGCCTCCCCCGCCGCCCCAAGCTGAAGAGCCGGATGCGTTCCAAGAGATTCTCCGTAAAAGATGAGCTTCCTCAGTGGAACTTTTTTATCTTGCATAAGCCATTGCAAGGCCGCCTCGCTATCTTGGATCACATCCCCTTCGCCCAAAATCTTCCCCTTACTTTTGCCATATCCCCGGTAATCGAGAAGCAACACGGAAAAACCGCGATCGACCCAGCCTTTCGCCTTCGACAGGCGATTCGAAATGTTCCCGGCATTCCCGTGTAAAAAAAGCAGGACCGCCTTTTCTTCCTTCGCCCGCAGGTACCAGCCGTGGAGCTGGATGTCATCTTCAGTGGTGAGCGCCACATCCTCGTAATCAAAATGGTAATCCTGCGGCTTTTCGTAAAAGTGGGTTTCCGGAAAGAACATCATGGAGGAGAGGATCGATTTCATCATGATCGGGCCGAAGATTAAGAAGGTGACAGCGAGAAGCAAAAAGACGCGGTAAAGCTCGCGCCTTCTAGGAGGACGCGTCTCTTTACTTTTTGGTTTCTTCTTTTTTGGGTTCAGATTTGGGTTCAGTGAGCCGGTTAAGATTGTCGAAGAGTTTTTTGAAGGAGTCTTCAGGAATGGTAAAAACCTGGGCATGGCCTCGTTTGAGGGCGGCATATTCCTTGGTCTCTTGAGAAATCATCTCCCCGACATCAATCCTTTGGGAAGGCGCGCCCGATTTCTCGATTTCAATAAAAGTAGCGCTGGGCGAGCGTACTTTTTTTTGATCAGCCGCATTAAACATAAGTTTGGAGACACTAAAAGTCTTCAAATCATTCAAATAACCCGCCAGGGCATCCCCCTTTTTCTCCTTAGGGCTAAAACGCATCTCGGTTTTGCCGGCGCGAGTCACAAGCTTTTCCGTTTGATCGGGATCAATACCAAGGGGATTATCAACGAAGAATCGGCTGTCATCGATATCCATATTTTCAAAATAGTATTTGGAAAGCTGAAAGACAACCGGCTCGCTTGAGACTTTCATATAAACGGATTCAGATGCAGCGTCCCTGCCGCCCGCCGTCATCGTTATTTGTTTCCCCCCTTGAGAGGTGAGGGTAAGCTGCCAGGTTGGTTTTAAAAATCCGTGATCCTTAGCGTTCGGATCCAGCACCTTCTGAGCCCGCCAGGTGGTAAGCCCGTTTAAATATTGCTTCACCTTTTCGGCGTCCAGCGCAAAGGGAAGATCATTACGAAGAAATTGCCACTGTTTCTTTGTAGAATCGAGGAGGTTCGGCGTATCTAAAACAGCCGCCGTGACAATCCCTTGGCCGTTCATCAATCTTTTTGTCTCGAGCTTTTGAATGGAATCTATTTGGATTTGAAGAAGACTCGTGGATACCCAATAGTCGCCGGCCGGATTTTCCGCGGCGGGATCGCCATAGATCCCCATCTCGGCAAGGAGATTGGCATTGGTGAGATAAACCAAATTCACTCCTTTTTTCCGCACAAAAAGGGAGGCATAATCCGCTTTCTTTGTACCGATGAGCAGGGTCAAAACGGATTTTTGAGTACCGTCTTTCAAGTCAATGAGAAAGGCCTTGTTATCCTCAATGCCAAAATCCGCGAAAAGGGCTTGGTCGGTCCCGCGAAGTTCCCCTTGAGCGCCCTTGATGGCATCGAAGAACCGATTAATTTTGTCCTGATCAGCACGCGCATTCCAAAGGCTCGTGACCTTCCAGGCATTATTTTCCTTGGCCAATTGAATGGGGCTTGCGGCCCCGGCCTTTGAAATCTCAATTGAGGCAATATTGCCTGAATCAAAGGAAAGGTCGAGGGGGGCATACTCCTGGGTCGCAAGCTCGGCAGGTTTTTGAAACTGCTTGGCCAGTACCCCTAAGACAAGAACGCCAAGAATAAGGGCTAGAATCAGGATTTGTTTGGATTTCACCCTGTCAGACCTTCCTTCCGCAATCAGAATTTTTATTTAAAAAAGTAATCATGAGGATAACTTTTTAAGGTCTAACAGGGTCATCTAAGCAGTTTGCAGGGCAAACTCATTTAAATAATCTTGCTTGGCCTTTCGCCTGAGGATCATACGAAAGGTTCCGATCACAGCAATCGCGATCGGAATCAAGAGGGAGGAAATAAACCGCCAGACCACCTTCGCAGGAGCCGAGATGCGGTTAATCGAGCGGTCAATCGGCTGCTTCGAACGGATCGTCACAAGCTGATCGCCCAGAGTCAAGGCATCGATCGAATTGAGGAAGAAGCTAAGGTGTCCGCCGCCCCGCACGAGATGTTTCTGAAGGAGTGTCGACGCCCCCACGAGAATCATTTTCCCGGAAGCAGGCGTCATAGATCTTGTCTCAGAAACGGCTTCTGATTTTTCAGGCGCACTCTTTGCAGCCTCAGGCCCTTCGGGTGTCTCGGGTTCAGGTTTGGGCCAAGTCGGCATGGCCTCACCCGCAAAGGCATCCGCAAATTGGCCTTGTGCTATCACAGCCAAAGGCAGCGGGCCCATTTTGCTTTCGGGTTGTCGCGCTAAATTCTGTGGGCTGATCACGCCCTCCTGAAAAGGAACGTTCCAGGAGGCCGCGCTCGAGGTCAAAAGCGTGTCAACCTTAAGACCTTGGGACTTGATTTTTTCATGATCAAGTTTAAGGGACGTTCCCCAGAGGTAGAAAAGCGAGGAAAGGCGCGAGGTAATCGAAATATCCGGATTCATGCCGGACTGAGTCACCAGAATTTGGATCGGAACTTTCACGGGAACGGATACTTCAAAGGGACCGAGGCGCGCTCCCCCGCTTAAGTTAATCACATCGTGCTGCTCATCCACGAGCGTCTGCTGCTCCACCTCAAAACCCCAGGCCGAGAGAAGCGAATTGATATTGGGGTTCTTATCAATCGATTGAATAGAAAGTTCGCGGCCTTCGGTGGAATACCGATATTCATAATTTTGGATGGAAAGGAAAAGAGAGCCGCCTCGTCTTAAAAATCGACTGATTTCGTATTTCTGCCGATCGTTCAAGGCGAGGGGCTCCACAACAATCAGCGTTTTTGTGCCATCCGGAATCGGCTCCTTTTCATTGAGTTGAACCCGCGCTATTTCATACCCTTCGTATTCAAGGGCGAGCGGCAACAATTCATAGTTATCTTCGCGATTCCCTCCGGGCGCTTGACCTCCGAGCTGAGCCAGGAGGGCCTGCATTTGGGGATCGACTCCTTTTTCTTCGTAAGGGGCCACCAGCGCAATCTTGGGGGTCTCAGGCAGCGTCATTCGATACACCTTAGAAGTGATTAAATATTCAAGCTCATGAAGATTATTCGGAAACACGCGGGGAATGATCTCTTCCGGCTTTTCTTTGTAAGCTAAGCTGACGGAGGCGTAGATAAGGCGCACGGCGATTTCATCGGACTCGATGGCCTGCACTTGAAAAGGCTGGATCCCTTTCTGCTGAAGCTGTTCTTCAAGGGATTCTTCTCCTTGTTTCGCCGCACCCTCGATAATGTTGGCGGCTTCCATATGAAAAATCTTATATTTGAATTTTCCACTGGAGGCGACGCTGAGCTCATCTAGTTTATCAATCACATCCTGCTCAAGAGTCTTAATACCCGTCGGCATTTTATCCGCCGGAGAAACATAAAATTTAGCCGTCACGGGGGCTTTAAGACTCCGTAGAATCTCTTTGGTGGCGGGAGAGATGGTGTAAATCTTTCCCTCCGTAAGATCAAAGCGCCCGAGCGAAACGTCCGCCAACAGCCAATTGCCCATAAGAAAGATGCCGGCCGAAATGAGCACTGCGGTTGAAAAAAATTTTTTGGCCCCGGGTTTCATCCGTCCCTCAAGCCAAAATCCATTGAGTGTCAGGAAGAGAACGGTGCCGACAACGAAGTAGAGGACATCCCGGTTATCAATGACGCCCTTGGCAAAGGAATCGTAGCGGCTGGCGCACCCAAGAAACTGTTCAAGGAGCGAGCCTAAGCCCGGAATCCATCCGTCGATGGAAGCCGAAAGAAATTGGGACCCAAGGAGATGGAGACCGAAACAGATAATCATGGAAAGGATAAAGGCAACGATCTGGTCGCGGCAGAGCCCTGAAATAAAAATTCCGATGGCAAGATAAAAGGCCCCGAGGAGGAACGCCCCCGTGTAGCTTCCCCAGACGGTCCCAAAATCCGGCCTCCCGAGGACGGCAAGCATAATCGGCAAGGTGAGCGTACCGGCAAGGGATGCGCCGTAGAAGACAAGACTGGCCAGAAATTTCCCGATCACAAGCTCAGAGGTCGGCATCGGGAAGGTAAGAAGAAGTTCGAGCGTGTTTCCCCTTCTTTCCTCCGCCCACAAGCGCATGGTCACGGCCGGCAGAAAGACGGCAAGGATATAAGGAAGGGTAGCGAAAAAGGGGCGCATGTCGGCGCGCGAGATCAAAAAGAACTGCGTCATGTAAAGACCGCCGTTTAAGAGTACAAACACGATAATAAAAATATAGGCGATGGCCGAGTTAAAATAAGCGGCCAGCTCGCGGCGGAAGACGATGGAAATGTGAGAGAGGGCGGCATTCATACGCTTACTTTTTCCCGCTTTTGTTTGGGCACAAGAAGGGCAATAAAGATATCTTCAAGACTTGGATGAGTTTTTGTAAGCCCTGTGGAGCGGGCGTGCTGAGCCAATTCTTCCTGCGTCCCCTGAGAAACGATTTTTCCTTCATTAATAATAACCACCCGGTCCGCGATCGCCTCCACTTCCTGCAAGATATGAGTCGAAAAAATGATCGTTTTATCTTTGGCAAGTTCCTTGATGAGCTTACGGATACCGATGATTTGAAGCGGATCAAGGCCCGAGGTCGGTTCATCCAAAATGAGGACCTTCGGATCATGAATAAGGGCTTGGGCGAGTCCTACGCGCTGGCGAAAACCCTTCGAGAGTTCGGAGATCGTATGTTTCCAGACGGAGGCAATTTCACAGGCCTCCTTCACCCAGCCTAAGCGTTTTTGAAGCGAAAGACCTGCCAGGGCGCGTGATTCCCCCACAAACTTAAGATAGTCATCCACCCGCATATCGGGATAAAGCGGGGCAATTTCGGGCAAATAGCCGATAAGCTTCCGCACCTCAATTGGGTTTTCTAGAATATCGTATTTTTCGATCTTGGCCGTGCCGGAAGAGGGATAGAGGTAGGTAGTAAGGATTCGCATGGCGGTTGTTTTGCCCGCGCCATTAGGCCCAAGAAGGCCCAGGATTTCCTTCTCCTCAGCCCGGAAGGAAATCTCGTTTAAGGCCACGAAACTTCCGTAATGCATCGTAAGGGAGCGAACGTCAATCATGGAAGTATGTTTCGGCTAACTGGGGAAATATTTTAGCAAGGCTGTCAAGATGAAGATTAGGTGACGGGTGCCTGTGATTAATTGCGCCTTTTTCCGAAGAGCCTAAGGAGGTACAAGAAGAGGTTGATAAAATCCAGGTAAAGAGCCAGGGCACCCATAATCGCCGCTTGACCTGAAGATCCCACCCCGCTTTGATGGATGAGTTTCAGGCGCTGGGTGTCATAGGCCGTCAGAGCGATAAAAACCGCGAGGCCCGCGTAGGTCAGGATCCAATAGAATATTTCGGAACGAAGAAAGAGATTAACGATTGATGCGATGACAACCCCGATGAGACTCATAAAGAGAAAACTGCGCAGCGACGTCAAATCACTTTTCGTCACCCAGCCAAAAACGCTCACCCCGGCAAAGGTCCCGGCCGTGATGAAAAAAGTCGAGGCGATGGACGCTGCCGTGTAAAGAACAAAGATATAGGAAAGGGTCACGCCGTTTAGAGCCGCATAAACTAAAAACCCAGCGGTCGCAACCGATGCGGAAATTTTTTGAATGGAAAGGGAAAGCCAAATCACGATCCCGATTTCGGCCAAGGCAAAGACCCAAAAGAGCCCTCCATTTAAAGTCCGAAGAAGATCGGCGTTGCTTGCCACCGACATCGCCACAAAACCCGTGAGGGCAAGACCGGCCGCCATCCATTGATAAACCCGCTGCATGAATCCCTGAAGAGTTTCCTGGGGAAACGAGATCGAGTCAAAATTTTTAAGCGCCATGGCAATCCTCCTTTATAGGATAAGTCTTATTGTAAATATTAATTACGGATGAAACTGGTTATAGTTTACCACTCTTTGTGGGACATGGCACTTTTTGTGAGAAAAACTGAGTCCGGAGGGCTTGGACGGCGGCCTCGATTTGAGCGCATCGAAATCCGAACACCTTGATATAAAAGGAGTTAGGACGAAGAAAGACATCCCCGTAAGGGTCGCGCAAAAAGACGATCGCACAGGGTGCGGCCTTGGACTGGACCGCCTGAAGCAATGTTCGTTCGTCAGAATTGAGATGGGGATCGAAACAGAAAAAAATGGTGGGGCCGATGGAGTCAGACCCGACCGCCCGCCTGCCTGCCGGCGAGGCAGGCCGTGCCCTTACGTCCACCAATCTAATTTTCGCAACCCTAATTCCTTGTTTTCTAAAAACTTCCCGGACAAATTTTTTTTCATTCAAAAGGGGTTTTTCGATCGCAATCTGTTGATTTAAAGAAGAAAGCCGCGGAAAGATGACATTGACTTTGGTTGTAGGAGCCGACCCATGCCTGCCCGCCGATGGTTTGATGGCGGGTGTCGGCCCTTGGACTGGAGGGCGCACACGCGGGTGCGCCCCTACATTGAATGCGCGAATCCCCTCTTTCGCGATTGTTTCCGCTAAGGCCCTGCCGGTCGCCTCCGCATGCGGCCTTCCGCCGGAAAACCGCTCTTTTCGTTTTTTCTTCAATCTTTCGATCCGCTCAACACTTTGTTCGAGTTCCGTTCGATCCAGTCGACCGCTTTGATACGCTTCAAACAGGGCGTTAAAAGTCCTTCTCTGGGCATTTAAATCCGAACAGACAACCACCCCATCATGCCCCGCTTCTACCGCCCGTACGGCTGACTCTTCAACGGAACAAAGTTTTCGAAGCGCGCCCATTTCAAGGTCGTCGCTGAGAATGACGCCCTTAAAACCTAACTCTTTACGGAGTAAATTGGTAACGATGTTTCGGGAAAACGTGGCGGGGATAATGGGTGTGGGGGCACGTTCGACTTTGGGGTAAGCCGGGTGCGACGTCATTATGCAATCCACGTCCGCTTCTATCGCTGCTACAAAGGGTTTTAAATGCATCCTTTTCATTTCTTGAAGCGAGGTATTCAAAACCGGAAAATCAAGGTGCGCATCGAGTGTGGATTGCCCCTGCCCCGGAAAATGTTTGGCGCAGGCCGAAAGCCCGTGGGCCTGCATGGCCTTGATCCTCGCCACGCCCAATCGCTTAACGAGCTCGGGATCACGGCCGTAAGAGCGAATCCCAATATTGGGACTGAAATTTTCGGTCAAGACATCCAGCGTCGGAGCCAGATTGAGATCGATCCCGAGACGCCGCAGCTCCTTAGCCTCGATCATTCCCTGTTTTGAGGCGACTTCCATTTTGCCGCTCTGACCCAGAGCAAGGTTATCCGGAAAAAAGGTGACACCCTCCGCCAAGTGAATCACCCGGCCGCCTTCGTGATCGACCGCAACTAAAAGTTTCCGGTCGAGAGCGGATTCGAGATTCGAGATAAATTGCTTGAGACCTCTGGCCGTCAAAAAATTGCGCCGGAAAAGGATGAGCCCTCCCGCATGCGTCTCGCCAAAAAGGCGGACCATCGCCGGCGTCACCCTTGTTCCGCCCACCCCAATCATCAATTGTTGACCGATCAATTTTTCGAGTCCCATAGACTATAAGATTTTTCCCTTGTTCTAGATTACAAATCGGCTCAAATCTTGGCCGACGCGCGCTCTTGAGGCCGAAAGCGCGAGTGAGTCCCGCCTCGCTAGGGCGGGACGAACGGCAAGGAGGCTAAGATTTGAGACGATTCGGTCAGACCCCTTTACAATTTTAGAAGACATGATATTCTGGCGCTCGATGGCGAAAATTAATTACGCTAAATTGGCGGCCGAGCAATCCAACCCTCGCTCCCGAAGCATCGATTCGGTTTCCATCAAAAAAATGATCGGCATCATGAGCCGCGAGGACAAGCTTGTCTCCCGGGCCGTCGCAAAAGCAAACAAACAAATCGTTTGCGGTGTTATCCTTATTGTACAAGCCCTTCAAAAAGGCGGCAGACTTTTCTTTGCCGGAGCCGGCACAAGCGGCCGGTTTGGCGTCATGGAAGCCGCCGAATGCCCTCCTACCTTTAATACTTCCCCTTCCCTGATCCAAGCCGTGATGGCAGGCGGCCGAAAGGCCGTTTTCCGTTCCGAGGAAGGCGCCGAAGACCGCGAAGAGGCTGCCTTCAAAATTTTCATAAAAAAACTAAGAGGGAATGACATTGTGGTCGGAATTGCGGCGAGCGGTGTCACCCCTTTTGTGCGTGGTGCGCTTAAGGCTGCGCGGGAAAAGGGTGTTTCAACCGTTCTTGTCACGTGTGCCGACGTCTCTTCTTTGAAGCCGCTTGCAAACTGCATCATCTCCGCCAAGGTTGGGCCTGAACTCATCACGGGCTCCACGCGCCTTAAGGCCGGCACCGCTACTAAATTAATTTTAAACCGCCTGACCGTTGCGTCCATGATCAAACTGGGGAAGGTTTACCAAAACTGGATGGTGGATGTTCAACCGAGATCACGTAAATTAAAAGCGCGCGCGCTTCGGCTCATCGAACATTTAGGAAAGGTTTCTCCTGAAAAGGCCGAGCGGTGTCTTCTCGAAGCCAAAAAAAATGTGAAGCTTGCCATTCTGATAGCACGCAAGGGATGGAACTACCAAACAGCTTTCGAGAAACTTAAAACCGCTTCGGGTTTTTTGGGCCGTGCGTTATCGTACACGTCGTAGGGGCCGACCCATGCCTGCCCGCCGATGGTTTGATGGCGGGTGTCGGCCCGTGATTCGACATTCCATACGACGGGCGCACACACGGGTGCGCCCCTACATCTCATGAAAAAATTTGCCCTCGGACTCATGTCCGGCACTTCTTGCGATGGTGTCTCCCTCGCCCTGGCTTCCTTCCCCCTCACCCTCCCCTCTCCCCCTAAAGGGGGAGAGGATCAAGGTGAGGGGGTGAAAATAAAAACGTTCGCTTATCAAACTTTTCCTTATCCGCCGCGGCTTCGCCGGATCCTTCTCAGCGCTCACAACCTTAAGGCTCCTGAACTTTCGCGCCTGAATTTTATTCTGGGAAATTTCTTTGCGGATTGCATT
>CAYJSI010000021.1:29010-35055 GCA_964373045.1 uncultured bacterium
GGTTCCCACGGCCACACAATTTATCATGGGCCCCGAGACCGGCCGGCAAACACACTTCAAATCGGCGAGGCATCCGTCATCGCCGAAAAAATAGGAATCCCGGTCGTTTCCGATTTTAGAACGCAGGATATGGCCGCGGGAGGCGAGGGCGCGCCGCTCATTCCTTTTTTTGATCACTATTTTTTTGGGAACGGTTCTGTCACCGCTCTGCAGAATATCGGCGGGATTGCAAACGTCACGGTCGTTGGCAAGAATATCAGGCCCATCGCCTTTGATAACGGGCCGGGGAATTGTCTGATCGACTGGGCTGTGCAAAAAGTAACGAAAGGGAAAATTCTTTTTGACCGTAACGGCGCAATGGCACGCCGGGGAAAAATCAATGGGAAGGTTGTCGAACAAATGGCGTCTCATCCTTATTTCAGAAAGCGGCCGCCCAAATCAACAGGTCGAGAGCTCTTTAACGAGAAATTTATTCCGAAAATACTTTGGAAGGACAATCCAAAAAATGCGATTGCCACGCTCACCTATTTTACAGCTTATTCGATTTATGATAGTTACCAAAAATTTATTCTGCCTAAGGTACCAGGTGCCGGGTCTCGGGTGCCGGGTAATTTTAAAATCATTGCGAGCGGCGGCGGGGTCCTGAATAAAACGCTCATGGCTCATTTGAAAAATTTCTTCTCAGGAAAAGGGGACAGGTACGAAGTGCGGTGCGTACCTGTCCCCTTTTCGACAATCGTTCATTCGATTGAAGAATTCGGCATCCCCGCGCAAGCCAAGGAACCGCTTGCGTTTGCCTTTTTTGCGCTGCGTGCCCTGGAAGGAAAGACGAATCATTTGCCCGCAGTAACGGGAGCAAGAAAAGAATGTGTGCTGGGGAAAATCACAATCTCCTCTCCCTCTGGGAGAGGATTAAGGTGAGGGCCGATGAATCGATTCGCTAAGAATCCCAGAAAGAACGCAACAGATGCGGAATGTAAACTGTGGAGATTTCTAAGAAATCGTGAAATGGAGGGAAATAAGTTTCGCCGTCAGCATAAAATAGGGGCTTATATTGTCGACTTTTGTTGCTTTGAAAGGAAATTAATCGTTGAACTAGATGGCGGCCAACATGCGAGCCAAAAATCTGAAGATGATTCAAGGACTAATAATCTGACTCGTAAAGGTTACTACGTCATTCGATTTTGGAGTCATGACGTCCTAAATAATACAGATGCTGTTCTGGAGACAATCCGTTTGGCTTTAATATCCCCTCACCCTGCCCCTCTCCCAAAGGGAGAGGGAAAAAAAGGGAATGCGACACATGCATCCCATTGACTGGATCATCGTTGCGCTTTATTGCCTGATCAGCCTTTTCCTTGGCGTCATTCTGACGAAGCGGGCTTCCGAGAGTATTGAATCCTACTTTGCCTCATCGCGCAAACTCGGCTGGCTCCTGGCCGGCACCTCCATGGCGGCCACGGCCTTCTCTTCCGACACTCCGCTCCTTGTGACCGGCATTGTCCGCCGACGCGGCATCTGGGGCAACTGGGAGATCTGGGCGCTTGCCATCAGCACGATGTTTGCCGTCTTCTTTTTTTCCAAACTTTGGAAACGCGCGGGGGTACTGACAGAGGTCGAGTTCGCGGAGCTCCGTTACTCAGGCAAAGCGGCCGCATTTCTCAGGGGATTTAAAGCCATTTACTGGGGAATTTTTTATAACGTCTTTGTGATGGGTGCCTGGCCCGTGACAGGCTTGGTCAAGGTCATGCAGGAGACCACGGGTTGGGATAAGGCGGCCTCCATCTTTTTTTGCATGGGGCTGACCACAATCTACTGCTCGCTCTCCGGCTACTGGGGAGTCATCCTGACGGATTTCTTCCAATATATTGTGGCCATGGCAGGCGCTGTCCTCCTTGCGATTTATGCGGTGAAGGCCGCAGGAGGAATGGAAAATATCGTCGCGAGCCTTGAATCAACGGATAAGCTCAATTTTCTTCCTCCTATGGCCGGACTCACGCCCACCGAAATTTTAAATTCCCCCTTCGGCTGGTTCCTCGGACTGATTTTTATTCAGTGGTGGGCGTGGAAAAATACGGACGGGGGCGGCATTATTGTGCAGCGCATCGCCTCCTGCAAAAATGAAAAGGAGGCGCTCTATGCGACCCTTTGGTTTAATATTGCGCAATACGCGCTCCGCTCCTGGCCGTGGATTGTAACCGCCCTCGCCTCCCTCGTGCTCTTACCCGAACTCGAAGACCACGAGCGCGCCTATCCCAGGCTGATTACCATGCTCCTTCCAGCCGGCTTAAAAGGGGTGATGGTCGCCTCCTTTTTTGCGGCCTTCATGTCCACCATGAGCACGCACCTTAACTGGGGCGCTTCTTATTTTGTGAATGATTTCTATAAACGGTTTGTGAAGCGTGAGGCCTCGGAGAAACATTATGTACGGGTCGCAAAAATCACACCGATTATTCTTTCGGTCTTTGCTATGGGGGTCGCTTTTTATACCGATAGCATCGGCGCGGTCTTCACTTTTATTTTGAACCTTACCGCCGCGATCGGCCCCGTTTATCTCTTGAGGTGGTTCTGGTGGCGCATCAACCCCTGGAGCGAGATAGCGGCCATGGCCATGAGCGTGCCCTTGATTCTCTTTCGTCCCATTTTTTTTGACACTCTCGGGTTCGTTCCCAATTTCATTGCGGAGCTTCTTTATATGATCCTGGGGAGTACCTTTTTCTGGCTGCCCGCCACGTTCTTAAGCAGCCCGGTGGATGAGAAAACGTTGGAAAATTTTTACCGAAAGGCAGGTCCGCCTGGATTTTGGAAAAAGCTAAAGGTGCCAGGCACCGTGCCTGGCACGGTGCCTGGCACCATCAGCTTATGGGGTTCGTCTTTAAAACTCTGGATCGTGGCGACCCTCGCGCTTTTTGCCATTACGATCGGACCGCTCAAGTGGATGCTGCTTCAAAAAACGGAGGGGGCCGTTTTAACCGCAGTGGGAATACTGTTGTGGGGATATGTTGCAAGCCAACTGAAGGAAAAAAAATGAACTACAACCTCCAAGAATCAAGTGCCAAGCAAGATGCAAAGAACAAATAGCGAGAGACAAGATGTTCTAAAAACGAAAAGACTACTTTTTTCGTATCTTGTTTCTAGGTGCTTGCTCCTTACCTAATGTTTTTCTTATGTTTTTTGTACCTTGCTTGGGATTTGGGATTTTAGTTACCGTGGTACGCCGTAAGCCAGCGCACCGTACCGCTTTCAGAGCGCATGAAAACACTGTGGGTCACGGGACCGCGGTCGGTAAAGCGCACCCCTTTAAGTAAGCTTCCGCTTGTCACCCCCGTCGCCACAAAAGCGCAAGGACCTTTCACCAACTCTTCGATCGTATAGACACGAGGATCGATTTTTAAAGTTTCTTTATTCACAACCTGCACTTCAAGACCGCCTCTTAAACATTTCATCGCCGCCGCCGTAATCACCCCTTCGGGCGCTCCGCCGATTCCCACCAGCAAATCGATCCCGCTTTCCGGATGGCAGCACGCGATTGCGCCTGAGACATCGCAATCCTGAATTAATTTTATTCGAACGCCCAGGCCGCGCAATTCTTTCACGGTCGATTCATGGCGCGGCCGGTCAAGAATGCAAACCATCATTTTGGAAGGGTCTTTCCCGGTCGCTTCGGAAGTGAGTTGAATGGTTTTGGCAAGAGGGTCGGTGACACGAAGACGAACTTTTTTGGCGATCTCGGGACCGTAAGCCAGCTTCTTCATATAATACTCAGGCGTCGTGAAAAGGCTGTCTTTCTCGGCCACGGCGATCACGCTCATAGCTTCAGGACCGGAGGTCACGGTCGGACGCGTGCCGTCAATCGGATCCACCGCCAGTTCGTAAACACCTGATGGTGCCAGGCACGCCGTGCCTGGCACCGATAGCTTTCCGACTTTTTCACCTTCATACAATCCGTAACTATTATCTTTTTTTCCTTCGCCGATTTTGATGAGGCCCGAAAAATCCATTTGATTCAAGCGCTCACGCATGGCCTGCGTCGCCGCCTTGTCGGCCGATTCCTTGTCCCCGGTCCCCACCCAGCGGGAGGCCGCAATCGCCGCCGCCTCCGTCACCCTCACCAAATCTAAATGAATATCACGCATATAATTCTATCTTCAGTTATTTGATAAGCAATTTACCACTCAAGATTCCTAAAACACTTTTTGATAGGAGTTTTTAATCCTTTCCTATCACGGGCAACCAAAGTGTATTACATATAATGAACCAAGTCAAAAGGGCTGGGTGGGGCGGCCTTGACATCTGGTGTATATACATTTATACTTCGATCAGGAAAAGGAGATAGCGCTTGAGGATTCGCGGGTTCGACTGGGATGAGAGAAATATTGATCATATGGCTCGCCATGGCGTGAATCCCGAGGAGGCAGAAGAGGCCTGCTACAACCACCCCCTGATTCTTAAGACAAGAGAGCCGCACTACTTGATCTACGGCCGAACCGACGACGGCCGCTATCTCCTCGTAGTAGGCGCCTATTTAGGCAAGGGTATTATAAGAATTATCACGGCCCGAGATATGGCCGAGACTGAACGAAAACTCTATCAAAGGAGAAATTAACACATGAAAAAACACAAGAGGCCCAGAATACCCAAATTCTCTTCCTATGAAGAAGAAGCCAAATTCTGGGATTCCCACGATACAACCCAGTTTCTCGATGAGTTTACGGCCGCCCACCTCGAGTTCCCGAAACCACGCAAGAAACTTGTTTCGATGAGGCTGCCTGAGGCCGAGATCATCGGACTCAAGCGTATTGCAGCTCGCAAGGGGATCGGCTACTTGACGCTTATCCGCATCTGGCTTACCGAGAGATTTTTCAGAGAAGTCCAGAATTGAGGATGTGACAGACCGCTATGGACTATCGACTAACGACTGGTTTGTTTACGCCATCTTTTGGATGTAGCGGAAGGCCTTGACGGCCGCGTCAAGAAGGGCCGCCGTGGAGGTGGGATGGAAGGATTTGGTTTGGGGATTCCAGCGAAGACCGCCCCGGACATTCTGCTCGACAAGATTCTGGAGCAAGGCTTCGGCCTGCTCGGAATTTCGGCCGACCATTTCTTTAATCAAGGCGCCGGCGCGCTCACCCAAAAGCGCGATCAGTGCCACGAGCGCCCAATCTTCAGGAGAGACAAGCTCTTCTAAGAGTTCCTCTCCTAAAACAAATTTGGCAGGACCGATGAAACCCGTTTCGTTGATGCTCACCACCGAAGCGCCGCCTTTTTGATCCAGGATAAAATCATTCACAACTGCATTTCTATTGGCACCTTCCTCGATGCGCAAAAAGGAAACGAGCTTTCCGGACTCGATTCCGGAAATAAGGGCGGGGAGTTCGCGCCTCTCAAGCGCACTTAATACCCCCTTCTTAACTTCACGAAGGGCCCTTAAAAGAGAAGATTGGAATGTTGCAATTTCCTCTGCCTCCAAGGGAATAACGACGATGCCTTTTGAATCAGCAATGCCTTTTAACATTAAGAAAAGAGCGCGCGGACTGTTTTCCGCAACCTTAGAAATTAACTCCTTCGGCATCAGGACCTGTCCCGCGGCATCGGGGTTCACCCCCTGATTTTCAAGGAAGGCATTGAGCGCTCGGGCGAATTCCGGGGCAATCACAGGAAGCCCCGGACCCAGCCGAGCCTCAAGAAGTCCTTTGTTTGACACGGCCTCTATTTCTTTTACCGCTTGTGCCACCGCCTCAGAACCAAACCGCGCGTTCAAATATCGAAGGGCCGTTTGAATGCGAGCTGCCACAAAATACACAAGCGGCAGAATTCCTTGACGAAGAATTTCAACAAACGGCGCAAGAAATTCTTGATTCAGTGGTTGCGGCCGGCGATTTGAAACGACCGGCTGAACACGAACGATATTTGGAAAAGTGGGTGTGACAGTGCTCAACGCTTGTCTTAATTCGGAACGTTCTGGAGGAAAGACTTTAAGTAAAGTATTCGTTAAATTGGCTACTTGTGATCCTGTAAATCTGAAACTTGAGAATTGTCTCGCAA